>NSIL01000009.1 GCA_002737365.1 Acidobacterium sp. | reverse complement strand
CGGGTCGAAGAACGACCACGACTCGACGCGGGTGAGGTTGGAGAGCGTGCCGGTGACGCGAGGCGGCTCCTGTGCAAGCGTGGTGACCGAAAAGGCCACCACGAAGCACACGAGCGCAAGAAAGCGAATCGGACTAGCCCTTCAAGAGCTTGTTCACTGCCGCCCAGTTCACCACGTTCCACCACGCGCCCATGTAGTCGGGACGGCGGTTCTGGTACTTCAAGTAGTAGGCGTGTTCCCAGACGTCGATGCCGAGAATGGCCTTCTTGCCTTCCATCAGCGGATTGTCCTGGTTCGGCGTGCTCATCACTTCGAGCTTGCCGCCGTTGTCGACCACCCACGCCCAGCCGCTGCCGAAGCGCGTCGCGCCGGCCTGGTTGACGGCGGTCTTGAACTTCTCGAAATCGCCGAACGAGCTGGTGATGGCATCGGCCACCGCACCGGTGGGCGCGCCGCCGGCGCCGGGCGCCATCAGCGTCCAGAACAGCGAGTGGTTCCAGTGGCCGCCGCCGTTGTTGCGCACGGCCGCCTTGATGTCGTCGGGCACACTGGCGATGCCCTTGAGCAGGTCCTCCAGGCTCTGGTTGTGCAGCTCGGGATGCTTATCGAGCGCCGCGTTCAGGTTGGTGACGTACGCCTGATGATGCTTGCCGTGATGAATCTGCATCGTCTGGCTGTCGATATGCGGTTCGAGCGCCGCGAAATCGTAAGGCAGCGCGGGAAGTGAATGAGCCATGAAAGTCTCTCTCCTTATTTGATCGACAACATTCGATCTAACACGATCTTAGCCCACTTCTTCGGCCACGACCGGCCGGTTCCCTTGAGGAATCCGGACCACGTTGTAGAGCGTATCGCGTTCGATCGGTTCGCGGCCTGCGTCGCGGATGAGCTGCTCGATGTCGTCCGTCGACAACGATGTCGGCGTCGATGACCCGGCCATGTGGTAAATGGTCTCTTCCTGCACGGTGCCGTCGAGATCGTCGGCACCAAACCACAACGCCGTCTGCGCCACCTCGACACCACAGGAAATCCAGTAGGCCTTGATGTGATCGACGTTATCGAGCACGAGGCGCGCCACCGCATGCACCTTCAGCGTCTCGCTGGCCGACGGCGCCGGGAGCTTGCGCATCTGGTTGTGGTCGGGATGGAAAGCCAGCGGGATGAACGCCTGCAACCCGCCGGTCTCGTCCTGTAACGCGCGCGTCTGCAGCAGGTGATCGACACGCTCTTCAGTGGTCTCAATGTGACCATACAACATGGTCACATTGGTGCGCATGCCCAGTTCGTGCGCCAGGCGATGAATCGCCAGGTAGCGCGCGCCATCGCACTTGTCGTGGCAAATCTTCTGGCGCACGCGCGGCGCGAAGATCTCGGCGCCGCCGCCCGGCAGCGAGTCGAGGCCGGCGGCCTTCAGTTCCTGCAGCACTTGCCGATCGGTCTTGCCGTAGTGATCCGCGAAGAACGCAATCTCCACCGCGGTGAAGCACTTCATGTGGATGCCGGGGCGGATCTGCTTCAATCCGGTCAGCAGGTCGGTGTAGTAACTAAATGGCAAGCCCGGGTGCAGGCCATTGACGATGTGGATCTCGGTGAGGGGCTGGTCGGCGCGTTGGCGCAGCTTGGCGAAGATCTGCTCGAGCGACATGGTGTGCGAGCCGGGGTCGCCTTCCTTCAGCCGCGCGAACGAGCAGAACAGGCACGACGCTTCACAGACGTTGGTCGCCTCGAGCCGCAAGTTGTGATTGAAGTAGGTGCGGCCGCCATGACGGCGCTCGCGCTCGCGGTTGGCGATCCAGCCGAGCGCCAGCAAGTCGGTCGATGCGAACAGCGTCACCGCGTCAACGAACGACAGCCGTTCGCGCGCCTCGACCTTGTCGGCAATCTCAAGAAGTCCGGCAGTTTTCAGACGCTGTCGCATGGAATTGGTATTCGCACTTTTAGGCACTCTAGGCACCCGAGACGCCTTCAATAGTATCTGATGCTACAATCCACATTTCAACAGACGCGCAGTGCTTTCCGCCGAAGACGTTTCTTTCCGCTACGCGCCAGACGGCCCGCTGGTCGTCAATGGCGTCAGCGTCCGGCTGGCCGCAGGCGCGCTGGTCGGCATTCTTGGCCCCAATGGATCTGGCAAGACCACGCTGCTGCGCCTGCTGAGTGGCACGCGGCGCCCCTCGGCCGGCCGCGTGATGCTGGGCGACCAGCCGCTCGATCGCCTGTCGCGGCGCGACGTGGCGCGGCGCATCGCGGTGGTGCCGCAAGAAACAGAACTCGCCTTCGAGTATTCGGCGATCGAGATCGTGCTGATGGGCCGGCACCCGCATCTGGGGGTGTTCACGGTGGAAGGTCCCGATGACCTCCGCATTGCCCGCGAGGCGCTCGCCGCGACCGGCACCGGGCATCTCGCCGACCGGCCGTTTCACGAACTGAGCGGCGGCGAGAAGCAGCGCATCGTCATTGCCGCCGCGCTCGCGCAGTCAGCGGCGCTGTTGCTGCTGGACGAGCCGACCGCGTCGCTCGACCTCGGCTACCAGTTGGAAGTGTCGTCGCTGCTGCTGCGCCTGAATCAGGACCACGGCGTCACCATGGCCATTTCGACGCACGACCTGAACCTGGCGGCGTCGATTTGCCGCGAGCTGATCCTGATGCGCGACGGCAAGGTGCTGGCGTCGGGGCCGACCGACACAGTACTAACGCCCGAGAACGTCCGGCGCCTCTACGACGTCGAGGCCGACGTCCATGTGCATAGCGAGACCGGCCACATGACGGTGGTTCCTGTCAGGCGAGTCACCCGGTGAACATCCGCCTCCGCATTGTCACTGTCGTCACGCTTTTTGCGATCGGCACGGTCGCCGTCGTGCTGTGGGCGCCGACCGTCGGCAGCACCAGCATCTCGCTCGCGAAGGCGTTCGATCGCTCGATTCCCTGGGAAGAGAACGTCGACGCGCAGATCTTTTTTGTCGCGCGCCTGCCCCGCGTCCTGTCAGGGGCGCTCGTCGGCGCGACCCTCGCGGCCGCGGGCGTGGTGCTGCAGGCGATGCTGCGCAATCCGCTGGCGACGCCGTTCACGTTGGGCGTCTCGGCCGGCGGTGCGCTGGGAGCGATGCTGGCGATTGCCTTCGGTCTTGAAGTGGGGATGATGGGCGTCTCGTCCATTCCGATCGCCAGCTTTGCCGGGTCGCTCGTCGCCATCGGCATTGTCTACTGGCTGGCATCCTCACAGAAGCGCGGCTTGTCCACCAACGTGCTGCTGCTGGCCGGCGTCACGCTCAACTCGTTCTTCTCGGCCTTGATCCTGTTCGTGCAGTACCTGTCCGACTTTACCGAGTCGTTTCGAACCATCCGTTGGCTGATGGGTGATCTGGACGTCGGCAGTTACAGCCCGATCATCGCCGCCCTGCCCTTCGTCGTGGCGGCCTTCGCGGTGTTTGCGATCTTGCCGCGGACGTTGAACGTGCTGACGCTCGGTGACGATGTCGCTGCCGCGAGGGGTGTGGAGGTTTTGCGAGCGCAACGATTGGCGTTCTTGAGCGCCTCGCTCGCGACCGGTGCGGCGGTCTCGCTCGGCGGCCCGATCGGCTTCATCGGCATTATCGTTCCTCACCTGGTGAGGCTGGTGGTGGGTTCGGACCACCGCATCGTGTTGCCGGCCGCCGCCCTGTTCGGCGCCGCCTTCACAGTGCTGTGCGACCTGGGCGCACGAACCATCATGGCACCGCTCGAGTTGCCGGTGGGCATCATTACGGCGCTCATCGGCGGCCCGTTCTTTCTCTGGTTGCTGGTGAAAAAGTCGTGACCAAGAAACCAAACACGAAGGTCACGAAGAGCACGAAGGCTTTTGTTCTTGGAGTGGTTTGCTTCGTGGCCTTAGTGCCCTTGGTGTTGGCACTGCAACCCAGGCCCCAACGAATCATCTCGCTCGTCCCGGCGCTGACCGAAATGCTCTACGCCATTGGCGCCGGACCGCAGGTCGTCGCCGTCTCGAGTTACGACGAGTATCCGCCCGAGGTGACAGCGTTACCGCGGGTGGGCGCGCTGATTGATCCCGACATCGAACGCATCATCGCGCTCAAGCCAGATCTCGTGATCACCTACGGTAGTCAGGTTGACCTGCAGGCGCAGATGAAGCGCGCGGCCATTCCGTCGTTCGACTACCGGCATGGCGGCCTCAGTCACATCCTGGTCACCATGAAGGAGCTGGGCGTTCGCATCGGCCACGTGGCTGAAGCTGACCAGGCGGTGGCCGCGATCGAATCGCGCCTGGCCGCGGTGCGAGCCAACGTCGCCGGCAAGCGGCGGCCACGCACCCTCCTCGTGTTCTCGCGCGAGCCGAGGACGCTGCGCAACATCTACGTGAGCGGCGGCCGCGGCTTCCTCCACGAGATGCTCGTGATTGCCGGTGGTGAGAATGTCTTCAGCGACATCGACAAGGAGTCGGTGCAGGTCTCGACCGAGACCATCCTGGCGCGCGCGCCGGAGGTGGTTCTCGAGCTGCGGCCAAAGGAGATCCCCGCCGGTCAGCCGATGCGGGACGAACTGGCGTCGTGGTCGCGATTGGCCTCAGTGCCGGCCGTCCGCAACAAACAGCTGCTGTTCATTTCCGGTCACGCGGTGACGGTGCCAGGCCCCCGCGTCGCCGACAGCGTCGCACGCATGGCCAAGGCGCTGCACCCATGAAGATCCTCGTCAGCTGGTCGACCGGCAAAGACTCAGCGTGGATGCTCCACACCTTGCGGCAGCAGCAGCCAGATGCCCTTGGTGGGTTGCTCACGACCACGAATGAAGCATTCGATCGGGTGGCCATGCACGCGGTGAGGCGCGAGCTGCTGCAGGCACAGGCTGACGCCACCGGGCTGCCCTTGCACGTGGTGCCGCTACCGTGGCCGTGCTCGAACGAACAGTACGAGACGATCATGCAGACTGCCGTGGCCGGATTCGTCAAGGACGGTTACACCCATGCGGCGTTCGGCGATTTGTTTCTGGAAGACGTCCGCCAGTACCGCGTCGATCGCCTGGCCGGATCAGGCCTCGAACCGCTGTTCCCGATCTGGAAGACCAAGTCGACCGCTGCGCTCGCACAGGACATGCTCGATGGCGGACTGCGCGCGATCCTGACATGTGTGAATCCCAAGCAGCTCGATCGCTCGTTTGCGGGACGGACGTTCGATCAGTTGCTGCTGACCGACCTCCCCGCCGGTGTTGACCCCTGTGGCGAGAACGGCGAGTTCCATTCGTTCGCCCACACCGGGCCGATGTTCAATCACGCGATCGCCGTTCACGTGGGCGAGGTCGTTGACCGGGATGGGTTTGTCTTTGCCGACCTTGTCTCGCCGAAATCCGAAGGATGAAGGCGGACTACCCGCGTAGAATCGTCTGCCTCACCGAGGAGACCACCGAGACGCTGTACCTGCTCGGCGAGGGCGATCGCGTGGTCGGCATCTCCGGTTACACGGTGCGGCCACCCGAGGCGCGCGAGAAGCCGAAGGTGTCGTCATTCCTCCACGCTCGCTACGAGAAGATTGAGGCGCTCAAACCGGACTTGATCCTCGCCTTCTCGGATCTGCAGGCCGACATCACCACCAACCTCGTCAAGCGCGGCTACCCGGTGTTCACCTTCAACCAGCGCAGCATCGCCGAGATCCTGCAGATGATTCGCGTGCTCGGCGGCATTGTTGGAGTGCCTGAGAAAGCCGAGGCGCTCGCGACTCGCCTCAGCCAGGGCCTCGACGACATCCGCGCGCAGGCGGCCCTGCTCCCGCGCCGACCGACGGTGTTCTTTGAGGAGTGGTACGACCCGCTGATCAGCGGCATTCGCTGGGCCGAGGAGCTGGTGCAGATAGCGGGTGGCGATCCCATTTTCCCCGAGCTCGACCAGGCCAGCCTCGCCAAGGACCGCATTGTCACCAGCGAGCAGGTAATTGCGCGGGCGCCGGAGGTGATTATCGGCTCGTGGTGCGGCAAGCCAGTGCGACCCGCACGGATTGCCGCGCGACCGGGTTGGGCTGACATTCCGGCCGTGAAGCACGGACAGATCTATGAAGTGAAGTCCACCTACATCCTGCAACCGGGGCCCGCGGCCCTCACCGAGGGCGTGCGGCAGGTGCACGACATCATCCGCCGTGCCGTCACGGCTTGATGCCCCATCGCGGCGGTTGGCCGCATACAATGGATCAAATGAACAGACTCGCGACCTTCTTTGCCCGCCCTTACCTTGCCGCGCTGGCCATCGTCTCGATGGCCAGCCTGACCGGCGCGTGCCAGTCGACACCCGCGACGCCAGCCGCATCCGCGAATGCCTGGGCCACCGTGAACGGCCGGGAAATCAAGCTGGATGAGGTCGAGAAGACCTACCGCCGCACGGCGCAGGACAACGCCACGCCGTCCGAGGAAGAGATCGCGACCGCCAAGCTGGGCATCCTCAACGAGCTGATCGTCCAGGACCTGCTGATGGCCAAGGCCAAGGAACTGAAGATCGAACTGCCCGACACCGACGTCGACAAGGCGTTCGAAGAGGGCAAGAAGAACATCACGCCCGAAGCCTTCGAGAAGAGCCTCGCTGCGCGCAACCTGACCACCGCCGACATGCGCGAAGCGCTGCGCCGCGACATGCTGACGCAGAAAGTCGTCGAACAGGAAGTCGTCAAGAAGATCGTCGTCACCGATCAGGAAGTGACCGACTTCTTCACCGCCAACAAGGCGCAGTTCAATCGGGCCGAGGACGCCTACCACATCGCGCAGATCGCGGTCACGCCGGTCCAGGACCAGGACATCGCCAATCGCTCGGGCGACGATGCGAAGAGTCCGCAAGAGGCGGCCGCCAAGACCCAGATGCTGATGGAGCGACTGAAGTCGGGCGTGGCGTTTGGTGACCTCGCCGCGGACTTCTCCGAGGACCCGCAGTCGGCGCCACGCGGTGGCGACCTGGGCTTCATCCCGATCTCACGCCTGCAGCAGGCGCCCCCGGCACTGCGCGACGCGGTCCTGAAGTCCGAGCCCGGCTCGGTTCGCGTCGTCAGCAACGCCGGCGCCCACACCATTGTCCTGTTCGTGGCCAAGGACACCGCCGGCCAGAAGGATCCGAGCATGCCGGTCGTGAAGGACGCGATCACCAGCGCACTCCGAGGCCGTCGCGAGCAGTTGCTGCGCGCCGCTTATCTCTCGGCGATTCGCAATGACGCGGTGGTGGTCAACATCCTGGCGAACCGCCTGGTTGACCTGAAGGGCAAGGCCCTGCCGGCCGTCCCCGCGACGAAATAACTTATCGTCCGCGCGTCACGATCACTCTCACGACGAGGGCGCCGGCGTTGTCGCTGACCTGATCGTCGTTGATGCCCAGCCACAGCGGCCCGTCTCCCGGCATGGGTAGCGGCACGCTCTGGTTGCCGATGGGGAACGGCGCGCCATTGCCGATGCGGCCGATCAGTGCGCCCGTGAGTACTGCCGGCATCGGCGAGTTAGCGACCGTGCGGCCCTTGAGGGAACCGGAGGCCGACGCCTTGTCGTCGGCCTCACCCGACAGCTGAATCTCGCCCTCGGGCGTGAACAGCACACGGTCGCCGCGACGAATCATCATATTTCCTACCGCGCCACCCAGGGCGCGCGGATTAGTTGTTTCGGATCCGCGCCCGGTTTGGGCACGAACTTCTGTGTGCGTCCGTACTGGTTGTCACCGCCATAGAGGTTACCGTCGGAATCCACCGAGAAGGTGTGCACTTCGAGATAGCCATCCGGCAAATCCGGCGGTACCAGCCAGGTGTAGAGGTGGTTCCCGTTAAAGTCGAGCTTCACGAAGCGCAGCGGCTTCAGGTCGGTGAGCCACAGGCTGTCGTCGTTGACGATGAGGTCGAGCGGCAGCGAGAAGCCGGGGAAGGCGGTCACGAACTCCACCTTGGCCGGATCAGCCGTCGTCCTGAACACGTTGATGCGGCCGCCCGAGCGATCGAGCGCGAAAATGCGGTTACCAGGCCCGACGGCGATGGCATGGACGCCGCTGAACTGCCCCGGTCCCTTGCCGTTGCCGCCAAACTCGCCGAGGTACTTCAGGTCGCGGTCCAGGATCATGACGCGGTGGTTGTCGAGACCGTCGGCGATCAGCACGCGGCCATCGGGCAGGAACGCGACATCCTGCGGCTTGGCGAAGTGCGTGGCGTCGCTGCCAGCGACGTTTTTCTCACCCAGCGTCTTCAACAATTTCTTGCCGTCGTTCGAGAAGACATAGATGGTGTGGAAGGTTTCGTTGACCACCCACACGCGGCGTTCCTGGTCGTAGGGGCTGATCCGGATGCGATGCGGGCCCGGGCCGCTCGAGCCCTCGCAGAGGTGGTCCCACTCGGTCCAGCGCTCTTTGACCTTGCCAGTGCGATCGAGGGTGTAGAGGCAATTGCGCCACTCACGCCGATCGGCGAGGCTCAGCACGTTCATCTTGAGCGAACCGGCGAAGCCACCGTACTCGGCCGGCAGCGGGTCCGGCAGCTTGAACTCGCCACGTTGCAGGATGAAGATGCGGTCCCGCGACTCCGCAAACACGCCGGAGTTGCCGCCAAAGGCGTAGCCGGGACCGGCGAACGGCTTTTGCCATCCCCGCAACACGGTATAAGGACTCGGACCGACCGGCCCGTCAAGCGGAACCGACTGCGCGCGCATCGCCGGGGCGACGGCCAGGATCGTCAGCAACAAAGCAGTGATGGCAAGGGGCTTCATGGTCATGGTTGCCCATGAGTAGACGTTGAAGCCTTCGTCGGCGTCAACCCGGCGGCGGTTGGCTACTGAACCGGCGGGGCGGGTCATGGCCCCCTCGCGGTGCTCGACGATCTAGTTGAACACCCCCAAGGACGCGAAGGCGCCGGCCTGGACCTTCGACAGCCCGGCGTCATTCTGCAGGACCTCGAGCACGGTCGGGTAGGGATTGCGAATGGCATCGTTGCTCTTGATGGTGTCGTCGTGCGCGCGGCCGACCAGGCCAGAACATGGAGAACTACGGCGTGCCGCCGGACGTGTACATCGATAACACTCCCGCAGACTTCGTGAAGGGCCGCGACGCCCCGATCGAGAAGGCGGTGGAAGTGTTGAAGGCGGGCCCGGCGAGTCGTGACGGTCAGCCGTCGCGCCGGGCGAGCGTCTCGTCAAGGTCGGGGAACAGGAGCTGCGGCAGCGAGCGTCGCGATCTCGACGCGCCCGCAAACCCCGTGGCGCGCTCGTACCGCTCGACGGTGGCGAGCGCCTCGTCGAGCGAGTCCTTGCGCGTCGCCTCAAACTCCACGCAGCGGACCGAGGCCGACGAGCTCGAGGCCTGATAGTAGACGACCTCGCAGTCAGGGAAGTACCACACTTCAAGCTGCTTGTTGAGCGTACCGCGCCAGACCACGCCAAGCCGATCCATGAACGCATCCACCTGCACGGCCTGGGGACCCGCATGGTGCCCGAGGTCGAGGTTGACCTCGTCGCGCACTTCGGTGTCGGCGCCCAGTGTCTTAATCGTCAAGTGATGGAGCTCGGCATCGTAGCGATGCCGAACCAGGTAGTGGCGCGCGTGGCCACCCTCGGTCAGGAAGTAGCGGTCTACTACGCTCACGGCGCCGATCCGGATGGGGCCGAGCGCCGCCACCGCTTGCCTGAAGCGTGGCAGATCGAACTCGTCGTCGATCACGTACTTGTGCTCGATCTCCTTGAACTGCAGGCTCACATCCACCTCTTGAATCGACCGAGCAGCCACAGCCGCGCCCTGAGACGGGCCGGCCATTCGGCCACCACCTCCGGCGTCACCAGCATGTTGTCCGGGTTGCGGCGCAGCTCCGCAAAGATTTCAGCGGCCGGCTGCGTCGCGCGGACATCGCGGCTGGCCAGCATGGCCTCGGCCAGCCGATCGTGGGCCGCGTGCTCGAAATTGTAGCTGCCGAACGCGACCCACTCGTCATCGATCAGCACGATCTTCGAGTGCTCGCCGCGCCGATTCTCGTAGATGCGCACGCCCGCCGCCAGCAGGCGATGGTAGTGGGCGGCCGCCGCGAGCCACGCCAGGTCGGTCGCCGGCAGCGCCTCGCGATGCGAGTGGTGCACCTCGACCTGCACGCCCCGCCGTGCCGCGGCGACGAGTGCGGCCAGCAGTGGCTCGACCGGCTTGAAGTAGAAACTGGTGAGGTCGATCGACCGCTGCGCAGTGACGATCTGCTCGATCAGGCGGTCGGTCACGAGGTTGCGGCCACGCCAGCCGAGTGGACCAGTCATGCCCTGGCCGGTGTTGGGGTTGCACAGCCAGTAATCAAGCACCAGGTCGGCCGCACCGGGATCGGCCACCTCGTCCAATTGCCGAAGATGTGATTCGTTCACGACGCCGCCAATCTCTCGATAGCTGTCGAGCAACGCGCGCACGACGGGGCCACGCAGTGCGACGGAGTATTCGTTCCAGCCCTGGTACGACGAGCGGCTCAAGTTGCTGCTGCCGAAGATCGCCTCCCCTGCTTCCGAGACCTGGATTTTGACGTGCTGGCCGCCACCCAGCCACCGCTGCAGGCGTCGGGCGGGGTGGTAAGTCGTGACGATGGCCCCCGCGCGGAGCAGATCGTTCAGCATGGCGTCGAGCGTGGCCTGCTGCTGACTGGACATCAGCACGCCACCAAGGCGCTGACCAAACCCGTCGATCAGCAAGTTGACCGCGACACCCCGCCTCTGAGCCGCGACCAACTCGGCCAGCATGCCAAGGCCATACGAGTCGTGCTCGATGTAGAACGTGGACAAATACAGGAACGACCGCGCCTCGCGCACCATCGCGAGCCGGCGCTCCCATTCGGCGCCGCGATTCCACAGCGGCACTAGCGCGGAGGCGCTCGTCATCTGGCGCTACAGCCGATAGCCGCCGGCGACGTCGAGGTTGACCCCGGTGACATACCGGGCCTCCAGCAGGTACTCGACCGCCTGCGCGATATCGTGCATCTCGCCGGCGCGGCCGAGCGGCACCGTCTGCCCAATCTCGTCTGGCGACGGCAGGTCGATGGAGTTATCGAGCTGACCCGGCGAGACCATGTTGACGCGAATCCCGCGCGAGGCATACCCGGCCGCCAGCGATCGGGTCAGGGATAGCAGGCCGGTCTTGCTGACGTAGTAGTCAGCACCGCGCACGTTGGCGCGCGTGCCTTCGAGTCCGGCCATCCCAATGTTGATGATGTTGCCGTCCGCCGGTATCAACGGGAGCGCATGAAAGCAGCAGTAGTAGGCACCTGAGAGATTGGTCGCCAGCGTGGCATCCCACACCGCCGGGGTCAGCCTGGTGACGTCCTGCGGGTTGTAGTTGCCGACGTTGTTCACGAGCAGATCAACGCGGCCCTCCATGCGCGCGATCTCCGCAAACGTCTCGGCCACCTGCGCCTCGACGCCCACATCCACCGCTCGCGCGCGGGCGCGGCGTCCCGTCGCGGCAAGGTCGGCCACGAGCGCCTGTGCCGCCTCAGCGGAACTTCGATACAGGATCACGACGTCGTAGCCGCGTGCGGCCAGCGTCATGCACAGATGGCGGCCGAGCCTGCGGGCACCGCCGGTGACGATGGCGACAGGGGCGACCGCGCTCACGAACGGACTCGCTCCACGCGGACCAAGGAGCACGCCGCCGCCGGCACCGCGGCCGGCTTGCGAATTTCGATCCGAACCCGAGTCACCTGCGGAAACCGCGACAGCAACATCGCTGCCGACTCCTCCACCATCGTCTCGATCAACTGGAACTGCCGCCGAATCGCGAGCTCGGTGACCTGGCTGGCCACGGCGGTGTAGTCCACGGCCGCCTCAATCGCGTCACCGGTGGCCGCGGCGGCAAAGTCGTAATCCAGCTCGATGTCGAAGAGCACGGACTGTGGCGTCGCACGCTCGTGTGGGTGGATGCCGACAAGACACTCCACCCGAAGGCCCTGCAGGCCTGCGGTTCCGATCATGGCTTATTCTCCCTTACGTCGGTCGGCGGGCGAGCCAGATCTGCTCGTGCGCCGAGGCGTCCGCGAACGGCGTGCCGGCGAAATCTCCGAAGCACGATTCAATCACGAACCCGGCGTCAGTGAGCAGCGCACGCGCCTGCGACGGCTCGAGCCAACTGAGACTCAGCCGACGATACCGTCTCTGCACCAGCGCGCCCTGTGAGTCGAGCTCATCTTCCCACGTCACGACCTTGATCGAGTGCGACGCCTCATCCACCAGTGACGTCACCCATAACAGCGCATCAGCGCCGTTGGCCAACTGGTACTCGGCTCGCAACTGCACTTGCCGCATGTGGTCGATCAGGAGCGGCGTCATCAGAAAATCGTCGAAGATGAAGCGGCCGCCAGGGCGGAGCTGGGAGAAGACCTGTGCCATCGCACGACGCTTGTCGTCGAGCGCCACGAGATGGCCGAGGCTGTGGTAGGGCAAGGCGATCAAGGCCGCGGGCTGGTCGAGTTGAAAATCACGAAAGTCGGCGTTCAGCAGCGTGAGCTGGTCGAGCACGCCGGCCGCTTGCGCACGAAGGCGGCATTGGTCGAGCATCGCCACTGACAGATCGACGCCGACCACGGACCGTCCCCGGATCGCGGCCGCCACGGCAATGCGGCCGTCGCCGACCCCCAGCTCCACGACGGGACCAGGCTCGCTGACGTAGGCGTCGACATAGAACGACAGGTTGGCCGGCGTTGACGCCGCGGTGTCGGTCCAGACCTGGTAGATATCGGCGAAGCGATCGTACTCGCTCGGTCGGGCCACGCGGCTAACCCAGTTTGACGATGGTGGTCGCGACGCGCGCACCGAGCGCCGACAGCGTCAACCGGGTCCGTTCGTTGGTCATGGCGCCCGATTCGTCGAACGCCTTCGCCACGCCAGGCACGGCGACGATCGGCAGCATGAGCACGCCGAGGTTGGAGAGAATCGACGACACATGCGGCAAGGCGCGGATCGTGCCGAAGGCGCTGTGGGAGGCACCCATCAGCCCGCCCACCTTGCCCTCGAACGGTGCCCGGCCGCTGTCGCCGTTGGCGTCCTGCGACAGCCAGTCGATGGTGTTCTTCAGCAGCGGCGTGATGGAGGCATTGTATTCCGGGCTGGCAATCAGCAAGCCGTTGGCGGCCATCATCAGGCGGCGCAACTCGAGCATCGCCGCTGGGACACCATGCTCGGCGTGCCAGTCGCCATCGTAGATCGGCATGGGGTAGTCGTTGAGATTGACGACCGTCACTTCGGCACCGGCCTCCCGCGCTCCGGCCACCGCCACTTCCAGGACCTTACGGTTCCACGAGTCGCGGCGCACACTGCCGGCGAAGGCGAGAATCTTTGCGGTGGTCATTGGTATTCGACAATCCTACTGCCGGACGCGGCCTTTGACGGCTGACAGTCCGCCGTCGACGCCGATGACCTGGCCGGTGACCCACCCACTGTCTGGACCGAGGAGCCAGTGCACGGCGCCCGCGATGTCCTCGGGCGTCCCGATCCGTCCGAGGGGGTGCATGGCAATTGAGGCCTTCAGTGCGGCCTCATTCGAGGTGATGCTCTGGCTCAGCGGAGACTCGACCAGCCCCGGCGCGACGGCATTCACCCTGATCCCGGACGACGCGTAGGTCGCGGCCGCGGATCGCATCAGGCCGAGGACACCCGCTTTGGCGGCAGCGATGGCCTCGTGGCTGGGCAGGCCGATCTGGGCGGCGGCTGAACTCATCAGGACAATCGACCCGCCGGTCTGGCGCATCACCAGCGCGGCGGCGCGCACGGTGGCGAAGGCGGAGACGAGATTGGTGGTGACCACCTGGGCGAACTCGTCGGCGGTCGTCAGGTGCGCTGGCTTCAGGAGGATCGAGCCGGCGCAGTTCAAGACGCCGTCGAGACGTCCGGTCAGCGCGGCGGCCTCGCGGGCACACTGCGCGAGGTCTTCAAAGCTGGTCGCGTCCGCCTGCACTATCCGGCCGTCGACCTCGGCGGCCAGCGCCTCAATCCGCGACCGGTCCCGTGCGGCGAGCACGAGGGTCGCCCCGTCGGCGGCGAGACGGCGCGCGACCGACGACCCGATCGCGCTGCCGGCAGCGATGATGAGATAGGTCGGCGGCACGGCGTTACCGCCGCTGCCCGCGCGCGCGCCCGTCGGATTCACGGCCGAGCCGAGAGATCTCCGTCATCGTGAAGTAGAGGCCGAAGAGGCACAGCGTGCTGACGCCGAGGCCGACGAGGAAAATGCCCATACCCGACATGTCAGCGGGCCTTGACCTGCGCGACCAGCGTCGCGAAAGCCAGAATCGAGGGCACCCAGATACCCACGAACAGGCCTTCTTCGCGCTGGCCGGAGAACCACAAGTAGATGGAGAACAGAAACGACAGAAATGCGGCGGTGATGAAAGCGTAGTCGCTACGGTGGAACACGTCAGTCTCCTTGTAAAACGGTCTTGGTCGGCCTTGGTAAGACGCCGCCCCCGGCGCGGAGGATTCGCGCGGGTGGGCATGGGCACCTACAATGTGCCGGGGGGGCCCTTATGGAGCGTAAATAACGAGCAGCAGGGTGAGGCAAAAGAAGGCGAACGACACCATCGAGATGCCTTGCGCCACTGAGAAGAACGCTTGCGAGTAATCCATCAGATCGAGGAAGCTGGTGGTCGTCGCCGATGATTCTGACATGGAGCCAACGAAAACTTATGACGACCTTCCTGACCGTACTTCAAGTCATCGCCGCGCTCGGCCTGCTGAACGTCTGGCTGTTGCGGTTCAATCGAGGCACGAAGTATCGCGGCGGCAGCGCCAGCACGATGCTGGAGGAGTTCGCCACCTACGGGCTGCCATCGTGGTTTGCGTATGCCATCGGGGCACTTAAGGTGGGGTCGGCGCTGGCGCTACTGGCCGGGATCTGGTTCCCTTCGCTGGTGCTTCCGGCCGCGGCACTGGTGGGCCTGCTCATGGTGGGAGCCCTCGCCATGCACGCAAAGATCGGCGATCCGCTCAGCAAGTCGGTGCCCGCACTGGCCATGTTGGTGATCACGCTCACGATCGGCTGGGGCTCGCTTCGCTGAGCCTGTAGCCGGGCCGACGGCGCGCGCCAGCGGCACGGCGACGACCAAGGTCTCCTTCGACAAGCCGGGGACCTACGTGCTGCGCGCGTATGCCGAGGATGCCAGCATCCACACTCCGCACGACATCACCGTGACGGTGCAGTAGCGACGCGTGGGTGACCGCTCTACTGGGTGCAGCGCGGCGCCGCCACGCTGACGCCTTGCATCAGCATGGCGCGATAGGCCTCGATCTCTTCTTGACACCGCGATTTTTTGCTTTTTTCCCAGAATTGATTCGCGAGCCAGAACAGGCCTGCTGACAATGGCAGGCCGGGTGTCCGATAAATCTGCGGAGTGACATGCTCGATGAACTGGCGGTGCGTCGGCGCCGAACCTGGTACCGGACCGTTGAACAGATCGACACCCTTCAGCACGTCGATCTTCGGCGCCGCACCGTAGACCTGGACCCGGTATTCGAGCCGGAAGGTCGTGCCGGACTGCTTGTCCTTCTCGCGTGACTCGGTCACCCGCAGGCCCCGCTGAATGCGCTCGAGGGAGACGCCGAACCTGGTGGGGTCAACGGCTGCCTCAACTTCCTGATCAGGGGCGGGTTGTTGGTCTTGCGCCCAGGCGGGCGACGACCAGCTGAAGAGCAGCGCCGCGAGCGCCAAGCCTCTCATATCGACATTATGACGCCGGACGGGGGCTGGGGGCTTGAGGCCAGGGGCGTAGGGGCGCGCTTCAGCGCGCCCCTACGCCCCTGGCCGCGGCGAGCGCCGCGGGCACCGCGTCGGCGATGATCTCGACCACCCGGTCCAACTGCGCCTCGCTGACGACCAGCGGCGGCGAGATGCAGATGCAGTCCAGGGTCACACGCGTCAGCAGTCCGCGCTCGAGCATCGCCTCGGTAAGCCGCGACGCCATCTGCGCCTCCGGCGGATGCAGCGCCTTCGTCGTCTTGTCGGCGACGATCTCCACCGCGCCGATCAAGCCATGCGAACGCACATCGCCGACGCCGTCGAGGCTCGTCAGACTCTGTAATCTTTCGGCCAACTGCACACCCAACCGCGCCGCCCTTTCGACCAGTTGTTCGTCGTCGATGATCTCGAGGTTTTTGAGCGCGACCGCGCAACACGTGGGATGGCCTGAGTAGGTGTAGGCGTGCATCCAGCGCTTGCCTGGCGCCACGCCGTTGATCACCTCGCGAATGGCGTCGGACACACCAATGCCGCCGAGCGGGATGTAGCCGCTGGTAATGCCCTTGGCAAACTGCATGATGTCGGGCTCGATGCCGTAGTGCTCGAGCCCGAACCACTTGCCCGTTCGTCCAAAGCCCGTGATCACCTCGTCCGCAATCAGCAGCACGTCATGGCGATCGCAGATCTCGCGGATGCGGGCGAAGTAGTCCGGCGGCGGCACGATCACGCCGCCCGCGCCCTGCACCGGCTCGGCGATGAAGGCGGCGACCGTGTCGGCGCCCTCGCGAAGAATCGCGGCTTCGAGCTGGTTGGCCGCGGCCACGCCGATGCTCACGCCGGGATCTGGATTGACGAAGCGGTACGGATCGGGCGCGTCGATGTGGAAGAAGCCAGGCACGCGCGGCTCGAACATCGGCCAGAACGCGGGCAGGCCGGTCGCGCTCATCGCCGCCAGCGTCAGGCCGTGATAGGCGCGATGCCGCGAGATGATCTTGGTCTTGTCGGCCTTGCCCTGCGCCTTCCAGTAGAACCGGGCGGTCTTGATCGAGCTTTCAGTGGCCTCGGCGCCACCGCTGGTGAAGAAGAACGTGTTGATCGACGGGTAGGCGATCTCGCTCAGGCGCTCAGCCAGGGCAATGGCCGGGTAGTTGGTCGACCCGGCATACGACGAGCAGTAGGCCAAGGTGGCCATCTGATCGTGCGCGGCCTTGGCCAGTGACTCGCGGCCGTGGCCGACGGTCACGTTCCAGAGCCCGGCCAGGCCGTCCAGGTACTCGCGGCCGGTCGAGTCTTTGATGACCGCGCCGCGCCCCTCGACCCAGATCCTGGCCTGCGGATAGGCGGACGGATGGTGCAACGGATGCAACAGATGGGCGCGGTCAAGCTCGAGTCCGGGTCGCGAGTCGGTCATGGAGCAGGAAGAGTAACACTGCTGCCCCTGAGTATTACTCCCCGGAGACGGAAACCTGGAGTGAGGGCCAGGCGGCGCTGGCTGACCTCGCCAGGATGCTAAACTGGCGTCATGTCCGGCTCCCGGCAATTTCGGACACGGAATTCCGTCGCTTCGTGGACCAGCACCGCGCGCGGTGCCTCTGGCTCCTGCGGGAAGACTACTATCCGCGAACGCCTGCGGAGCGCGAGGAGGTGCTGCGGCAGATTGCGCAGCACGGCGACCGCGAGGCGTTTCTGCGCGTTGCCCAGTTCCGCACATGGCTCTCACAGCTTTCCAGCGAGACGTCTGCCGGGTCCTAGCCGGACGGCGGCGCGCCGGCGGCGAGAGCTACGTGGCGGGCGGCATTGCCCTCAACGTGGCGCTCGCAGCGCACCGCCTGTCACGCGATCTCGGCCTGTTCCACGACACCACCGAGGCCGTGGCCCGATCATGAGACGCTGACCGGCAGCTCCTTGAGCACACCGGCTACGCGGTCGCCCCGGTTCGCGAACGTCCGGGGTTCGTACAGGCCACCGTCTCTCGAGACCACGACCGCCTGCTCGTCGAATGGGTCCACGACAGCGCCTACCGTTTCTTCCCACTCGTTGAGCATGACGAACTCGGGCTCACGCTGCATCCCTTCGATCTGGCGACGAACAAGGTCCTGGCCCTGATCGGGCGACTCGAGGTGCGAGACTGGATCGACGTGATCGCCTGCGACGAGCGCCTGCAATCACTGGGATACCTGGCGTGGGCGGCGTGCGGCAAAGACCCGGGCTTCTCGCCCCTCGGCGTGATCGATCACGCTCGTCGGTCGTCACATTACTCGTCGGACGAAATCGCGTCGCTGGCATTTGAAGGACCGCCGCCAAACCCTGCCGGCCTGTCGCGGCGTTGGAGCGCGACTCTCGAAACCGCACTGTCCCTGATCGCGAAACTACCGGCCGAGCGCGCCGGCGAAGCCGTCTTTCACGCCGGCCGCCTCGGCGGCGCGCTTCCGCAGATCACGGGCTGACCCAGACTCGGTCCACCTCGGATTACAGCTGAAACACCAGGAAGGTGCCGCTGAGATTGGCGTTGCTCGCCGGCTTCGTCATGGTGGCACGGTGACCAAAGGCGTAGACGAACCTCGGGTTCGCGACAAAACACGCCGCGCGCCAGCCGCTGAAGCGCCCCAGGGCGCGGCCCATGTCGGCGTACAGCTCGAGCAGTTCCTCTTCGCCGTGCTCCCCGCCAAGGCGCACGCCGTACGGCGGGTTGAAGCAGAACACACCCGGCCGCATGTCGCGCACCGCCGGCAGCAGGTGCTCGATGTGGTCCGGCGTCAGCTCGCGCACGTCTTGTTGCCCGATCACGATGGACTGGTCGTAGGCGGGACCGGTCAAACCCGCGGCGCGCAGGTTACCGACCATCGCCGGAATCAACTCGGCGTCGGCGTCGAGCGCGACGAGCCTGGCCACGGTGCCTGGGAACAGGTCGGGCGTATCGGTCGGCAGTCCCTTGAACGCGGCGAGATGCCGCAGCGCTAAGTCCGCCGGATGACGAATGGCCGCGCCCACCGCGAGGCCGGCCGCCTCGATCGGAATCGTGGCGCCGCCAGCCATCGGATCGACCAGCGGCTCGGTGCGCGCGTCCCAGCGCGACAGCATGATCAACTGCGCCGCCAGCGTCTCGCGTAGCGGTGCCAGCCCGCCGGCCACCCGCGCGCCGCGTCGATGACGTGCGCCGCCGCCGACGTCAATGCCCACCACGGTACGCCGCGCGTCAGGCGTTCCCGCTCGGCGCACGACGAATACGACGTCGGGCGTGTCGCCGTCGACGTCGGAGGCGATGCCTCTTGATGCCAGCGCCTCAACCAGCGCGTTCTTGACGACGCCACGCAGCTGCAGCGGCGACGCTTCGAAGTCGGACGATGACCCGAGCTCGACCGAGAAGCGGAGGTGCCTGCCGTCCGCGAGGCGGTCGTCCAACGACAGCGTGGGCAGCAGGTCGGCGAACAGCGGCTCGAGGCGCACGGCCGGACTGGAGCACAAGTCCCAGGAGATTCGAGACGAGGTACGGTGATGGCACGCCGCGACCCACGCCACGCGCGCGTCGAAGGGGTAGAGCAGGGTCTCTTCGCCCTCGCGCTTCGGCGGGGCGAGGCGCAGGTCGAACGGCGAGCGCATCACGAGCCGCTTGAGCTCGGCCTCCATGACCCGGTTCGCACCGCCCGAACCGGTCAGGCGCAGCTCGTCGCAACGTTTCGCGCTCACGCGTCGCACTCGGGTGTCATCTCATCCACAAAACACGTCGGTCTGGTCGAAATCTCCGCCCTTGAATAGCAGCGGCTCACCCCGATCGATGGCCGCCCGCTCGATGAACAGGTCTAGGTCACGAATCCCCTCGGCGCCGTAACGGGATTCGATCACGGTCGAGGCCTCCACGAAGTTCGCCATCGACATGGCGCGAGTGTCCGCGGCCTCAATCGCCTCGTTGAAGGCGCGGCGCTCTGGCTCGTCTTGCAGGATGGCCAGCAACGCCGAGGTGTCGATCACCATCAGCCGGTGTTCACGCCCAGCCTGGGCGAGCGGTATCGGCTGGGGCGATGACCGCTCAGAGCATTCCCAACTCGAGCTTGGCCACGTCCGACATGAGGTCCTTGGTCCAGGGCGGGTCCCAGACGATTTCGACCTTGGCGTCGGTGACGCCTTCGACGGTGCGCGCCTTGTCGCGAACTTCGACCGGCAGCGACTGCGCGGCCGGGCAATTCGGCGCTGTCAGCGTCATCTTGACGCCCACCTGGCCGCCGGCATCGACGATGACGTCGTAGATCAGTCCCATCTCATAGATGTTGACCGGGATCTCCGGGTCGAACACGGTCTTGAGGGCTTCGATCACCTTGGGAGCGATCGCCGCCGTCTTGGCCGGATCGGCGGTGATGTCGCCAGTCGACTGGCTGATGGCATTTGCGGCGCTGTCTTCGGGCAGGCCGCCGGTGGTCATGACAGGTAGATTCATTCGGTGGATACCGTCGCGTCGCTGTGGTGCGCGACCGCCGCCTTCATGGTGTGCCAGGCCAGGCTGGCGCACTTGATGCGCGACGGAAACTCGCGCACGCCCGCGAGCACCGACAGCTTGCCCAAATCAGCCGTCGGACCGGCATGGTCTGACGTGATCATGGCGTGGAACTGGTCGAACAACGCCCGCGCTTCATCCGCGGTCTTGCCTTTGAGCGCGTCGGTCATCAGCGAGGCCGACGCCTTGGAGATGGCGCAGCCCGATCCCTGGAAGGCGACGTCCCTGATGACGCCGCCGTCCATCGCGACGTACAGCGTCAGGCGATCGCCACACAGCGGGTTGTAGCCTTCCTGCGAGGTGGCGCCCTCGATCACCCGGAAGTTGTGCGGGCGGCGGTTGTGGTCGAGGATGACTTCCTGGTAGAGGTCGGTGAGCTCGCTCATACAAACAACTCCCGGACCTTGTGCAGGCCGCGAACGAGGGCGTCGATGTCCTCGCGCGTATTGTAAATGCCGAGCGAGGCGCGAATGGTCGCGGGAATGCCGAAACGATCCATCACCGGCTGCGCGCAGTGCTGGCCGGTGCGCACGGCGACGCCCTGCTGATCCATGATCGTCCCGGCATCGTGCGGATGCACGCCGTCAAGCACGAACGACAACACGCCGGTCTTGTGCTTCGCCTCACCAACAATCCGCGCACCGGGAATCTGGCGGACCTGCGCGGTCGCATAGTCCAGCACGGCGTCTTCATGCGCGAGCGCCGCATCGCGATCGATTCCCGCCAGGTAATCAATCGCGGCGCCCAATCCGACGACGCCCGCCATATTGGGCGTGCCGGCTTCGAACTTGTACGGGACCTGGTTATAGAGCGTCTTCTCGAACGTCACCGACGCAATCATGTCGCCGCCGCCCTGATACGGCGGCATCGCCTCGAGCAGTGCCGCGCGGCCATACAGCACGCCGGTGCCGGTGGGGCCGTACATCTTGTGGCTCGACAGCACGTAGAAGTCGCAATCGAGCGCCTGCACGTCGACCACCAGGTGCGGCGTGGCTTGCGCGCCATCGATCAGGACCACGGCGTCAGTGGCGTGCGCCTGCGCGATCATCACCTTGACCGGGTTGATGGTGCCAAGCGCGTTCGAGACGTGGCCGATCGCAACGATCTTGGTGCGCGACGACAGCAACGCGGCGTACTGGTCGAGGTCGAGCTCGCCCGCCTCGTTGATCGGCACCACCTTGATTACCGCGCCAGTCTGCTCGGCTACGAGTTGCCACGGCACGATGTTCGCGTGATGCTCCAGCCAGGTCAGCAGGATCTCGTCGCCGGGCTTCAGCGTCGAGCGGCCGTAACTTTGCGCCACCAGGTTGATGCCGTCGGTGGTCCCCTTGGTCAACACGATCGTGCGCAGGTCGGGCGCGTTGAGGAACGCCGCCGCCTTGGCGCGGCTGCCTTCATAGAGCGCGGTGGCGCGCTCACTCAGCAAGTGGGTGGCGCGATGAATGTTGGCGTTGGCGTGGCGGTAGTAGTCGTCCATCGCCTTCAGCACGGCCTCGGGCTTCTGGCTGGTGTTGGCGCTGTCGAGATACACCAGCGGCTTGCCGTGCACCCGCTCGGCCAGGATCGGGAAGTCGGCCCGGACCTGGTCGACGTTAAACGCCTGCACGCGTGTCCTCGCGAAGGCGAGCGAAGAAGTTGCCTTCGATCTGCTCCCGTAATGCCGGAATCTTGAGGCCTTGAATGACCTCGCCGGCAAACGCGTGCAGCAGCATGTCGCGGGCAGCGTCGCGATTCAGGCCGCGCGCCTGCAGATAGAACATCGCTTCTTCATCCAACTGCCCCACCGCTGCGCCATGCGTACACTTCACATCGTCCGCAAAAATCTCGAGCTGCGGATTCGAGTTGATGGTCGCTTCGTCCGACAACAGCAGCGCGCGGTTGGTCTGCTTGGCATCGGTCTTCTGCGCGTCGAGCTGCACGATGATGCGGCCGTTGAATACGGCCCGGCCCTTACCCGCCAGGATGCCCTTGTAGATCTCGTGGCTGGTGCAGTGCGGCATGGCGTGATCGAGCGAGGTGTGGGTATCCATGAGGCGTTCGCCATCGGCCAGGTAGACGCCGTTCATGGTGCAGTCAGCGCCTTCGCCCTTGAGGCCGATGCCAATATCGTGGCGCATGATGCGGGCGCCGGTCGAGAAGGCATGCGACTCGAACACGCCCTTGGCCTCGACGTGGGCCTGGATATTGGCGACGTGAAACGCCTGGTCCGACTCGCGCTGATCGGTGTAGAGCTGGACCAGGGCGCTCGGCCCGACGACCACTTCAATCACGGCGTTGTTGAAGTACGCCGTGTCCGGGGAGCCAATGAAGGTCTGGGCGACGCGGACCTGGCTGTTCTCGCCGGCCACGATCAGCACACGCGGATGCGCGACCACCGGCGTCTCGCCGCCGGTGACGACCACGATGTGAACGGGCGTCTCGACGATCGCGCCCTTGGTGGCCATGATCGCGACGCCGTCATCCAGGAACGACGTGTTGAGTGCCGCAAACGGATGCGTGGCGATGCTGAACACCTTGCCGAGATGCGTCTCGATGCCGTCGGTGGCATCGCGCGCGCCATCGCGCAGGCTGGCGATGCGCAGACCCTTCGGCAAGGTGCTGAGGTCCGACAGTCCGGCGGCGAACCGACCATTGACGATCACCAGCCGCACGGCACCAGGAATGCTCACGGCAGCCGTGAGCGCGGCGGCCTGCGAGAACCCGCCCTGCGCCAGCGGCCAATTGGCCTCGGCGATCGGCGAGACGTTGGTGAAACGCCAATCTTCGAGGCGGGTGTTCGGAAAACCGACCGCGGCAAAGTGCTTCGCCGCGGCATCGCGGCGCTGCTTGACCCACACCGGCGCGGCCGGCACCAGCGTCTCCATTACTTCCTTGCTCCGGCAGGCTCGGTCCAGGCGTAGCCCTTCTCTTCCAGTTCGAGCGCCAGTTCGCGGCCACCCGAGCGGACAATGCGGCCGTCGGCCAGGACATGGACGTAGTCGGGCACGATGTACTCGAGCAGGCGCTGGTAGTGGGTCACGACAATGAACGACCGCTCGGGGCTGCGCATGGCGTTGACGCCGTCCGAAACGACGCGCAGGGCGTCGATGTCGAGACCGGAATCGGTTTCATCGAGCACCGCGAGCGTCGGCTCGAGCACCGCCATGTGAAAGATCTCGTTGCGCTTCTTCTCGCCGCCAGAGAAGCCTTCGTTGACCGAGCGCATCAGCATCGACTCGTCGACATGCAGCACCTTGAGCTTCTGTTTGACGAGCGCCATGAAATCCATGGCGTCGAGCTCGTCGAGGCCTTGCTGCTTGCGCTTGGCGTTCAGTGCCGCCTTCAGGAAGTAGGCGTTGTTGACACCGGGAATCTCCACCGGGTACTGGAACGCCATGAACACGCCCTCGCGGGCGCGCTCGTCCGGGTCCAGGTCGAGCAGGTCGTGCCCCTGGTAGTTGACGCTGCCGCCGGTGACCTCGTAGCCGGGATGCCCGGCTAGCGCCCGCGCGAACGTGCTCTTGCCCGAGCCGTTGGGCCCCATGATGGCGTGCACTTCGCCGGCTTTCACCGTGAGGTTGATGCCGCGGAGGATTTCCTTGTCTTCGACCCGAACCTGCAGATTCTTGACTTCGAGCATGTTTTAACCGACCGACCCTTCGAGAGAGATACCGAGAAGTTTTTGTGCCTCGACCGCGAACTCCATCGGGAGCTCCCGGAAGACTTCCTTGCAGAAGCCCGACACGATCATGTTGATGGCGTCTTCCTTGGCAATGCCGCGTGACTCGCAGTAGAAAATCTGGTCTTCGCCGATCTTCGAGGTCGAGGCTTCGTGTTCCACCTTGGCGGTGGTGTTCTTGATTTCGAGATACGGGAACGTATGCGCGCCGCAGCGATCGCCAATCAACAGCGAGTCGCACTGCGAGTAGTTGCGCGCGTTGGTCGCGTTCTTGCCAATCTTGACCGCACCGCGATAGGTGTTCTGGCCCCGGCCGGCCGAGATGCCCTTCGAGACGATCGTGCTGCGGGTGTTCTTGCCGAGGTGGATCATCTTGGTGCCGGTATCGGCCTGCTGGTAATTGTTGGTCACCGCCACCGAGTAGAACTCGCCAATCGAATCGTCGCCCTGCAGGATGCAGCTCGGGTATTTCCAGGTCACCGCCGAGCCGGTCTCGACCTGCGTCCAGGTGATCTTCGAACGATCGCCCTTGCAGATGCCGCGCTTGGTGACGAAGTTGTAGATGCCACCCTTGCCGTGCTTGTCGCCGGGGTACCAGTTCTGGACGGTCGAGTACTTGATGGTCGCGTCCTTGTGGGCGACCAGTTCGACCACCGCGGCGTGCAACTGGTTCTCGTCGCGCATCGGCGCCGTGCAGCCTTCGAGGTAGCTCACCGTCGAGCCTTCGTCGGCGATGATCAGCGTGCGTTCGAACTGGCCGGTGTTCTTGGCGTTGATGCGGAAATACGTCGACAGTTCCATCGGGCAACGCACGCCCTTCGGGATGTAGACGAAGCTGCCGTCGCTGAACACCGCCGAGTTGAGCGCGGCGAAGTAATTGTCGGTGTGCGGCACGACCGAACCGACGTACTTCTTGACTAGGTCGGGATGGTCCTTCACCGCCTCCGAAAACGAGCAGAAGATGATGCCCAGCTCCGCCAGCTTGCTGCGGAACGTCGTCGCCACCGAGACCGAATCGAACACCGCGTCGACGGCCACGTTCGAGAGCAGCTTCTGCTCTTCGAGCGGGATGCCGAGCTTGTCGAAGGTCGCGCGGATCTCCGGATCAACCTCGTCCAGGCTGTTCAGCTTCTTCTTTTCCGACGGCGCGGCGTAATAGCTCACGCCCTGGTAGTCGATCGGCTCGTACTTGACGTTCTGCCAGTGTGGCTCTGCCATCTTCAGCCACGTGCGGAACGCCTTGAGGCGCCAGTCGAGCAGCCACTGGGGCTCGCCCTTCTTCGACGAGATCAGTCTGACGACATCCTCATTGAGCCCGACCGGGATGATGTCCTGCTCGGTGTCGGTGACGAACCCGTACTTGTATTCGGTATTCGCCAGTTCTTCGATTTGCTTGGTTGCTGTGCTCATGGTCTCTTCTGCTACCGGCTTGGGGCTTGCCTCAGGCCGAAAACGATGTTCCGCAGCCGCAGGTGCTCGTCGCATGCGGGTTCTTCAAGGTAAACGTCGTCGCCATCATGTTGTGCTCGTCAAAATCGAGCACCGTGCCGTCGAGCAGCTTCAGGCTGCGCGGATCGACGAACACCCTTGCGCCGGCCGCGCCGACAAAGACCACGTCACTCTCCCGGGCTTCGCCGTCCCAGGTGAAGGCGTAGCTGAAACCCGAACAGCCGCCGGCCTTGATGGCAATCCGTAGTCCGCCGGCGGGCTGCGCATTCTTGGCCACCTGCCGATTAATGACGCGCGAAGCGCTCTGGGTGATTTCGATCATGTCGCGTTTCCTGGTCCCTTATACCGGCGACAGGGCCCGGAGCCGGGTCACCACGTCCGCCACCTTGGCAGCCGCGTATTCGACTTCCTCCGCCGTCGTGGTGCGCCCGATTCCGAATCGCAGCGACGCCAACGCCCGGTCCTTCGACAACCCGAGCGCCACCAACACATGAGACGGCTCGGCGGCCGTGCATGCGGCCCCGGACGACACCGCGATGTCGTCCAGGCCCACGAGCAACGCTGCCCCGTCAATCCCCTCGAAGCTCACGTTCAGGTTGCCGGGTAGCCGCGCGTCCAGCGCACCGTTCACCGTCATTCCGTCGGTCGTCGCCTCGAGCGCGTTCAGCAGGCGGTCGCGAAGCGCCAGCGTGCGCCCCGCTTCTTCCGTCAACTCGCCACGGGCGATTTCGGCCGCCTGGCCGAAGCCGACAATCCCCGGCACGTTCAACGTGCCAGACCGCAGACCCCGCTCGTGACCGCCGCCATCGAGCTGCGCGGCCAGCGTGACGCCGCGCTTGTTTCGCCTGACATACAACGCGCCGACGCCCTTCGGGCCGTAGACCTTGTGCGCCGTCAACGACGCGAAGTCGACATCAAGCGCCTCGACGTCGAACGGCACCTTGCCGACCGCCTGCACCGCATCGGTGTGAAACCACGCGCCCTGTGCGTGGGTCAGCGCCGCCGCGGCCTTGATCGGCTGCAACACGCCAATCTCGTTGTTCGCCGCCATCACGCTGACCAGCGCCGTGCGCGGCGTGATCGCCTGCTCCAGTGCGGCCAGCTCGATCCGGCCCAGCCGGTCAACCGGCAGCACGGTGAGGCGCCACCCTTCGCGCTCGAGCCGCTTCATCGGGTCGAGCACCGCCTGGTGTTCGGTGCCGACCGTCACCAGGTGGTCGCGCTCGCCTTGCCGGGCCTTCGCCGCGCCCTTGATCGCGAGGTTGTTTGCCTCGGTCGCGCCGCTCGTGAAAATCACATCCTTGCTGCCGGCACCAATCAGTGCCGCGACCTGCCTGCGGGCCTGCTCGACCGCGTCGTTCGCCGCCCACCCGAACGCGTGCTGCTTGCTCGCCGCATTCCCGAACTTCTCGGTAAAGAACGGCCGCATCACCTCGAGCACACGCGCATCACAGGGGGTCGTCGCGTGATGGTCGAGGTAAATCATTTCAGTCACTCATTCGCCCATCGGCGGAACGAACATCATTCGCGATACGGTCGGTGGCGCCGCTACCGGGGCATCCGATTCCACGGACATCTCGGCCACGCTCACGGTGTTCAGCGCGTCGAGAATGCGGTTCTTGATCTTCCACAGCGGGTCACGAATGCTGCACTTGGTGTACTGGTCGCAGGTGTGGTCGTCCGGCGAGCAGGCGGTCACGGTGACGGGACCATCGACGGCCTGGATCACGTCAGCGACGGAAATCGACGCCGCGCCGCGGCCCAGCCGGTAACCGCCGCGCGTGCCCTGCACCGACACCAGCAGGCGCGCGCGCACCAGGCGCTGCAGCACCTTGGCCAACAACTCCAGTGGGATGTCGTACGACTCGGAGATCTCGCGGGCGCTGGACGAGCCACTACCGTCGGGGCGAGTCGCCAGGTGCTTCATGGCGATCAAGGCGTAGTCAGATTTCTTAGAAAGTCTCAGCATATTGTCCGACGAACCATATCCGACCGTCGAGGTCCTATTTTAGTCCCGCCATCTCGGACATAGCAAGTCGGGTATGGTCCGGCTTTAGCCGGACTAATACTTGGGCTGGCTAGCGTCGACCTGGTCGATCCAGCCGAGGATGCCGCCGGTGAGGTTACGAACGTTCGTAAACCCTTTAGAACGAAGGAATTCCTGCGCTTTCGCGCTCCGCATCCCCGACTTGCACTGCGACACGATCCGGGCGTTCGGGTCGAGTTCAACGTAGCGCTTGGGCAGGTCGCCTAGAGGGATCAGGATCGACCCAGGGATCTTGTTGATCTGGTATTCCTGGGGCTCGCGGACGTCCAGGATCACCAGTTTCTGGCCGCGGTCGAGTTCGGCCTTGAGCTCAAGCGACGTGAGCGCGTCGGCGCCGGTCGTCGCCGGTTTGGCGGCTTCAACCTGGTGCGGCGCCACGCCACAAAACTGCTCGTAGTCGATCAGCGTGGTCACCGTCGGGTGCGTGCCGCACACCGGGCAGTCGGCATCCTTGCGCAGCTTCAACTCGCGGAAGCGCATCCGCAGCGCGTCGTAGATCATGAAGCGGCCGATCAGCGGCTCGCCAATCCCGAGAATCAGCTTGATGGTCTCGGTCGCCTGGATCACGCCGATGATGCCCGGCAGCACGCCAAACACGCCGCCTTCGGCGCAGCTCGGCACGAGCCCCGGCGGCGGCGGCTCGGGATAGAGGCAGCGGTAGCACGGACCGTCCTTCGTCGCGAACACCGAGGCCTGCCCCTCGAAACGGAAGATGCTGCCATACGCGTTCGGCTTGCCGCTGAGCACGCAGGCGTCGTTCACCAAATACCGCGTCGGGAAATTATCGGTGCCGTCCAGAATCACGTCGTACGGCGCGAACAACTGCATCGCATTCTCGGAACTGAGCGCCGCGTCGTAGGTCTCGATGTGCACGTTGGGGTTGAGCGCGTTCAGGCGGTCTCTGGCCGAGTCGAGCTTTGGCCGGCCGACATCAGGCGTGCCGTGCAGCAACTGCCGCTGCAGGTTGCTGAAGTCAACGACGTCGAAGTCGACGATGCCGATGGTGCCGACGCCGGCGGCGGCCAGGTACATCGCCGCAGGCGAACCGAGGCCACCGGCGCCGATGCACAGCACCTTCGCGGCCTTCAGCTGGCGCTGACCCTCAACGCCAACCTCCGGCATGATCAGGTGGCGGCTGTAGCGCTTGATCTCATCGCCCGAGAGCTCAGGCAGTGCCTCGGTCAGGGCCGGGCTGCCACCGGCCACCGACGGGATGATGCTGAGCGTGTCGCCGTCCTTCACGGGGGTCTCGTTCTTCTGCAGGTAGCGGATGTCATCGTCATTGACGTAGACGTTGACGAAGCTGCGCAGCTTGCCGTCGGCGGCATACAAGTGCTGCTTCAGACCGGGGTACTGGATGGTCAGGTCCTGCAGCAAGTCCCCGACCGTCGCGCCGCTGACCTCCACGGTGTCGAGCTTGTCGGTGAACGGCCGCAGCGGCGTCGGAATCAGGATCTTGATCATTCGGTTGTCCCTACAGGTTCTTCATCGAAGGCCGAGCGGTCTTCCTTGAGCCGCCACGACGTGAGGAGTGTATCCTCACCCGCCATGATCGAGACGATGACATACGAAAACGACGGCCACGCGTGATCGAGGTCGTACTGCGATGGCCGGGCCGGGTGGTCGGGGTGCGAGTGATAGAAACCGAGCAACTCAAGGCCGGTTTCGCCGGCGCGCTTCTCGGCGAGACGATAGTCGTCGGGCCTCACCAGGAAGCGGCGGCGCGGGCCTTCTTCGGTGGTGTTGGCCAGCGCATGCGCGTCGTGCACGACGCCGTCGCGCCCCAGCAGCGCGCCGCAGCATTCATGCGGAAAGGTCTCGCGGCCGTGCGCGCGAATGGCGGCGTCAACCGCCGGCGGCAGCTTGATGCCGGCCATCAGTTCGTCCCACCTACTGAGGCGCCTTCCGGGGGATTCTCCCAGAAGCGCTCCGACCAGTACCGCTCGCCGCCATCGCAGAACACCACGACCATCACCGAGCCGGGCCGCGCGATCTTCAGCGCGCCGACGAGATTGGCGCCGCTTGAGATGCCGACGCGTCGCAGCCGGACGAGCGGCGTGTCGCCGACCAGGTCGATGATCGAGATACTGCTGCTCGCTGTGGTGGTGGAAATTGCCAACGGTGGCATCGTTGGCACCCTAGCTAGACCCGTCATCCGAATAGACGACGCGAAAGCCGATGCTGTAGGCGTAGGTGTCGGGCGGCACCTTATGGCGATGCGCACAGCGCAACTGATCGACGTCGTGGGTGACCCACGAGCCGCCGCGCACCACCCGCAGCGAGCCGCTGCTCGGACCACGCGGATTGCGATTCTCGCCGTTGCGATAGGCATCAGCCCGATACCAATCGGCCACCCACTGCCAGACGTTGCCGGCCATGTCGTAGAGCTGCAGCTCGTTGGGTGGATAGCAGCCGACCGGCCGCGTGCCGCGATGCCGCTTGAGCGCCGGGTCGGGCAGAAAGTTGGCGCGCGACCTATCGACAGCGTCACCCCACGGGTAGCGCGTGCCGCTGCGCCCGCCGCGGGCGGCGCACTCCCATTCGGCCTCGGTGGGCAGGCGCACGAGGCGGCCGACACGCCCACTCAGCCAGCGGCAATACGCGGTGGCATCGGCATGGGTAACCAGCGTGACGGGATGGCGTGCCCGTTCGCGGGGCATCTCGCCGCCCCGCCACACGTACGGCGTTGCCAGTTCGCGAAACGATGGCTCCTGCGCGGGCGTGACAACCAGTGGCAGGTCGCGAATAGCCGGCACGCCATAACCGGCTTCTTTGGCGAACTCGCCGTACTGCTCGACCGTGATCGGGTGAATGGATGCGTAAAACGCATCCACATGAACGGGATGGGACGGGCGTTCGTCCTCAGCGCCCTCATCGGAGCCCATGACAAACTCGCCTGACGAGATGCGAACAAAGCGCGGGATGGGGTCGTCGCGCATCCGTGACCAGAAAGTATAAACTGCCGAGCATGCGGCTCGAACAATTCGACATGGAACGAATGCAGTCCACTTTCGAGAACCTGGTGGAGTTCAACCTGGCGGAAAGCGGCGTGCGGCCGCTGACGCCCAGGGAGCTGATTGAGGACGCCGGTGGGCTGGACGGCCTGCTGGACCAGCCGCTCGCCTACTCCCAGTCCAATGGCACCATCGAGTTGCGGACGGCCATTGCCGCCCTGTATCCAGGCGCCGGGATCGACCACATTGAGGTCACCAACGGCGGGTCCGAAGCCAACTTCATCACCACCTTCCGGCTGATCGAGCCGGGCGACGAGGTGGTGATGCTGGTCCCCAACTACATGCAGACCTGGGGCCTGGCGCGAGCGTTTGGCGCCACCGTTCGTGACTGGGTCTTTGTGGAGGACCGCGCCGCGGGTCGCTGGCGGGTCGATCTGGCGGCGCTTGAGGCGCTGGTCAACGCCCGGACGCGGATGATTGTGATCTGCAACCCGAATAACCCGACCGGCGCGCGGCTGACCGCCAGCGACCTCGACGGCATTGCCCGCATCGCCGATCGCCACGGTGCGTGGATCCTGTCGGACGAGGTGTATCGCGGCGCCGAAATCGACGGACAGGAAACGGCATCCATGTGGGGGCGGTCCGAGCGCGCGATCATCACGAGCGGACTGTCGAAGGCGTACGGGCTGCCGGGGCTGCGCCTCGGCTGGATCGTCGCGCCGCCGCCGTTGGTCGCCGCCTTCTGGTCGTACCACGACTACGTGACCATCGCCCCGGGCGCGCTGAGCGATCGCCTGGCGCGCGTGGCGCTCGGGCCGGCGCGCCGCGAGCGGTTGCTTGAGCGCACGCGCACGATCCTGCGGACCAACCTGCCGCTGATCGAAGACTGGCTGCGGGCGGCCGGCGGCTTCGAGTGGATCGCCCCCGAAGCCGGTGCCATCGTCTACGTCCGCTACGGACACGCCATTAACTCCACCGCACTCGCGCATCGCGTCCGCGAGGAGCAGAGCGTGCTGATCGTGCCGGGCGATCACTTCGGGATGGACGGCTACCTTCGCCTCGGCTTTGGCGAACCCCCGGCGTACAACCGCACCGGCCTCGATCGATTGCGCGAGGTGCTCGCGTCAGTGCCGGCCGGCGCCACCCCGCCACGCGCGCCGTCGTTCGCATGAGCCAGCCCGAGCTGACGCTGGTCTTGATCGGATTCGGCAACGTCGCACGGCGCTTGCTGCGCTTGCTGGAGGAATCGGCCGATCGCCTCGACTTCACCTGGCAGGTGGTCGCCATCTCGACCAAGCACCACGGCTCGGTGATCGACATGGCCGGCATCGATGTCACGCGCGCCATCTCCACGGTCGAGGGCCGCCAGTCACTGGATCGGCTCGACCCGACGCCGCACGAGCGCAGCGGCATCGACGTCATCCGCCAGGTCGCCGAGGCCGCGGCCGACGAGGCCGCCGAAGGACGGCTGGTGTGTCTCGAGACCACCGTGCTCGACATCGACCGCGGCGAGCCGGCCGTGTCGCACGTTCGCGCGGCGCTCGAAGGCCAGGCTCACGTCGTCACCGCCAACAAGGGGCCGGTGGCGTTCGCATATCACGAGCTTGAGGCGCTCGCTGAATCGGTGGACCGCATTTTCTTTTTCGAGGGCGCGGTGATGGACGGCGTGCCGGTCTTCAACCTGGTGCGCGAGACCATGCCGGCGATTACCATCGACGGCTTCCGCGGCGTGATCAACAGCACCTGCAACTTCATCCTGTCGGAGCTCGAGCGCGGCCAGGAATTCGATATGGCCCTGGCCGAAATGCAGGCCCGCGGCATCGCCGAGGCCGACCCGACACTCGATCTCGACGGCTGGGACGCCGCGGCCAAGACCGCGGCGTTGGTCAACGTGTTGATGGGCAGCGCCATGACGCCGCATCACGTCGCGCGGACGGGGATCCGCGAGGTCACCGGCCTCGACGTGCGCGATGCGATTGCGCGCAATCGCCGCATCCGGCTGGTCGCCTCGGCGACGCGCCACGGCGGCAAGGTCCGCGCCGTGGTCGAACCCGAGGAGCTCGATCACCACGATCCGCTGGCGAACCTGGTGGGTCTCGAGAACGCGCTCTACCTCCATACCGACCTGCTCGGCGAGGTCGGCATCGTCCAACGGACCGGCAGCCTCACGCAAACCGCCTATGCGCTGCTGAGCGATCTCGCGCGCATCTCTCAACGACTTCGTGACTTTTAGTGGAGCGACATGCCCGGACCTCTCGCAGGCTTTACCGTTCTGGATCTCACGCGGGTGCTGTCGGGCCCGTACTGCACCATGGTGCTCGGCGACCTCGGCGCCCGCATCATCAAGGTTGAGCAGCCCGGCAAGGGCGATGACACGCGGGCGTGGGGCCCGCCGTTTCTCGGCGACGAGAGCGCGTATTTCCTGAGCATCAACCGCAACAAGGAAAGCGTCACGCTCGACTACAAGCCGGCGGCCGGCCGCACGGTGCTCGCGGAGTTGATCGCCAAGGCTGACGTGCTGGTCGAGAACTTCCGGCCCGGCACGCTCGAGCGCGCGGGCTTTGGATGGGACGCCGTCCACCAGCAGTTCCCGCGACTGGTCTACGCCTCGATTGCCGGCTACGGCCAGACCGGTCCGCGCAAGAACGAAGCGGGTTACGACGCGGTGATGCAGGCCGAAGGCGGGCTGATGAGCGTCACCGGCGACACCGACCGGCCCGGCTATCGGCTGGGCGTGGCGATTACCGACATGGTCTCGGGGCTCTACTGCGCCCAAGGGATCACGGCGGCGCTGCTGGCGCGCGAGCGCTCGGGCGAGGGCCAGCGCGTCGACATCGGGATGCTCGATACTACCGCCGCCCTGCTCACCTATCAAGCGGCCAACTGGTTCGCCACCGGCCAGACGCCGCAACGCCAAGGCAACCGCCACGCGACCATTGCGCCCTATGAAACGTTCACGACGGCCGACGGTGAGATCGTGATTGCGGTCGGCAACGACGAGATCTGGAAACGCTTCTGCCCGGCCGCGGGCCTGCCCGAGCTGGCCGCCAATCCGCGCTTTGCCACCAACCGGGACCGGATGGCGAACTACGACGAAATGCGGCCGCCGATCGATCGCGTCTTCCGCACGGCGACGAATGCCGAGTGGATTGCCCGCCTGAATGCCGCCGGTGTGGCCAACGGCGAGGTCCGCGACATTGGGCAAATGTTGAACGACCCACAACTGGCCGCCCGCGAGATGGTGCAGACCATGATGCACCCGACCGTCGGCGCGACGCGGGTGATCGGCGCACCGATCAAGCTGTCGGCAACCCCCGCCACCTTGCGAACCCCGCCGCCGGTGCTGGGGCAGCACACCGACGCCGTGCTGGCCGAGCTGGGCTACTCGCCTGGCGACATTAGCCAGCTTCGTGAGACGCGGGTGATCTGACCTCGCTCCCGGATCCCGGATCCCCGATCCCCGATCCCCGAGTAAGATCAGAGCAATGGCTGATGTTGCTGTCGTACGGAAGCGGGTTAAGACTGCCATCGAGCAGGCGCGACGGGAGCAGGCGGAACGCCGCGGCCGGGTCACCGAGGCCACCAAGGCCTACGACGGCTTCCTCGAAGACGCGGCCATCCCGGTGTTCAAGATGTTCGCGAACATCCTCAAATCTGAAGGCCTGCATTTCGAGGTGATGACACCCGCGGGCGGCGTACGCCTGCAGTCGGAACGACAGCGCGATGATTGTATTGAGATGGAACTCGACACGACCGCGGATCCGCCGCAGCCGCTCGTCACCATCACCCGCGTGCGCGGTAGCCGTATCGTCCGGTCGGATCGCTGCATCAAGGGCAGTAACTCACTCGTGCAGCTGGCCGAAGAGGATGTGATCGAGATGCTGCTGGAAGAACTGCGGCCCTGGCTGCTCTAGCCACCCACGCGCGGCTGCCGCGCGCAGGGCCCGGCTAGGCCAGCCGTTCGACGACGCTGGTGTCGATGCCCTCGCGCTTGAGGCCGGCCAGCAGGCGATCGCGATCAGGCGACTCGCGGAACGCTTCGCGCGTATCCACCACGCCCAAGTGCTCGAGCCCGACCAGCGCAAAGAGGAGTGAATCGGCTAGTGCGACAAAATAAAGTGCCGCGGGTGCCTCTGGTGCCAAAGGATTGGTGCCAAGGGTGCCACCGTGCCAGGGTGCCGCAAGCTGCCCGGCAGTGCACACGTCGTGCGCGCCATCCCCTATTTCATCGACTAGGACCAGAGGGACGTTAGCGGGACCGTTGTGCCAGATGCAGGGTCATGAGGCCGAACAGCAGCGGCACCACGCGCACGCCGGTGAAGCCGCGCCCGGTCAAGAGCGACGCGACACCGGCCGCGCCGGGATAGCGACGGATGGAGGCCGGAATGTAGCGGTAGGTATCGGGATCACGGTGTAGCAGCCAACCGAGGGTCGCGCCCACCACCGTGAGATACGACAGGTAGATCGATCGGAGCCACGCCGACTCGGGGCGATTGAAATCAAGCGACAGCAGCCGCCCGCCCGGCCGCAACACCCGGGCGATCTCGTCGATGGCGAGGTTGAGGTCCGGCACATTGCGCAGCCCATATCCCGTTGTCACGAGATCAAACGACGCGGACCGCAGCGGCAGGTCCGTCATATCACCGGTGATGAAGCCGACGGGAGCTTGCCCGCCGTAGCCTTGGCGAAGGTGGGCGAGTTGCAGCATGCGATGGGTGAGGTCGAGTCCCACCACCCGCGCACCCTTGCGGGCGGCAGCAAAGGCGAGGTCGCCGGTGCCGCACGCCAGGTCCAACGCGCGCTCGCCAGGCTGCACCTGCGCCATGCTGATCAGCGTTCGCTTCCAGTGCGCATCCTGTCCGTAGGACAGCACGGCGGTAATCAGGTCGTAGCGATCGGCAATGGTGGCGAACAGCGCCCGCACGTGAGCGCGCTTGCGGTCGGGACTGTCGAACGCGGTTCGCAGCGTCATCTGGCCGGCGTCGCGCTAGAAGCCGAACCACGCGCGGGCCATGGCGGCCGTCAACATGGTGACGATGAACCCCAGCGCGAGCGGCATCAACGCGCCGATCGTGGTCCACCGCACGCTGAGCGTTTCCTTGTAGATGGTGATGATGGTGGTGGCGCACGGGTTGTGCAACAGCGAGAACAGCATCAGGTTGACGGCCGTCAACAGCGTCCAGCCATGCTGGTCGACCAGCAGCGTGCGCAGGGCGTCCATCGATTCGATCTCGAGCATTCGGCCCTGGGTCATGTAGACCATGAGCATGGTCGGCACGACGATCTCGTTGGCGGGAATGGCGATGATGTAGGCCAGCAGGATCACCCCGTCGAGGCCCATGGCCCAGCCGAGCGGATCGAGAAACGTGGCGGTGCGGGTGGCGAGGCTGACGCCGCCCGGCGAGATGTTGGCCAGCAGCCAGATCACCGCGCCGGCCGGTGCGGCGGTGACCATGGCGCGCCACAGCACGAACAGCGTGCGGTCGATCAGCGAGGTGTAGAGAATACGAGCCATCGCCGGCCGCCGGTAGGGCGGCAATTCGAGGGTGAAGGCCGAGGCTTCGCCCCGCAGCACCGTGCGTGACAGCACCCACGACACAACCAGCGTGAACAGCACGCCGACCAGCACAATCGCCACCACCGAGCCGGCGGCGACGAGCGACGCCACCGCCGGTGGGAACGACGCGGCCACGAACACCGTGGCCAGCATGATCAAGGTCGGGAAGCGGCCGTTGCAGGGCACAAAGTTGTTGGTCAGGATCGCGACCAGACGCTCGCGCGGCGAGTCGATCACGCGGGTGGCAATCACGCCGGCGGCATTGCAGCCGAAGCCCATCGCCATCGACAACGCCTGCTTGCCGTGTGCGCCCGCCCGCTTGAAGAGGTAGTCGAGGTTGAAGGCGACGCGCGGCAGGTAGCCGAGATCCTCGAGAATGGTGAACAGCGGGAAAAAGATCGCCATCGGCGGCAGCATCACGCTGATCACCCATGCCAGGCCGCGATAGACGCCGTGCCAGACGAAGCCGGTGATCCACCACGGCACGCCGAGCTGCGTGAACCAACCAGCCGCCAAATCCTCGAACCAGAAGAAGGCGCTCGCCAGCATCTGCGACGGCACATTCGCGCCGACAATCGTGAGCCAGAAGATCACTGCCAGGATCACCAGCATCAGCGGCAACCCGAGCAGCCGCGACGTGACGATGCGATCGATGCGCTGATCGAGTTCGAGTGGCCCCGAGCCGGAGTCCTGCACCGCCCGGCGCGTGAGGCGTTCCACTTCGCCGTAGAGGGAGGTTACGACCTCCTCGCGGAAGCCGGCGTCGAGCGAGCGGCGCAGCGCCGCCGCTTCGCGCACGATGTCGCTGGGGGTCGTGGCGATCGGCGCGCTCACTGCGCCCCCTGCAGCGCGATCTTGCGGCTGAACCGCGCATCGGGTGCCTGCTGGCGCGCCACCAGTTCGGCCAGCCGGCCGCTCGCGAGTGCTTCTTCGACCGGCACGTCGCCATCAAGCAGGCGAATGGCAATCCACCGCGCGTTCGGTATGCCCGGCGCTGCCGCCTCGATCATCGGCACCAGCGTAGTGACGGCGTGCTCGAAGGCCGGCGTGCCCTTTGACCGCAGCGGCTGGGTCACCGTCTCGCCGGCGGCGACCGCGGCCACTTCCCCGACCAACGCCATCATGTTGTCGCCGGTGCGCGCCACGATCGGAATCGCCGGGACGCCCAAGTCTCGAGACAGACTGCGGGTATCCACCGTGATGCCGCGCCGTTTCGCTTCGTCCATCAGGTTGACGGCCACGACCACGCGGTCGGTGATCTCGAGCACCTGGAGGACAAGATAGAGGTTGCGCTCAAGCGCACTCGCATCGACCACCACCACGGTGCAGTCGGGACGTCCGAACAACAGGAAATTCCTCGCCACCTCCTCGTCATCGGAGGTCGACAACAACGAGTAGGTGCCGGGCAGGTCAACCAGCTTGTAGCGCAGGCCGGCGAACTGAAAGGCGCCCTCGGCGCGCGTCACGGTCTTGCCGGGCCAGTTGCCGGTGTGCTGGCGCAAGCCGGTCAGCGAGTTGAACAGCGTCGACTTGCCGGTATTGGGATTGCCGGCCAGCGCGACGACCCGATCGAAGGCCTCGACGGTGGCGCCCAGGGGCGCCATCTCGGCGTGCACCGGGCAGGTTTCGCAATTGTGCTCGACGCTCATGTGCGGGCGTGGTCCTTCATCACGCCAGACGTTTGACCAGGACCCGGTCCGACTGTTCGCGCCGCAGCGCAATGGTCGTCCCGCGCAGCCGGTAGGCGCGCGGATCGCCGGCCAAGGTCGCGAGATCGCTGCGAATGCGCGCCCCGGGCGTGAACCCCAGGTCGAGCAGTCGCCGGCGTGCAAAGCCGCGGAACGACGGGTCGAGGGCGACGACCTCGGCTGACTCGCCTGACCGCAACCGCGTCAGCGCGATGACGCTGTCGGGCCACGCCGCCGGCGCGGTCTCGGTCGTCACCGCGGCGACATGGACGTTGGCAGCCACCATCGGCGCGAGCCGGAATTCGTTCTCGCCATCGGTGAGGACCACGCGCGTTGGGGTCCGTTCGATTACCCGTATGACCTGGCCGAGACGAAGGCCGGCGGCCGACAGCTGCGCATACGCCAGCGGCGGCTCGTCTTCAAGGTGGACGATGCGCCCGGGTGTGGACGGCGGCCAGGCCCCGAGCGGTGTCCCCGGCGACTCGGGAATGGACCCGTCGCCCGTCGGAATCGGATCGCCGTGGGGATCCAGTTCGGGGTGACCCATCGAGGCCGACAGCCGATCGAGCTGCTCTTTGGTGAGCCCGTGTTCGGCGCGCTCGGCCTGTTCGTGCACGCGACCGATCGGCACACCCAGTTCGTCCGCCAGGTACAGCTCCCACAGCCGGTGAGCACGCAGCACGTGCAGTGCGACCCGCTCGCCCTCGGGCGTGAGCTGGAACTGAGTGCCCTCTGATCGCACCAGGCCCTCGCGCTCGAGGCGCTGGGTGAGGCCCATCAACTGCCGATCGCTCATGCGAAGAACGCCCTGCAGCGAGGTGAACGACGCGACGTGGCCATCGGTGGCTTGTCGCAGCAGGTGTTTGAGAGCGTTCTCGGTGCGTTCGCGCGCCTGGGTGACGCGATACTTTCTGAACTGGGCCAGCACGCCGTGTGACGGCACCAGCACGACAAAGGCGACAGCAAGAAATGCCAGTAAGATGGTTGTCAATTTTGAGTAATCAAAATTAAATCACACCAGTCGACGAAAAGTCAATTTGGCGACCGCGACAAGTTTGGTAACATGCTGAAAAATCAATGCTTCCGTCGAGCACCGTCGAAAATTACCTGAAAGCGATCTACGTCGGTGAGACCCACTTGACGGGCGGCGAGCAGCTCGTCCCGATGGGTCAGTTGGCGGGCGCGCTGGGCATTGCTCCCGGCACGGCCACCACCATGGTCAAGGCCCTCAGCGAATCGGGCCTCGTCGTCTACGAGCCCTACAACGGCGTGCGCCTGACCGCCGCCGGCCAGAAGCTGGCGGCGCGCGTGCTGCGGCGGCATCGCCTCATCGAGTTGTTCCTCGTCCAGGTGGTCGGTATGAAATGGGATGAGGTCCACGACGATGCGGAGCAGATGGAGCACGTGGTGTCGGACCGCTTGATCGAACGCATCGACGAGATGCTCGGCCAACCCGAAGTCGATCCGCACGGCGATCCCATCCCGACGGCCGACGGCCAGCTTCCCCATCGCACGCTCGAGAGCTTGTTGACCTGCCCGCTCCACACGCCCGTCACGGTGGCGCGTGTCACCGATCAGGATGCGGCGTTCCTGCGCTTCATCGAAAGTCACAACCTGAAGCCAGGGCAGACGATTGAAGTGGAAGCGCGCGATGACGTGTCCGACAGCGTGCGACTGAAAGGCGCGAACAACGCGCTCATGACCATCGGCGCCCGCGCCGCGTCGAAGCTGCTCGTGACCGGATAAGGTCGACGCCAGGACCTCGACAATACCAAGTGACGGCCATGGAGCAACCACCTGACGCGCCGCCGGCGCACAGCCGGCGCCCGCGATACGCCGGCCGGCATCCGCGCGCGTTTTGTGAGAAGTACAAGGAACTGAACCCCGATCGCTATGCAGCGGACGTTCAGAAAGTCCTCGCTGCCGGTAAGACCCCAGCGGGCTCGCATCGGCCGATCATGGTGGAGGAAGTGCTCCGCTGCTTGCGGCCCAAGCCCGGCGACGTCGCGGTGGACTGCACGCTCGGCGGCGGCGGTCATGCGCACGCGATCCTGGACAGGGTGCTGCCCGGCGGACGTCTGCTCGGACTCGACGTCGACCCGATCGAATTGCCGCGCACCGAAGCCCGCCTGCGTGCGGCCGGCTATGGCCCCCAAGCCTTCGTGGCGCACCGCTCGAACTTCGCCGGCCTGCCGCAGGTGCTCGCCGCGGCGGGTCTCGCGGCCGCGGATCTGGTTCTTGCCGACCTTGGCGTGTCGTCGATGCAACTCGACAACCCCGACCGCGGCTTCAGCTACAAGGGCGGCGGCCCGCTCGACCTGCGGATGAACCCCTCGCGCGGGGAGTCAGGGTCGCAGTTGCTGACGCGGGTCGGCGAAGCGGCGCTGGCGGAGCTGCTCGACGAGAACGCCGACGAGCCCCACGCCGGTATCATCGCCGCTGTTCTGAAGCAGCAGCCCATTGCGACGACCACGCTGCTGGAACACGTGGTGCGGCTCGGGCTCCACCAGGCCCGTCCGGACTTGGCGAAGGACGACGTTACGATGTCCGTCCGCCGGACGCTGCAAGCGCTGCGCATCGCGGTGAACGACGAATTCTCCGCCCTCGAGAGCCTGCTGCGATCGTTGCCGCAGTGCCTCTCACCCGGGGGCCGTGTCGTGATCCTCACGTTCCACTCCGGTGAGGATCGGCGCGTCAAGAAGGCGTTTCAGGCGGGCCACCGGGCAGGTGTTTACTCCGCCAAAGCCGATGAGGTGATCCGTTCCTCAATGGAAGAAACGCGCGCCAACCCACGCGCCGCATCGGCGAAGCTGCGCTGGGCCACGCGCGCCGGCTCGTAGCGCTCAGGATCAGGTGGTCCCTCACCGGATCTCGTCGAGCACCGCGGCCAGGTCGCGAGGATGGTCGACGACATACGGCGTTGCCGGTGGCGCCTGGCCAAACTTCACGGCGCCGAAGCCGTAGCGGGCCAACACGAACGGACAGGAGGCGGCCTCGGCGGCCTGCGCATCGGCCGGCGAGTCGCCGATCAAGACCATCTGACCGCCAGGCGCCAGTGCCCGTAGCGCCTGCAGACCACCGGGATCCGGCTTGCGGCCGTACTCCCCATCGCCGCCAATCACGCGGGTGAAGAAACCGCGCAGCCCAAGCGCTTCAAGCAAGCCAATCGCCGGTCCCAGCGGCTTGTTGGTCAGCACCGCCAGTGGACCTCGGGGCATGGCCCGCCCCAGCTCTTCGTGAATGCCCGGGTATGCGACCGTATGATCCATCAGCCGCCGGTCGTAGATCTTCAGGAAGCGCTTGAGCGCACCGGGCGTCGCGGGGTCGAGCCCCGACTGCTCCAAGGCGCGGCCCACCAGTACCGGCGCGCCGTCGCCGACCATGGTCACCACCTGCGCCACCGACAGCGGCGGCGCGCCGTAACTCTGCACCAGCTCACTCGCGGCTTCGCCGAGGTCACGCGCCGAGTCGACCAGCGTGCCGTCCAAATCAAAGGCTATGATCACCAGCCGTTGATCATAACTGCATGAACACGCTGGTCCTACTTTCAGGCGGGCTCGATAGCGCGGTGCTGGTCGCGCACGAAGCACAACATGCCACCGTACAACCGGTCTACGTCAGTGTCGGCCTGGCGTGGGAGGCCGGCGAACTCGCCATGGTCGATCGCCTGCTCTCGGCGCCGGCGTTTGGCGGCCGGGTGCTGCCGCTCGCGCGCGTCGCGTTCACCATGCGTGACGTCTACCCACCCACCCACTGGGCGATTCGCGGTGTGCCACCCGCCTACGACACCCCCGACCAGGACGTCTACCTGGCGGGACGAAACCTGGTACTGCTGACCACGGCAGCCGTGCTCGCCACGCAGAGCCAGGCGCATCGCATCGCCCTTGGGCCGTTGGCGGGAAATCCGTTTCCTGATGCGCGGCCGGAATTCTTCTCGGCCATGGCCACCGCCCTGTCGCTCGGCCTCGGTCACACCATCGAGATCGCCACGCCGTTTCTGGAGTGGCAGAAGGCCGAGGTGATCCAGCGCGGTGCCGAACTGGGCGTGCCGCTGGAACTCACGCTGTCGTGCATGAATCCATCGGCGGGTGCGGCGGGCGCGCCGCCGATGCACTGCGGGTTGTGCAGCAAGTGCCGCGAGCGGCGTGATGCCTTCGCGGCCGCCGGTGTCGCGGATCCCAGCGTCTATGACCACCCGTCACCGCGCTAGCTCTACCAGCGCGTCGCGCCTTCGACGATACCGGATGGCACCGTGATCGGTGGTGACGCCACTCCCCGCTGCTCGCGCTCGAGCCAGTCGGCCGGGCAGGCGCCGCGACTGAGCTCCACACCGTCGCTCGACTGGCAGATGTCCGCCGGGCACAGGTTGAAGGTGTCGCCGGTGGTGTGGACGTTGATGGCGTAGAGGAACTTCCCGTCCAACACCTCGACCCGCGTGATGTAGCCGATGTTGGCTTTCACGACCACCGGGAAGCGCAGGCCGTCTGCCGCCGGCATCGTAGGTGTGCCGCCGCGCATCAATGCGCTCGTAGTTCACGCCGCGGCGATCGAGCTCCGCGAACAGCGGACGAAACTAGTCCTGGTGCTCGTGATAAATACCGATGGGTCGCGTCGTCACTGTCATAAGTCGCTCCTCTGCTGCTTGCCGAGCCGGTCATGGTTAGTACTCCAATGCCGGACGGCCGGCCAGATAGGTCTGCCGGACGGCCAGACCTGGCCCAAGGACGACCAGGTCGGCCGTCATACCGGGAACAATCGCCCCGACGCCGGCCAACCCCAGTTCCGAGGCCGGGGTGGTCGAACACATCTGGGCCGCGTCGATCAGGGACACCCCGACGCGTTGGACCAGGGTCCTGAACGCCGCATCCATCGTGAGAATGCTGCCGGCCAGGGTGCCGTCAGCCAGTTCGGCCGTGCGCTCGGTGACGATGATCTCCTGACCGCCCAACCGCGTCCGCGAGCCAACCGGCAACCCCGATCCAGCCGTGCCATCGGTAATCGCCATCATGCGGCGGGCGGTCTTCATGCGAATCGCCAGCGACATGAGCGCCGGATGCACGTGATAGCCATCGCAGATGATCTCCGCTGCGACCGCGTCAGATTCGAGCACGGCACCCACCACGCCGGGCGAGCGCGACGTCAGTGACGACATCCGGTTGAACAGGTGCGTGGCGTGATGCACGCCGGCCGCAATGGCCGCGCGGGCTTCATCGTAGGTGGCGCCGGTGTGTCCGAGCGAGACGCGATGACCAGCGGCCACGAAGCGACGCACCAAATCCATGCCGCCCGGCAGTTCCGGCGCGAGCGTGATGATGCCGGTCGCCGCACCATGTCGCGCAATCACAGCGAGGATCTCGCCGGCACTGAAGTCTCCTTCGGACGGCTCGCGGCCTGGCGTCGGAAGGCGCAGGCAACGGCGCGGCTGTGCGCCATTCCACGCGGGATTGATGAAGTTGCTTTCCAGGTGCGCCGGCAGCACGCGCGCCGATCGTGGTGCCGGCGTCGACTGCGCCGCGGTCACGCGGGTCAGCAGTTCACTGAGAGTGGCGGGGTCGCAGGCGACCGAGGTCGGACAGAAACCCGTGACCCCAAACTTCGGCAACCGGCGCGCGATCTCGGCGACGGCGCTGCCGCCGTCGAGCATGTCAATGCCCTCGACGCCGTGGACGTGAACGTCGATGAAGCCGGGCACGATGACCTGGCCCGAGCAGTCGATCCGGGTGGCACCGGAGGGGCCATCGATGTGACGCGTCTCGATCGCTTCGATGCGACCGTCGCGGACGATCAGCGTGCCTCGCGACACGAGGCCAGTCGGCAGCACCAGGTCGGCGCCGGCCAGGACCATCATGCGGAGGGACGCGCGACCGAACGCGCGGCGCCGATGGCCACGGCCATGCCGACGTAGTTCGCGGTGTCGCGAACCACCGAGATGCACACGCCGTCTCCCACCCGCGCCGCCTCGAACATATCGTCCGCGGTAATGCGCGACAGGTCGCCACCGACGTTGTCGGCGACTGCGAGGGCTGACACCTTGCCGCCGGCACCGGCAATCGCCTTGCGCGCAGTGTCAGCAATGGCATCGGCAATGTTGCCGGGGGCTGGCGGCAGCTGTTCGCGCGACAGCAACTGCCCGCTGCCATTAACGACGACGGCGCGGGTGACCGCATCCGAGCAATCGACACCGAGCGTCAGTTCAGCCATGGTCGGGTTGCCAATCAGCTCGCCCAAGGAGGCGAGCAGGGTGGGCGTGCAGTTTGCGACCGTCCAGCGGCAACGGCGCGCTCGAGAACAACTCCTGGTCGAGGCGCGTCAGCAGCGACACCAGGCCGGCCTCGTCCGATGCGGCCATCACCAGCACGCCGCTACCGTCGGCCGGTGGAAAGTGGCGGTCGTCCAGATAGTCGCGGTCCAGGGTGACCAGTGTGCGGCGCAACTGGCGCGCGAGTTTGTAGTGCTCGGCATCGCGGGCACGACGCAAGTCGGGATAATCCATCACGAACAGAACATCCCAATGCAGTTGCTCCCGCATGTGGCGGACCACGCCCGCTGGCAGGTTGGCATCGGCATACACCAGGGTCAGGCGTGACCCTTCCCACGTTTCTTGATCTGCTTGCGCGCCTCGCGCTCGAGTTCGTCGACCAGCGTCTGCCGCTGCGCCAGCAGGCCCTTGCGCTTGCGGCGGCCGTTCTTGTGGCCGACGGCATACTCGCAGAACAGCGGAAAGGCGATGGTCGAATCGGCGTAGACGACGGCGGTGTCGGGCAACACGCTCGGATTGACCTTGCCCCAGCTCACGGCTTCGGCGGGTGTGGCGCCGGACAATCCGCCCCACACCACCGAGTCGGTGGTGATCTGGATGAAGTAGTCGTTGCCCCCCTTGGGGATGCCGTAGACCTCCCACAGCGTGGGCTGGCCTTGCAGGTAGAAGTTCTTCGGCGAGCCGCCGCCCAGAATGACGCAGCCGTTCTTCTCGGCGGCGAGGATAATCGCGCACACTTCGTTGACGTCCTTGTTGGGATCGACCATCAGCGTGCTGCGGTTGATCAATTCGTGGTACGCCACGTTCATGCCGATCGAACTGTCGCCCGGCGACGAGGTGTAGACCGGGACGCCGTACTTCGCCGCCGAGGCCACCACCGAGTACTTGGCGCAGCCGGGCCGCACCTTCAGCAGGTGCTTACCGAGCGCCTCGTGCAGTTCGGCGGAGGACATCGGTCCCTCGAGACCACTCGACACCAGGAAGTCGCGGATGAAGCTGTCGGTATCGAGCAGCACCTGCGCGGGAAACAGCACATCGTAGATGCGAATGACGCCTTCCTCGTAGAGCACCCGGTCGTCGACGAACGGCGACCCGCGGCGCAGCGTGAAGTTCAGCGCGTAGTGCAGGTCGTGATACAGGTTGGCGCCGGTGCTGATGATGAAGTCGACGAGCCCGCGCTCCATCAGCTCGATGACGCAGCCGCCCAGGCCGGCCGGCGTCAGGGCCCCGGCGATCGTCAGGGCAATGGTGGTGTTGTTTTGCTTGGCGAGCATCTTGTCGCCATAGATCCGGCAGGCCTCGCCCAGCCGCGCCGCGTTGAAGGCCTGGAAGCCTTCATCGATCAGCGTGCCGATGGCCGCGCTCCCCTTCGGGCGGTAGTAGCGAATCGGCTTGCCCTTGAGAAACGATTTGGCGCCTTTCGACGCGCTCAACGATTTGGCGCCTTTCGGCGCGCTCGCGGAACGATACGGCATTGCTTCTAGACTATTCCAAAATTTGCCGGTTCGCGGGATGGTTTCGGGCCATCTGGCCGGGCTTTGAAGTAGCATCTGGCTGTGGATGAGGGCATTTGGATTCCGCTGGGCGGTGTGCTGGCCGCGACAGTGGTTGCCGGAGTCTTGTTCTTCTGGTGGAAGGGCCAGCCGTTCGCGGAAGGCGCGGTGTTCCGGGCCAGCCGCCTGTCGAGCGGCAATCGCTTCTTCCCCACCCAGGTCCTGGTCACGCCGACGGCGGTGGTCCACTACACCCCGGAACTGGTCGGCCGAAAAGAGCATTCGATCCATGTCGCGCATGTGGCGTCGGTCAGCATTGATACCAACCTGTTGTTCTCCAACGTGCTCATCGAAACGACCGGCGGCACCACGCCAGTGGCGTGCCATGGGCACCGCAAGGCCGATGCGGTCCGCATGAAGCAACTGATCGAGCAGTACCAGACGCAGTACTACCGGACCGCCGCGACGCCACCGGTCGCCGAGGTGTCGCGTGGATGACCTGACGTTCGCTGCCCGCCGGCACAGCGCCGGCCGCGGCAGCCAGCGGGCCGAACCTCCCGACATCGAAACGCGCTTCAAGACCCTGGTGCAATCGCCGCTGCGGGCCGGGATCCTGCGGCTCCTCTCGGCTCGCCCCGAGGAGTCGTTCGAGAACGAAGCGATCATGCAGACCTTCGGGCGCATGCGCCAGGACGTCGACCACTGCATCCACGAGCTGGTCGAGTTCGGCATCGTCCGCAAGAACCCTGGTGACACTGCCACTTACAGCGCGATGCGGCCCGAGGCTGAGCCGATCGCAAAGTTGCTCGATGTCTTCCTCGCGGGCCGCGCCTACCTGGGTATCGAGGAAGCCTCGCCGTCGGTGCAGCGCTTCCGCGAGATGATCGGGCGCGACGAGAAGATGCTGGCCATCTTCGAGTGGATCCGCACCGCCGCCAAGTCCGACATCTCGGTCCTGATCCTGGGGCCGACCGGCTCGGGCAAGGAAGTGGTGGCGCGCATGATTCACGAGCTGTCGCGGCGCGGGCCCGAGAACTTCCAGGCCGTGAACTGCGCCGCCCTGCCTGACAGCCTGTTCGAGTCGGAGATTTTCGGCTACGAGAAGGGCGCCTTTACCGGCGCGCACGACCGCAAGCCTGGCCGCCTGGAGCTGGCCAACGGCGGCACCTTGTTCTTCGACGAGGTCGGCGACATGTCGTTGATGGCGCAGGCCAAGTTGCTGCGCGTGCTCGAGGAGCGCCGGTTCGAGCGCCTGGGTGGCAATAAGTCGGTCCACGTCGACTTCCGCCTGATCTCGGCGACCAATCGCCCGCTCGACATGTTCGTCCGCGAGAGCCGGTTCCGCGAGGACCTCTACTACCGCATCAACGCGTTTGCGATCCGGCTACCCTCGCTGCGCGAACGCGCGGTGGATATTCCGGTGCTGGCAAACCGCTTCCTGGCGCGCTACTGCGCCGCGAACGGCCTGCCGCTCGACGCCAAGCAGTTCTCTACGGAAGCACAGGAATTACTGGCGTCGTACCACTGGCCCGGCAACATCCGCGAGCTCGAAAGCACCGTCTCGCGCGCGGCGCTGTCGGCGCCCGGTCGATCGATTCGCGCCGCCGACATCGAGTTTTTGCACGGCCACGCGATGGCGCGCCCGGATGAGACGTCCAATCGCCTGCCCTCGCTGCGCGACTCCGAACGCGCGCACATCATTCGCGTGCTCGAGGCGACCGCATGGAACAAGCTCGAAGCCGCCAAGGTGCTCGACATCAGCCGAGGCACGCTCTACCGCAAGATCGACGAATACGGCCTTGAGCCTGCCGCGGGCGCGGGCCGGCGACGCGGTTGGAGTTGAAAGCCGGACGACGGCGAGAATGCTTATAATGTCCGTTAATGTCTTATTTAGGAATGTCAATGACGACGCTACCGAACTGCTTGTGCCTTCAAATTAACCATTTAAAAAGGGCAAAATTGGTTTTTCACCGGTCGCCGAGCTTGACTGTACCAAAATAAATATTTCTCGTTATTTTGTGACTCTATGATCGTGGATAGTCCGTCACGTTGTGAAGAAGTCGCTCGCCCACCCGCGCGAAAGCGGTCTGGGGTTTATAAGAAGATAAAGCGCAGATGCGCTCCTTGCCGCTCGCAGCCCGGGTTTACATCAGCGCCACCGTTGCCATCGGCGCCCTGCTGGTGGTGTCGCTCGGCCCGAGATCGACGTTCGCCAGTCCGTACCTCTTCACCGCCCTCCTGTTAGCCTCGGCCGTGACCTCGGCATTCAAGGTCAGCCTGCCGCTCGCCAAGAGTGGCTCGACCATGTCGGTCTCGTCCGCCGTCGACTTCGCGGCCCTGCTGCTGCTCGGCCCGAACGAAACGATGATCGTCGCGGTCATCACCGCGTGGAGCCAGTGCACCTTCCGTATGAAGGTGAAAAATCCGGTCTACCGCACGTTGTTCAGCATGGCGTGCCTCGCCATCACCGTGCAGGCGGCCGGCTTCGTCTACGAGGCGCTCGGCGGCGTTCCCGGCACGCTGGCCCACGACGTGCCCGGCCTGGCCAAGCCCCTCGTCGCCGCCGCGACCATGTATTTCGTGTTGAACACCTGCCTGGTCGCCATTGCCGTGGCGCTGGCCACGCGACGGCCGTTCGTCGCGGAGTGGAACCAGAACTTGCTGTGGAGCGCGCCCAGTTACTTCGTCGGCGCCAGCGCCGCCGCCGCCATCGCGACGTGGGCGGTGATGACCACAGGCGTGGCGCTCGCCATGCTGGCCGCGGCCCCGCTCTACCTGACCTATCGAGCCTACAAGGTCTACCTCGGGCGCATCGACGATGAGCGCCGGCACGTCGAGGAGATGGCGGACCTGCACCTGGCGACCCTCGAAGCGCTGGCGCTCGCGATTGACGCCAAGTATGAGACGTCGGGATCGCACATCCGGCGCGTGCAGGTCTACGCCACCGGCATCGCCCGCGGCCTCGGCATGTCCGACACCGAGATCCAGGGCGTGAAGACCGCCGCGCTGCTGCACGACATCGGCAAGCTGGCCGTACCCGAACACATCCTCTCGAAGCCGGGTCCGCTCACCGAGGAAGAATTTCAGAAGATTCGCGTCCACTCGCAGGTCGGCGCCGAGATCATCAGCGCCGTGCCGTTCCCATATCCGGTCGCGCCACTGATCCTGAGCCACCACGAACGGTGGGACGGCAAGGGGTATCCGCAGGGCCTCAAGGCCGAAGAAATTCCGCTGGGGGCGCGCATCCTGTCGGTGGTCGATTACTTCGACGCGCTGACCTCAGACCGGCCTTATCACAAGGCCATGACCACCGAGGCCGGGCTCGCCCTCATGCAGCAGGAGGCCGGTCGCGCCCTCGACCCCACGGTGGTCGCCACGTTCATCAAGATGGTAGCCGAGATGGCCGCCGCGGTCGGCACCAGCGACCCCACCACGCCGCGACGCCGGTCGCTGGAACCGACCAACGAACGCGGCCGACCGGCCGTCGGCTGCCAGCCCGAATCCGCCAAAAGCAGCACGGTGCTCGAAGACATCGCGCTCGCCCACCGCGAGATCTATGCGCTCTATGAAATCGCGCAGACCATGGGCACCAGCCTGGGCCTCTCCGATACCATGGCGCTGATCTCGTCGAAGCTGTCGAACCTCGTGCCGTTCTCGTCGTGCGCGCTGCTCCTGTTTGATGAAGAGGCCGACACGCTCCGCTGCCGGTTCGCCACCGGCGTCGAGGCCGAGGCGATCAGCACGATGTCGGTTCGCGCCGGCCAGGGCCTAACCGGCTGGGTGGCCCGCAACCGCCGGCCGCTGGTCAACGCGCGGCCGAGCGCCGAGTTCGAAGCCGCCGGTATCACCGGCGTCGCCACCAGTTTGCAGTCGGCGCTGGTCGCGCCGCTGGTGCTCAGTGACCGCTTGATCGGCACCTTGGCCGTCTACTCGACCCAAGCCGATTTTTACACCGACGACCATCGCCGCCTGCTTGCTCGCGTGAGCGAGCAGGCCGCGGCCGTCATCAACAACTCGATGGTCTTCGAGCAGACGCAGGAGGATTCGCTGACCGACCCGCTCACCGGCCTGCCGAACACCCGCTTCATGTTCATGCACCTGACGCGCGAGCTGGCTCGCGCCGAGCGGTTGAAGGCCGAAGTCGCGCTGCTCGTGATGGACCTCGACAACTTCAAGGACATCAACGACAACCACGGCCACCACGCCGGCGACCGCGCGTTGCGGGAAGTCGCGACCGTGCTCCGGTCAGGCATCCGGCCGTACGACATTTGCGTTCGCTACGCCGGTGACGAGTTCATCGTCGTGCTGTCTGGTTGTGGCGCCGAAGAAGCGGACCGCAAGCGTCTGGAATTGCAGCGGACGATTGACGACCTGCTGGTCGAAGACCGCCCGGGCCGCCGCCTGCCGCTCGCCATCAGCATCGGCGCCGCGATCTATCCGCAGGACGGCGACACCTACGAAGCGCTACTGGCCACGGCCGACAGCCGCATGTATCGCGACAAGTCGCAGCGGAAGCAGCGCGGGCAACTACAGCCAGCGGCGACCGGCACCGACGGCGGGCCCGCCGTGAACGTGCCCCTGCCGGCGCCCGCCGCAGAAATCACCGACCTCGACATCCAGCGGGCGGGGTTCGGGGTACTCTGAGACCCGGGATCCGGGATCAATAATGGTCGCTCAGTATCCGGGCTTCTCTCACGCCCGCTCGCCATAGCAGCACTCGCGTATCTTCCACGAGTTGCGGGGGTCCGCAAATTAAGCAGTGTGCCTCCAAAGATGGCAGTGCCAGACGCAGCAGGTCTTCCTGGATGCGTCCCCGGCGTCCCGCCCACGAATCGGCATCACTTCGGGTCACGGTGAACTGTGCCGTGAGGCGCCCGGCCTGAACCAGGGCGTCGAGTTCGGCTCGATAGGCAAACTCTTGCGCCGATCGCGCGCTGTAGACAAGGGCGATGGCCGGAACCGACGGCCGCGACAAGCGGTCCATCAGCATCGATCGCAAGGGAGCGATACCGGTTCCTCCCGCGACCAACAGCAACGGCGTGTGCTCCGCTGGCGCGGGCAGGCCAAAGGCGCCGAATGGACCGTCGAGATCGATCAGCGCACCAGGTGCCGCGAGTTCGAGATGGGGATCCAGCGCGCCACCGTCGTCGACCTGAATCAGTAGTTGGAGGACGCCGGTCTTGGCGACCTCCCACGGAGCGGAAGCGATCGAATAGGGCTTCCTCAGGGGAGAGCCGTGCAACCCCACCATGACCGCCTGGCCCGCGACAAACGGGAACGCGCCGTCAGCAATCTCGAGATGAAGGTGCCGTGTTCGCGGCGTGGCTTGGTCGACACGACGAACAGGGACGGTGGTGAGTGGCACAGCCGTGACTACGTTCCCGAATCCCGGATCCCGGACTACATTCCGATAATGTGATACCCGGCGTCGACCATGATCACTTCGCCGGTGATGCCACGGCCCGCATTGCCCAACAGGAACGCCGCGGTGTCGCCGACTTCAGACGTCTCAATCGCCCGGCGCAGGGGCGCCTTTTCGCGCACCACACCAAGGATCGACGAGAAGCCGCCGATGCCGGCCGCGGCGAGCGTCTTGACCGGACCCGCGGAAATCGCGTTGACGCGAATATTCTCCGGGCCGAGATCAGCAGCGAGATAGCGCACCGACGATTCGAGCGCGGCCTTCGCCACCCCCATCACGTTGTAGTTCGGAAAGACCCGATCGCTGCCGAGAAATGTCAGGGTCAGCACGCTGCCGCCACCACGCTTGGCCATCAGCGGCTGCGCGCCGCGCGTCAGCGCAATCAGCGAGTAGGCGCTGATGTCGAGCGCCTGCTTGAAGCCCTCTCGCGTCGTCTTCAGGAAGCCGCCGGTGATCTCTTCGCGCGCCGCGAAGGCCGCGCCGTGCACCAGGAAGTCCAGCCCGCCGTGCTCCTGTTCGATCGTCGCGAACACCGCGGCCATCTGTTCGTCACTGGTGACGTCGCAGGGTAAGACCGTCGCTTGCGGATTGAGCGTGGCGGCCAACTCGCCGACATGTTCTTCGAAGCGGCCCTGGTAGGTGAGGATGAGTTTGGCGCCGGCGCCGGCGGTGGCCTGCGCGATGGCCCAGGCGAGCGAACGGTGGTTCGCCACGCCGACAATCAAGCCAACCTTGTCGGTAAAGTCTGCCATCAGCGATTCTTTTTCCCACCACGACGCCGGCGCCCGCCGCCCTGCCCAGGTCCTTGCCCCTGGCCCTGATTCTGGCCCTGGTTCTGACCTTGTTGTCCCGGGCCGCTGCCGTGTTCACGGAAGCGCATCGGTCCCAGGTTGTCCTGGCTGCCGCCACCCGCCGCCCGCCGGCGGCCGCGGAACTTGCCGCCACCTCCGGCACCACCGACACCACCACCGTGACGCTGCGCGCCACTGTTGTTGCGGCCGCGGTTGTTCAGCGATTGGATGGTGAACTCGGGAAGAGCGCGGGGGGTGGGTACGGCGCCTTCGAGCTTGGGAAAGGTGGCGCGGATGAGGGATCGCCGGAAGCCACCCTCCCGCAACTGATCATCCTCAACCTCGGGCGCTGCGGCCACCGGTGCAGCGTCGACGAGCGGCGGGGCCGTCGTCAGCGGCACGGTCGGTGCCTCATCGAGAACAGGTGATGGAGGTGGCAGTGATTGGGGACGCGGGGTCGCGCCCGGCTGGCCATCGAGCACTTGCGCGAAAAGCGCGGGGGGCTGGGGCTTGCGGCGCGGCGCCGGGACCTTGGCCTCCTTGTATGTGTGCTCGGCCTGGCAACTGCCGCAGCGCGTGCGTTGGATGGTCTCATCGACCATGGCCACGATGGCATGATCCGTAATGCGGCGCTCGCGCGGACAATAATCGTCCGTCACGTCGCCGGGCCGATACCGGCGGTCTTGCATGCAACTCCCCCGAAAACCCGATCGGCTTCCCGCCAAGCCGTCTCGGTACTGGTCTTCTACTGCTTCGAACCGTTGGTCCACTGGCCGCGAATACGAGGGCGGCCGGGGTCGTGTGAGTGCGGGAAGCGCCTGTTCGGTCGGTAGACCGCAGGCACAGAGCATTCGGAATATATCAGAGGCCCGTGCCCCGGGCAAGCCAGCCGCGCAGATCGCCCAGCGCGGCCGCCACGGCGGCCGGATGGGTCGACTGGGGGGTCCGGCGGGCCCGCACCGAGGCGGCGGCCGTCACCCGGGTCGTCACATCATCGCCAAACAGGGTGCTCGACTCGCGCCATTCCGGCAAGGACAGGGCTTCGAAGTCGCGGCCCTCGGCCAGCAACTTGCGGACCATGGCACCGACCACTTCATGTGACTGTCGAAACGGCATGCCGCGCGAGACCAGGTAGTCGGCCACGTCGGTGGCCAGCAGCAGGCCCGACGCCGCGCGCCCCGTGCGCTCGGGATGGAGGCCGAGCTTGCCGATCACGGCCGCCGTCGCGTCGAGCGAGACCGCCAGCGTGTCTTCCGAATCAAACAGCGGCTCTTTGTCTTCCTGCAGATCCTTGTTGTAGCCGGTCGGCAGGCCCTTCATGGTGATCAGGAATCCGGTCAGATGACCGATGGCGCGCCCGGCCTTGCCGCGCACCAGTTCGAGCGGGTCGGGGTTCTTCTTCTGCGGCATCATGCTGCTGCCGGTGGCCGACGAGTCGGCCAGTTCGAAGAACCCGAATTCCTCGCCGGTCATCAGGATGAAGTCTTCGGCGATGCGCGACAGGTGGATCATCGACAGCGACACGGCGTGGAGGAAGCTCACGGCGAAATCGCGATCGGACGAGGCGTCCATGCTGTTCGACACGACGCGGGCAAACCCCAGGCGGACGGCGAGCGCGGCGGTGTCAACGGCGTAGCCGGTTCCGGCGATCGCGCCGGATCCGAGTGGCAGCGCGTTGGCTTCCTCGCGCGCGATCTCGAGCCGATGATGATCGCGGCGCAACGCCGCGGCGTGGCTCAACAGGAAGTGCGACACCAGCACCGGCATGGCGCGGCGCATGTGCGTGTAGGACGGCATCAGCGCATCGCCGGCCCGCTCGGCCTGGTCCGCAAACGCCGTGATCGTCGCGCGCAGTTTTTGCTGCAGCAGCGGAATGCGGCGACGCAGATACAGGCGCAGGTCCAGCGACACCTGCTCGTTGCGCGAGCGGCCCGTATGCAAGCGGCGGCCGGCGTCGCCGACCCGGGCGACCAGTTGGCGCTCGACGAAACTATGGACGTCTTCGTCGTCGCCGTTCACCCACGCCGGATCCTGGCGACCCTGCTCGAGAATGGCCGACAGCGCACCCGCAATCGCCGTCGCGTCGGCGGCGTCGAGCACGCCGGCGTTGGTCAGCGCTTCCGCCCACGCCAGGCTCCCGGTCACATCGTCTTCGAACAGACGGCGATCGAACGGGAAGGACACGCCGAAATCAAACGCCGCGGGATCGGGAGCCGAGTCGAAGCGGCCGGACCAAAGGTGCTGGGACATCAGGGTTCAGGGTTCAGGGTTCGCCCAACAATGCGGCTGCTGCCCTTGAACAGTTTCACACGAACAGTGCCGGTCACGCGCTCCTGAGTGGACCATACGTAGGCATCGAGGCCCTGCCGCAGGCGCTCGAACCACTCGCCGCGGACGATGACACCAGCATAGGCTGCCGCGACCGTCGTGGCAAAACGATTCAGGCGCCCGGACGCGGTGAGCCGCTCGAGCTCGCGGCGGGCATCGTGCCAGACCGCCGCGGCCGGTGCTTCAGACAACACGCGCGACCGGGTGCCATCAGCGCGGTTCTTGATGCGGTCGAAACGGCCAATGCCATGCTCGCCGGCAATCATCGCCAGGCTTTCGACCAGCTCCACCGGCGTCATGGTCACGCCGTTGATGCCGGTAGGCGTGCCACGCGCGAACGACAACTCCACGACGGCAGGACTGGCCGGCGTCTGGGCCATATCGCGCGTGAACGCGAACGACGAATCCGGCGCTTCTTGCGACCCATCGTCAGCTGCCCGGCCGACCGTGCGACCCCACAAGTTGTCGTCGACGCGATCGGCTCCCTCGACGGGCACGACCAGGCCCAGGCGATCGGCGTACTCGGCGACCTGGGAGGGCGGCATGCCGTCGGCGCACGCCACCACCTGCAGGCTGCCATCCAGCATGCCCACCGGCCGATGCATCCGTGCGCGATCGCGGCCGGTCGAGGCGTGGGCTACCAGGGCCGCACCTTCGATGCGCGCGACGTCGACCAACTGCTTGGCGATCAGCGGCCGCGACAGCGCCGTGGCGAGCGGATAACAACCATCCGGCAAGGCGTCGGCCCGCAGCGACGGCCACACGAAGTCGCGGACATACTCGTCACGCGCGTCGATGACGTGCGCCCGCACGGCACCGGCAGCCAGCGCGCGATCGCGAATCTCGAGCAGATCCGTGGACTGCCCCAGGCCGAGCGTGAGCGCGACGACGTCGGTCCCGTACTTGTCCGTCAACCAGGGAATGGCGACCGAGGACCGCAGCCCTCCTGAATAGGCCAGCACAATCGGTGTCTTCAACTCGCGAGGTCCTTCAGCTTCTTCACTACGGCCAGGGCGTTCTGGACATCACGCGCGATGATCAGAATCGTGTCGTCGCCAGCGAGCGTGCCGACGACCTCGGGCAACCGCGAACGGTCAATCGCCAGGCCGAGCAACTGCGCCTGCCCGGCGCCCGTCCGCAGCACCACCAACTGCTGCACCGGCTCGATGTTGACCAGGTATTCGGAGAGCGCCTTCCCCAGCGCGCCCAACGCCGTCGTCTGCGGCGTCCCTTCGATGGACGAAGGCTGATAAGCGCCGTCAGCGGAACGCTTCACCAGCCCCAGTTCCTTGATGTCGCGCGACAAGGTCGCCTGCGTGACCACAAACCCGCGCGCCGCGAGGCGCTGGCGAAGCTGCTCCTGACTGCGTACGGCCTCGTGCTCGACGACGTCCAGGATGGCGAGGAGACGCTGGGATTTCATTGGCGGTGATTAAAAGAATTAATATACATGAATATGCAGCGCGTGGATTGATTTTTGTTGACTTTGGGGCTGCAAATGTGTATAAATATCCCTCTTGTCGCATAATATTTCGTCGGAACAGCAGTTGCCCCTTCGGGTTGCCGTGGCCGGAGCCACTGGCTTCGCCGGACAGGAACTGATCCGCCTGCTCGCCCGCCATCCCAAGGTCACCATTGCCGCTGCCACCGGTTCGCAAGCGACTAGCACCCCGCGTAGCCTGCCGGCGTTGAAGCGAATTTGGGACGGCACAGTCGTGCCCCTCGATCCAGCGGCCTTGGCTGGCAAGGCTGACGCGGTCTTTCTCGCGCTGCCTGAAGCCGCCTCGGCCGAACTCGCGCCTGTGCTGCTGGGCAGCGGACTGCGCGTGATCGACTTGTCGGGCGCCTTCCGGCTGCGGGACGAAGCATCGCGTGCACGTTGGTACCCCGCGACCAAGGCGCTGCCCGGTGGAATCGCCTACGGCCTGACCGAGTTTGAGTTCGACACGATTCGCACGGCACGGCTGCTGTCGAACCCCGGCTGCTATCCGACCGCTTCGCTGCTCGGCCTGTTGCCGCTGCAACGCGCGGGCTTGCTGTTGTCCGGCGCCGAGATCGTGATCGACGCGAAGTCCGGCATTTCTGGTGCGGGCAAAGCGCCCTCCGATCGCACGCATTTCTCGGAGAACCACGGCAGCGTGGCGGCCTACAACCCGTTTGGCCACCGGCATACGCCGGAGCTGGAACAGGCGCTGGGGCGCACGGTGACGTTTGTGCCGCACTTGGTGCCGCTCGACCGCGGCCTCCTGGCGAGCCTGTATGCCCGGCTCGTGCCGGGCACGACGGCCGCGGCCGTAACCGCGGCCTTCGAACGCGAATACGCCACCGCGCCGTTTGTCCGGCTGACCGGCGACGCGCTGCCGGAGATCAAGCACGTAGCCCACACCAACTTTTGTGACCTCGGCTGGAAGGTGGATGAAGCCACCGGTCGGGTGTTTGTGGTCAGCGTGATCGACAACCTGGTGAAGGGCGCTGCCGGGCAGGCGATCCAGAACTTCAACGTGATGTTTGGCTTCGACCAGAAGGCCGGCTTGCTATGAAGCGCGCGGTCGTGTTGAAGCTCGGTGGCGAATTGCTCGAGAGCCCGGATCGACTGGCGGCCATCGCCAAGGTGATCAAGCTGGCGTCGAAGCAGCGGCCGTTGATCGTCGTGCACGGCGGTGGCCGTGAGATCGATGCCGCGCTCGCGCAGGTCGGCATCCCGAAGCGGCAGGTCGATGGCCTGCGCGTGACCGATCCGGAAACACTCGAGATCGTCGTCTCGGTGCTGGCCGGGTCGATCAACACGCGTTTTGTCGCCGCCATTAATGCGGCGGGTGGCCGCGCGGTCGGCCTGACCGGCGCGGATGCCGGCGTCGCGCCCGTCAAGAAGGCCGCGCCACACAAGGCGACGAGTGGCGACACCGTTGACCTGGGCATGGTCGGCACGCCGGTGACGACCGCGGTGCCTCCCGAGCTGCTGACACTGCTGTGCCGTGCCGGCTACGTGCCGGTGATTGCCTGCGTCAGTGCCTCGAAGGACGGGCAACTGTTCAACGTCAACGCCGACACACTGGCCGGCAGCCTGGCATCGCGGATCAAGGCCAAGCGCCTGGTGATGGCCGGCGCGACTGCCGGCGTCCTCGACAAGCGCGGACAGACGATTCCGCGCCTCAACAAGACGCACATCGCGAAGCTCGTGACCTCGGGGACCGCGAACGCGGGGATGGTAGCCAAGCTCACCGCGGGCGAGGCCGCGCTGGCCGGTGCCAGCAGCGTCGTGATTATTGACGGGCGTGATGCCAGGCGGATTGCCCAGGCGGTTGGGTTGCAGAAGACCACTGCCACCTCGAAGGTTGTGAAGAAGCCGTGACGATGACGACCGAAACCGTGACTGCGCTTGAAGCGCAACACGTACTCCAAACCTACAAGCGGCAGCCCGTGGTGTTCGTGCGCGGCGAGGGCACTCGCCTGTTCGATGCTGACGGCCGCGCTTACCTCGATTTCATTTCGGGGATCGGCGTGGCGGTGCTCGGTCATGCGCACCCCGGCCTGGCCGCGGTAATCGCCGACCAGGCCAGGACGCTGGTGCACACCTCGAATCTCTACTACCACCCGCTGCAGGGCCAGTTGGCCGCGCGCCTGTCGGCCCTGTCGGGATTACAGCGCGCGTTCTTCTGCAACAGCGGCACCGAAGCCGTGGAAGCGTGCCTCAAGTTCGCGCGTCGCTTCTGGTATTCGCAGGGCGTCACGAACCGCACGGCCTATGTCGCCCTCGAGCACGGGTTCTCGGGCCGGACCATGGGCGCGCTGTCGGTCACTGCCAACGCGCACTATCGCGATCCGTTCGGTCCGCTGATTCCCGGCGTCACGTTCGTCGCGCCCGACGACATCGCCGGCCTCGAAGCCGCGGTCACCCAATCAACCGCTGCCCTCATCGCGGAACCGATCCAGGGCGAAGGCGGCGTGCGTGCGCTGTCGCCAGAGTTCGCGGCCGCCATCGCTCGGGTGACCAAGACGACCGGCACGCTGCTGATCGCCGACGAAGTCCAGTGTGGCCTCGGCCGCACCGGCCACTCGTTTCACTACCAGTCGTTCGGCTGGACGCCCGACCTGGTGACCGTCGGCAAGGCCATCGGATCAGGTATTCCGATCGGCGCAGCGCTCGTCGGCGAACACGTCGCGACGCAGATTTTCGCCGGCGACCACGGCACCACCTATGGCGGCAACCTGTTGTCGACACGGGCCGCTCTCTATGTGCTGGCACAGCTCGAAGCGCTGAAACCGCACATCGCCGAAATGGGCACGCTGTTCGAACAGCGCCTGCAGGACTTGCAGCGCCAGCACCCGGTGATCACCTCCGTGCGCGGCGCCGGCCTGATGCGCGGCCTCGAGTTGGCCGTCGACGCCCAGCCGGTCGTCGACGCCGCCCTCAAGGCGGGCCTGCTGGTGAACCGGACCGCCGAGCGCGTGGTCCGCATGCTGCCGCCACTCACGGTGACGAAGACAGAACTGGAAGAAGCCATCGGCGTGCTCGATGGTGCGTTGGCGTCGGTCAAGGTCGAGGGATCGACGGTCGAGATGAGAGCGTGACGATGCGAGTAGTCGTGGACAACGGACCGGGCAAGCGGCGCCGGTCGGGGCCGGCCAAGCCGGCCACCACCTTGCGCGTGGCCATCGCCGGCGACGCGCCGGCCCTGCACGCCCTGATTGCGGCACACCTTGAAGAAGGCCGCCTGCTGCCACGTTCACTGGGCGAACTCGCCGACCACGCGCACCGTTTCGTGGTCGCGATTCAGAGCGACAAGAGCGTCGCTCAGAGCGACACGAGCGTCGCTCAGAGCGATCAGGTCGACCGTATCGTCGGCTGTGCCGAGTTGGCGCCGCTGTCGAAGGCCGTCGCCGAGATACGGTCGCTCGTGGTCAGTCACGACGCCCGCCAGTCAGGTCTCGGTCATCGCATGGTCGAGGAACTCGGCCGCCGCGCCCGCCGCGAAGGGTTCGCGCGTCTCTGTGCGTTTGCCCACGACGCCCGGTTCTTCGTGCGGATGGGATTCGCGATCGTTCCGCACACCTGGGTACCTGAGAAGATTGCGCACGATTGCCATGCGTGCCCACTGTTCCGCAACTGCGGGCAGTACGCTATTGTCCTGGACCTTGAGCGGGCCCATGCCCTGACCGGCACCAGCCAGGGCGCGGCCGTCGGGAGTCACCGTGGCTGAGATCTATCCGATCGAGGGCGGCATCACCGCGCCGGCCGGCTTTCGCGCCACCGGCCTGCACTGCGGCATCAAGGCCAGCGGCAAGCCCGACCTGTCATTGGTCGTCAGCGACGCGCCCGCGCAGGCCGCTGGTGTGTTCACGCTCAACCTCGCCAAGGCGGCGCCGCTGCTCGTGTGCGAGGAACACCTCGCCGCCACCGGTGGCCGGGCCCGTGCCATGGTCACCAACAGCGGTTGCGCCAACGCCTGCACCGGGCCGCAAGGCATGGCCGATGCGCGTGAAATGGCGGCCCTGACGGCCACGGCCGTCGGCTGCGATGTGCAGCAGGTGCTGGTCGGCTCCACGGGCGTGATCGGCGTCAACTTGAAGATGGACAAGCTGCGCACCGGCATACCGCAAGCCGCCGCGTCGCTCAGTGCCGAGGGCGGCGCGGCGGCCGCTCGCGGCATCATGACCACCGACCCGTTCCCAAAGGAATACGCGGTCGAAGTGCGCACCGCCATCGGCTCATTTCGCGTCGGCGGCATGGCCAAGGGCTCGGGCATGATCGAGCCGCGCATGGCGACGATGCTGGGCTACCTGACGACGGACGCGACGGTGGATCCCGTGATGCTGTCGCGCGCGCTCTCGGACGCGTGCCGGTTCACCTTTAATGCGATCACGGTCGACGGCGAGCCCTCGACCAACGACTGCGTGCTGGCTCTCGCCAACGGCATGAGCGGCGTCGAGATCACCGAGAACCTCTACGCCGACCTGTTCGAAGCGTTTCGGACCGTGGCCCATGAACTCGCGCTCGGTGTAGTCCGCGGCGGCGAAGGCGCGACCAAGTTGATTGCCATCACCACGACTGGGGCGGCAACCGACGCCGATGCCTGGATGGCCGCGCGCGCAATTGCCAACTCGCCACTCGTCAAGACGGCCGTCCACGGCGGCGACCCGAACTGGGGCCGACTGGTGGCGGCGGCCGGCCGCTCCGGCGCCGCGTTCGTGCTCGACGGTGCGCGGGTGCAGATCGGCTCGCTGGTACTCTTCGAGAACGGCCGCCCGTTCGACGAACTGGCGCCACAGGCGGCCGATTACCTGATGGGCAAGGACCTCGCGATCGAGGTCAACCTCGGCACCGGCGGAGCGCATACCGCCACCGTGTGGACCTGCGACCTGTCGGCCGAGTACGTGAAGATCAACGCCGAGTATCGGACCTGACCCGTGCAGAATTTTCTTTCCATCCTCGACCTCGATCCCGACCGCCTCGGCAAAGTGCTTGAGCTCGCCGCCAAACTGAAGCGAGAGCGCGTCAAGGGCATGAAGGCGCCGACCTGGAACGCCCTCAACGGCAAGAACGTCGGCTTGCTGTTCGAGAAACCATCGCTGCGCACCCGCGTCACCATGACCATCGGTGTCCGCGAGCTCGGTGGCGACATCGTCGAAATTCCCGCCGACGTGATGCGCGCCGATCGCGAACCGATCCAGGACGTGACCCGCAACCTCGAGCGCTGGGTCGACGCCGTCGTCATTCGCACGTTCGCGCAGGAGCGACTATCGCAGATCGCAGAAATCACGCCCAAGCTGCACGTCATCAACGCCCTCAGCAATGAAGAGCATCCGTGCCAGGCCCTGGCCGACGTGCAGACGCTGTCGGAAAAGTGGCGTTCGTTTGAAGGCCGCCGCATTGCGTTCGTTGGCGACGGCAACAACGTCTGTACCTCGCTCGTGCATGTGGCGATGATGCTGGGGATCGCCGTGCACGTGGCGACGCCCAAGGGCTTTGAGTTACCTGACGAGGTCGTCGATCAGGCAGCCGCGGTGTCACAGAAGGGCGCCGGCCTGACGGAGTTTACCGATCCCAAGGCGGCGGTGCGCGATGTCGACGCGGTCTACACCGACGTCTGGACCTCGATGGGCCAGGAAGTCGAGTACGCCGATCGGAAGAAGCTGTTCCAGCGCTACCAGGTCAACGAAGCCCTGATGGCGCTGGCGAAACCCGACGCGCTGTTCATGCACTGCCTCCCCGCTCATCGCGGGGAGGAAGTGACGGACGAAGTGATCGAGTCGCCGATTTCGATGGTGTTTGATCAGGCCGAGAACCGGTTACACTCGCAGAAGGCACTGCTGCTGCAGATGCTCACGTAGGCTGGCAGTCCCAGCCTACTCCTTGACCCGGCGGGCAGCACCACGGCATTCCGGGGTCGACCGAACGCCCGGTCCCAGACTAGTTCATCCCCCTCGAGCAGATAGCGATTGGCATCGGTGTAGGTCTCGGTAATCCGCAGCCGCACCGACTGCCCCTGCTTCACGGCCGGGACTGCGATCACCACGATCTGCGTCGTATCGGTGACCGGCTCCCCGGCATCGAGGCCGCGCTTCTTCAGGTCAGCGCCGCTCAGGGTCTCAACCTTGAGCACCTCACCGGTGTCCAGCAAGACCGCTGACGGATTCGACACCGAACTACCAGCGCGCACCACGTTGAAGTAGTGACCGACGCCGGGGCGAGACTCGGTGTAGTCGTGATAGAGGCTGAACGAATGCGTCGCGGGGTCGTTGGGAAAGTAGACGATCTCTCGATCCTGGTGCGCGCGGTCCGACAGCCGCACAGCCTGCGACGCCATCGTCACTGGCGCTGAGGCCCCGCGAGTCGTCGGCAGCTTCTGTGTCAAGGGCGCCAGGCCCGGCTTGGCGCGGATCACGAGCGGCGCGGCCGCCGCGCTCGTGTTCATGAACGTGATCATGACCCGGCCATCGTCGGTGGCCATCACCTGTGAGGGCACGTTGCAGCTGATCAAGCGATAACCGGCCGGCAGCACGACGGCGTTGCGGCGGATGCCGAGCGACCGATCGAAAACAATCGTGTCGCCGTCGCGGAAGTAGCTCTTGGCGTCCTTGTAGGTCTTGTCGATCAGGACGCGTCCTTCGCCGCCCTTCGGCACCGGCCGGGCGAGGTGCACTTTCAGCCACTCGGTTTCGAGATCGGCGGTGGGATGACCCTCGGCGCGGGCCTGCTTGCCGTTGACCACCTCCCACTTGAGCGGCAGACCGGTCATCAGGTCGGTGACGCGCTCATCGGTCGCGACGCTGCCGCGACGAATGGCATTGAAGAAGTAGGGCGCGCCGGCGGTCGTCGCAGTGACTTCATACAAGATTCGAAACTGCGCGCTGTCTGGGCCCAGCAATTCGTAGCGTGTGTAGTCGTCTTCTTGTGTCTGGCGGACCGATGATTGCGCGAACCCTGGCGAAGCGAAGAAGAGGATGGCGAGAACCGCAGCCAGTTGAGGTCTGGTCATGCGCCGAATCATAACGCCGAACGGTTAGGCGGAAGCACTCACGCCGCCCGCGCGTGCTCGGCCGACCCTTGTTGGCCGCGGCGCCGAATCCAGGACATGAATCGGCGGCACGCGAGCGCCAGGCCGGTGTAGACCAGCACGACGCCACCGGCCGAGACGATGCCGGCCAGCGTTTGGCCGGCGAGGCCGTAGAACTCTCCCGTGTGCGCGAACCGCAACCAGGACCTCGCGCGGCGACCAGGGCTCAAGTCCGCGAAGGTCTCGGCCTTGGCGATGTCGACGGTCGCGCGATCGATGGTGAGGGTTTCACGTTTTTGCGGCTGCCCGCCGTAGCCTTGGTCAACGGTCAGGGCCAGCGGCCTGCTGTCGGCGGACAGCCGGACGGTCATGGTGCGCCACGCGGGCACCTGCGCCTGGGCACGCGACCACGCGGCGTTCAGGCCACTTGCAGACACCGGCTCGGGTGTTGCGGCGGCCGGGGGAGCGGCGGCGGTCGGGGGGCGATCGCCCGCCAGCCGGTAGACGAGGTTGCTCGCCCACGGATACGAGATCGGCACGGCTCCGGCCACGACGACCGCCAGTGGCACTGCCGACCAGAAGCCAATGACGTTGTGCCAGTTGAAGTCGCGCCCCTTGGCCGGCAGGCCGCGCCGGAACCACAGCACGTTCTTGAACTGAAGCCAGCTCCACACGCGGGGGAACCACAGGTAGATGCCGCTCAAAACGATGAACAGGAAGCCGAGGTTGGCGGCGCCGGTAATGGCCTTGCCGATCGAGCGGCTGGCGCCTTCCAATGCCAGATAGCGATGCCACACCGTCATGGTTCGGAAAAAACTGCGGAGGCCGGCTGGTGGTTCGCCGATGATTGTGCCCGTGTAAGGATTGATGAGAAGGGACTTGTTGCCCTGGAACGTCACCGTGGCGGGCGCCGCGGCGTTGGCGCGCAGGGTGACGCCAGTTGGTGCCAGCCCCGGCTGGGCTGCGGCCGCTTTAGCCAGCAGCGTCTCTGGCGGGAGGTGCCGGGCGTCAGCCGGGGACGGCGCCGTCCAGGCGCCGCGGTCCGCCCACTCGAGCATTTGCTTCTCGTAGGTGAGGGCCACGCCGGTGATGGACATGATGAGGACGACCACCCCGGCGGCGACGCCGGCAATCAGGTGCATCCAAAAGATGAGTGAGCGAAGAGTCTCCATGGGTGAGATGTTGAGACCTAGTCTCAAGTTAAGGACCAGCATATTGCCGACTAAAATGGTCGGTCAAGGACAAAATGAGAATTGATCTCAACTCTGACCTCGGCGAGTCATTCGGCCCCTGGCCGATGGGTGACGACGCCGCCCTGATGGCGAGCATTTCCTCGGCGAATGTCGCCTGCGGCTTCCACGCCGGCGACCCGGGCACCATGCGGGCCACGGTCGCGCTGGCCAAAGCCAGCGGTGTAGCGATCGGGGCTCATCCCGGTTTTCCCGATCTCGTCGGCTTTGGCCGGCGCGAGATCCAGGCGACGCCGCAGGAAGTGGAAGACTTCGTGGTCTACCAGGTGGCGGCGCTCGCCGGCATCGCGGCCGGCCAGGGTGTGCGCCTGCAGCATGTCAAGGCGCACGGTGCGCTCTACAACATGGCGTGCCGCGATCGCGCGCTCGCCGATGCCATTGCCCGTGCCGTCGCCGCCATCGACAAGAAGCTCATTCTGTTTGGATTGCCGAATTCGGAACTGATCAAAGCCGGCTTGCACGCCGGGTTGCCGGTGGCGGCTGAAGTATTTGCCGACCGCGCCTACGAAGCTGATGGCTCGCTGGCCTCACGCCAGAAAGCCGGGAGCGTGATTCACGATCCGGCGGTGGTGGTCGTACGCGCCATCAGGATGGTGCGCGAACGACAGGTCGTCGCGCTCGATGGCTCAGTGGTCGCGCTTGACGGCGACACCATCTGCCTGCACGGTGACACTTCCGGTGCCGCCGACCTTGCCCGGGCCGTGCGCGCCGGCCTCGAAGCCGCCGGCGTCACCGTGTCGAACCTGGCGGACACGCGCCGGGCCTGAACACCGGCCGCAGATTGAAGGCGAATTCCACCGGCGGGTATCCCGCCGCAGATTATCGAAGATTCCGATCCAACCGATGATCACACGCCGATTGAAGACCAAGGGCTCTGCGTCAAATCTGCAGCTGGGAACGTAGCGGCAAGTCAGTGCCTACCCGGCCGCACCCTCGGGATACTGCAGTGCGAGGCGCAGCTCCTTGGTGAGGTTATCGACTGTGGTGCCCTGACGCTTCCAGGCGCCATCGGTCTCGAAGCGGAGCGCGCCAATGCGGCGGCCCCACGGCGAAATCACGCGGCCAATCGCGCGGAAGTCGGTACGGTCGGCGTGTTGCTGGTCGATCTTCTGGATCACGTCGGGCGCGACCCGGACGAATGCGCGTAGCGCTGTGGCCGACTTGATGCTGTACTTCCGGCCGTTCCACGCTGATTCGAAGATGCTGGCGATCTGCCGGAGGTAGTTGACGAAGAACTTCTTGGATTCTTCGCGGAACTCGGCGCTCTTACGGGCACCGCCGAGCGCAGCCTCGTCTGCGAACAGCTTCTTCAGCTCCTGGGCCAGCGGCGCCTGACCGACGCGGCCCTTGCCGACGCCGAGCAGCTTGATATCGCCAAGCAGCGGAGATTCGTCGCGGTCGTTGAGCGCCCGCACGACGTCGTGGGCGGCGGCCAGGGACTCGTCGCGATAGAGCTGGCGTCCGGACAGCGACACCAGGTGCGACGCGTTCAGGCGCGTGTGCTTGGCGTTGATCGTCACGAACATCTGGACGATGTGGTCCTCGGGGACCCGATCGAAGATGATCGCCGGCACGGTGAAAGGCTCGTCACCGAAGCGGTCGATGTCGGCGTGCAGCGCGAGCAGGCGGTGCTGGCCATCGATGGCGCGCAGAATGCCTTCCCGTTCAGGCACCTTGAGGCGCCCGACCGACGAGCCGCTTTCGACCGCCTCGAAGCTGAGCTTCTCGTCGCACGAGATGATCACGGCGCCAGGAATGGACGGCAGGTCGCGGGCTTGCCGGCACTGCTCGTAGTACTGGACGAGCTCGTCGATCTTCTTGCGGATGATTTGTCGCTGATAGGCCTTCTCATTCGAGGCAATGCGGCGCTCGAGCAAGTCCCAGTTGATCTTGGATTGCGCGCCCTTCTTCTTGCCGCGAACGCCCGCCTGCGCCTGGTCCTGATAGCTCAAGACCTCGAAACGCACGAGCTTGTCAATATCGCTGGCCGTGAGGGAGGCCTGATAGAATTGCACGCCGAATTGCTGCATCCGGATAGCGGCTACGCTGATCATATGAGTCTGTCCAAAGAGCCAGATTCTATAATCCCGACCGCGCCCGCTCAATGGCTATTGCCAGAAATCGTGACCGACCGACCCCTGTAACGACCCGGTAATCGACCTTAACTCTATGAATTTGAAGGGGTTATAAAAATGATCGTCATCAGGCGTCAAAATGCAGTTTTTGGCCTGATCGTCCCCTTCGCCATGGCTTTTTGGGCCGTAATGGCCGTCGAGACCCTGCAACTCATCAGTCCCTTGCAGCGAGGAAGTCTTTGATTAATGCCGCGTTGCGATCGTTGGACTTGAACCAAATGTCGGCGAAGAAACCGACCAAGGGAATCGCTCCGAAGACGAGGTCAACCGCGACGTTCGCCAGCATCCTGGAGACCAGTGTCGCGGGCGGACCATAGCGAAGTGTGCGCGCGATGATCGTCAACGACACCGCGGTGCCGGATGGCCTCGTACCGCGCGCCGGAAGCGCAGGTCGTCAGCAAGGTCGACAAGAAACTGCGGAGGCTGGCGAAATACGCCGACCGTTAACTGCTACTTGATGACCAGTAGGCGGTAGTTCGCCGGATGCAGGAACTGGATGCCCGCATCCGTCAGGATGGCATCGTCCTCGATCGGAATCCGCAGCTTGGCCCCGCCCCACTCGGCGATCGGCGTGTAGGCGAAGTATTCAAACGAAAACATGTGCTGCGCGTGCATCACGAATGTGCTCTGGAACGGCTGCCAGGTGGTCAGCGACGGCCCGATGTCGTGGCCGGTGTTGCCGACCGGGTGAAACCCGTAGGTGACGTCAGTCTTGTCGTCCTTGTTCGGGCGGTTGAACTCGATCACGCCGAAGCCGGCCGCCTGTAGCGCGGCGTCCATGCGCTTCATGGTCTCGTCGGCGCGCACACCGACCTTGATGGCCTTCTTGACGACGTCGCGAACGGAGATGGCCTTGTCGAACGCGACCTGGATGCTCTTGGGCGGCGCGGTCTCACCCGGCCTCAGGACATAAGCCACGCGCTTCACGTCGGTCCCGAAGTTCATCAACTGGACTCCCCAGTCGATCATCATCACGTCGCCCGGCTGGATGATCCGATTGGACGAGGTGGCGACGATGCCGGCGGGGCCGGTGACGTAGACGGAGGGCATGTCGAACTCGGACCCCAGCGCTCGGTCGAGAAGACGGTCCTGCATCCACCAAGCGACGTCCTCGAGAGTCGTTCTGCCCGGCGTGATCACCTCGTTCGACAGGGCACGCTCGGTCAGCTGGATCGCAATGCCGGCGGCCTCGCCGAAGGCGACGATCTCGGCCGCGACACGGTGCGATCGGAAGTCGGCGACCAGCTTTTCGGCGGTGACGAAGCGTGATGCGTACGGTTCGCCCAACGTCTTCTTCAAGTGCGCGAACATCGTCACCGACAGGCCGTCGGCCGGGCCGATCTGCTCGGACATGTTCACACCAATGCGCTTTGGATCGCGAGTCTTGACGTAATCCGCCAGCGTCGCGGCCGGCGCGAGGCTGTCGTACGCCCCGGATTCGGCCAGCAGGTAGCCGCTCGGGCCAAGCGCGGCCCGCTCAATGCGATCGCCGCCGCGGTCGGTAAACACGTAGTAACCGATACCCGTGATGTAGCCCCGGCCCAGGTCCTTCCACAGCGGGTCGTAGTGGTTCTCCTTGGCGGCGACGATCCACATCTCGATGCCGTTGTCGCGCATGGCGCGCGGCAGCACCTGCTCGAACTTGTCGAGCCGAATCTGGCGTTCCATTTCCCAACGCCGGCGGGCTTCCTGTGCAAAAGCCGGCAGAGACAGCAACATCACCAGCGAGGTAGTTAGTAGAATCTTCATCAAAAACACCCGTAACCGTGACAGGCACCTACGACGGCACGGTGGCGCCGACGCTTTTACAACTCGTTACACCGATCAAACGGCATTCCGGGACACGATACATGGTTCCCGAACGATCCTAGTTTCGCCACACAGCCTACTGCATGACTTCGATGACGCCACTTGTTCGCCTGTTCGCCTGCGGTTTGTTGCTTGCCTCGGCTGCCGGCGCGGCCGCCCAGGCTCCGCCGCCCACTGTGATCGACTACGAGGCGGCCCGCCGCGACCGCAAGCTGCCGGCCGTGACAGCCCAGGGGCCGATCGCGCTCGATGGCCGCCTGGACGAGCCGTCGTGGGCCGGCGCGCCGCTGGCCAAGGGCTTTGTGCAGAACGATCCCCGCGAGGGCCAAGCGGCGACGTACGACACCGAAGTGAAGTTGTTGTACGACGACCGTGCCCTCTACATCGGCGTGTTCGCCAGGGATCCCGAGCCCGGCCAGATCATCGTCAACGAGCTGCGCAAGGACTTCAACACCGGGTCGGCCGACGGCTTCCAGGTCGTGATCGACACCTTCCACGACGAGCGCAACGGCTACCAGTTCGCCATCAACCCGATGGGCGCCAAGTGGGACGCGCAGATGTCGAACGAGGGTCGCGACAGCAACGCCAACTGGGACGGCATTTGGGGCGTCGGCACGCGTATTGGTGACGATGGCTGGTATGCGGAAATCGAGATTCCGTTCAAGACGCTGAAGTTCGGCCCAGAGGCGATGCAGACGTGGGGCATCAATTTCCAACGGCGCCTCCGGCGCCTGAACGAAAACAGCTATTGGTCACCGCTACGCCGCATTCACCAGTTGTCGCGGGTCTCGATGGCCGGCACCGTCGACGGCCTGCAGGGCCTGCAGCCGGGCGCGAACATCCGGGTGAAGCCCTATGCGCTCGCCAACGTCAACAGGCTGGCCGGCGTCGCGGTCGACCAGGACTACGCCGCCGGTTTCGACGTGAAGTACGGCGTCACGTCCGGCCTCACCTGGGATTTCACCGTCAACACTGACTTCTCTCAGGTGGAAGCGGACGAGCAGCAGGTGAACCTGACCCGCTTCAGCCTGTTCTTCCCGGAAAAGCGTGATTTCTTTCTCGAAAACTCCGGCGTGTTCCAGTTCGGCTCCGGCAGCGAGCGCGGCGGCGGCGGCGGCGCTGGTGGCGGCCGCCAGAACCAGTCGCAGGACATGGTGTTCTTCTTCAGCCGGCAGATTGGCCTGTCGCCGACCGGTTCTTCCATTCCGCTGCTGGCCGGAACGCGGCTGACCGGCCGGGTCGGCGGGTGGTCGGTCGGGATGCTGAACATTCAACAGCGCGAACAGAATCTCAGCCCCTCGACCAACTTCACCGCCCTGCGGCTGCGCCGGAACATCCTCGCCAATTCCGACGTCGGCGTGATGCTGCTGAACAAGGAACCGAAGGGTGCCACCTACAACCGGGCGTTCGGCGCCGACGCGAACTTTCGCTTCTTTCGCGATCTCACCATGAACTTTGCCACCGCGCGCAGCGCCTCGCCGGCAGCGCGGGTGCCGGGAGAGGGTGATGACTGGTACTCGAAGAGCAGCTTCGGCTATCGCGACAGCTTCTGGGAAACCCGGGGGGCCTACCAGACGATCGGCTCGCGTTTCAACGACGAGATGGGCTTTGTGCCGCGCACCGGCGTCGACAACGCCGAGTTCTACCTCGGCACCCACCTTCGGCCGAAGCGTTTCCAGAGCTGGTTGCGCGAATCTTTCCCGCACTTCCAGCTCGAGAACTTTACTGAACGTAACGGTGGTGGCCTGCAGTCACGCTACATGGACTGGCACTGGCCGATCACGCTGCAGAACAGCACCTTCATTGAGGTCGGCACCAACCCCAACGTCGAGGTGATCGACGAGCGGTTCGCCATCAACGCCAGGCGCCGCATCTACGTCGAGCCGGGCCGCTATGACTTCAAGGAGCACTTCGTGCTCGTCAACACCAACAGCGCGGCGCCGTTCTCGATGAACCTCCGCTATGGCATCGGCGATTTCTACGAAGGCTACAAGCATAGCTACACGCTCGGCGGCACCCTCCGCCTGAACGAACACCTCAACGTGTCGCTCAGCGATTCGATCAATGACATCGACCTCGACTCGGGGTCGTTCGTGACCAACCTGCTGACCGCCCGCGTCAACTACTACTTCAGCACCAAGGTGTTCGTAAACGCGCTGGTGCAGTACAACACCGACACCAACCAGTGGAGCTCGAACGTGCGGCTCGACATCATCCACCGCCCACTGAGCGACATCTACCTGGTCTACAACGAGCGTCACGATTCACGGAGCGGCGCGCTGATCAGTCGCGCGGTGATCGCGAAGATGACTTACCTGCTTGCGTTCTGACCCTTCGACTCGCTGCGCTCGCTGATGGCAGGTGGACGTTACTTCAGGACCGGCGCGAAGATGCGGAAGGGGCCGGTGAGTTTGGCGCCGGCCATCATGCGGTTCTTCCACTGGACGATGGCGTAGAGGACCAGGCACAGCACGACCGTGGCCCCCAGCGACGCTTCCAGTGTCAGGCTGCGGCGAAACGGGCGGCCCAGCACGCCGTAGACCATCTCGACGTGAATCCAGTAAACAAAAAGCGACGACCGGCCCAGCGTGGCGACCACGCGCCCAGGGGTATCCATTGAAAAGATGCCCGGGTAGCTGCTGCGCATGAACACGTGGAACAGGTCGATCGCGCGTGAGATCGGCACCAGGGCGATGCAGATTCCCAAACGAATGAAGAAGAACGTCGGCGAACTGGTCCAGAAGTTCGCGACCGGATAGATCGACGGCTGGAACGACGCGGCGTAGCCAAGGCCAATGCCCGCGGCGCCGGCTGCCACTAGCGACCACTGCAACCGCATCTCCTGCCCCCTGGTGCGAGCGGCGTCAATGGCCTCGCCGGCGATCGCCCCGGCCAGCAGGAATCCCGCCCAGGGGAACAGCGCAAAGTTGGTGCGCCCTGGTAACGGCCGGAGGTACGCCTCAATCGGATCGGGCAAGATCGCGAGGCTGCCCGCCTCGCGAATCAGCGGCGTCCCCATGGTGACCGCGAGCGTTGCCACCGCGAACAACCCGACCCGGACCAGGCGCGACTCGGATGCGCGCCATAGCAGCGCGGCGGCGATCATGGCGAGGCCCATGACGTTGAGGATGTCGACCTTCAGAAAGTTGCTGAAGGCGCCCCAGCCGAGCAGCTGCGATTGCAGCCGGAACAGGAACGCCAGGGCCAGCACTTGTGCACCGCGGGTCAGCGCCAAGCGTGCAGCACCGACGTGGCTCAGCGTCGCTGAACGCATGGAGGCGGCCATCGACAGCGACAGCCCCGCGAGAAACAAGAACAGTGGCGCGGCGAGACCGGCGATGAAGACCGTCTGCATGTAGAGCCCGCCTTGCCGATCAGCGTCGCGGGTCGAGGCGTCGTTGACGTGCGCCATGACCATGACGATCACCGCGACGCCTCGCAGCCAATCCAGGTAGACCTTGCGATCCACTGCGCTCAGGAGCGGACCTCGAACGACGTCTCGCACTGAAGGTCCTGGCGCAGCGAGTGCCAGACCGAGCAGTACTTGTCTCGAGACAACTGGATCGCGCGCGCCATGGCGTGGCCCGGCACCGTGCCGGTGATGATGAAGTGCAGTGTGAAGCCGGTGAAATGGCGGGGCGGCTCCTCCCGGCGCTGTCCGACGATGGTCGCCTCGAGGGCGGTGAAGGGATGGCGACCCTTCGTCACAATGTCGGCGACATCAATCGCCATGCAGCCCGCCAGTGCCATGGCCAACGCCTCCACGGGCGAGGGGCCGACGGTGCCATCGCTATCAAGCATGATTTCGCTCGTGCTGGTGCGGGTGGCGAAGCGAAGATCGCCTTGCCAGGTCAATGTGGCGGTGATTGGCGGCGGCATGTTCCCGGCTGGCGCGCCCGCATTACTCCGAGTAGACGACGGTGCGAACGCTGCGGTGGCGGTGGGCCAATTCTGCCGGCAACAGCTTGCTCAGATAGACCTTGGACTCAGCGCGGTCATTCAGGTTCGGCTCGTGCTTGACGACGTTGAAGTGCAACTGCGCGAGGACGGCGCGCATGTCGTAATGGCGGTTCTTGGTCTTGACGACGACTTCCTCGAAGCCGGCCGCCTGCGCCCAGACTTCGGTTTCTTCGGTCAGCGCGCGAAAGTGGCCCTGGCCGCGCCAGTCGCGCCGCGTGCCGCCAATCCACGAATAGAGAATGCGACGGCCGTCGAACGAGACCGGACCGGTCAGCCGATCAACCAGGTCGCGAAGCTTCGGCACCAACTCGTCATGGCGGATCTCGTGGACGATCTTGTAGGACACCGGCACCAGCGCGCCCGAGGGGTCATCGGGGAGCGGCGCTTCCGCCATCAGGATCAGCGATTCGCGATTGTGCAACCGCTCGATAATCTCGGCGGCCGTCTTGCGGCGTGGAAACTCGCCGAAGTACTCCTCGATGTACTGGATCTCCAGCGCACCGGGCTCAAGCGCGTATTGTTTGATCAGGTAGTCCACGGGTCGGGAGAATTATACGAGATGCGTCAGCCGAGTGGTCAGCCACCGTTGCTCGGGGGCCGGCCTTGCCAGGGTGAGCGCCGACCGGTAGCTGGCGGCGGCCCGCACCCGGTCGCCGGCCTCGCGCCAGAGTTCGGCCTCGACGGCCGGCAGCAACGGATAGCGTTCGAGGGTATCGCGCGCCGGCGGCGGCCTGGACCGCGTCCTCGGCCATGGCAAGGTGGCGCGACCCGAGGGTTCGGGTCAGCCTGGCGACCATCTGTCCTGTCTGGCGGCGGAACAGATGACCAACAAGTGCGATCGAGTCGCTGGCCACTTACGTCGGTTTGACTTCGCGGAACTCGATGGTGCCGAAGTCGAGGTGGGGGCAGTCCTTGCTGAGCTCGACCACTTCGTCGAAGCTGGCCGCCTCAACCATGAAGATCCCGCCAATCACTTCGCACGACTCGGCAAACGGGCCGTCGGTAACTGTTGGCGAACCGACTCTCCCGCGGCCGGTGGCGACCTTCTGCCTCCAGCTGACATAGCGTTCGATGATCGCCTGGATCTGTTCAGGGCTGAGGTCGGGCGGCAAGGCTCCGGCGTCGGGTAGCAACATGACGAACGGTGGTCAGGAAAATCGACAGGTTAATAATCCATGCCGATCATCGCGCCTCGGTCGTCCACGTCCAGCTTCTGGGCTTGCGGTACTGTGCCCAATCCCGGCATCAGCATCATGCTGCCGGCAATGGCGACGACGAAACCGGCACCGGCCGACAACGTGACCTCGCCGACGTTCAGCGTCCACCCCGACGGGGCGCCCATCTGCTTGGGGTCGGCGGTAAACGAGTACTGCGTCTTGGCGATGCACACGGGCAGCGGGCCGTAGCCAAGCGTCGCGAGCTTCGCCAGTCGCGTCTTTGCCGCCGGTTTGAACCACGCCCGCGCGGCGCCGTAGATTTGTGTCGCGACGGCGGTGATCTTCTCCTCGAGCGTTTGCACCGGGGAGTAAATCGGTTTCACCGCCGCCGGATCCGAAGCCTGGGCCGCCGCCACGAGCTTGTGCGCCAGATCCGTCATACCGGCGCCGCCCTTGGTGTAGCCCTCGGCCAGCGCCACGTCGGCACCGAGCGAGCGGCAATAGCTCATCACCTGTTCGAGATCCGAAGCCGTATCGCCTGGGAAACGATTCAAGGCGATCACGGCCGGCACACCCCAGCGTTTCAGGTTGTCGAGATGCCGCGCCAGATTGGGAAAGCCCGGCTCGAGCGGACCATCGGGCGCACCGCCCTGCGTCCGCAGTGCCTTGAGCGTGACGATCACCGCTGCCGCGGCGGGCACGTGACCACACATCGGCATGACCAGGTCGAAGAACTTCTCGGCGCCGAGATCAGCCGCAAACCCCGTTTCGTTGACGACGTAGTCGGCCAGGTGGAGGCCGATGCGCTGCGCCAGCACACTGCTCGTGCCATGCGCGATATTGGCGAATGGCCCGAAATGCACGATGGCCGGTGCGCCCTCGTTGGTCTGCACCAGGTTTGGCAACACCGCGTCATTCAGCAACACCATCATCGGACCAACGGCCTTGAGGTCATTCGCCGTGACCGGCGCACCGTCGTAGTTGAAGCCGACGACGATGCGCGCGAGGCGTTGGCGGAGGTCAGCGCGGCCTTCCGACAAGGCCAGAATGGCCATGATCTCCGACGCCGCGGTAATCACGAATCCGGTCTCGCGCGCGGGCCCATTCGCGCGGCCGCCGAGGCCGGTGGCAATACGCCGCAGCGCGCGGTCGTTCAGGTCCATGCAGCGCGGCCACAGAATCTCCTGCGGATTAATCCGCAAGTCGTTGCCGAAGTGCAGGTGCGTGTCGAGCAGCGCCGCCAGCAGGTTGTGCGCCGCGGTGATGGCGTGGAAGTCGCCGGCTCGGCGGTCTTCATGGGCAGGTCCAGACCGGACGACGACGAGCGGCAAACGGGCGGTGGCGAACTTGGCCGCGGCCGCCAGCTTCGTCCACATCGCGATCGCGGCTGACGGCATGGTGCGATTGAACGCCGCGAAGAGCACTTCGGGATGGCAACGGCTGAACTGGCGCGAGCCGGCGTCATCGTGTGGGTGTCGAAGGGCGGGGGCCAGATGGAGATTGTCGGCCATGAGGCGGCCCTGATGTACGACTCCGCGGACGACGCCGTGGCGCGGATCACGGCGGTGCTGGCCGATCCGGCGGCGCAGGAGCGGCTCCGCCATGCGCTCGCGAGATTGTGGACGCCTTCGCGGACTGAGTTGCACCGCTCGTTTCGGCACTGGCGTCATAATAACGATGGCCAAATATCGGCTCAACACCCGGCTGTTCGTGGCGCGGCCGCTCGACGAAACGTTCGCATTCTTCGCCGATGCCGCCAACCTGCAGAAGCTGACGCCACCGTGGTTAAGCTTTCGCATCCGCACTCCGCAACCAATCGTGATGCGGCCTGGCGCGATCATCGACTACCTGATCATCGTCCGCGGCCTGCCGGTGCCGTGGCGCACGCGGATCAGTGACTGGACGCCCCCGGCACGATTCGTTGACGAGCAGTTGTGGGGCCCGTACTGGCGCTGGCACCACACCCACACCTTCGCCGCGGTCGATGGCGGCACCCTGGTCGAGGACACCGTGCTCTACTCTCCGATCGGCGGCGCGCTGATGCATGGGCTGATGGTGAAACGCGATCTACAGCGCATCTTCACCTTTCGGCAACACCAGATCCTGAAGCAGTTCCAGGTCGAGGCCCGGGGGCCGATCGCGGTGCAGATCGACCGACTATAATCACCCCAGCAGGATCTCACCACCGGTTCCCTCACCGGGCACCTCCTGAAAACCACCAGCTTCATGCTCGTCAGCATGGTCTTCCAGGCGCTCTACGTGCTGGTCGATTTGTTCTGGGTGGGCCGGCTCGGCACCGACGCGGTCGCGGCCGTGGGCATCAGCGCCGACGCGGCCATGCAGACGCTGACCGAGGAATACCTGCTGTGGTTCATTCCCGCCATGGCGCTGCAGTTCGCCATCGTCGCCATGGGCGCGGCGGTGGCCACGTTCGTGGCCGTGGCCGTCGGTGTGATCTGGATTTCGTTCTACTTTGCTGATCGCGACGCGTGCCTGCGCTTCCACTGCTCCGACTGGAAGCCCGAGTTCCGGGTGTGGGGGCAGATGCTGAAGATTGGGCTGCCGGCAGGGGTCGAGTTCGGCTTGATGGGCGTTTACATGGTGGTTGTGTATGCGATTAGCCGCCGCTTCGGCGCCGCAGCGCAGGCCGGATTCGGCGTGGGCTTCCGGTTCGTTCAGTCGGTGTTTCTTCCGATCGTGGCGCTTGGCTTTGCCGTGGCGCCGGTCGCCGGCCAGAATTTCGGGGCGAAGCAAGGCGACCGCGTCCGCGAAGTCTTCAAGACGGCGGCGTCGATCGCCGCGGCCTTCATGCTACCGGCCGGCATTGGCGTCTACCTGGCCGCGCCGCAGTTAATCGGCATCTTCAGCTCAGATCCTGAGGTGCTGCAGGTCGGGGTGGACTACCTACACATCGTGACGCTCAACTTTGTCGCCTCGGGCATCACGTTTGTCTCCGCCAGCATGTTCCAGGGCATGGGCAATACGCTGCCGTCGCTGGCGACGTCGTTCCTCCGGATTATCGTCGGCATCGCGCCGGCCGTGGTCCTGTCGGGCCGTCCCGAATTCGCGCTGACCTGGATCTGGTGGTTCACCGTGGTCTCGACGACGCTCCAGATGGCGCTCAACCTCGTGTTGCTGCAGCGGGAGTTCAGGATCAAGCTGGCGGGAGCCGCTCTCCTTAGCTCTTGATCTCCTGTTAGTGCCTATATAATCGCCACGCACATGAAGCTCGCAGTCCCGAGAGAATGCCGCCCCGGCGAACGCCGGGTCGCAGTCACCCCTGAAAACGTCGCCAAACTCGTCAAGCTGGGCTTCCGCGTCGCGCTCGAACACGATGCCGGCGCGGCCGCCTCGTTCGGCGACGATGACTACGCGGCAGCCGGCGCCGAAATCGTCACCGGCACCCGCGAGATTTGGCAGGCCGGCGACATCGTCCTCAAGGTGCAGCCACCCGCGGCGCATCCCGTCCTGGGCGTGCACGAGGCCGAACTGATCCGCGAGGGCGGGACGCTGATCTGTTTTCTGTATCCGGGCAAGAACACGGACATCATCGACCGGCTGGCGGCGCGCAAGGCGACGGCCATCGCCGTCGATCAGATTCCGCGCATCTCACGGGCGCAGAAGATGGACGCGCTGTCGTCGATGGCCAACATCGCCGGCTACCGCGCGGTGGTCGAGGCGGCCAGTTTCTACGGGCGTTTCTTTACCGGCCAGATGACGGCAGCCGGCCGGGTGCCGGCGGCGAAGGTACTGGTGATCGGGGCCGGTGTCGCCGGGCTCGCGGCCATTGGTGCGGCGCGCGGCATGGGCGCCATAGTCCGCGCCTTCGACACCCGGCCGACCGTGAAAGAGCAAGTGAAGAGCATGGGCGCGGAGTTCATTGAGCTCAACGTCGAGGAAGACGGTGAAGGCACTGGCGGCTACGCCAAGGAGATGAGCCCGGCGTTCATCAAGGCTGAAATGGCGATGTTCCTGGCTCAGGCCAAGGACGTCGACATCATCATCACCACGGCGCTGATTCCCAATCGGCCCGCGCCGATCCTGATCACCGAGGAGATGGTCAAGGCGATGAAGAAGGGGTCGGTAATCGTCGACCTCGCGGCCGAGAACGGTGGCAACTGCGCCCTCACCGACCCTGGCAACGTCGTCCAGAAATACGGCGTGCACATTCTGGGCTACACCGATCTGCCGAGCCGCCTCGCGCCGACCGCGAGCTTCCTGTTCGGCAACAACCTGACGCACTTGCTGTCGGACCTCGGCGGCGCCAGCCACTTCCACCTGGATCTCGCGGATGAAGTGGTGCGTGGCGCGCTGGTGCTGCGTGACGGCGAACTGCTGTGGCCGCCCCCGGCGCGGCCGCCGGTCGGGTTGTCGCCCGAACCGAAGGTGATTGCGCCGCCCGCGGCCGCGGCGGCCGCGAAGGCGCCGGCCTCTGGTGGCGCAGCGGGACCGGTCTTCGCGGTGCTGGCCGCCGTCGCGCTGGTGGCGCTCGGCATGGTCGCACCACCGGCGTTCCTGTCGCACCTCACGGTGTTCGCGCTGGCGGTGATCATCGGCTGGCAGGTGGTGTGGAACGTCACACCGGCGCTGCACACGCCGCTCATGAGCGTCACCAACGCCATCAGCGGCATCATCGTGCTGGGCGGCATGCTGCAGTTGAGCGGCCCGCTGACCTCGCCGGTCGTGCTCGTCGGCGCCGCGGCGATCCTGCTCGCCACCATCAACATCGTTGGCGGCTTCATGGTCACACACAGAATGTTGAAGATGTTCAGGCGATGATCACGTTGCCTGAGACTCTCGTCACCATCGCCTATCTCGCGGCGGGCATTCTCTTCATCCAAAGCCTCGGTGGGCTGTCGCAGCAGGGATCGGCGCGCCGTGGCAACCTGTTTGGCATGCTCGGCATGGCGCTGGCCGTCGGCGTCACGGCCGTTGGCCCGCATGCCGGCAACTACGGCGTGCTGATCGGCGCGCTGGTGATCGGCGGCGGCATCGGCGCCGCCCTGGCCGCGCGCGTCGAGATGACCAACATGCCGCAACTGGTGGCCGTGCTCCACAGTTTCGTCGGCTTGGCCGCGGTGCTGGTCGGCTTTGGCGGCACGCTCGATCCGGCCAACACGCTGGAGGGTGTCGAAGCAACCATCCACGCGGTGGAGACCTTCATCGGCGTGTTCGTCGGCGCGGTGACCTTCACCGGCTCGATCATCGCGTTCGGCAAGCTGCAGGGGTTGCTCGGCAGCCGGCCGCTGCTGTTGCCGGGTCGCCACCTCCTGAACCTGGTGGCACTGCTGGCCTGCGTGTTCCTCGGCTTCCTGTTCGTGACTGCCGAACACGGCGCGGCACTGCAGCCCTTGATCATTGCCGCCGTAGTCGCGTCGCTGCTCGGCATCCACCTGGTGATGGCGATCGGCGGCGCTGATATGCCGGTGGTGGTGTCGATGCTCAACAGCTATTCGGGTTGGGCGGCGGCGGCGGCGGGGTTCATGCTCGAGAACGACCTGCTGATCATCACCGGCGCCCTGGTGGGATCAAGCGGCGCGATCCTGAGCTACATCATGTGCCACGCCATGAACCGCTCGTTCATCAGCGTGATTCTGGGCGGCTTCGGTGCTGAGGAAGGCAAGGCCCCGGCCGCCGGCGCGCAGCCGGCCGGCGAGGTCAACAGCATCACCGCCGCAGAGACGGCGGAACTGCTGCGCGAGGCCAAGAGCGTGGTCGTCGTTCCCGGTTACGGCATGGCCGTGGCCCAGGCGCAGCACCCGATGTATGAGGTCACGAAGATTCTTCGCGACAAGGGCGCCAACGTGCGCTTCGCCATCCACCCGGTCGCCGGCCGCCTGCCCGGCCACATGAACGTGTTGCTGGCCGAGGCGAAAGTGCCGTATGACATCGTGCTCGAGATGGAAGAAATCAACCACGACTTCCCCGACACTGACGTCGTGATCGTCTGCGGCGCCAACGACATCGTCAATCCGGGCGCGCTCGATGATCCGTCGAGCCCGATCTTCGGCATGCCGATCCTGGAAGTGTGGAAGGCCAAGACCTGCATTGTGATGAAGCGCGGCATGGCCAGCGGCTACGCGGGCGTCGACAATCCGCTCTTCTACAAGGACAACACGCAGATGTTGTTTGGCGATGCCAAGAAAATGATCGACGCGGTGCTGGCCGAACTGAAGAAGTAAGACGTCAATCGGCGTAGAATCGGCGCCGGGGGGATGGTATGAGGACAACGACAACTGGAACGTTTGCGGCGATCGCGCTGGCCGCCGGCCTGGGCCTGGTGCATGTCGAGGCACAGGCACCATCGGGAACTGTCGATTCGCACGTCGCCGCCGCCCTGGCCGCCGCCGGTCAGGATCACCTCGGGCTCTTCAATCGCCTGTGCCAGCCGGAACCGGCGCTGACCGCGCCCACGGCCGCCACCACCACCTCGGCGCCGCCCCGACCACCCGGCCCACCGGCGAAGTCGACGTGGGAGACCGCCGCCGTCAAGGTCTTCGACAACCTCTACTTCGTCGGCGAAAAAGAATACTCGGCGTGGGCGGTGACAACGAGCGACGGCATCATCATTCTCGATACCATCTTCGAGTACTCCGTCGACAGCCAGATTGTCGGCGGCCTGAAGAAGCTCGGCCTGGATCCCACCACCATCAAGTACGCCCTGGTCAGCCATGGCCATCGTGACCACTCGGGCGGCGCGCAGTTTCTGCAGGACTCGTTCAAGACGCGCGTGCTGCTGTCGGCCGCCGACTGGGACATGCTCGAGAAGAACACCCGTGACCCCTCGAAGCCGAAGCGCGACCTGGTGGTGACCGATGGTCAGGTGCTGACGCTCGGCGACCAGCAGCTCACCTTCTACATCACGCCCGGTCACACCATGGGCACGGTCTCGACGATTGTGCCGGTCTTCGATCGCGGCACGCGTCACGTGGCTGCCGCCTGGGGTGGTACCGCGTTCAACTTTCCGCACTCAAAAGAGCGCTTTCAGATCTACATCGACTCGGCGCGCCGCTTCAGGGACATCGTGGCCAAGACCGGCGCCGACGTGCTGATCGCCAACCACACCATCTTCGACGGTTCGAAGACCAAGCTCCCGGCCATGGCGACCCGCCAGGCTGGCGATCCGCATCCGTACGTGATCGGAACCGACAGCGTACGCCGTTACCTCAAAGTGGCGGAAGAATGCGCGATTGCCGGGATGATGCGATTGCCCTAGGCACGCTGCGAATACAGAGAGGTAGTCCATGTTGAGAAGCCGAATCGCAATCGCGATGGTGTTGGCGGCCCTGGTATTGATGCCAGCGTCAGCCTCGCTGCAATCGAAGCCAGCCGGTCTGGTGCCCGATCGTGTCGCCGTAATCGACAGTGGATTGCAGCGCTATGTCGACGACAACCGTATCGCCGGCATTGTCGCCCTGGTGTTGCAGGACGGCAAGCCGGTGTACGAGAAGGCTTTCGGCTGGGCCGACAAAGAAGCCGGACGCCGGATGACGACGGATACGATTTTCCGCATTGCGTCGCAGACCAAGGCGCTGACCAGCGTCGCGATCATGCAGTTGATCGAAGAGGGGCGCCTGTCGCTTGGGCGACGGGCGGGTGACTTCATTCCCACTTTCGCGAAGACGACCGTCGCCACTGCGAAGATGGCCAGCGGCGTCGTCACCGAGCCTGCGAGCCGGCCGATTACGATTCGCGACCTGCTGACGCATACGGCCGGCATTTCCTATGGCACCGAGGCATTGGTCTCTGAGCTCTACCAGGCCAAGGGACTCGGCCCCGCGGCCGGCGCCGGTTGGTACACCGCCGACAAGGACGAGCCCGTCTGTACGACGATGGAGCGGTTGGGGACGCTGCCGTTTGTGGCGCAGCCCGGCGAGAAGTGGGTGTATGGCTACAACACCGACATCCTCGGCTGCATCGTCGAGAAGGTCTCAGGGATTCCCCTCGACCAATACCTGCGTACGCGCATCACGTCGCCTCTCGGCATGACGGACACGCAGTTCTTCCTGCCGCCCGCGGACCGGGCCCGCTTCTCGGCGGTCTACGCGAGCAAGGACGCGAGTTACGTGCGCGCACCAGACGGCGCGCGGGGGCAAGGCCACTACGTCGATGGGCCGCGCAGGAATTTCGCCGGCGGGGCTGGATTGCTGTCGACCGCCCGCGACTATGCGCGCTTCCTCGAAGCGATGCGCCTGGGCGGCACCGTGGACGGTGTGCGTTTGCTCTCGCCCCGCAGCGTCCGCCTGATGGCCACCAACCAGGTGGGCACGCTGCACTCCACCACTGGTTTGGGGTTCGGCCTTGGCTTCGAGACCACCGACCGCTATGGCGCCGGCGGCATGCAGAGCGAGGGCTCGTTCGGATGGGGCGGCGCCTATGGCTCCACTTATCGCATCGATCCCGACCAGCGTCTCGTGATGGTCCTGATGATGCAGTTGGTCCCGAACGGCAGCGACCTTCGCGACGCGTTCCCGAACCTGATCTATCAAGCGTTGCGATGAACCTCTTCGTTGATCGGGCACTCGCATTGCGGCTCGAACAGGCCGAGGGCCGTGGCAATGCGCCGCAAGTCGGCGGCGCTTCGATTAACTTCACCAAAATCTATCAGTAGGCCACTCTCATGAGGAGGACGAACGCCTCGCCCTCCTCCTGCTCACGGGTCTGCTGTTCGTCGGCCAACCGGCTGTGCTGAAATAGGGTCAGACCCCTCGGCACTTCCTGCTGGGGGTCTGACCTTATTTCACGGTGGTGGGCGGCCGCCGGTGATGCGTGGCCCGTTCGTAGGCAGCAGCCAACTCCAGCAACCGCTTGTCATCCCACATCCGCCCGAGCAACGACACCCCGACCGGGTAGCGGCCACCGATGAATCCGGCCGGCACGGTCACTTGCGGCAGTCCGGTCGCGGCGCTCTCCTCACACGTGCCGGGCTCCGATCCGTATCGCTCAAGACCGCCCTCGTGGGTGTGGGGACGCGCCTGGTTGGCCGGGAACAGCAGCGCATCAAGCTTCTGCTGGTCCATAAGATCCACAAAGATCTGCCGGAAGGCCTCGCGACCTGCAAAGAACCGGCGGGTCGCCTCATCGAGCGCGGTCCCGGCCGCCACCGGCACCAGCGCGCCCTCGAATCGACGCGCGCTGACCGGCGCCAGCTTCCCTGACGCGAGTAGCTCCTGGATCGTCAGGACCTTGTCTCCCGGCTTCGCGCCACGAGACAGGTAGGCCTCCCATCCGGCTCGCAGTGAACCGGGTGCCGAGCCTCGTGCGGCGGCGTACTTCGCGTCGTAGTCGGCGATGGCGACATCAACCACGATGGCGCCGGCAGACTGCAGTTCCTTGATCACACGTTCCATGTTGGCGGCGACGTCGCGTTCGCCGGTGAAGCCAACGAAACGCTGGCGCAGCGCGCCGATGCGCTTGCCCTTGAGCGATGCGGCATCCAGGCCCTGGGCGAACGAACCGGAAATGTGCGACGCGGCGGTGGCCGTCACCGGATCTTCGGGATCCGAGCCGGTCACCAGGTCGAGGGCCATGGCCACCTCGCGGACCGACTTAGCCATAGGGCCCACGGCATCGTTAAAAGTGTTCAGAGGCATCACGCCGGCACGGCTCGTCATGCCCCGTGTCGTGCGAATGGTAGCGAGCGACGCAAAGGCCGCGGGGTTCGACAGCGAGTTACAGGTGTCGGTGCCGAACCCCAGCGCGGCCAGGCTGGCCGCCACCGCGGTGGCGCTGCCGCCGCTGGAACCGGACGTGCTCAACGACGGGTCGTAGGCGTTGCCGATAGTACCGCCCACGGTGCTGATGCCGAAGTCACCAAACGGAAACTCGTCAAGATTGGCCTTGCCGAGAACGACCGCACCGCCCTGTTTCATGCCGGCGGCGACGCGCGAGTCGAGACGGGGCCGGTGATCGACCAGCGCCAGTGAACCGCTCGTGGTGGGCAGCTCGACGGCATCGATGTTGTCCTTGAACACGACCGGCACGCCGTGGAACGGGCTCCGGATGCGGCCACTCGCTCGTTCGGCGTCGCGGGCGCGAGCATCGGCAATTGCTCGTGGGTTGATCGAGAGCACGGCACGGAAGGTCGGGCCGTGACGGTCGTACTGCGACAGCCGCGCCAGGTACTCCCGGGTGATGTCTTCGGATGAGACGAGGTTGCGCGTCATCGCGTCCTGCAGTTGGGTGACGGTCTTTTCAAACACCGTGAAGGCCGCTGGCGCGGGTGTGGCCGGCCAGTTGACGATTTGGGAACGCTGCAGGGCCGTCAGGCCGCGCAAGTCCGGCGCGGCCACCAGTTGCCTGGCGACCGCGGTCACGCGCGCGATCTCGGACCCGGCGGCCGGCACCTTCGCATCGGCTCCGGCATAGACGGCTTCCCCAGTTACCAACGCGTCCTTGAGCGGAATTGGATGGCCACCACGGGGATCGTAGATCTCAGAGAGCCCCTTCACGACGAACGTCACCAGGGCCGCGGTCTCGCCCGGGCGCAAGCGCAGCGTGAAGATATAGCCGATGTGCGCGGTGTCCATCCCAGGCCAGGCCGCGTCGAAGGGATCGCCGTAGATGTCGCCGATCGATGTCAACGCACCGCGGCGAGTGCCCAGCACGTGCGCGGACGGCCCGTGACCCGAGGGGCCGTCAACCGGCTGAGCCGCGCCCTTCGCGTTTTGCATCATCGTGACAAAGCTGTCGGCGAGATCGATCTGCTGATCGCCGCTGGAGGTAGTCGCGACGGTGGCGGGGCCGCCGTCCTCACCCGTGCCGACGGCGCCACCCCAGGCGACGCGCACCGTGCGCTCGTCAGCGGTCGTGTTGGTGAACGAATCGAAGTAGCGCAGGTAGGCGGTGTCCTTCGACGTGCTGATCCCCCTGGCAATGATGATGCCCTCGTGCCAGGCGGGGGTGGTCGAGTCGAAGCGGCCGGCGCCATCGTGGTGCAGGCCGAAGCCATGCAGATACTGATTGGTGACCACCAGCGAGTTGTCCGCGCGCCGCACCTGGAGCTTGAGATAGCCAAAGCCATTGAACGGGTTGGCACGCCCGCCGGTGGCGATGCCGCCGCTGTCTTGCGACCACGGCGAGGTGTCCTGGAGGTCCCAGAACTGGCCGTCGCTCGAAGGCACGCGCGTAACGGCGACGACGCTGATGGCACAAATCGCCGCGCCGATGGTCGCAAGGGCCAGTGCCTTGAGGGTTCGCATCACGCGGAGTATAAGTGAGAAGATGTGGCCATGACGCGGATGCTCGTGGGTTGCTCCCTTGCTGCGGTGATGGCAGCGGCGCCGTCGGCGCAATCGCGGAAGGCAGCATTGGCGCAGGCGCGCGTGGCGATGCGCAACGGCTCCCCTGAGAAGCCGCGACCCGGCGAGAACACCACGATCGGCTTGAGTGCCACGAATGCGAAGCTGACCAAGGCCCAGGCGAAGAAGGTCGCCGACATGGCGCACGACGGGTTTGCCCGCGCCATGGTCCCGGGCGACGCCAACGTCTCGCTGATCGGCGGCCTCGCCGCCGGGGTGATGGCCGACGCGATCCTGCGCGGCGTCCGTGAAAATACTGGCCGGCCGAACATCCTGGCCGTTCGCGACCTGCGCCGCCCGTGAACGTTGCCCTCGTCTTCCTGATCACCTACACGGCCGCCCTCACCGCCTTTGGCGTGTGGGTGGGCCGCCGCGTGACCGGCGCCGCCGACTTCTTCGTCGCCGGCCGCCGCCTGTCATGGCCGCTGATCGCGAGTACGGTGCTCGCGGCGAACATCGGCGCCGGGACGACGGTGGGCGCCGCCGGGCTCGCCTATCGGGACGGCCTTGGTGCGTTGTGGTGGAACGGCGCGGTAGCCATCGGCACGCTCGTGCTCGCGTTGTGGGTCGGTCCCAAGCTGTGGCAGTTGGCGTCCGACCGCGGCCATTTCACCGTCGGCGATTTCCTCGAGGAGAGGTACGGTGGCGCGGTCCGAGGACTGGTGGGTTTACTGATCGCCGTCGGCGCGCTGGCCTTGCTGGCCGGACAGTTGATCGCGGGGGCCGCCGTGCTCGAAGTGGTCGGCGGGCTGCCGCGATGGCAGGGCATTGTCATTGGCGGCATGGCCATGACGGTGTACTTCACGGCCGGTGGGTTGCTAAGCTCGGCGTGGGTCAACGCCTTGCAGTTGGTGGTCCTGCTTGGCGGCTTTCTCGTGGCCGCGCCGCTGATCCTGATGAAGGTCGGCGGCCTGGAGGGCATTGCGGCGGCGCCCGGCATTCCGTCCACCTATTGGGATCCGATGTACTCCGCCGGGGTGTCATCGGGCTGGACGCTGCTGATCCTGCTGACGCCTGGGTTCATCATCTCGCCGGGCCTCGTCCAGAAGGCGTACGGCGCGATTGATGCGCGGAGCGTGCGCATTGGGCTGGGCGTGGCGGCCGGTGCGCAGATGCTGTTTTCGTTCCTGCCGGTGGTGCTGGGCATGGCGGCGCGGGTCAATCATCCCGACATCGCAAGCGCGAATGTCGTGCTGCCGACGGTCTTGCTGGCGGAACTGCCGGTGGCGATCGGGGCGCTCAGTCTCGCCGCCATCTTCACGGCCGAGGTCAGCACGTGCGATGCCATCCTGTTCATGGTGGCGACCTCGTCCTCCCGCGATCTGTACCAGCGGTTCATCAACCCGAAGGCGACCTCGGCACAGATGCTGTTTGTCGCCCGGGTCGCGGCCCTGATCGGCGGCGTGCTCGGCATGCTTCTGGCCACCCAGTTGGCGACCATCATCGATGCGATGAAGATTTTCTATTCGCTGCTGAGCGCGACGCTCTTCGTGCCGATGGTCGGCGCGCTGTGGTCGACGCGCGCGGGAGCGCGAGAAGCGATGGCGGCCATCGTGTGCGGCGTCACGGCATTGTTGGCGGTGCAGTTCGGCACCGACCGCACGGGCTGGTGGGACCCGAGCCTGTGGGGATTGATGGCCAGCGCGGTTGGATATGCCGGGATGTTAATGACAAGAAGTGCCAGCAGGGCCGCCTGACAGGAAGTGCCAAGAGCGCGGCACCTCGGATGGTGCCAGGAGGGCGGCACTCATGGAGCAATCCTCAGTTCCGCTCCGTAGAGCGCTGTTCGATCGTTGTCACGCGCCGCCCAGCGCAGCAGCGTGGCCGGATCCTTCTTCACCGTGCCGCTGAAGGCCGGGTTGCCATTCACCATGACGGTGACCGGCTTCGAGAAATCAACCGCATCAGGCGATAGCAGCAGCGTGAACGCGGCTACGTCGCGGACCTTCGCATCGAAGGTGTTGCCGTCACGGGTCACATCAACCCGGCCTGACAGCTTGAGGTGCTGGAAGAAGCCGCGGTCCTTCAGTTCGGTCTCGCGCGAGGCATCTGGCCGCAGCTCGTTGATGATCAGCCAGCGGTTGCGATTGAACTTGTCGGTGCGCTCGGTCTCCCACGACAGCTTCGCCGGATGCGTCACGCGCGCATGCTCACGCACGAACTTCTCGTACGGCTCCCGCTCCGTCGGCCACCACGCGGTGTTGTGGCCGGCACCGGGTTGCGGGCGGAACACCAGCGGCACGCCCATCGACTGGAACCACTTGATGTGCGGCTCAACCTGGTCAACGGGATACAGGTTGTCGAGCTCGCCGTTGACGATGTAGAGCGGCACATTCATGAGATTGTTGCCGTACATCTCGCCGTCGGCGCCATTCTGCGGACCGCGGATCACGGCGATGCTGCCATTGAGCGGCAGGTACGACGACCACAGCGCGGGCTCCTTCAGCGCCATGTAGTAGACGCCGGTGCCGCCGTCGGAAATGCCGGTGAGGTAGATGCGCGACTCGTCGATGTTGTACTTGCGCTTCAGCGTGTCGACAGCGCGCAGGATGTTGTCGATTTGTTCCTCGTCCCACCACTGCGCCGCGGCCCAGCCGCTCGGATGCAGGTAGATCTGCTGCTCGCCCTCGATGCGATTGGGCGTGCGAGCGGTCGCGGACACACCTGAAGATTGGTCCCCACGAGCAGGTGGATTGGGCGACGGCCGGCCCACGCCACCATGCAGTTGCACGCGCAACTGAGTCGGCTTGGCCGGATCGTACGCAGCCGGCACCTCGACGATGTTGTTGAAGAATGGACCCGACTTCGACTTCCACCGCAGCGAGTACTCGCCGCGCTTCTCGTCACCATAAACGCGGCCTTTCTTCAACCGCGCGTAAGTGCGGTCGAAATCCACGCCGGCAACCACCAGTTGCTCGGCCGCGGTCTGTGCCTCGGCCGGCGTTTCTGCTGCGAAGAAGGTGTCGAACAGCGGGTCAACCGGCGCCTGGGCAGACAGGCTTGCCGCGAACGCCAAGGTGAGAACAATGCCAGAAGGGCGTCCCTTTATGCGGCGCCAATTGATCCTCATAGGCTTGCGAGAATAGCGCAGAACTCCGCCAGCACCATGGCCGTCGCCCCCCACACCTTCTCGTCCTGGATGTCGAAGAACGGCACGTCGACCTGGATGGCCTGGCCGGCCGTGGTGCGCGTGCGAAACTCTCGCTTGACGGTGGCCGGATCACGCAGTTGCTCCAGCGTCGGCTCGATGATCCTGGCCACTTCCCACTCGGCGCGATTGAACGCCGGGCGGGCTGGCACCACGCCCACCACGGGATGCAGCAGGAAGTTGCTTACCGGAATGTGGAGCGGCGTCAGGCGTCCCAACACCTGCACCTGGCGGCGATCGACGCCGATCTCCTCCTCGGCCTCGCGCACGGCCGCAGCCTCGATTGTTTCGCCGTTATCGACGCCGCCGCCGGGCAAAGACACCTGGCCGGTGTGGTTCCGCATCCCCGAACCGCGGACGGTCAGCGGCAGGTAGAAGGCTTCATCGTGGGGATAGATCAGCAGCAGTGCGGCGCCGTCGCGCGTGCCTTCCGGGATCGTCAGCGGATCCCATCCGACGCGAGGGCGTGGGGCCATGCGTAGCTGCGCTTCGAGGCCGGGCAACGGCCGCGACAAGGCGTCCAGCAGACGCTTTACCAAGTCGGTGGGCACCCCCTCAGCGTAACGCAGGATACTCTTGGAGCGTGCCCTGGTTCGTCCTCGCCCTCGCCGTCGTCGTCCTCTTCGTCGCCATCTGGCTCATCGTTCCGGCGCCGACGATGATGCTGCTGCCGCTGGCCGTTGGCGGCCCCGAGATCAGCCCTTTGCTGATGGTGCCGGCGCTGTTGGTGGCGGTCCTCGCATGGCGAGGCGGCGGACGGCCCCGGCCGGTGTCACTGGCGTTGTCGGCTGCAGCGGTCGTGCTGTTCGCGATTCCGATTGCGCAGTACCCGAGGAGCGCACCGTTCTCCTTCACGACCTTGGTCGCCGGCCTCGACCTTGGCCAATCGCGGCTGACACGCGACGTCCCGTTCGGCGCGCCCGGCGGCGTGCCGCTCACCGTCGATATCTATCAGCCCATGCGCGGCGGCCCCTACCCTGCCATCGTGCAGATTTACGGCGGCGCATGGCAACGGGGCGTGCCTGGCAACGACGCGCCCTTCGCGGCCCGCCTGGCCGCCAGCGGCTACGTGGTGTTCGCCATCGACTATCGCAAGGCACCGGCCTGGAAATGGCCCGCACAACTGGACGATGTGCAGGCGGCACTGGCGTGGGTGCGGGTGCACGCGTCCGAGTACAGCGCGGATGCGGCCCAGCTGGCGTTGTTCGGCCGTTCAGCCGGTGGCCAGCTCGCCGTCGTGGCGGGTCTGCAGGATCCCGGCGTGACGGCGATCATCAGCTTCTATGGACCCGTGAATCTCACGCATGGCTGGCACTATCCGCCACGACCCGATCCGATCGGCTCGCGCGCGGTGCTCGAGGCGTACATCGGCGGCACCCCGGACCAGATGCCCGAGCGCTATCAGCAGGCCTCGCCCATTACTTTCGTGTCGGCCACGGCACCGCGGACGCTGCTGATCTACGGCTCGCGCGATCACATCGTGCAGCCGCACTACGGACGGAACCTGCACGCGGCCTTGACGGCCGCCGGCGCGAACTCTGAGTTCGTCGAGATCCCGTGGGGTGACCACGCGTTCGACGCGCTGCCCGCCGGGTTGAGTGGGCAGCTGTCGCTGTTCCATGTTGAGCGATTTCTCGCCGACGTGTTCAAGCGCTGAGTGACGACGACTGCACGCGCACCGCGGTCTACCCCGAACATGGACTGGTCACCCTTGTTTGGGTCCTGCAGTTGTCTGCCTGGCACGGACGCCATCACGTTGGCCATTTGAAGCTGACGGGGCAATCACAGGAGACTAAGAGATCAGGAGAAGGTGAATTTATCACCACCGGCAACGTCATGGCTCTCGCCGTCGGCGTGAGCATCGGCGCGGCGTTCCAGAAGATCGTCGACTCGCTGGTCAACGACCTGATCGTACAGTTCCTGATCCCGGCCTGGCTCGTCTTCCTGATGGTGAAGGCCGTGAACCGGATGCGCCGCACCGCGTAAGCGCGGCGGCGTCAGGCGGTACAATCGACTGATGCCTGTGTCCCTGACGACCCGCGAGCGCGCCCACCTGAAGGCGCGCGCCCACAAGCTCGAACCGACAGTCTTCGTCGGACATCACGGCGTCACGCCTTCGGTGATCACGGAAGTGGATCGCGCGCTGACGGCGCATGAGCTGATCAAGGTGAAGGTTCTCGGCGACGACCGCGACGCGCGCGAAGCCATCGGCCACCGGCTTTGCGAAGGCACCGATGCCGCGCCGGTTCAACGGGTCGGCAAGGTGATTGTGCTGTGGCGGCCGAAGCCGGAAGAAGCGACAGGAGACAAGAAGGTCACCAGGAAGACCACACCATCATGCTGACGGGAACACCACTCCGGATGCGAGCACGCCGTTCGGATCAAGGCTGCGCTTAATCGCGCGCATCGCGTCGATGCCGGCGGAGCCGTAGAGCCGCCTCAACAGTTCCTGCTTGATCGGGTTGCGGCCGACGCCATGTTCGGCCAGCGGGCTGCCGCCCATGGCGATCACCGCCTCGCCAAGCAACAGGATCGCCTCTTGCCCTGTCGTGACGTCATCGGCGCTTCTCGGGATCACGTTCGGATGCACGTTGCCGTCGGAGATGTGGCCCCACACCACCAGGTCCAGACCGCGTTCGGCGAACAGGCGGCGGCAGACGCGCATCATCTCGTCGAAGCGCTCGAACGGCACAACCATGTCGGCGGCGGTCTTGTAGATGCCCGGATCGATCTGCTGCTGCGCGGTGGCCACGCGACGATTGACGCCGGCCGGCACCGCTTCTCGCAGCTCGGCAAACGCTGCCGCTCGGGTCTTGTCATCGGGCAGCGCAATCTCCGCATCGTCCAGGGCACCATGCCGGTCGAGCAGGGCGCAAAAGCGCTTCAACGGCGAGTCGGGGGCATCTGCGTCTCGCGCGCTCTCGAGCTGTCGCCACAGATCAAGCGCGGCCGTTTCGGCCGACAGCTCGATCTCAATCAACAAGACAATGCCGGCGCCGGTTGGCAGCGTGATCTCCAGCTTGCGGTCGACGCCGTCTTCACGGACCACGGCAATCGATCGCGCGTCGAGGTGTTCGATGGCTGCGATGTCGATGCCGAGCGGATCGTGCGCGTGCCAGGTTCGCTGCGCCGCCGCGCGCAAGTCTGCGACCAGTTGAATGCCGGTAGATTCATCCGCGACGGGAACCAGGGCATGGCAGCGAGCCGCCGGTTGCACCGCGGTTCGAAACACGACTTCGGCAATCACGCCGAGCGTGCCCTCCGAGCCGATGAACAGGTCGACCAGGTCCATGCCTTCAGCGAGAAAGTAGCCGGCCGAGCTCTTCGGCACGTCGGGCATGCGCAGCGCCGGGACGGCAATCAACTCAGACGCGCGGCGCTGGCCACGCTCAATCGTGAGCACCTCGCCGCTGGCAAGGACGACGGTCAGGCCGTGAACCCACGAGCGAAAAGTGCCGTACTTGAACGTGGCCGCACCGGCTGCACAGGTGGCCACCGCACCTCCGGCGGTGGCACCAAGATATGTGGGCACGGGCGGTAGCCAACGACCGATGGCGGCAAGGGCATCCTGAATCGCCTGCAGGGTCACACCGGCGCCGGCGTGCACGCAATCGCCTTCAACGCGCAACGACGTCAGCCGTTCCGTACTGAGGACCAAATCGCCGAATGGCGTGGCGCCCCCGGTGAGCGACGATTGCGCGCCCACCGCCAGTACCCTGTAGGGCCCCCCTTGATGGGGGGCCACGCGCAGAGTCTCCGACATCTCCTCAACCGACGTCGGCCGCACCACACCGGCGGCATGACCGCCAGGATAGCGGGCGGCATCGTGGAGAAACCGCGCGATGAGATCGGGAGCAGTGTCGATGGAAGTCATGAAGCGGCGCCGCTCACAGGATCACCCGGGCGCTCAGCGCGATCAAGGCGAGACCCGTCGCGTCCGCGGGGCAATGAACCATCAGCGCATGGCGCCGAGGGCGGTGACGACGAGGATGAAGGTGAAGGTTAAATACTCAATCACTTCCTCAGGACGGCGGCGTCGGACGTCGCTGCAGAGTGATAGCGCTTCTCGCCGGCCTCGATGCGTACGGGCAACTTGTTCGCCGCCGGCGGCAGCGGACACGTGGTCCATGGGTTGTAGGCGCAGGGCGGATTCTGCGCGCGGTTGAAGTCGAGCGTGACCTTGCCATCGGCCGTCGGGCCGTCGGCGTAGAGGAACCGCGCCGAAGGATACGTCGCGTCAGCACTGGTGAGATCGCGGAACACGAACCACAGGCGATCGCCGGACTTCCACGCTTCCATGTTCGCGGTCTTGCCACCGATGGTCACCGCCACATTGCCGGGAACCATGAACGGCTCGAGATCACCAAGAATCGTCGGCGATTGAATCAACTTCGGCGTCGCGAGCGGCGTGAACGTGCCGACCACCTTCATCGCCTGGTTGGTGGGATACCACTTCAGGCTGGAGAAGCCGGTGCGCAGCGGCGCTTTCTGATCGCGCACGCGGATGGCGAGGCGCGGTCCGCTGAAGTGCAGGAAGAACGACGTCGACTGGTAGGTGATCAAGTCGGCCGGCCGGCCGCTCTCGGAGAGGCGCAGCGGCGCCTCCTTCACTGGCTTGCCGTTGTAGGTCAGCATCTGCCCGTCCGGGGCCTTGATGGTGACGGTGCGTCCGTCCATTGAAATCACGCCAGCCTGCTTCGGCACGTCGGCGTACTCGAGGACGATGTCGTTGAGGGGGTCGGAGCCGAACTTGTTCTCCCCTGGGTTCAGGAAGTGCAGGCCCGAGACCGTGAACCAGCCGTTGTCGGCCAGCAGGGCTTTTTCGCGCTCGGCGTGAAACGCCTTGAGCGCGGCTTCGTCGTAGGTCCCCTGCGCCGCGGCGACGGTGGCCACCAGTGTCATAACCAACAAGGCGATGCGTTTCATGATTCTCCTCAGTCCCGCGGATTCTACCGGATAGGCGGGACTAAAGTCCCGCCCTTCTGGCACTGCTTGCCAGGAGCAACAACACCGTCTGGGCGCCCAGCAACAGGCTAGCAACCGTGAGATGCAGCACCTGGGCGGCTGGTAACAGGGAAACATACGCCATCACGGCGCCGAGGGCCACCTGGCCGACGGCAAGGCCCAACACCGCCCACGACCAGCGGACCAACAAGCCGTTCCCGGCGCCCATCACCAGCCAGAAGCACAACAGGATCGACCCCATCAGCGTGACGAACGCGGCATCGCGGTGGAGAACGTCGAGCGTGCCTACGGTTGCGAGCGCGGCACTGCGCGCGACACCCGCATCCAGCGCGGCATCGACGCCACCGCGCACCTGCGTGCCGAGCGCGATCTGGACCAAGGTGATCACGATCAGCGCGATCACCCAGGGTCTGACCCCGCGGTCGACTGAGGACGGGGGCTGCCCGTCACGCGGAATCGCCATCACCGTGACATACAGCAGCATCTGCACGATCACCAGCGCGACGATCATGTGGACCGTGACGATCCAGGCCTCGAGCTCGTGGGCGACGACGCGGCCGCCAAGCCAGCCCTGGAAGCCAACCAGCAAGAATGCGCCGGTGGTCGTCCACAGAATTTTCGGATCACGGCGATGGTGACGCCAGGCCGAGATGGCAGTGGCGAGAATCAGGAAACCGACGGCGACGCCAAGCAGCCGGTTGAGATACTCCGTCCACATCAGCGTCTGGTTGAACTGCGCGGGATCGAACTGCGGCGGCAGTTCGGCCACCGACATTGGGGGCACCCAACCACCGAAGCAACGGGGCCAATCGGGGCATCCCAGGCCGGCGCCGGAGGCCCGGACCAAGCCGCCGACGAGAATCAGAAAATAGGTCGTCGCCGTCGTCCACAGGGCGAGGCGCTGGAAGGAGGAAAGACGGCTCACGTCTCCATTATCCCTCCGCCGGTTCTGGACTCCCGGAAGCTCTGGATCTCGCGGAGTCCGCTGACACCGGAGACTGGAAAGGCCGGCTGCCATGGCGTGCGGCCGACCGCGACGAACTCGGGACCACGCTCGGCGGCCGCGCGCTTCGCCTCGTCGGCGGTCGCATAGGACTGCGCATCCGAGACCTCGCAGAACTCACGCCGGGCCGCATCGTTGCGTTGCTGCGTGCGTAGCAGCCACGTGTTATTGACCGGCGTCACACCTTGCCCGCCGAGCACCATCAACCGGGAGACCATCGACTGGTAGTAGGCCTCGGTGTAGATATAGGTGGGTGACCAGGGCTCACTCGCGCGCTCGCGTGAGTAACACAGCGAGTAGAAACGTGACGTCGGGATGCCGGCCCAGTCGGCCAGATTCTGAAACCGGCCGGCCAGCGCGCCGTTGCCGGCATCGGTCGACGTCAGGAACGCCGCCGAGGTGGGCGCGCCGCCCGGCGTGGGGTTAGACGCCGGAGCGAGAGCCGCGACGTACTGACCATTGGGCGCGGCGTAGGGATCAACCGTGACGCGATGCGGGAAATTGCGAACCTGATTCTCGACCAGCCGGACGTGGTACCAGGCGTCGGTTTCGAGAAAGTTCACGCGGCTCGAGCCCAGCACGTCGTCCCACGGCGCCGACAACCGCAACGCGGCCGCGGTCGCGAGAATTGCCGCCACGAACACCAAGTCGATCTTCTTCACGGTCGCCTGTCCGTTGGTAGCCGTTCGCCACCGAGAAATCGATCACGATCGCTCAGGCGCCAGACGTGCGTCCGGTGCGAGGTGCCGGCTTCAAACGCCGCCGGCCATTCCAGCGACACCCTCGCCAGCCCGGTGAACTTGGCACGAAACGGCTCTCGCTCCCAGGCATCGAGGGCCACGACCACGGGTACGCCGCTCGGACCGAGCGCAACCAGGGCAGACGCGAGTGACTCGGGCGACGCGGTGTCCCACCGCAGAATCGAGCGGCCGGTGTAGTAACGCAGCGAACCGCTCTGCTCACCAGAAATGATCACGGCGTCCACCGGCAGGGTCATCGAGATGAAATCCGCCACCTGCTCGACGCGCCGCTGTTGATCCGCCAGGCGGAACACGTCGAGGGCGCGCGCCTGCGAGACGCCGTGTGCAAGTAACGAGAGCGCGACAATCAAGGCACCGACGAGGCGCCAGGCAACCGGCAGGCGGCGAAGAGCGATCGCAATGGCACCGCCGGTGAACACCGCGGCGACCGCCAGTGCCGGCAACAGGAACCGCAGGTACGACCAGACATCGAAGACCGCGTAGACGAGATAGGCCGCGACGACGAGGGTCGCGAACGCGGCGAGGACTCGAGTCGCCACCTGCCGCCACAGCATGGTGAGACCAAGCGGCGCGATCAACAACACTGGCGACGTCGTCGAGAGCCACCAGAAATAACGCGTGGCATTCGCGCCGATGTTGCCGATCGCGAACAGCTCGCCAGCCGTCCCGTATCCCGATCGAAATGGCGATCCGTACCACTGCCACTGCAACCACAGCAACACTGCTCCGGCGAGTGCGACGGGAATCGAGAACACGATAATTCGGCGAACGTGCCATCCAATCAGGAGCAGCGGCACCGCTGCGAGTGGCGCCAGGTTGGGGCGGATCAACACGGCGAGCGCAGTTGCCGTGCCCGCGAGAAAGAAGCGCGCGGATCCCGGGATCAGCAACACCCACGTGAGCATCCACGCAGCTGTCACCGGCACGTCGCTCATCGGCTGAATCGACTGGAACAGCAGAATCGGGCTCACGGCGATCGCGACGGCCGCCATCACGCCCGCCGCGCCACCAGCGATGCGAGCGGCCAACACGCCCGTGGCCCACACTGCTACCGCAGCGCTCATGACCACGATGAAGCCGGCAGCCGTGGTGCCTCCGAGAGCGTACGGTACCGCCATCAACAACGGCAATCCCGGCGGATACGTCGACGACTGCAGGCCGACCAACGGTGATGGACGCCAGCCAAGCGGCGCGGTCAGCCACGGGTCGGTGACGCCGGGGGTTCCGGCCAATGCCTCGCGATGAAAGATGTGGCCCGACGCCCACTGAGCCGCTTCGCTCAAGTAACCCGAAGCATCGGCGCCGGCCGCCGAGTTGGTGGCAAAGACAGCGGCGACGACGCCGCTCATAAGGGCGATGCACCCGATCACCGGCGCGCTGTGTCCTTCGAGGGTGGCCGCGATGGATGCGAGATCCGCGTTAGCCGCCTTCGCACGACGCGCCATCGCCCACCAGGCCACCACCGTGGCCAGGGCCGCGGCGGAAGCACCCACAGGGGAACGGGCAGAAATACGAAAGCCGCCAACGGTGGCGCGAACGCCGCCGCTGACGGCCAGCAACACTGCGACGGCGGCCAGGATGGCCGCGATCCACAACAACTGTCGGCGATGCACTACCGCTTCGGAATGGTCCAGAAGTAGACCTTGCGGCCGTCGACGTCCAATTCCTTCTCGGGCTTCCAGTCGCCCATGTCGAAGGCGTGCGAAACAATGCGGGTGCCGGGCTTGAGCTCTTTCATCAGCTTCGGCATCAGCTTGACGTTGAGCGACGGCAACAGGTAGAGCGTCACGACGCTGGCGCCGCTCAAATCCTGTTCGAACAAGTCCCCTTCAACGACTTTGACCAGGTTGCCGACGCTGTTTTTGGCGACGTTCTCGTTGGCTTCCCTGATGCGCTGCGGATCGATGTCGAAGCAGACGCCGCGTGCGCCATACTTCTTGGCAGCGGTCACGGGAATGCGGCCATCGCCGCAGCCGAGGTCGTAGACGGTGTCGTTCTTGGTGACGTTGGCGACCTGAAGCATGGCCTCGACCACGGCCTCAGGCGTCGGCACGAAGATCACGTCGGGACGGCGAGCCGGAGCTGCAGCTTGTGCAAACGCCGAAGTGGCACCGGGTAGTCCCGCCACAACGACAGTGATGGCCAAGGCGAGAAGACGATTACGCATGCGAAGCAACCTCCTGTGGACGTAAGACCGACAGTATATCTCCTGCTCGGCGCGCTGCTGATCACGGTTGGGCTGACAGCCTGCCGGCCCTCAACCGCGCCGCCATCCGTCCCGCCGCCTCAGTCTGAGCCGGTGCGGGCGGCCTGGACACCACCCGACGCCGTCGAGGTCGGCTCGGGAGCCGACTACCCGTTTGGACTCGCGCTGGCACCCACCGGCCGCCGCCTGGTCTATCCAGCCGCACAAGGCGGCCGGGTCTCACTCTGGTTGCAGGATCTGTCGACCGGCGAGACCCGGGCGTTGCCGGCAACCGATGGCGCCGCCGCGCCGTTCTGGTCGCCCGACGAAGCGCGCGTGGGCTTCCTGTCTGGCGGGCGCTTGCGCGCGATCCACCTCGCCTCTGGATCCGTGACTGACCTGGCAGAGGTGACGAGCGGACGCGGTGGCACATGGAACAGCGCCGGCGATCTCATCTTCGCGCCGGACGGCACCAGCGGCCTGATGCGACGGTCGGCCGACGGCACGGTCGCGGCGCTGACGACCGTCGATCGCGAGGCCGGCGAGCAGGGCCATTCGTGGCCCGCCTTCTTGCCCGACGGACGGCACGTCGCCTACCTGGTAATGGCGCGCGAGCGGGCGCGCGCGGGCATCTGGCTGACGTCACTCGACAACCCGGCGATGCGCACGCGACTGGCCGACTCCGACGCACAACCCGTGATCGCCGGCCAGACGCTGCTGATCCTGAACGACACGGCGCTCATGGCCCAGCCACTCGATCCCACCACGTGGTTGCCTGCTGGACGGTCGATGCTCGCCGGTGTTCCGACGGGCCGCGCGGCCCTCGGACAAGTGTTCGCCACGGCCGCATCGGATGTCCTCATCTACCGGGCGCCGGGCTCGAACCTGCGCGAACTGCGATGGGTGTCGCCAACCGGCGAGACGCTGGGCCGCGCGGGCGAACCCGCGGCATCGTGGGACCTGCGCATTGCGCCGGACGGACGACGAGTCGCCGTCACGCAGCTCGATCCACAATTTCGCACACTCGACGTCTGGATCCGCGACGGCACGCAACCGGTGCCGACGCGCCTGTCGTTGGACACCGACATCGATGAAAGCGCCGTGTGGTCGCCGGACGGCCTGCGCGTGGCGTGGGTCGGCAAGCGTCGCCACATCCAGATCCGTGGCGCCGGCGCGGTGCTGCCGGAGCAGACGAGCGCGACGTTTGATCCGCCGATTCAGTTGTGGGATTGGTCGCGCGATGGCCGCTACCTGCTGATCGGTCGTCGCAACCCCCAGACGCGAGACGACCTTTGGGTGGTGCCGCCAACCGGCGCCGAGCCTAACGCCTACGCGGCCGGCAGCTTCAACCAGACCCACGGCGCGTTCTCGCCGAATGGGCAGTGGGTCGCGTATGCATCGGATGAGTCGGGGCAATCCGAGATCTACATCGATACATTTCCCGAACCCGGCAAGCGCATCCGCGTCACCACCGCGGGCGGCACCGAACCGCGTTGGCGAAGAGACGGCAACGCGCTGTACTTCCGCCGCGGCTCTGAAGTGCACCTCGTCTTGCTGTCCCGTACCCAGCCGCAGATTGAGATCGCCGCTATCGATCGCCTGTTCGATGGCGGCGCGGCCATCCGTTCGTTCGACGTGACACCAGACGGCAGCCGCTTCCTGCTCAACCTGCCGGCGCCCAGCGCCGCGCCACGATCGGCGACCATCGTCGTCCACTGGAATCGATGAAGATCGCAACCTGGAACGTCAACGGCGTTCGCGCCCGGCAGGGTCAACTGCTCGACTGGCTCGCCACCGAACAGCCCGACATCGTCTGCCTGCAGGAGATCAAGGCCTCGCTCGACCAATTGCCATTCGAGCTGCGCGATGTCGAGGGCTACTGGAGTTACTGGCACGGCGAGAAGGGCTACTCCGGGGTCGCGTTATTGATCGCCAAGTCGCTGGTTAACGCCTCACCCGCTTGTGTGCATCCCGAATTCGACTTCGAGCAGCGGATTGTCTGCACCACCATCACCTCGCCGGTCGGCGAGATCCTGCTGGCGTCGATCTACGTGCCAAACGGCGGCAAGGACTACGAGGCGAAACTAAGGTTCCTCGACGCGCTTGATTCCTTCGCGGCGAGCGCCGCTCGCCACCAGCGCCTGGTGATCCTCTGCGGCGACCTCAACGTCGCCCGCACCGATCGCGACATTCACGAACGCGAGCGCAAGCCGAACCAGATGGGCACCCGCCCCGATGAGCGCGCCCTGCTGGAGCGCGTCATTGCGCGCGACCTCGTGGATGTCGGCCGCGCCCTCGATCCGGACAACGACAACCTGTTCACGTGGTGGGCGCCGTGGCGCAGCCTCAAGCAGAAGAACATCGGCTGGCGGATTGACTACGTGCTGGCGTCAAGCACGCTCGCCTCTCGCGCCACCACGTCAGTCGTCCAGCGCGAGATCGGCACCAGCGACCACGGACCGGTGGTCGTCACGCTGGACCTCTAACACTGCTGTTCCTAGGTGGCTGGCTTCTACGGCAGCGACAGCGCCACCAGCTCCGGCACCGCCGTCGGGGTGGCACCCTGCACGGTGATGGCCACGAACTGCTGGCCGCCCACCAGGTAGGTCATCGGCGTGCCGATTGCGGCGCCTGGCAGATCCACCGAGGCCAGCTCTTTGCCGCTCGCCTTGTCATAAGCCACCAGCCGCGGTCCACCGGTCGTGCCGCCCGTCGTCAAGGCGTAGATCAACAGCGTCTTCGTCAGCAGCGGGCCGCTGAACGTGCTGTCGCCGCCGACCGGCGGCAGGTTCAGGACCTTGAGCCGCGGGTTGTCGCGGATGCGATCGCCGCTTCCGGCCGGCACCATCCACGCGTGATCGCCGGTGTTCATGTTGATGGCGGTGAGGCGCGAGTACGGCGGCTTGAACAGCGGCAGGCCATCAGGCATGGTCGGATTGCGTCCCGGCTGTTGCATGTAGAGCAGGTTGCTCTCGAGACCGGCTTCCGGCACACCCAGCTTCGACACGGCGTAGGCGTTTCGCGACGGCACATACATCAGGCCGGTCGCCGGATCGACGGCGGCGCCCTGCCAGTTGCCGCCACCCGTGGTGCCGGGACGAACGATGGTGCCCTGTAGGGACGGCGGGGTGAACAAGGGGCCGGTCCGGAATCCTTCGATCGCCTTGATCGCGGCGGCGCGAATCTCGGGCGTGAAGTCCGCCAACTCATCGACCGTCGATCCCTGGTACTCGAACGGCGCCGGTTTCGACGGAATCGGCTGCGTCGGCGACGCTTTCTCTCCGGGCACGTCGGAGGCCGCGACGGGCGTCTCGACAATCGGCCACACCGGAACGCCGGTGACCCGATCGAAGGTGTAAACGTAGCCCTGCTTGGTGATCTGTGCCAGCGCCTTGATGCGCTTGCCGTCGACCGTGATGTCGAGCAGGTTCGGCGCGGCGGGATTGTCGTAGTCCCACAGGCCGTGATGCACGGTCTGGAAGTGCCACACGCGCTTGCCGGTGGCGAGGTCGAGGGCGACGATACTCTCGGCGAACAGGTTGTTGCCCAGGCGATGGGCGCCGTAGAAATCAGGCGCGGTGGTGTTGGTCGGCAGGTAGACCTGCCCCAGCTCCTCGTCCGCGCTCATCATCGTCCACACCGTCACCTTGCCGGCATATTCGTTCGAGCCGTCACTCCACGTCTCGCTGCCGAACTCCCCTTTCGGCGGCACGGTCTGGAAGGTCCAGCGCACCTTGCCGGTGCGCACATCGAAGGCGCGAAGCCACCCGGGGATCTGTTCCTTGGTCTTGATCAGCGACGAGATTGCCGCCGGCGTGATGATCATGTCCCTGACGACGATGGGCGGTGATTGCACGGAGTAGGTCAAGGCGTTGAGATAGTCGCGGATGCCGCGCTTGGCGCGCGGCAAGCCCTCCATCAGATCGACCTTGCCGTTCTGGCCGAAGCTGGCCACCGGCTTGCCGGTCTTGGCGTCGACGCAAATCAGGTATCCGTCGCCGGTGCCCCAGTAGATGCGCTCGTCCTTGCCATCGGTCCAGTACGCGACCCCGCGCTGGTTCCACCTGAGTGTCAGCGTGGTCGTGCCCGACTCGTAGCTCTTGGGGTTGTAGACCCACTTAAGCGCGCCGGTGCGCGCATCGTAGGCTGCACCCACCGACGCCGCCGTGTTCACGTAGACGGTGCCGTTCACCATCAACGGCGTCGCCTTGTAGTTCTGCACGAAGGGCGGCTGGCCATCGCGCCAACGCCTGGGCTCGATGCGGCTGAGCTCGTCGAAGATCAGCTTGGAGTCGGCGGACCACTCGCTGCCGTCGGCCAGTGTCAGGCTGAGAAAGCCATCCGGCGACTTCGCGCGCCACGCCAGCTTGAGCGATCCGAAATTAGCGGCGGTGATTTGATCGAGGGGCGAGTACTTGGTGCTGGCCAGGTCGCCACCGTAGGTGGGCCATTCGCCGCGTGCGGTTGACGGCGCCACCGACGCCGGTGGTGCCTGCGCGCCCAGCGCCGTAGCGAGGCCAATCGCCAGCAATAAGGTTGTGATTCGGGTCATTCGGGTACGAACTCCGTGAGGCCATCTTACGGGCAAACCGGGCCGCCATTCACAACCGGAGGTCAAGAGATCAAGAGAAGGCTTATCTCGCGACGCGGAACGCCACCCACTGTTCCACCGACTGGTCACCGGCGGTGGCGGTGACGCGGAGCACGTAGGCGGCATTGGCCAGACTCGATACCGGCAGCGTCAGACGCAGCCGGCCACCGGCCAGCGGCGGCGCGTCGAGCGTCCGCAGCAGATCGCCCTTGGCGGTCAGCAGGTCGATCGTGACCTGCGGCGGGTCACCGGCCGGTGCGGCGCACTCGATCTCGACCAGCACGCGCTCGGTTGCGGCGAACCGATTCAAGGCGGTCGGCGACGCCGACGGGTTGGCTTCGATCGCGCGCAGCTCGATCATGTTGCGCGCGCGCAGGAACCGCGGCGTGGCGAGCACGACGGCGCTTTTCGACAGGTCCGGCACCACCTGGGTCTGCACCCACCGGTCAATGGTCTCGCCGGCAGCGGTCAGTGACGTGAAGCGCAGGCGCTGCCGCCCGGCCGGCCACTCGAACCGCGCCATCAGCGGCAACTCACCCGGCGCGCCGCCAATCACCTGGGCCGGCATGGTTTCCTTGCCCGCGTCGTTCACGGGCTGAATCTCGAGCCGCGCGGGCTTGTCGACGCGCGCCGGACCTGGCGGCGGCTCCCACGTGAAGGTGAACCGCGTGTGCTCGCCCTCCCCCTTCGAGACGCCGGTCCAGATGCTGACCGCCCGGTTCGAGACGGCGTCGCCGATCGCCAACAGCGCGTTCTGCAACGCCATGTTGACGGGCGTGGCCGCAGCCTCGGCGGCCGCCGTCAGCTCTTTCTCGCTCGCCGTCCAATAGCCGCGGCGCGCCGTCACCTTCAGGCCGCGCCTGTTCACCTTGACCTTGATCTCGTGGAACTTGCCGTCGTTGGTTCGCCGCGTGGGCGTGTAGCCCACCAGGTAATAGGCGCTGGCATCAGACATCACCGAGCGCAGATGCCGTTCGGGATCGTTGCTGCTGACAATGGCGCGACCGCCGGTGTCGTAGGCAATGCGGCGCAGGATGTCGTCGCCGCCGAAGCCGACGCTGCCGAGCGGCCGCGGATCGATCACATGAATGGTGACGTTGCCGCGATTGGCCGCCTCCATCGCCTCCTTCAGCAGCGCGTCATTCGGGCTGCCGGGCCTGGCCGGCGGCCCCTGGCTGAAGAACAGGATCGACTTGCGCCCCTCGCGCAGGCCGCCAAACTGGGTGGCCAGCGCCCCGAGCGCCGACAGCGTGACGCCGGCGCGCAGTTCCATCCAGTTGCGCTGGGTCATCTGCGCTTCTTCGACCGCGCTCTTGATCGGAAACGTTTCGTTGCGGCGGCCTTCGAAGTTGCGGACGCGGCTGAGCAAGTCCGGCTTCGAGCGGGTGTACTTGATGTCGCGCAGGCTCTCGAGCGGCTCCATGATCACCGCCAGGTCGTTTGGCCCGAGCTGGTTGATGAAGCTGGTGATCGCCACCCGCAGCGGCAGCGTGATCTCCGGCCGCTTGTCGATATGGTAGTCGTCCAGGAAGATGCCGAACAATCGCACGTCTTCGCGCGACGCTTCGAGCATGGCGTGTTGTCGCGAGCGGATCTCGAGCGGTTCGTTCAGGTCGCTGGCCCGGTTGCCGGACACGCGCGACAACTGCATGTTCTCGACCACCTGCGGCACGCCGTCCTCGGTGAGCTCGAAGTCAGCCAACCCCAGATCGGTGACCGGCTCATCATCACGGGTCACCGTCACGTCGACGCGGACCAGGTCGGTGCCGGCGCGGAAGATCGGTTGCTGTACCGGCTGAGCGGCGGCGGCCACCACGGCACCGGCCAGCAGCCCGGCCAGCAGCGATCCGTCCCGCAGTGTCATCAACCCATCCTATACTCGACGCCAATGTCTGTCGGAATTACCAAGGCCCATGATGTTGTCGGGGTTGGCGCCAACTCTGTGGATTTCGTCTATCGATTGCCGGGCTCCCCCGTCGCCGACAGTCCGACCGCCAAGATGCGCATCACCAGTCATTCGGTGTCGTGCGGGGGACAGATGGCCACGGCGCTGTCGGCCTGCGCCGCCTTCGGCCTGCGCGTGGCCTACCTCGGCGCGGTTGGCACCGACGACAACGGCCGCCGAATCAAGCAGGAACTGGCCGGCCACGGCATTGACCTCTCCCACGTGGTGACGCGCGAAGGCGCCAACCAGTTTGCCGTCATCACGGTGGACGAGCGCACCGGCGAACGCATGGTGCTGTGGGATCGCGGCGAGCGCCTGTTACTTCACCCTGACGAAGTGCCGGCAGGCCTGATTGCCTCGGCGCGGCTGGTGCATGTTGACGATGTGGATGAGCGGGCGGCGCTTCGGGCCGCGACCCTGGCGCGCGAGGCTGGCGTGCCGACGACCAGCGACTTCGACCGCGTGACCGAACAGACGCCGGGGTTGATCGCCGCCGTGAGCATGCCGATCTTTGCGGAACACGTGTTGCCGGTGATCACCGGCGAGAGCAACTACGAGCGCGCGCTGACCACGTTGCGGCGCACGCATGCCGGCTGGCTCTGCATCACACTGGGATCGCGCGGAGCGATGATGCTGGTGGGTGACGACCTGGTGATCGAGCCGGGATTTGCCGTCAGCGCGGTGGATACCACGGGCGCCGGCGACGTGTTTCGCGCCGGCTTCATCACCGCGTTCCTCAGCGGCGCCGCCCCTCGCGAGATCTTGCGGTTCGCGAATGCCGCGGCGGCGCTGAGCTGTACCCGGGCGGGCGCGCTCAATAGTGTGCCGACGCTCGCCGAGATCGACCAGTTCCGGTCTCGACACACCTGAAGGCTGGTCGCCACGCTAGGGCCGAGGCAGCAACGCTTCGGTGAGCACGCGGCCGCTCGCGTCAGGCAGCATCACACCGGACAGGAACCCGAGGGTCGGCGCCAGATCGAGCGGCGACGAGGACTGCAGATACTCACCCTTTCGGACACCGGCGCCAAACAGGATGACCGGCACGCGCGTGTCGTAGCGGTGACCGGTGCCGTGCGTGCTGGTGCTTGACGAGGTAATCCAGTAAGGGCGGCCGAGCATCTTCAAGTCGCCGCTTCGCCCGTCGTAGTGGCTCAGGAGCGACGCGCGCGTAAACGGATCGGTCGCCGACAACTCGCCCTTCTGGTAGACCCGCACCACGCCCGGCGTCTTCAGGATGGTCGCGATCACGGCGTCCATCGCCTTGGCATTGTGCAGCAGCTTCGCGTAGACACCGGTGTTGAAGTAGATGTCGCTGGAGATGATGCGCGTGCGAAAGGTCCCGGAGCCGAGCTCGCTGAGCAGCACTTCATCGAGCTGGCGGCCGATGGCGGCCGTGTTGATGCGGCCGGCGTCGAAGCCCAGGGCCTTGACGCGCTCGGGCACCGGCGCCACGCCATGGTCGGCCGTCAGGCCCAGCACGTAGTTGCCCTTGCCGACGTCGCGATCCAGCTTGTCAAGCAGGACACCCAGCTCGCGGTCGAGATGAATCAGCACATCCTGAATTTCGTGCGAGTCCGGCCCGAAATCGTGGCCCACCTTGTCGAGCGCCGAGAAGCTGATGCCGAGATAGTCGATGCCAGGGCCGCGGCCCATCTTCAGGGCGTCGAGAGCCGCACCGGCCAGGCCCGCCAGGTAGGCATCGGAGTAGGGGCTCGACTCCCACGCGTCAGTGAAGGTGCCGCCGACCGCGCTGCCATCGCCCTTGACGATATGGGGGAACTCCTTGGTGACGAGCGCGGTCTTCTGCCTGCCTTGCGCTGAGCCGTCGTGCAGATAGCGCTCCTTCGGCATCGACCGCTCCCACACCCGGCCCATCTCGTTGCGCAGCGGATGCTTCGCGATGTAGTCGGCAAAATACGGCGTGGTCGTCTGGCCGAACGCCGTTGACGTGACCCATTCCCCGTGGTCTTCGTCGAGCCAGATGACGGCGTCGGGACGGTGGCCGCCCAGGTTGATGGCCGCACGCGCCTTCAGCGAAATGCTCACCACGCGCGGCGGCGCGACCGCCTGGATGCGCATTTCGTCGGACAACGTCGTCGTCATCAGTCGCCTGGCGCTGTTGCCGACGCCCTTCACCGGCCCACCGTAGGTAATGAGCCGCGCATCGTCATCATCGGTGCAGCTCACCAACCGGCTGTTGTCGCGCTCCCACCACTGGTTGAGCACCATGCCGTGCACGGCGGGCACGGTGCCGGTGCTCATGCTGGCGTGGCCGGAACAGGTCACAGTGTTGTAGTACGGATAGTCGGCCTGCCGGAACCATGCACCTTCAGCCACCAGCCGCTTGAGACCCTTCGACCACTGGTGCTGAAAGCGATCGAGGTAGTCGCCGCGCATTTGATCAACCGAGATCAGCACGACCAACTTCGGGCCTCTGGGCACCGGCGGGACTTGCGCGCTCGGCGAGTGACCGGTCAGGAACGCCACAACCAGGGCGGCGGCAACTATTCTCATCAGGGGTGACTCAGGCAAAGTGATGCTCGTTAATGCTGGCGGTAAACGTCCGCCCGTCGATGTCCAGGTAAAGCTGTCGTTCGGTGACCGAGACCGACACCTTTGCGCGCCGGTCGATGGTCGCTGCGACCTCTTCGATAAATCCTGCGCCAAACTCAAACACGGGAATCTCGGCGGCGCGATGGATGCTCTGCCCGTTGAGTTGGGCCAGCACCTGCGACACGGTCCGATGGGTGTAGATGGCGACGCGGCCCGCTTTCTTCATGCCGCGATGTACGCGATCGGCGGCCGGCATGCCGACCTCGATCCAGCCGGTCACCTGGCCAGTGAGGTCGCTGATCATGACGGCGGGCAAATCGCCACCGGCGGCGACACCCTCGGTGAACGCGATGCCTTCGGTGTACTCGAGGCAATACGCGAGGTACCGCGCCAGCATGTACTCCGCGGTTTCCGAGGGCTGGCGCGCCATGCGGATCGCCAGCGTCTCGTAGACACTACGGTCGATGTCGGCCAGTTCCGTGTCGAGGTTATAGACGGTTGCAGTCAGGGCCATTCGGAGTTGAAAGTTGAAAGGTGCCAGGAGGGCAGCACTTCAGTGCTGCCGCACATGCCGAACCTGAATGGTATCTCAACGCGCGCGAACGGTAATCGTCTTACCGCGCGCCACCCCGCGCTGCCACCCCGGAATGCGGCGGCCGCCGCGCGTCGTAGCCCGAGCCGCTATCGACCAACCGCGCCCCCATCAGGCGCGTCGTGCCGGCGGCATAGACGCGGACGTGAAGACCGCGCGCGGCATCAGCGGCCGGCGGCATGTTGCGTATCACCAGGTGCATGCCGTCAGCGCGCGAGCCGGCGAGCGCGAGGTCGAGGTCGCCGTCATTGTCATAGTCGGCGAAGGCGTTGGTGAACGTCGCCCACCGGCGATATGATTTCGCCGTGACCACACGACTCGTCGCCTTGTTCCTTGCCGTCCTGACGGTTCAGCCATCGGCGCAGACCCCCGCAGCTTTTGAGGTGCACGAAGCCACCATCGCCCAGATTCACGCCGCGATGCTCGCCAAGCGGCTGACCTGTCGCGCGCTCGTCGAACAGTATCTGCGGCGCATTGACGTGTTCGACAAGAACGGTCCGGCCGTCAACGCCATCATCATGACCAACCCCGAGGCGCTGAAGCAGGCTGACGATCTCGACCGGCGATTCGCGCAGGGCGGCCCGACCGGCCCGCTGCACTGCGTGCCGACGATCGTAAAGGACAACTTCGAGACTAGTGGCTTGCAGAGCGCCAACGGATCGCTGGCGCTCGCCGGGTTTATCTCGAACAAGGACGCCTTTCAGGTCGCGCGCATCAAGGCGGCCGGCGCGATCGTGATTGCCAAGTCGAACATGGCGGAGTGGGCATTTACAGCGAACGAGACGTTGAGCTCGATCCTGCCCGGCTACACCAAGAACCCGTACGCCCTTGATCGCGTCACCGCCGGCTCAAGCGGTGGCACGGCCGCGTCGGTGGCCGCCAGCTTCGGCGCCGTGGGCCTGGGCAGCGACACCGGCAACTCCATTCGTGGCCCATCATCACACCAGGCGCTGGTCGGCATCCGCTCGACGATGGGGCTGACCAGCCGTGGCGGCGTCATGCCGCTCAACCTGCTGGCCGACATCGCCGGGCCGATGGCGCGCACGGTTGAGGACGCGGTGAAGGTGTTCCAGGTGGTGGTCGGCAGCGATCCCGCGGATCCCGTCACCTCGGCGGCAGCGGCGCACCTGCCGCAGAACTACTCATCGGCCTTGATACGCGATGGACTCAAAGGCGCCCGCATCGGCGTGCTGCGCTTCGCGTATGAGCGTGAATCGACCGCTCCCGAGATCGTGCAGGTGTTCATGCGTGCGGTCGACGACTTGCGCGCGCAGGGCGCGACCATCATCGATCCGGGTGTGGTCGACGGCCTCGATCAGATCAAGCGGGCGCAGGGCATGGGGGGCTGCGGCGGGTTCAAGTACGACATCAACCGCTACCTGGCCTCTCATGGCGACCGTGTCCCGGTCAAGAATCTGGCCGAGATTATCAAGTCTGGAAAGTTCCATCCCACGGTGCAGCGCCGGCTTGAACAGGGCGAGGCCGGAACCGAGAACGGTCCCGATTCACCAGAGTGCAAGGCCGATGCGCAGTACCGCCAACAGGTGGGCGACGCGGTCACCAAGACCATGGATGCGCAGAAGCTGGACGCCTGGGTCTATCCGACCTGGAGCAACCCACCGCGACTGATTGGCGACCTCAATACACCGGGTGGCGACAACAGTCAGTTCTTCTCGCCGACGACCGGGTTCCCGGCGATCCAGGTGCCGATGGGCTACACCCGTGGTGGCCGGCTGCCGGCGGGCATCACGTTCTTCGGCCGCGCCTGGTCGGAGCCCATGTTGATCAAGCTGGCGTACGCCTATGAGCAGGCAACCCACCACCGGCGTGCGCCCGAGAGCACGCCGCCGTTGCGGTAGACACCCCGGTGGCACCCCATAAAAGGGTGCCCTACATGTCGGTAGCGGGATCGGCGAGCAGCGGCAACTGATCGGCGTCGGTGAACTTCAGCGATTCCGAATTTACGCAGTGGCGCTGGCCGGTCGGCTTCGGGCCATCCGGAAACACGTGACCCAGGTGGCAATCACACCGCGCGCACAGAATCTCGACCCGCAGCATGCCGTAGCTGCGATCCGAAATGGTCCTGACGTTCTCGTCAGCAATTGGCTGGAAGAAGCTGGGCCAGCCGGTGCCCGATTCGAACTTCGCGTTCGACGAGAACAGCGGCAGCCCGCAACAGATGCACGAGTAGGCGCCACTGCGCTTGTTGTCGAGCAGCGTGCCGCAGAAGGGGCGCTCGGTGCCATGAGCACGGGCGACGGCGAACTGCTCGGGCGTGAGCACGTCCTGCCACTCCGCATCGCTCTTCTCGACGCGAGGAATCGATAACGGCCCGACCAGGTGGCCGTGGCGATCGAAGACGAATAAAGGAACCTGCTTCACTTATTACAATTTCTGGTCCGAAGCCGGACGCTACTGAATCGTTGGAAGCCGCTGACCACAAACAGCAGCATGACGAACTGCAACATCTGCACGGTCGCCGAGGTCGGCATCTCGACAGTAATCAGGACGGCGACGGTGCCGGTCGCGGCAAGCGCCAGCGGAATAATCTGGTCGAGCTCCTCATAGTGCCCGAGTAGCCACAACTCGGTGGCGATGCCACCGACGCCGACCAGGAAGATGCCGAGCAGAATCTTGCGAGCGGTGTCACTCATGACCGGTTCACTTCGTCGACACGGCGCCCAGCGGCAGCGTGCCACGCCAGGGCGCCTGGCCTTCGACCGTGACGACGAGGGTGGCCACACCCGGCGCTGCCGGGTCGCGGCGATCAACAACGGCGGTGAACGCACGACTGGCGCCACCGGCGACGGTCGCGATGCCGCTGAAGCCGGACCACGCATCGGCGGTCTGCACCACGCCGAGCTCGGTCGCGGTGACCGTCATGGCGTGGCCGGGTTCTTCGATAGTGAACCTGCCGGTCGCGTGCCGAGCACCCGCGCGCTGAGTGATGTCGATCGCGACACGAGCGCCTGCCGACGTGCTTTTCACAACCAGCCGGCGTACGCCGCCCGGCATGGGCCGGCTCGGCAGGTTGCCGGTCCTGAGCAACGCGCGTCCGCCGCGCGCGGTGGTGGCCGCACCATTAACGAGCGCGGGCTGGCCGTTCACCAGCACCTGCTGAATGCCAATTGACGACAGCGCCGGGCTCTCGTAGGTAGCGCGGTCGATCACGGTGGCCGGGTCCAGCACCACGAGGTCCGCGGCCATCCCGACAGCAATCAGGCCGCGATCGACCATGCCGATGGTGGCGGCGGGCAATGCGGATGACTTCCGAATCGCTTCCTCCCACGACATGATCTTCTGCTCGCGCACGTAACGGCCGAACAGGCGCGGGAACGAGCCGTAGAAACGCGGATGCCCGCGCGTCGCGAGCGAGGCGCCGCAGTCACACGCCATCGACGTGGTGGGATGCTGCAGGATCTTGACGAGGTCTGCCTCGCTGCCAAATCGCAGGATGGCGCCGGGGTCGGCGGTGGTCTCGAGAATCCGGACGATGGTCTCGCCGGCGCCGGCGTTCATCGCTTTCATCACCGCCGTGAGTTCCTGCTGCGTGCGCGGGAGGTAGACGCCTGGCGCGCCGCCGAAGCGCGCGGTCATGGCCTGCTCCGACTCGGCGATGATGCGCGCGCGCTGTGCCGGATCGGCAAAGCGCTTGAGCATCGCTTCGCGTCCGCCCTCCTGGGCCCATCCCGAAATAATCAGCGAGCCAAGGCCCGACTGTCCTGCCAGGTACGGATATGCGTCGGCGGCAGTGTAGGCGCCGCGGCGCGTGGCCTGGTCCATCGACGCCAGCAGCGCGCCCGCGGTCCCCTGTTCGAGGCCCTGGGCCTTCATGTGGGTCACCACCGGAACCAGTCCGGCCTTCTGGCCAATGGCGACCGTTTCGGCGACGCCGGCTTTCGAGCTGTAGTTCGACTCGGGCGTAATCCGATCGTGATTGGTGAAGTTGGTGCGCGCCGAGCGCGCCACCTCGACGATCTTGATCACTTCTTCAGTGCGTGCGAAGTAGCCCGGCTTGTAGTCAAGGCCCGCGGAGACACCCCACGCGCCTTGCTCCAGGCCCTTGGCAATGAGCGCGCGCATCCGATCGATCTCGGCTGGAGTCGGGCGCTTGTCGGTGTTGCCGTTCACCGACTGCCACGCCGCATTGAAGCCGATATAGCCGCCAATGTTCAACGCGAGACCGGGGGCGGCCAGCGCCGACATCTGCTGCGCGATGTCGAGTGGGCCGTTGCCGTCAGCGTTGAAGATCTCGGTCGTCACGCCCTGCGTCAGCATGTTCACCGCAGTCGGCAACGCATCCGGCGACGCGTGGCTGTGGATGTTGATGAAGCCAGGCGTGACAAACAACCCGCGGGCGTTGATTTCCGTTGCCGCCGTCGCGGCGGCAAGGTCGCCGATCGCCATGATGAAGCCGCTCCGGACGCCGATGTCCGCGTCGTAGCGGGGGTTGCCGCTGCCGTCGATCACCGTGCCGTGGCGAACGATGACGTCGAAGCGGGGTGACTGGGCCTGAGCGTGGCCGATCGACAAGCCGATGAAGCATGCAACCGCGAGGCGAGTCGATGTCATGATTTGGTGCCGGATGATAGCACCGACGGGTCGGCGTAATGGACCAGCAGCAGATCACTGTGGCGAATGGCCTGCTTGAGCAAGTCGGCATCGAGCACCCGGCCGGCCGACATGCACTGGCGAATCGTCTCCACTCGAAGCACCGCGTCAGCAGCGTCAGCCACTCGCAACACGGCCGCCAGTCCTTCGTCAGTGTAGGCCGCCCATGACGCAACGACCTTCGCGGCGCGATACCGTTGCGCGACCGGCGCGAAGCGCGGCCAGGCAGGGGCGACGAGCATCTGCCAGGTGCGCTCGAGATCGGCGGGCGCCGGTGCCCACGCCCATGGCGCCGGTACGGCGACGCGGGCGTGCTCGAAGAGAACGGCCGCGTCAGCCAGCGACGGCGCGGTCGGTTGCTTCCCAACCTCCGCGCGCTCCCAGTTCGAGAAGGCCTCCCAGGTCATCAGGCGATCGGGCGACCGAAGGGGAGGGAGTGACTCGCGCGCATCGAGTCCTTCCGGGACGTCGAATCCCGCCACCGGTGAAGGTCCTTCAACGATCGCGATCGGCGCTTCAGGCGCGAACAGCAGCGACGCCGCGGTTGGACAGAAGTGCGACAAGGTGACGTGCACGCCGCGCCGGTCGATCAGGCAGACGTACGGGAAATGGCTGCAGCTCGCGGGACGAGACGCGTAGACGCCGCACCCGGTGTCGCCATGGAACACACAGTGGCCGTTGGCCTGAAGGGCGAGCGTGCCAGCGACATCAGCGGGCGCCGCCACGGCCGGAACCAGCCATTCCTCGTCACGGCGGGCAGCGAGTGAGCGAATCGGAATGACGCGGTCGGGCTCGACCGGAATTGGCCAACCCGACGTGCAGCAGGCGCCGCTGTGCTGGCAGGCATAGGCCAGGTGGAAGTTGAGCCAGAAGGTCTTCACAGGAGCCGCCAATATGTGAACCTGCTTCACTTTAGCCCTGTCCTTGGCCAGCTACCTCCAAGGTTGCCGGGTGGACGATTCTACGCCAGCCTGATCTCATTGGCGTGGAAGACAGCTCTGGTGGCTGGGACGAACCTGGGGTCGAACGCGCTAAGCTAGTCGCGCCGCTCGGCGACGATGGACGAGACGAATCGACCATCGAACTCTCCTTCACGCGATCGCATCACGGTGAGCGGCGAGACCAATGCCGCCAGCTCGCCCTCGTTCAGCAGGAATGCGGGATTCTTCGGATGACCCCGCTCGGCCTGTTGGGTTGTGAAGGTCTCGTCGAACAGGCGGCCACCGGGCGCGAGGGCGGCGCGAAGCGCGGGCATGAGTGGGCGATGCAGGTAGTTGAAGACCAGGATCGCGTCGCACGGACCGGGCAGCGCCGGCGGCGGATCAGTTTCAAGATCCAGCACCTCGCAGGTCAGCGACAGGCTCAACCGCTCGGCGGTTGATTGCAGAAACTCAATCACCTCGGGATCGCGATCGATCGCATGCACGTCGAAGCCGGCGCTCGACAATAGCAGGGCATGCCGGCCGCGGCCGCATGCCACGTCCAGCACCTTGCCGCCACGCGGCAACAAATCGGCATTCTCGATCAACCACGCCGCCGGCCCACGCATGGGCGTCGCGCCAAACTCGCGCGCCCCCGTCCAAGACGCCATGCCACCCGCCAGGTTCAGCACCTCAGTGACGCCCGCCTGCGAGAGCAGCCGCGACGCGGCCACGCTGCGCACGCCATGCTCGCAGTAGACCAGCACCGGCCGGCCGTCATCCGGCAACACCGCAGCCGCCGAGACGACCAGGTCGAGCGGTAGTAGCCACGACCCGGGGATGTGTCCCAGGTCGTCGTGTTCCCCGGGCGTGCGCACGTCGAGCACCACGGCGCCGTCGGTGGCGATCAGTTCCTGTGCATCGGCGTGCGAAATGGTGCGGAATTGGTTCACCTGGGGTCCCCGAGCCAGCCAGTATAGCGCGGCCGATCCGGGCCGACTCCGCGAATAATATCCACGTATGTGGATATGTTTGTAATGAGTCTGGGTTTCAAGGCACAATGCCGCGATGGCAACCCTGGCGGCCACCGACCTGCGCCCGCGCCGGCTGGTCATCGAACACCTGTCCATCACGATCGAGGGCCGCGCCCTCGAAGAGGTGCAACTCGGCGGCTGGGTCTACGGCCCGGAACTGGGCACCGCGCCCGTGGTGGTGATCGTCGGCGGCATCACCGCCTCGCCGTTCCCGTTCGGTGACGGCCAGGCCGAGGGCGAGGAGGCACGCGCCGCGTGGTGGCCGTCGCTGTGCGCTGCGGATCTGGTCGATCCCGCCAAGCACACCGTGCTCTGTCCGTCGTGGCCCGGCAACGGTTCTACGTGGAAGGGATTCGATGATCCGGGTGCGATCGAGTCCATTTCGATCGGCGGACTGGCCGACCTGGTGGCGGCCTGGCTTGATGGCTGCGGCTGTACGACGCCGGTCACGTGGGTCGGTGCCAGCCTGGGGGCCATGGTCGGCGTGGCCTTCGCGGCGCGGCATGCCGAGCGGTGCGCGAAGCTCATCGCCATCTCCGGCGGCCTGCGGCCCGACGGCTGGGGCACCGCCACCCGCCATTTGCAACGTGAGCTCGTGCGCGACGGCCTGCGCAATGGCGATGTCATCACCGGCATGAGCCGGGCGCGGCAACTGGGCATGCTGACCTATCGCGGACGCGACGAGCTGGACAGCCGTTTCGGCAAGCTGGCACCGGGGCTCGATCGACCGCCGGTGGCCGAGTATCTCGACCATCACGGCCGGCGGTTCGCCGAGCGCTTTCCGGTCAAGACCTTCCTGCTGCTGAGCGAGGCCATCGATCGCGGCTGGCTGGCCGATCCGCAGGCGATGCGCCAGGCGATCCAGAAGATCAGCGCCGAGACGCTGGTGATCGGCGTGCCCGGCGACATGCTGTTTCCCTGGGCGTTGCAGGTGGAGCTGCATCGCGCGCTGCAGGCCGAGGGCGCCGACTCGTCATTGTGGAAGCTGGAATCGGTGTTCGGGCACGATGCGTTTCTCGCCGACCAGGCGAAACTGGCCGACGTGCTGCGCGGCGCGCAGGCGTTTGGCGGCGAACTGCGACTGGCGGCGCGGCCGCGCTTTGAGGGCGTCGGGGTCGAGCCCGTGCGCGAGATTCGTATCGGCCTGGTCGGTTGCGGCACGGTGGGCCGGGGCGTGCTGGAGATGATCGAGCGCCAGCGCGAAGCCGTGGCCGAGCGCTACGGCGTGAGCTTCCGTGTCTCCCGGATCGCGGTGCGCGACCTGACCAAGGATCGCGGTCCGCGCGCGGCCGGTATTCCAATCAGCGACCAGGCCCTGGAGCTGGTCAGCGATCCCGAAGTCGACGTCGTCGTCGAGGTCGCCGGCGGCACGTCCGTGGAGCCAATCCTGCGAGCGGCGCTCGCGGCCGGCAAGCCGGTGGTCACCGCCAACAAGGCGCTGCTCGCGTCGAAGCTGGCGGATCTCGGCGTGCTGGCGCAACGCACCGAGACACCGCTCTACTGCGAAGCCGCGGCCGCGGCCGCCATTCCGATCGTGCGGCACCTGAGCCATCGTGCCGACGAAGTGGACAGCATGTGGGGCATCGTCAATGCCACCTGCAACTTCGTGATGACGCGGCTCGAGCAGGGCGATCTGACGCTGGCCGAAGCGATTGGCGAAGCGCAGAAGCTGGGGTTCGCGGAAGCGCAGCCTGATGCCGATCTCGATGGCCACGATGCGGCCGCCAAGTTGTCGATCCTCGCGTATCGCGCGTTCGGCGCGTGGGTGCGGCCCGACGGGTTCCTGGTGCGCGGCATTCGCGAGATCGATCCGGCCGATTGCGACCTGGCCGAGTCGATGGGCTGCCGCATCCGGCAAATCGCGCGGGCCGTGCGCATCAACGGCGCGCTCGACATGGCCGTGGAGCCGCTGCTGCTGCCGACCTGGCACCTGCTGGCGTCGGTCGAAGAGGAATACAACGCGGTCTACCTCCGCTGCGCGTCTTCCGGCGACCTGAGTCTGTTCGGCAAGGGCGCCGGCGCGTTGCCCACCGCCACTGCCGTGCTCGGCGACCTGATCGATCTGGCGCAGGACAACTCGGTCCGCTGGCCGGTGCCGCGCGCCCTGCCGGTGGCACGGGAGGGTGCGGCCGTCTCGCCGGCGCCGCGCCGGCACTACCTGCGCATCACCTCGCAGCCGCATCCCGGCCTTGAGCGCAAGTTCGAAGGCCTGGTCCGTCGCCATGGCTTGACGGTGCAGAACCGCGCCTCGCGGGCCGAAGCAGATCGCGTGCA
>NSIL01000008.1 GCA_002737365.1 Acidobacterium sp. | reverse complement strand
ATGCGCTCCTCGACGAACGAGTTCCACTCGTGGCAATGCGGGCACTGCCACAGCAGTTCGGTGCTGCGGTAGTGGCACTTCACGCAGACATGCGGGTCGAGGAAGAACACCGATGACCGCGCCGACTCGATGTAGCGCTGCACCAGCGCGCGGCCGAGTTCGAGCTTGAGCAAGACACTCCAGACCGCCTGGTGCACGGTCAAGCCGTGCGGATTGTGCTCGAGGGCCGTAAGCAGGAACTCAAACGCCTCGGAATCGCGTCCGCGCTTGGCGAGATGGCCACCGAGGGCGAGGCGCGCGCGCCAGTCCTGAGAATTGACGGCGACCAGCCGCAGGCAGCGCGCCTCGAACTTGTGCGGCTGGCCCAACTGCTCATAGAGCTTCTCGAGCCGAGCGAAGGCCAGGTAGGCGCGTTCGGGCGAGCTGGTCATCAGGCGGTCCCAGGCGTGTTCGGCTCCGGCCAGATCACCCTGCATCAAGCGCACATCGCCAAGGTTGAGAAATGCCGGCACGGTGCCGGCATCGAGAGCGATCGCCTCCTCGAAATGCCTGGCCGCGCGACCGCGGTCACCGACCGCGAGCGCTTCGCTGCCGAGGGCGTTCTCAAGGAAGCCCAAGATGGCCTGGTTCCGTGGCTGCGTGTCCGGGCCGCTCAGGGCCACGAGCTGCTTGCGGATGCGGTGGGCATCAGCCCACTGATGCTGCTCCTCGTGCAGCTTCTGGAGATAGAGGAGGGCGTACTGGTTATTCGGGTCCATGCGAACAACCTCGTTGAATGCTTCGAGCGCGCGATCAACAAAACCGCCGCGCTTGAAGTCGAGGCCGAGGCACAACAGGATGTAGGCGTGCTCGACCTTGGTCAGCTTCGGTCGCTGCAGCAGCGCCTGGTGCACCTGGATGGCGCGGGCCACCTGGCCGCGCTCACGGTGCACGTTGCCCAGGATTAAGTGGATTTCGAGGGCGTCGCCATCGACGCGCGTGGCCTGGCTCAGTTCTTCAATCGCCAGGTCGATCTGGTTCGAGACCAGGAAGTTGAGGCCGAGCACGTAATGGTGCGAGTCGCGCGCCCGTCGCCGGTCGATCCAGCGGCCATCACGCAGCTTGTAGCGTTCCCACGCCTTGCCCGCGGCCAACCCGACCAGCAGCGCCACCAGCGCGACGAGCAGGGGAAGTGAGTCGCCGAAGGCCACGACTACACCATTTCCGTTCGCCACAGGTCGTGCAGGTGCACGACCCCCTCGACGCGGCGGTCAGCGTCGATCACGACAATTGAAGTGATCTTGCGTTGTTCCATCATGGCGAGCGCCTCGACGGCCAACGTGTCGTGAGGAATGGTCACCGGGTTCACGCTCATCACGTCGTGGGCCGTCAAGTCCTGCACGCTGGCCGACGACCACTTGCGGCGCAGGTCGCCGTCGGTGATGATGCCGGCCAACCGGCCGTCTTTCTCGACCACGGCGGTCATGCCCAGGCCCTTGCGTGACATCTCGTAAATCACGTCCTTCATCGCGGTGTGCAGTTGCACCACCGGCAGCGCCTCGCCGTCGTGCATCAACTGCTCGACCCGCATCAATCGCTTGCCGAGCTTGCCGCCAGGGTGCAGGTTAGCGAAGTCCTCTGGCTTGAAGCCCTTCTCGACCAGCACCGCCATCGCCAGGGCATCGCCCATGGCGAGCGCCGCCGTGGTGCTGGCGGTGGGCACGAGGTTCATCGGGCAGGCTTCTTCCGAGACCCGACAGTCGAGGGCCACGTCGGCCGCCTTGGCCAGCGTCGAGGTCATGTCGCCGGTCAGCGCAATCAGGGGCACGCCAATGCGCTTGACCGTTTCGAGCACGCGCGTCAGTTCTTCGGTCTCACCGCTATACGACATGGCAATGACCACGTCATCCGCCTGGATGACGCCGAGGTCGCCGTGAATGGCTTCAGCGGGGTGCAGGAAAAAGGCCGGGGTCCCGGTGCTGGCGAGCGTCGCCGCGATCTTGCGGCAGATGATGCCGGACTTGCCCATGCCAGTGACGATCACGCGGCCCTTGCAGTCGCGCACCAGCACGACAGCGCGCGCGAACCGCTCATCGAGGCGATCGACCAGCGCCAGGACCGCGGCGGCTTCCGTCTCGAGCACTCGCCGCGCGAGGGACAGGTCAGGCATGCTTGACGATCTTATCAAGGGCGACCAGTCGCCGCATGAGCGGTTCGAGCAGGTCGAGGCGCAGCGCATTGGCGGCGTCACTTTTGGCGCGGCTGGGTTCTTCGTGCACTTCCATGAACACGCCGTCGACCCCGGCCGCTACGCCAGCCTGCGCCATGGGTTCAAGGTACTGCGCGAGGCCGGTGGTCACCCCGTCACCGGCGCCAGGCAGTTGCAGGCTGTGGGTCACGTCGAAGATGACCGGATAGCCTAGTTCGCGGAGCATCGGGAAGGCGCGCGGGTCGACGACCAGGTTATGGTAGCCAAAAGAGGCGCCACGTTCGGTGACCAGCACCTTCAGGTTGCCCGACTCCGTGATCTTCGCAATCACGTGCCGCATGTCCTTCGGCGCCAGGAACTGGCCTTTCTTGACGTTGACGACGCGGCCGGTCTTCGCGGCGGCGACCAGCAGATCGGTCTGCCGAGACAGGAACGCTGGAATCTGGAGAATGTCGACGACCTCGGCCGCCGCAGCAATCTGGCTGACCTCGTGGACATCCGTGAGCATCGGCAGGCCCGTCCGGGCTTTGACCTTCGCGAGCACCTTCAGGCCCTCGGTGAGTCCCGGGCCGCGATATGAGGTGATCGAGGTGCGATTAGCCTTGTCGAACGACGCCTTGAACACGACCGGCGTCGCCAGCCGCTTCGCCACGTCGGCGATGAACAGGGCGGTATCAATGGCGTGCGCTTCGCTTTCGATCACACATGGCCCCAAGATGAAGGCCAGCGGATGTCCGGTACCGAACGTCACCGAGCCGGCGCTGACCGGTGCGACTGCCTGCACCTAAGCCTCGCTCTTGCCGACGCGCACGGGTTGACCGGTATCAGAGTGCTGTTGGCGCTTCGCCGCCTCCACGAAGCTCGCAAACAGCGGATGCGGCTTGAGCGGGCGCGATTGGAACTCGGGGTGGAACTGCACCGCGACGAACCACGGGTGGCCTGGCAGCTCGGCGATCTCGACGAACTTGCCGTCGGGTGACCGGCCCGAGATCTTCATGCCGTGCTCGGCCAGCGTTGGTTCGTAGAGGCAGTTGAACTCAAACCGATGGCGGTGCCGCTCGTGGATCAGATCGCTGCCGTAGATCTTGCGCACCAGTGATCCCGGCGCCAGCTCGCAGGCATAGCGGCCAAGGCGCATGGTGCCACCCAGTTCATCGACCCCCAGCAGATCGCGCAGCTTGTAGATCACCTTGTGCGGCGCGGCCTCATCCACTTCCGTCGAGTCGGCGCCGTCGAGACCGCACACGTTGCGGGCATACTCGACCGTTGCCCACTGGAAGCCGTAGCAGATGCCAAAGAACGGGACTTCGTGGAGGCGCGCGTACTCGGAGGCTCTCATCATGCCGCGCGTGCCACGCGAGCCGAAGCCGCCGGGGACCAGGATCGCCGTGGCGCCTGCAAGCAGCCGCGAGCCGCCTTCCTGCTCGAGTGCTTCTGACTCCACCCACTGGATGTTGATGCGAACACGATTCGCGAAACCGCCGTGATAGAGCGCCTCGTTCAGCGACTTGTAGGAGTCTTCGTAGCCGGTGTATTTGCCGACGACGTGGATGGTGAGTTCTGCTTCCGGGTTCCTGATGCGATCCACGAGCTCTTCCCAGGGCTGCATCCGTGACTCGCTCGGCGGCAGGTGCAGGTACTTCAGGACCACCGAATCAAGGCCCTCGTCGCGAAGCGACAGCGGCACTTCGTAAATGGTCGGCACGTCCTTGGCGGTAATCACTGCCTCTTCGGCGACGTCGCAGAACAGGGCGATCTTCTGCTTGATGTCGCGGGCCAGGCTGCGGTCGGTGCGGCACAGCAGGATGTCGGGCTGGATGCCGATCGACCGCAGGTCGCGGACACTGTGCTGGGTCGGCTTGGTCTTCAGCTCACCGGCCGCGCCGATGTAGGGGACCAGCGTGAGGTGCACGTAGATGGTGTTCTCGCGGCCGACGTCCTGGCGAAACTGGCGGATCGCCTCGAGGAACGGCAGGCTCTCGATGTCGCCGACCGTGCCGCCGATCTCCACCAGCACCACATCCACATCGCGCCCGGCCTGTCGGATGCAGTCCTTGATCTCGTTGGTGATGTGGGGAATCACCTGGACGGTGCGACCCAGGTAATCGCCGCGGCGCTCTTTCTGGATCACCGACATGTAGATCTTGCCAGTGGTCCAGTTGCTGTTGCGCGTCGCGGTCATACTGGTGAACCGCTCATAGTGACCGAGGTCCAGGTCGGTCTCAGCCCCGTCGTCGGTGACGTAGACCTCGCCGTGCTGGTACGGGCTCATCGTCCCCGGATCGACGTTGATGTACGGGTCGAACTTCTGAAGCGTGACCTTATAGCCGTGGCCCTCGAGCAGCGCGCCGATCGAGGCGGCCGCCAGGCCCTTGCCCAGTGACGACACGACGCCGCCGGTCACGAAGATGTATTTGGTTTGCCGTCCGGTATTTTCCATCTCGGGTCTCACATCACGTAAGGCGCCCCTTTGTGGGGTGCCAGCAACCGCCGAACGCGTTCAAGGTCCGCAGGCGTGTCCACGCCAGCCGAAAGGTGGGTGGTCGGAACCACGCGGATGCCAATCCCGTTGGAAAGCGCCCTCAGTTGCTCCAGTGACTCAAGGATTTCGAGCGGAGCAGGGGGGAGGGCAGCTAACTTCAACAGGATGTCGCGCCGATACACATACAGGCCAATATGAGCAGCACTACCGGGCATCGGCGAACGGGAGAAGTGGAGAGCCCGGCCCGTCAGGTCGGTGACCACCTTCACGACGCTTTTCGCGTGCCGTTCGGCCTCGTCGGCCAGCGGCCGGCAGAGCGTGCTGATTTCGATCGTCGCGTCGGCCAGCATGGGTGCGACCGCGGCGTCGATGGTGTCGGGATCGAGCAACGGCTCGTCGCCTTGGACGTTGACCACCAGGCGACAGGGCAGTTGGGCGACGACCTCGGCAATACGGTCGGTGCCGCTGGTGTGGTCGGGCCGCGTCATGACCGCGGCGCCGCCGATGGCCTCAATAGCGCGCGCAATGCGCTCGTCATCGGTCGCGACGAGCGTCGCGTGTACCAGGGCGGCAGCAGACGCCCGTCGGTAGACGTGCGCAATCATCGGTTGGCCGGCGAGGTCGGCGAGAATTTTTCCGGGGAGCCGCGTCGAGAGGAACCTCGCGGGGATAACGGCGAGGACCGACGACTCAGTCAGCGTATTCCGAAGACGCTCGACCGAATTGGGGCGCACGGCGAATCATACCACAGCAGATTGTGGCTTTCAGGCCTTGTAGCGTCCAGCTTCTTGAGCGCCGTAGCCTCGGCGAAGGCGGTCAGCCGGACCGAGGCAACGGGAGTCAGTCGAATCTGGTCTAATAGGGAAGCCACGTGATGCTGAAGAACCTGAGCCCCGGAGGCGTATTGCTGATTGGCGCGCTCAGCCTGACCGTTGGCTGGCTGGCGGGGTCTACTGTCTCGTCTTCCCAACTGGCGCAGGACGCCGCGACCGCTCGGCCGCGCCCCGGTCCTCGTCCGCTTGGCAGTACCGGCAGCGCGGCACCGCTCACACAGAAACTGCACGAGCGGCTGGAAACCCAGGCGCCGCGCACGCCGTCGGTCGGCCGGAATCCGTTTGTGTTCGGCTCGCGCCGCGCGCCAACGGTCGCCCGGCAGGCCGTCGAGTCCATGGCCGTGCCCGTCGCGGCAGCCCCGGTCCTGTTCACGCCTCCGGCGCCGATGTTCAAGTTGTCAGGGATCGCGTCGAGCCAGCAGGAAGGTGCCACGACGTGGACCGCGATTCTGATCGACAACGGTTCAATGGCCTTCGTGAAGGCAGGCGACCGCCTGTCAAATGGCTTCAGTATCGTCCGGGTTGAGGAAACCGGGGTCGTCATCGTCGACGCCGCCGGCATCACCCAAACCCTTCGTCTTCCCTAAACGCGGACCAGCCAGGCGGCCTTCACGGGCTTCACGCCGCGAATCGTCTTCAGCACGTCCTCACCAATCTGTTCGCCAGGCTCATCAACGTTGACGACGGCCACGGCGCCCATGCCGTTGCGGCCCAATGCGAAGTTGGCGATGTTGATGCCGTGCTTACCCAGAATGGTGCCGACTTCGCCGATGACGCCCGGCTGGTCGTGGTTCGCCAGCAACAGCAGGGTGCCCGTGAGCGGCGCCTCGATCGGCACACCGTTCAGCAGGATGAGCCGCGAACTGTTCGCTGCCACGGTGCCTTCCACCCAGCGTTCGCCGTCGCTCGTCATCATCTTCACCGACAGCAGGCTGCGGTACTCCCGCGCGCGGGTGCTGGACGATTCGATCAGGTCAATGCCCCGAGCAGTGGCCACGGAGCGGGCGTTCACCTCGGTGACTGTGTCCGACAGGATCGCTTCAAACAGCCCCACGAGGACGGCATTGACGATGAGCGGGTGCTGACCAGAGGCCAGGTCGCCGTAGTAGCGGACGCCCAGACTTTCGATGCGTGCTTCGCCCATTTGCCCAACCAGGCAACCAAGCTGCTTGCCCAGCTTGATGAACGGCTGCAGGCGCTGGAACTCTTCGGGAGCGACCGAGGGGAAGTTCACCGCGTTGCGGATGACGCCGGTCTTCAGGAAGTCGCGCAGTGCCGACGCGGTTTCGACGCCGACCAGTTCCTGGCCTTCGCGCGTCGAGGCGGCAATGTGCGGGCTGGCGACAACTTGCGGCAGTTGCTGGAGAGTGTGGTCGGTAGTCGGCTCCGCAGTGAAGACGTCCAGTGCCGCACCGCCAATCTGTCCGCTGGTGATGGCCTCGACGAGCGCCGCCTCGTCGATCAACTCGCCGCGGGCCGTGTTGATTATCTTCAGGCCCTTCTTGCAAGCGGCAAAGCGCGCGGCGTTGAACACGTGACGGGTTTGAGGGGTCGCCGGCATGTGCAACGACAGATAGTCAGCGCGCGCACACAGGTCGTCGAAACTCACCAGCTCGACGCTGAGGCCGCCGGCCACCTGGGCGGAAATAAAGGGGTCGTGCGCGATCACGGTCATTTCAAAAGCCTGGGCGCGGCGAGCGACTTCCTGGCCAATGCGGCCCAAACCCGCCAGGCCGAGCACCTTGCCGCGGATCTCTTCGCCGAGAAACGACTTCTTGTCCCACTTGCCTTGTTTCATCGAGGCGTCGGCGGCCGGCAGCTTACGGGCGAGCGAGAGCAGTTGCGCCATCGCCAGTTCCGCCACGCTGATGCTATTGGCTCCCGGCGCGTTCATCACGACGATGCCGCGGCCGCTGGCGGCCTCGACGTTGACGTTGTCTACCCCCGTACCGGCGCGGGCGATCGCGCGTAGTTTCGGGGCGGCGGCAATAATGTCGGCGGTGACCTTGGTGGCGCTGCGCACGACAATCGCGTCGGCGTCGGGCAAGTCAGCCTTCAGTTGTTCAGGGGTTCGCCCTGAACGGGCATCAACCGTCCAACCCTCGGCGCGGAGGAGTTCGACGGCGGACTTGGGAAGTTCGTCAGCTATGACAATGAGCATGTGATTGGGAGTCGATATAATACGTCACTCGCGGCGTTTGGAAGAAACAGGAGCTCTTCTGTACTCTTGATCTCCTGTAATTAGGGACGCACCATTCGTGGTGCAATTCGCTGATTTGTTCAGGAACGCGGGCGTTATACGGTGTTCACGCGCAGTTTTCCACACGGTTTTCCACAGAAACTGTGGATCGTGCGTGAAAGAATAAAGGGAATCTGACCTAACGGAGTGCAGTCATGAATCGGAAAGTTACGGTCGTTGGTGGTGCGGGAAATGTCGGCGCAACGGTCGCGCGTGCGATTGCGCAGCGGGAACTCGCTGATGTGGTCGTGATCGATATTGCCGAGACAAAAGCCGCAGGCGTTGCGCTCGACATTTACGAATCGTGCCCGATCGAAGGCTCGGCCTCGCGCGTGGTTGGCGTGGGCACGAAAGATTTTTCGGAAAGCGCCAATTCCGACGTGGTCGTGATCACCTCGGGAATGCCCCGAAAGCCGGGCATGAGCCGCGACGACCTGCTGAACGTGAATTACAAGATCATGCAGGACGTAACGGCCGAAATCGTCAAGCACTCACCTCACTGCATCATCGTGCCGGTGGCCAACCCGCTCGACGCCATGTCGCAGGCAGTGTTCAAGTTAAGCAAGTTCCCGCGCGAGCGCGTGATCGGCATGGCCGGCGTGCTCGACTCGGCCCGCATGAGCACGTTTATCGCCATGGAACTGGGCGTCTCGGTCGAGAACGTCTCGTCGTTCGTCCTCGGCGGTCACGGCGACACCATGGTGCCGCTGCCGCGTTACACCACCGTGGCGGGTATCCCGATTACGGAATTGATGCCGGCTGACAGAATCGCCGCCATCTGTGAACGCACCGCCAACGGCGGCGCGGAAATCACGAAGCTCGTTGGCACGAGTGCCTGGTATGCGCCGGGCGCGTCAGCGGCCCTCATGGTTGAAGCCATCCTGAAGGACCAGAAGAAGATCATGCCGTGCTCGGTCTACCTGCAGGGCGAGTACGGCATCAATAACCTGTTTGTCGGGGTGCCCGTGAAGCTGGGCGCCATGGGTGTGGAAAAGATCTACCAGGTCACACTCACCGCCGAAGAACAGGCTGCCTTCAACAAGTCGGCCGGCGCGGTAAAGGAACTGGTTGACATCATCGGGGTTTAGACAATCGCGCGGAGGAAGTCTCGATTCATCCTGGCAATATTGGAAATCGAGATTTTCTTCGGGCACACCGCTTCGCATTCGCCCTCGTTCGAGCAGCTCCCGAATCCCTCGCGGTCCATCTGTTCGACCATGCGGACCACGCGGCGGTCACGCTCAGGTTCGCCTTGGGGAAGCACGCCAAGGTGGCTGATCTTGGCTGACGTGAAGAGGTGGGCCGCGGCGTTCTTGCAGGCGGCAACACAGGCGCCACAGCCGATGCACTGCGCCGAATCCATCGCCTGGTCGGCCATGGCCTTGGCGATCGGCAGGCTGTTGGCATCGGGGGCGCCGCCTACGTTCATCGAGACGTAGCCGCCGGCGGCGATGATCCGGTCGAAGGCACTGCGGTTAACGACCAGATCCTTTAGCACGGGGAACGCCCTGGCGCGGAACGGTTCAATGGTGATGGTGTCGCCGTTCTTGAACCGGCGCATGTGCACCTGGCAGGTGGTCGCGCCCTTGTCGGGGCCGTGCGGAATACCGTCGATGACCACGCCGCAGCTGCCGCAGATGCCCTCGCGGCAATCCGAGTCGAACGCGATCGGATCGTCACCTTTGCGAATCAGGCCTTCGTTCACGACGTCCAGCATTTCGAGGAAGGACATGTCGGGATGGACCTTGTCGGCGACGTAGTCCACGAGCTTGCCCGGCTGTCCGGGCCCCGCCTGCCGCCACACCTTCAGTTTCACAACCATTATTTCCAAGCCTCAAGCCCCGAGTCCCCAGCCGTCACTTGTAGCTCCGCTGCGTCGGGTGCACTTCTTCGAAGATCAGGGGTTCCTTGTGGAGTTCGGGCGGCGCCCCCACCCCCTTGAACTCCCAGGCCGAGACGTACGAATACTCGTCGTCTTTTCGGAGGGCCTCGCCGTCTGGAGTCTGGGACTCTTCGCGGAAATGGCCGCCGCACGATTCGCGGCGCTCGAGCGCGTCGAGCGCCAGCACCTCGGCAAACTCCATGTAGTCGGCGACGCGGCCGGCGTAGTCGAGACCGGGATTCAGGTTGTTGGCGTCGCCCGGCACGATGACGTCCAGCCAGAACTCCTCGCGGAGCGTGCGAATCTGGCTGATGGCGCCCGCCAGGCCGGCTTCGGTGCGGGCCATGCCGACGTGGTCCCAGCAAATCGCGCCAATGGCGCGGTGGAACTCGCGCACCGTGCGCGTGCCCTTGACCTGCAACACCTTGTCGATGCGGCCTTGTGCGTCAGCCTTGGCGGCGCCAAAGGCGTCGTGCGAGGCCTTGACCGGCGGCAGGTTGGTGCCACCCAGGTAGTTGGCGACGGTGTAGGGCGCGACGAAGTACCCATCGGCCAGGCCCTGCATCAGCGCGCTGGCCCCCAGCCGGTTGGCGCCGTGATCCGAAAAATTTGCCTCGCCCAGCACGAACAATCCCGGCACGGTGGACTGCAGGTTGTAATCCACCCACAGGCCGCCCATCGTGTAATGCACGGCCGGGTAGATGCGCATCGGCACCTGATACGGGTTCTCGTCCGTAATTCGGGCGTACATGTCGAACAGGTTGCCGTAGCGCGCCTTGATGGTGTCTTCGCCGTTGCGCTTGATAGCGTCGGCGAAATCGAGGTAGACGCTGAGGCCGGAATCGCCGGCGCCGCGGCCCTCGTCGCACACCGCCTTGGCCGCGCGCGATGCCACGTCGCGAGGGACCAGGTTGCCGAAGGCCGGATAGCGGCGCTCGAGATAGTAATCGCGGTCGGCGTCCGGAATCTGCGCTGGCGGACGCCTGTCGCCCTGGCTCTTCGGCACCCACACGCGGCCGTCGTTCCTGAGGCTTTCCGACATCAGCGTCAGTTTCGACTGGTGGTCGCCGCTCACCGGGATGCAGGTGGGGTGGATCTGCGTAAAGCACGGGTTAGCGAAATAGGCGCCGCGCTTGTGGGCGCGCCACGCCGCCGTCACGTTCGAGTTCACCGCGTTGGTTGACAGGTAGAACACCGTGCCGTAGCCGCCCGTGCACAGCAGCACGGCGTCGGCCTCGTGCGACTCGAGCTCGCCCGTCACCAGGTTGCGGCAGACGATGCCACGGGCGTGCCCGTCGACTACGACCAGGTCGAGCATCTCGCGGCGCTGGTGCAGCGTCACCGTGCCGGCGTTCACCTGGCGCATCATCGACTGGTAGGCGCCGAGCAGCAACTGCTGGCCGGTCTGCCCGCGGGCATAGAAGGTGCGCGAGACCTGGGCCCCGCCGAACGACCGGTTGTCGAGCAGGCCGCCGTATTCGCGCGCAAAGGGCACGCCTTGCGCCACGCATTGGTCGATGATGTTCACCGACACCTGGGCGAGGCGGTACACGTTGGCTTCGCGCGCCCGGTAGTCGCCGCCCTTGATGGTGTCGTAGAACAGGCGGTAGACGCTGTCGCCGTCGTTGCGGTAATTCTTCGCGGCGTTAATGCCGCCCTGCGCCGCGATGCTGTGCGCGCGGCGTGGACTCTCGTGAATGCCGAAGACCTTGACCGGGTAGCCAAGCTCGCCGAGTGACGCGGCCGCCGAGGCGCCAGCCAGGCCGGTGCCGACCACAATCACCTGGAACTTCCGGCGGTTGGCCGGGCTGACCAGCTTGTTCTCGAACTTGCGGCGGTCCCACTTGTCGCCAATCGGGCCACTGGGCGTTTTCGAGTCGAGAATCATGTCAGTTACGCCCCATGACGAAGGTGTAGATGGGCAGCAGGGCGAAGCCCAGGGAGACCGCCACAGTGAACACCCGTCCGGTCCAGATGAGGCGCGGGGTCCAGCGAGGACTGTCGACGCCAAACGACTGGGCGGCGCTCGAGATGCCGTGCCACAAGTGAAAACCGATCACGCCCATCGCGACCAGGTAGAACGCGACGTACCCCGGGTTGCTGAAGACGGCAAATTGCAGGCGGTAGAGATCACGAATACCCTCGGTGGTCTCGTAGTACGGCCCGTACTTGAACGTCGCGAGGTGCGTGACCAGGAAGAGCAAGGTGATGGTCCCGGTCAGGATCATCGTGGTGGACGAGAGCGTCTTGCGACTGCGGTCGTTCTTGGTCTTCGCCCACTTCTTGGCCGCGTAGCGGTCGGGCCGGGCCCGACGATTGGCGACGAACATGGTGACCGTCTTGAAGATGTGGAGCAGGAAGATGGCGATCAGGCCGCCCTCGGCAACCAGGATCAGGGGGTTGCTGATCAGGGCGTGCGCGTAGTTATTGAACGCGTCGGCGCCAAGCATAAAAAGCAGGTTGCCGGCCAGGTGGCCGACGAGGAACAGGAATAAGAACAGCCCCGTGAGCGCGATGAGGAACTTGGAACCGATAGATGAGGAAAGCGCTTTCTGAAGTGTCATTGAGGAGATGTCCGACTTCTAATGGTAACACCCGGAATGTATTAAACTGTTTCCCTGCACATGAAAATCCACGAGTACCAAGCTAAAGCTGTCCTCTCCAAGTACGGCGTGCCGGTTCCCCGCGGGGAAGTGGCGTTCACGCCTGAAGAAGTTCATGACATCGCCAAGCGCCTCGGTGGGCCGGTCTCGGTCGTGAAGGCGCAGATCCACGCCGGCGGCCGCGGCAAAGCCGGCGGCGTCAAGCTCACCAAGTCAGCCGAAGAGGCGGAGACGGTGGCGCGCGAGCTATTGGGTAAGACGCTTGTGACCTACCAGACCGGTCCCGACGGCCAGAAGATTTCTCGCCTGCTCGTGGAAGAGGGCCTGGCCATCGACCGGGAGCTGTATCTCGGCCTGGTGGTGGATCGCTCCTCGCAGCGCATCGTCCTCATGGTCAGCAAGGAGGGCGGCGTCGAGATTGAGAAGATCGCCGAAGAGTCGCCGGAGAAGATCCACAAGGTGTTCATCCACCCCGGCGTCGGCCTGCAGCCATTCCAGGCGCAGCAGCTTGGCTTCGCGCTCGGCCTGAGCGGCGATAGCCTGAAGAAGGGCGTCAAGATGATGATGTCGCTCTACACCGCCTTCATCGCCACCGACGCGTCTATCCTGGAGATCAACCCGCTGATTGTCACCAAGAGCGGCGATCTGCTCGCGCTCGACGCCAAGATCAATTTCGACGACAACGCGATTTACCGCCACCCCGGCATCCGGGAGTTGCGCGACACCAGCGAAGAGGATCCGCTGGAAGTCGAGGCCTCGAAGTTCTCACTGAACTACATCCGTCTCGATGGCACCATCGGCTGCATGGTCAACGGCGCCGGCCTGGCCATGGCGACCATGGACATCATCAAGCTGGCGGGCGGCTCGCCGGCTAACTTCCTCGACGTTGGCGGCGGCGCCAACGCCGAGCAGATTCGCAATGCATTCAAGATCCTGATGTCGGACCAGAACGTGAAGGCCGTGCTGATCAACATCTTCGGCGGCATCCTGCGCTGCGACGTGCTGGCCGCGGGCGTGATCGCCGCGGTCAAGGAACTGGGCGTGCCCGTGCCGATTGTGATTCGCATGAAGGGAACCAACGTCGAGGAAGGCAAGCAGATGCTTGCCGACAGCGGGCTGAACTTTGCGACCGCAGACACGATGGGCGAGGCGGCCGACAAGGTCGTTGCCCTCGCCAGCAAGACTGCGGGAGGCCGCTAATGGCAGTGCTACTCGACAACAACACGCGGTTGATCGTCCAGGGCATCACGGGACGTGAGGGTACGTTTCACGCCAAGGCCGCGGCGGCCTACCACACCGCCGTCGTGGGTGGCGTGACCCCCGGCAAGGGCGGCACCACGCATGAGGGCTGGCCGGTGTTCAACACCGTCGCCGACGCCGCGAAGGAGACCGGCGCCAACGCCTCGGTAATCTTCGTGCCGCCGCCATTTGCCGCCGACGCGATGATGGAAGCCGCGGCGGCCGGTATCGGCCTCGTGGTCTGCATCACGGAAGGGATTCCCGTGATCGACATGCTGAAGGCGATGACTTTTATGAAGGACTATCCCAAGACGCGCCTGATCGGCCCCAATTGCCCGGGCATCATCTCGCCTGGCAAGGGCAAGGCCGGCATCATCCCCGCCAACATCTGCAAGGAAGGCCGCATCGGCATCGTCTCGAAGAGCGGCACGCTCACCTACGAGGCGATTGATCAATTGACCCGCCAGGGCCTGGGGCAGAGCACCTGCATCGGCATCGGCGGCGACCCGATGATCGGGACCACACACATTGACGCGCTGGATCTGTTCCAGAAGGATCCCGAGACCGACGCCGTGATTATGATCGGCGAAATTGGCGGGTCGGCCGAGGAAGAAGCGGCGGCCTGGATCAAGCTCAACTTCAAGAAGCCGATTGTGGCCTTCATTGCGGGTCAGACTGCGCCTGAAGGTCGTCGCATGGGCCACGCCGGGGCGATTATCGCCGGTGGCAAGGGTACGGCCGCCGAAAAAATGGCCGCGCTCACCGCGGCCGGCGTCCGCGTCGTCAAGAGCCCGGCCGACATGGGCCAGGCTCTCGTTGACGTGATGAAAAAAGCTTGAGGCTTGGGACTTGGGGCTTGACGCACTATAATCGCTGCGTGAACGTCTAGGCCCGGGCGTAAGTCGCGAGAATTCACCAGGATCTGAAACCGCCGCCCCAGTTCACGCTGAGGCGGCGGTTTTCGTTTTGGGCAGGAACGGTGGAGGCAACCCCTTCTTGGGGTTGCCTGTCTGGGAGGGCGTGATGACTGGTCAGGATTTAGCGTCGCTTCGGAAGAGTCTGGATGACATTGATGCGGTGCTGGTGTCGGCGCTCGGTGAGCGAGCGCGCCTGGCGCGCGACATCGCGCGGGTGAAGGCCGGCGGCGACGGCCCGGTGCGCGACGCCGATCGCGAAACGGCGCTGCTGCAGCACCGTTCGGCGGTGGGCGAGCGACTCGGGCTGGATCCGGCATTTGTGCGGCGCATCTTCCGCGAGATTCTCGATGACTCGGTCAGGCGTCAGCACGACCAGTTGCACGCCAGTCCCGACGCGGCCCAGACCGAGTTGCGGGTGGCCTTCCAGGGCACCGAAGGGGCGTATGGGCATCAAGCTGCTCTGCAGCATTTCGGCGTCACGAGCCGGGCGGTAAGCCTGAAGGCGTATCCCACTTTCAAGGAGATGCTCGACGGCGTGATCGAAGGCCACGTCGACCGCGGCATGCTGCCGATCGAGAACACCACGGCCGGTTCGGTCTACGAGGCCTACGACCTTCTGCTGCGCTACAACCTGTCGCTGGTGGGCGAAGAGATTGTCGATGTCCGCCACTGCCTGCTCGGCGTAGCCGACGCACCGCTGGAATCCATTCGCCGCATTCACTCGCATCCGCAGGCGCTGTCCCAGTGCAGCGAGTTCCTGGCCGGGCTGCCGGGGTGCGAGGGGGTGGCGGCTGCGAACACCGCCCTGGCTGCCCGGCACATTCGCGACCTCAAGGATCCAACCGAGGCAGCCATTGCCAGCGAGGAGGCCGGCGTGCACTTCGGTCTTCACGTCCTCAAGCGCGACATCGCCAACCAGCCGGTGAACTACACCCGTTTTGTCGTGGTGTCGGCCCACCCGGAGGATTGCGACCCACGCATTGCCGCCAAGGTGTCCATGGTGTTGTCGACCCGTCACGAGCATGGGGCCCTGGTGCGGTGCCTGAACATCATTGCGGAGGAGGGGCTCAATCTCACGAAGCTCGAGTCGCGGCCCCGCCCGGGCATGCCCTGGGAGTACGTGTTCTATATCGACGTGGAAGGGCACCTCGGCGAACCCCGGATACAGGCGGCCCTGACCGGACTAGCGGCCCGGACGGTGTTCCTGAAGGTGCTCGGCTGCTATCCCTCCCGGGAGTTGCCACGGTGAAGATATAATCAGCCGGATATGGAAAGAACGTTTGCGATCATTAAGCCGGACGCCGTCAAGAACAAGGTCGCCGGACAGATCCTCGCGCGCATTGAAGGGGCCGGTTTCACCGTCCGCGGGATGCGCATGATCCACATGAGCAAGGGCGAGGCCGAAGGCTTCTATCATGTGCACAAGGCACGGCCCTTTTTCGGCGGCCTGACCGATTTCATGTCGTCGGGGCCCTGTGTCGTCCTGTGCCTTGAGGCGCCGGCTGCCATCAAGGAATGGCGCGACCTGATGGGCGCGACCGACCCCGCCAAGGCTGAGGCCGGCACGATGCGCAAGGACTTCGGCGCGTCGATCGACAACAACGCCACCCACGGCTCGGATGCACCGGACACGGCCGCGTTCGAACTCGGGTATTTCTTCCGCGGCATGGAGCTCTAGAACGTGGCGATTAAGGCGGACCGGTGGATCCGGAAGATGGCCCTCGAGCACGGCATGATCGAGCCGTTCGAGGATCGACAGGTCCGCGCCGGTGTCGTCTCGTACGGCGTCTCGTCGTACGGCTACGACTGCCGGGTTGGCAACGAGTTCAAGGTGTTCACCAACGTCTACAATACGGTGGTCGACCCGAAAAACTTCGACCCGAAGTCGTTTGTCGACATTGTCGGCGACGTCTGCATTGTGCCGCCCAATTCGTTCGCGCTGGCGTCCACGATTGAGTACTTCCGCATTCCACGCGATGTTCTGACGATCTGCCTGGGCAAGAGCACCTATGCCCGCTGCGGCATCATCGTCAACGTGACGCCGTTCGAGCCCGAGTGGGAAGGTCACGTGACGATCGAAATTTCGAACACCACGCCGCTGCCGGCGAAGATCTACGCCAACGAGGGCATTGCCCAGGTGCTGTTCTTCCAGAGCGACGAGCCCTGCGAGATTTCCTATAAGGACAAGAAGGGGAAGTATCAGGCGCAGCGGGGCGTCACCCTTCCGAAAATCTAGATGCTACGCTCGTTCAAAGGCCAGTCGCCGCGCGTCGAGAAGTCTGCGTACGTGGATCAGAGCGCGCAGGTCATCGGTGCCGTCGAGATTGGCACCGAGTCCTCCGTGTGGATGAATGCCGTCATTCGCGGCGACGTGAATCACATTCGCATCGGCGCCCGCACCAACATCCAGGACCTGACGATGATCCACGTGATGCGCGACACGCATCCGACGATCATCGGTGACGACGTGACCGTCGGCCACTCCGCCGTTGTCCATGGGACGACGATTGAGAATCGAGTGCTGATCGGCATGGCGGCGGTGTTGCTCAACGGCGTCCACATCGAGTCCGACTGCGTGATTGCCGCCGGCACGTTGCTCACCGAAGGCACACGGATTCCGGCGCGCTCGCTGGTGATGGGCCGGCCCGGCAAGGTGAAGCGGCAACTGACCGACGAAGAGGTCGCCGAGATCCGCTGGTACGCCGACAACTACGTGCAGTATCGACTCGACTACTCAACCGAGACCAGGCCGACCAAGCCGCTGGGATTCAAGTGAATACCGGACCCGCACGCGGCATGCGCGACTTCCTGCCGGAAGACGTCCGGCGGCGCCGCTACGTCATTGGCGTCGTTACCGAGGTGTATGAGCGGTATGGCTTCGAGCCGCTCGAGACGCCGTCGGTCGAGAACCTCGAAACGCTGCAGGGGAAGTATGGCGAAGAAGGCGATCGCCTGATCTTCAAGATCCTGAAGCGCGGCGAAGGCGCCCAGACCGGCCAGGCCGATCTCGCACTGCGCTACGACCTGACAGTGCCGTTGGCTCGCGTGGCGGCAGAGTATCGTGGCAAGCTGCCGAAGTTCTTCAAGCGCTACCAGGTGCAGCCGGTGTGGCGTGCCGACCGGCCGCAGAAGGGCCGCTTCCGTGAGTTCTACCAGTGCGACGTCGATGCCATTGGCTCGAAGTCGACGGCGGTCGAGGCCGAGCTTCTTGCTGCAGCCGCAGATGTGCTTTCGCGACTCGGCTTTACCGACTTCACGATCCGGCTCAATCATCGTCAGCTTCTGAGCGCGATGCTTGAGACGTGGCACGTGCCGGCCGAACAGCACGCCACCGTTCTGGTGGCGTTGGACAAACTTGACAAGGTGGGTCTCGACGGGGTCAAGGGCGACCTGCTGGCCCAGGGCCTGCCTGCGGGCACGGTTGACGCCATGACAGCGTTGTACGCGGCATGCCTTCTCTGCTGCACACCAGAGTCAGTCCTGGACCTGATCGGCGAGGCCCTGCCGGCTGCCCAGAGCGCCATTGGTGAGCTGAGAGAGATTCTTGCGTTGTCGGCGGTCACATCTGCGGCTGGAACAGTCCGGCTCGACCTGTTCCTCGCGCGCGGTCTGGGTTACTACACGGGTGCGATCTTCGAGATTGCGGTTCCCGATCTGGCCGGCAGCCTCGGTGGCGGCGGCCGCTACGACAACCTGATTGGCATGTTTTCCGGCGAGGACGTGCCGGCCTGCGGCATCTCGCTCGGCCTCGAGCGCATGCTCGTGGTGATGGCGGAGCGCAACATGTTCCCGCCGTCGCTGGTCGCGAGCGCCGCGGACGTCATGGTCGTGCAGTGGTTTGCCGCGAAGACCGACCTCTGCCTGGCACTGGCCACCGAGTTCCGCGCCGCCGGGCTGCGGGTCGAGCTTTATCCGGAAGCGCCAACCGAAGACAATCAGAAGGGCGCCATCGTTAAGCAGTTTCAGTATGCGCAGGCCAGGGGCATTCCATTTGCAGCAGTGATTGGTAAACCCGAGCTGGCAGCAGGTACTGTGAGTGTTCGCACGCTCGCGACGCGCCAGGACGACTCACGACCGCGGGCCGATGTGGCCGCATATTTAAAGACGAAGATTTAGGTAATGGCTGAACAACTCGGAGCCCTCGCTCGCACGCACACCTGTGGCGCCCTACGTCCTGGCGATGTCGGCAGGAACGTCGTGTTGCTGGGCTGGGTGCATCGCGTCCGCGATCTCGGATCGTTGCTGTTCCTCGACATTCGCGATCGTCACGGGCTGACGCAGGTGATTATCGAAGGCGATGCGGCCTTGCTCGAGAAAGCCAAACCGCTGCGCTCAGAGTTTGTCGTCGCCATCCTGGGCGAGGTGGAACGCCGCTCGTCCGAGACCGTGAACCTGGGCTTGCCGACGGGTGAAGTCGAAGTGCGCGCGAAGGAAGTCCGGATTCTGAACGAGGCGAAGACGCCACCGTTCTCGATCGCCGAAGACCAGAACGTCTCGGAAGAGACGCGGCTGAAGTACCGCTATCTCGACCTGCGGCGTCCGCAGCTCCAGAAGAACCTCGCGCTCCGGCACCGCATCACGATCGCGCTGCGCAAGTATTTCGACGAGCAGGGCTTCTACGAGATTGAAACGCCGATCCTGACCAAGTCCACGCCCGAAGGAGCGCGCGACTTCCTGGTGCCGAGCCGTGTGCACCCTGGTGAGTTCTATGCGCTGCCGCAGTCGCCGCAGATCTTCAAGCAGATCCTGATGATTGCCGGCTTCGATCGCTACGTGCAGATCGCCCGCTGCTTCCGCGACGAGGCCCTGCGCGCCGATCGTCAGCTCGAGTTCACGCAAGTGGACCTCGAAATGTCGTTCGCCACGCCGCCCATGGTGTTCGAGATCGTGGAAGGCGCGCTGGCGGCGTGCTTCAGGGAGATCGGCGTCGACATCCCGCGGCCGTTCAAGCGCATGCCCCACGCCGAAGCCATGGCGAAGTACGGCAACGACAAGCCCGACCTGCGCTTCGGCATGCAGATTCAGGACTTCGGTCCGCTGTTCCCCGAGTCGCCCTTTGGGATCTTCCGCGAGGCCGTGGCTCACGGCGGCACGGTCCGCGGGTTCGTCATTCCGGGAGCGGCGAAGTTCTCGCGCCGTGAAGTCGACGAGCTGGTCGAACAGGCCAAGCAACTGGGTGCCGCCGGATTGATCTACGCGCGCTACACGGCCGAGGGCGTGCAGGCGTCGGCCAAGGCCATTGGCGACGAAGGCACGCGCCGGGTGCTCGCGGCGTGTGGCGCGTCGAAGGAAGACCTGCTCGTGCTGGCGTCCGGTGCGCCTGACGCGGCGTCAAAGGTGCTCGGCCAATTGCGCCTGCAGGTAGCCAAGAAGCAGAACCTGATCCCGGAAGGCAAGTGGGAGCTGACCTGGGTCACCGACTTCCCGTTGTTCGACTGGAACACCGACGAGAAGCGCTGGGACTCGGTCAATCATCCGTTCACCGCCCCCCGCGAAGAAGACCTGCACCTGATGAAGTCTGAGCCGGGCAAGGTTCTCGCCAAGGCCTATGACGTGATTTTGAACGGCTGGGAGCTCGGCGGCGGCAGCATCCGCATCCACGACCGCGAGACCCAAGCCGATGTGTTCCGCCTGCTCGGGCTGTCGGACGAGGATGCCAAGAACCGCTTCGGCTTCTTCCTCGAATCGCTCGAATACGGCACGCCGCCCCACGGCGGTCTCGCGCTCGGTCTCGACCGCATCTGCGCGCTGCTCTCCGGTGAGACGTCGATTCGCGAGGTCATCCCGTTCCCGAAGACGACCCAGGCCGTGGACTTGATGTGTGACGCGCCCTCAACGGTGGATCCGCGCCAGATGCGCGAGCTGCATATCAAGCCGATCGCGTAAAGGAAGGGTGGAGTGATAGCCTTGTCCAGCCTTGCCGGTGCGGATACGCTCGGCAAGACCAGTTAACTGTTTGTCTGCCATGGAGATACGAGAATCAGCACGGCGTCGATGCGCAAGGTAGCGGTGCCTGAGGTGGGCATGTCGACCCTGTTTGGGGCCTACGACGTCAACCTCCGGCAACTGGAAGCTCTCCTCAATGTCCGCATCCGGACCCAGGGCCACGAACTGCTGGTCGAGGGATTGCCTGCGAACACCGCGAAAGTGGCGCGCCTGATCGAGCAGCTCGGCGCGCTCATCACCGAAGGCCACTCGATCTCCGACCGCGACGTGAAGACCGCGTCGCAACTGCTCGTGGACGATGGCGCGATCGACCTGCGCGATCACTTCCTGAAGGACGGGCAACTGCGCCAGGCCGGCAAGAAGCGGATTGCCCCGAAGTCGGCGAATCAGCGCCGCTACCTCGACGCCATCGATCAATTCGACATCGTGTTTGGCATTGGTCCGGCCGGTACCGGCAAGACCTACCTGGCGATGGCGCAAGCGGTCAGCTATCTGTTGACGAAGAAGGTCAGCCGTATCGTGCTGGTGCGCCCGGCCGTCGAGGCCGGCGAGAAGCTGGGGTTCCTGCCGGGCGACCTGCAGGAGAAGGTCAATCCATACCTTCGTCCGCTCTACGATGCGCTGTACGAGATGGTCGACACTGAGAAGGCGGATCGCCTGCTCGAACGCGGGACCATCGAAGTGGCGCCACTGGCGTTCATGCGCGGGCGCACGCTCAACGATGCGGTGGTGATCCTGGACGAAGCACAGAACACGACCGTTGAGCAGATGAAGATGTTCCTGACGCGCTTGGGCTTCGGCTCAAAAGCGATTGTCACTGGCGACGTCACGCAGATCGACCTTCCACTGGGCCGGATGTCGGGCCTGGTGCAGGCCATGGAAGTGGTCGGCAAGGTTGACGGCATCTCGTTTATTCACTTCGACGATCGCGATGTGGTCCGGCACAAGCTGGTCCAGGCGATTGTGAAAGCGTACGACGCATATGGCAGCGGCCCGTCTGCACGTTAGTCTCGCCACTCCGGATTCGAAGACCACCGCCACGCGTGGACTTGGCGCCTGGCTGCAGCGCTCTGCGCCGGCGTCGGCCAAAGGTGACGTCAGCATTGCCGTGGTCTCCGATCGCCGCATGCGCGCGCTCAATCGGCAATTCCGCGGTAAGAACACCGCGACCGACGTGCTATCGTTCCCGGCCACGCAGATGCCCGGTGTGTCTTCGTTCCTCGGCGACGTGGTGATCGCCTCGGGCGTGGCCACGCGCCAGGCCCGCGACGCCGGGCACCCGGTGAGCACCGAGCTGAAGGTGCTCGCGCTGCACGGCCTGCTGCATTTGCTCGGCTACGACCACGACACGGACCACGGCAAGATGGCGCGCGCTGAGGCGCGACTGCGCAAGAAGGCGGGTCTGCGCGAGGGTCTGATCGAACGCCACAGATGACACCGCTGCTGCTGTTCCTCCTCGGCTGTGCCGCGATCTACCTGGGCACGGTGTCAGCGGGATTCAATGCGCTGATGCGACTGTCGCTGCGCATTCACGCCGAGCGCACCGACCGCGACGATGCGCTCGGCTGGTACCTCGATGACCCGCGCCGGTTGTTCATTCCGGTTCGCATCTTGTTTTCGATTATCACCGTGCTCGCGACGGCGTTACTGGCGCGGGTGACCCACGTCGATCCCACGGGATTTCCAATCCTGGTACTGTCGGTGATCGGCATCACCGCCAGCTGTGAGCACATCATCCCCCTGCTGATCGTGCGCCGCGATCCTGAGCGTGTGCTCGACGTCCTGCTGCCGTCGTTCGATGTCGTCGCCAAGACGCTGCGGCCGCTGACTGCGGCCCTGCTGCGATTGGGGACCAGTCGCCGCAAGGAACGGGCGGCCAACGGCAACGGCCACTCCGACCCGACTCCGGCCGAGGCCATGACGCCGGTGCAGGCAGAGGTCGAAGCCGCCCAGGACGGACAGGCCCGAGAGCTGTTACGGAACCTGGCCGACTTCCGCGAAACCATGGTTCGCGAGGTCATGACGCCGCGCCCCGACATCATCGGCATCGACCAAGATGCCACCATTGAACAGCTGTATGCGCTGTTTCGCGAGCAGCAGTATTCACGGATTCCGGTCTTCAACGAAACCCTCGACAACGTGGTGGGCTTCGTGTTTCTGAAGGACTTGATCATGCGCGGCGCGCCGACCTCAGGGCCGATTGCGCCGTTCATGCGCCAGGCCCACTTCGTGCCCGAAACCAATCGCGTGCCGGAACTGCTGAAGGAGTTTCAGCGCAAGCGACTACAGAGCGCCATCGTCGTTGACGAGTATGGCGGCACGGCTGGTCTCGTCACGGTCGAGGACCTGCTCGAGGAGATCGTCGGCGAGATTCGCGACGAGTACGATGTGGAGGTCGAGCGGATCATTGACGAGGGCGGCGGACGGTTCGTCTTCAGCGGCAGTGTGCACGTGGAAGAGATGGCGAACTTGATGAAGGTGACGATCGAAGGTCATGGTTTCGAGACCGTGGGCGGGTTCCTGTTGTCCCGGCTCGGACGCGTGCCGGCGGTGGGCGAACACTTCGACCTTGATGGCCTCGACGTGGAGATTCTCGAGACGGAACAGCGCCGCATCACGCGCGTGCGCTTGCGCCGGCAGGGCGCCGATGCCGGCAGCGAGGCCGGTCGTTGAAGGCTGGATTTGTCGCGCTGGTCGGCCGGCCGAATGCGGGGAAGTCGACCCTGCTCAATAAGCTGGTCGGACAGAAACTGGCAATTGTCTCGGACAAGCCGCAGACCACCCGCAATCGGATTGTTGGCGTCCGCCAGTATCCAGAGGGCCAGGCGGTGTTCTTGGACACGCCGGGGGTTCACAAGCCGCTGCATCGCCTGAACGTGCGCATGGTGGATGCCGCCCTCGACACTCTCAAAGAAGTGGACGTGATCGCCGTCGTCGTTGATGGCAGTGAACCCGGTGGAGCGGGCGACGACTTCCTGATGGACGTGGTTCGCAAGTCGAAGGTGCCGCGGGTCCTGGTGCTGAATAAGGTTGATATCGCCGACAAAGCATCGCTGCTGCCGCGCCTGGCCGAGTATGAGAAAGAGGTCGGGTTTGCCGACTTGGTGCCGATTTCAGCCCGGACCGGGGAGAACGTCGATCGCCTGGAGAAGGTACTGCTGTCGCACTTGCCCGAGGGTGAGCCGATCTATCCGGAGGATTACCTCACCGACCAGCCCGAGCGGTTCTTTGTCGCGGAACTGATCCGCGAGCAGGTGCTGCAACAGACCCGTGACGAACTCCCGTTCTCGACCGCCGTCGTCGTGGACAAGTTCGAAGAGGCCGATGCGAAGGGCCTGATGCGTTTCTTCTGCACCATCCTGGTCGATCGCGACAGCCAGAAGCCGATCCTGGTCGGGCGCGCCGGCGCGCGCATCAAGGCGATTGGGACCGCGGCCCGCAAGGAGCTAGAGACCTTCTTTGACGCGCGCGTCTACCTCGACCTGCACGTCAAGGTTCGTGAGGGCTGGCGCGAGGACGAGCGCATGCTCGACTCACTTGGGCTGCCATCGCGGCGCAAAGGAAAGTCCGGCTAATGTGGCGTCCGCCTTTAGGCGGACCGTGTTAAATTTGCTCGATCGCATGGCCATGTCCCGACGAATCGACGTCGTTCTCGACTCCGTCAAGCGGCTGCTCCGCATTGGCGCGACGGCCAACCTGCTGAACCTCCTGCAGAAGCAGCACCCCGCCGACCTGGCGTCAGTGTTCGGGTCGCTGCTTGATACCGAGCGGCAGGCGGTGTTCTCACTGCTGGTCGATCGCAGCGGCCGCCTGGCCATGGAAACCGTCAGTGAGATGGGGCCCGAAGAGGGCGCCAAGCTGCTGACCGGACGCTCGGCTGAAGAAATCGCCAGGTTGTTACAGGAAATTCCATCAGACGACGCGGCGGCGTTGATGGATTACCTGCCTGACGAGCTGTCAACCGAAGTTCTGGAATTGATGCGGCGACGCGAGTCGGGCCAGGTCGAGAGCTTGCTCGAATACGGCGAGCAGACGGCCGGCCGCATCATGAACCCGCAGGTCTTTGCCCTAGGCGAAGATCTGACGGTGGGCGAGGCCATCACCGCCCTGCAAGGCTCGCGCGACGTCGAAATGGTGTTCTACCTCTACGTCGTCGACGCACGGCGCCATCTTGTGGGTGTCACCTCGCTGCGCCGCCTGCTGCTGGTGTCACCCGAGACGCCGCTCAAACGCATCATGGTGCCCGATGTGACGAGCGTCCGCGTCGATACCGATCAGGAAGAGGTCGCGCGGCAAGTGGCGTCGTACAACCTGCTGGCGGTGCCGGTCGTCGACGAGGAGAACAAGCTCGTTGGCGTGGTCACCGTGGACGACGTCATCGACGTCATCAAGGACGAGGCCAGCGAAGACCTGCTGCGCCTGGCCGGTGTCTCGGGTGACGAGCGTGTGACCACCCCTGCGGCCGAAGCATTCAAGAAGCGCCTGCCGTGGCTACTGGCCAACCTGGTGACGGCGTTCGTGGCCGCCTCGGTGGTGGCGTTCTTTGAAGGCACCATCGAACAGGTGACGGCGCTGGCCGTCTTCATGCCCATCGTGGCCGGGATGGGCGGCAATGCCGGCACGCAGACGCTGACCGTGATTGTGCGCGGCCTGGCGCTTGGCGAGCTCAGCTGGGAGAGCAGCAAGAAGGCCTTGGCCAAGGAGTCCCTCATCGGGCTCGGTAATGGCTTGGCGCTCGGCACGGTGGCGGCCGGAGTGGCCTGGGCGACCAAGGCGGATCCCGTGCTGGCCCTGCTGCTGGGGATGGCGATGGTCTGCAACATGTTCGTGGCGGCCACGGCCGGCACGCTGGTGCCTCTGGGCTTGAAAGCGATGAAGGTGGATCCGGCTCTTGGTTCTTCCGTGTTCATTACCACGTTTACCGACGTGATTGGCTTTGCCTCGTTCCTGGGCCTGGCCACGATCTTCCTGCGGTATCTGGTTCACTAGAGGCGGTACAATAACGGCTACGGGATGCCGCTGTACACGGCCGAAGCCCTCGTCCTCCGCACCTACAAGCTGGGCGAAGCCGATCGCATTGTGGTCTTTCTGACCCGCGATCGCGGCAAGAAGCGGGGCATCGCACCCAATGCGGGAAAGTCGCGCAAACGGTTTGGCGCCGCGCTCGAGCCGCTGACCGAAGTGCGCGTGGCGTACTTCGAGAAGGAGCGGCGCGAGCTGGTGTCCTTGAATTACGCGGAGCCGGTTCGCTCGCCGTTGTCGTCGACCAGTCCGGAAGCGCTTGGCTACAGCCATTACTTCGCCGAGCTGATCGACGAGTGGGCGGCCGACGCCGATGTCGACGAGCGGCTGTATCGGCTGGGCACCTCGGCGCTCGAAGCACTGGTGACGGGTACGCCGGTCGAGGCCCTGGCTCGGTACTTCGAGTGTTGGTTGTTGCGGTTGCAGGGCGTCTATCCGTCTGACCTGCGGCTGTCGAATGGCGCGGCGATGTTCCTGGACGGTGTCCGGCGCATCGGTCCGCGCGATGTGGACTCGCTCGGCGCCAGCAGTGGTGTCCTGCGCGAAATTGAACTAATTCATCGGAAGCTGATTACGATGCATCTCGATAGGGAACTCCGCTCAGTTCGCGTCTTGAACGAACTGCGGCGTTCGTAACCGCGTGACATTCCAGGACCTCATCCTCAAGCTGCAGTATTTCTGGGCCTCACAGGGCTGCTTGCTCCAGCAACCCCTCGACCTCGAAGTGGGCGCGGGCACCTCGCATCCCGAGACGCTGCTGCGCGTGCTCGGCCCCACACCGTGGAACGTGGCCTACGTCCAGCCGTCGCGCCGGCCAGACGACGGCCGCTTTGGGCAGAATCCCAACCGCCTGTTCAAGCATCACCAGTTACAGGTGATCCTGAAGCCGTCTCCCGACGACATTCAAAAAATCTATCTCGACAGCCTCGAGGCAGTCGGCATCAACCCACGCCAGCACGACATCCGGTTCGAAGAAGACAACTGGGAATCGCCGACGCTGGGAGCCTGGGGCATTGGCTGGCAGGTGATGCTCGACGGCATGGAGATTTCGCAGTTTACTTACTTCCAGCAAGTCGGCGGCATGGATCTGTCGCCGATCGCCGCGGAGATCACCTACGGACTCGAGCGCATCGCCATGTTCCTGCAGAAGGTCGACAACGTGTTCGACCTCGAGTGGGGCGGCGGCAAGTCGTACGGCGATGTTCGCATGCGCGAGGAAGTGGAGCAGTCGAAGTACGCGTTCAACCAGGACACCGGGATCGATCGCGAGCGCTTTTCGGCGTTTCACCGCCAGCAGTTTGACGAGACCTACAAGTTCGGCGAAGAGCTGTTCAAGGGCGGCTTGCTGCTGCCGGCCCTCGAGTACTGCCTGAAGTGTTCGCACCTGTTCAACCTGCTCGACTCGAGCGGCAGCGTCGGCGTGACTGAGCGTACAGCGTACATCCTGCGCGTGCGTCAACTTGCCATCGCCATTTGCAAGGAATACGCGGTGCAGCAGATGCCCGTGGTGGCCGAGCCCGGAGCCTGACGTGGACCGCGAACTACTGCTTGAAATTGGCACGGAAGAGCTGCCCGCCAGTTGGCTGCCCGGACTGACTGCGCAGATTGGCCGGGCCCTCGAGGCCAAGCTCAAGGAAGCGCGGCTGTCGATCGATGAGCCGGTGCAGACCTACAGCACGCCGCGGCGTCTGATCGCGCATGCCGGCAAGATCGGCGAACGCCAGAGCGACCTCGAAGAACTGGTCATGGGACCGCCCGTCGCGGCGGCGTTCAAGAATGGCGAGCTGACGCCCGCCGGTGCGGGCTTCGCCAAGAAGCAAGGGGTGGCCGACGACCAGATCGAACGCATCACCACGCCAAAAGGGGAGTACCTCGGGGTGCGCAAGCACCAGCGCGGCAAGGCTGCCAGCGAGGTGTTGCCCGGCGTGCTCGCGGGTGTGCTGCGCGCGATGTCGTTCCCAAAGCAGATGCGCTGGGATGCCACGCTGGACGACGGCAAGGGCGAACTGCCGTTCGGCCGGCCCATTCGCTGGGTCGTCTATCTCTACGGCGGCCGCGTCGTCCCGTTCATCATCGGTCGTTCGGCGGCGGCACGCGATTCGCGCGTGCTCGACATCAGCACCGGCGCCCACACCTACGGCCATCGCTTTCTGACGACCAGCGGGCGTGCCGGCCACGCCATCAAGGTCAAGCACTTCGACGACTTCCGCAAGCGGCTCGCGGAGAACTTTGTCGTGCTTGAGCGCAACGAGCGGCACGACCGCATCGGCCGCGAGCTTGATGCCGAGGCGCGTCGCCGCGGCGGCCGCATTGCCCGCGCGCTGGTTGGGCAGGGCATTCTCGAGGAGGTGCCGGACCTCGTCGAGTATCCGGTAGTGGTGTCGGGAACCTTCGCTGATGAATTCCTGAAGCTGCCCGCAGAAGTGCTGACGACGACTATGATTCATCACCAGCATTTCTTTCCGGTCAATAGCGACCAGGGCCAGCTGATGCCGGTGTTCCTGGCCGTGCTGAACATGCAGCCCGAGCAGCCGGAGGTGATCGCACACAACATGGAGCGCGTGCTGACCGCGCGCCTGCGCGATGCCCGGTTCTTCTTCGACGCCGACCGCGAACAGCCGCTGGCGGCGTACACCGATCGCCTGGGCACGGTCCTGTTTCACAAGAAGCTCGGCAGCTACCAGGAGAAGGCGATTCGCGTCGAGGCTCTGGCGCGGTGGATCTGCGCCGAGGTCTTCGGCCGTGCTGACCTTGCTGACCACGCGGCCGAAGCGGGACGGCTGTGCAAGGCCGACCTCGCCACCGATATGGTCCGCGAGCTCACCGAATTGCAGGGCACCATGGGCGGCATCTATGCCCGTGAGGATGGCCGCCCCGAAGAGGTGTGGAAGGCGATCTACTACCACTACCTCCCGGTGGGTGTCGAAGCGACGGCTCCGCCAACCACGGACCAACTGGGGGCCGCCGCGATCACCTGGGCAGCTGTGGCGCTGGCCGACAAGCTCGACACGGTGACCGGCATGTTTGCCGCCGGCGAACGGCCCACAGGTTCGCGCGATCCGTATGGACTGCGTCGCGCCGCGCAGGGGATCGTACGCATCCTCGTCGATTTGCCGGAACTCACCGGCCTGGACCTGCGGTTGACGCTGGGGCAACTGGTGAAGGTCGCCGGTCTGGACGACGCGTTCTGGACGTTCATGATCGACCGCATTCGCTTCGTGCTCGAACAGCGCGGATCCGACACGCGCAATGTCCGCGCGGTGACGCACGGCCCCGCCGGAGACGTCAGCCCCTTGGTGGCCAGGCGGAAGCTTGAGACGCTGCCCGAGTTCACCGAATCGCCGGATTTCAAGCAACTCGCCGTGCTGTTCAAGCGCGTCAAGAATATTGCCAGGAACCTCGATGGGACGGCGCCGGACCTGGGCGGAGCATTGATCGAGGCCTCGGAGCTGGCACTGGCGGCGGAGGTTCAGCGCCTGCAGCCCTTCGTCGCTGCCGCCGTATCGTCTGGCAGCGGTTACCGGCAGGCCTTTGCCGAGGCGGCGAAGGCTGGCCCAGCGGTGGCGAAGTTTTTCGATGATGTGATGGTGATGGCTGACGACCTGCAGCTACGCGATGCGCGGTTGCGTTTATTGAAGCGGCTGGAGGGAGCGATCCTCCAGCTGGCTGATGTTTCCGAAATAGTTCCCGAAGCGGATAAGCAGGAGTAGAGAGCGCACATGGCAAAGAAGAAGCTCGTGAAGAAGGCAACCACAAAGAAGACGAAGAGTACGAAGGCTAAGAAGTTCGTCTACTTCTTTGGCAACGGCAAGGCTGACGGTGACCGGTCCATGAAGGACACGCTCGGTGGCAAGGGCGCGGGTCTCGCCGAGATGACCAGCGCGGGATTACCAGTGCCGGCCGGGTTCACCATTTCCACCGATGCCTGCAACATCTACTCGGCCAACAGCAACAAGCTGCCAGCGACGATCGAAGCCGAGATGGTCTCGCAGTTGCGCAAGCTCGAGAAGGCCGCCGGCGCCACGCTCGGATCGATCAAGAAGCCGCTGCTGGTGTCGGTGCGCTCGGGTGCGAAGTTCTCGATGCCCGGAATGATGGACACTATTCTCAATCTCGGTCTCAACGACGCGACGGTCGAAGGCTTGAAGGCGTGGACCGGCAATGGCCGCTTCGCGTTCGACAGCTACCGCCGCTTCATGCAGATGTTCGGCAGCGTCGTGCTCGAGATTCCAAAGGCGGCGTTCGAGCACGAGTTCGAGGCCATCAAGCGCACCGTGGGCGCGCAGTTGGATACTGACCTAGATGAGGCCGCCCTGCAGAAAGTGGTGGCCGCGTACAAGAAAATCGTCAAGGACAAGACCAAGAAGCCGTTCCCGCAGGATCCGATGGACCAGTTGCGTGGTGCGCGTAACGCCGTGTTCCGCTCATGGAACAACGCCCGCGCGAAGGAGTATCGCCGCATCTACGACATTCCCGATTCGATTGGCACGGCCGTCAACATTCAGATGATGGTGTTCGGCAACACTGGTGATCGCTCGGGCACAGGCGTTGGCTTCACGCGCAACCCCGCCACCGGAGCCAAGGAGTTCTTCGGCGAGTTCCTGATCAACGCGCAGGGTGAAGACGTGGTGGCCGGCATTCGCACGCCGCAGCCGATCGTCGAGCTCGAGCGCGTCATGCCGAAGGCCTACCAGCAACTGCGCGACATCACCACGCGTCTCGAGCGGAACTACAAGGACATCCAGGACTTCGAGTTCACCATTCAGGACGAGAAGCTCTACATGTTACAGACGCGCAGCGGCAAGCGCACTGGCTACGCCGCCGTGGTGATTGCCACCGACATGGCCAAAGAGAAGTTGGTCACGCCGAAGGAAGCGATCCTGCTGGTCGATCCCGAAGCGCTGTCGCAGTTGCTCGCGCCGGGGTTTGACCAGAAGGAGTGGAAGAGCATCGCAGCCGTCACGCGGGGCTTGCCCGCCTCGCCTGGCGCGGCGTGCGGCAAAGCCGTCTTCTCATCCGAGACCGCGGTCGAGTGGTCGGACAAGGGCGAACCGGTCATCCTGGTGCGTCGCGAGACTGCTCCTGACGACATTCACGGCATGTGGGTGTCGCAGGGCATTCTCACCGCGACCGGAGGCATGACCTCGCACGCCGCCGTCGTCGGCCGCCAGATGGGCAAGCCGTCGATTGTTGGCGCCGGCGAACTGCGCATTGACGAGCACGCCAGGATGTTCACCGTCAACGGTCAGACCGTGAAGGAAGGCGACTACCTCGCGTTTGACGGTCTGACCGGCGAAGTGAAAATTGCCAAGGTCGCGTCACAGCCGAGCGAGATCCTGCAGGTGATTGCCGGCAAGATCAAGCCGGCCGACTCACCGATCTACCAGCGGTTCCACACCTTGCTCGAATGGGCCGACCGGTTCCGCCGTCTGGGGGTGCGTGCCAACGCCGACCAGCCGGACCAGGCGGAGATCGCCTATGCCTTCGGCGCGCGCGGGATTGGCCTGTGCCGAACCGAGCACATGTTCTTCGGAGAAGGCCGGATCCCGATCGTGCAGCGCATGATCCTGGCCGAGACCGAGGCCGACCGCCGCAAGGCGCTCGATGAGCTGCTGCCGATGCAGCGCGAAGACTTCTACGGCGTGTTCAAGGCCATGAAGGGTACGGCCGTGACCATCCGGACGATTGATCCGCCGCTGCACGAGTTCCTGCCCAAGCGCGAGGACCTGATGGTGGAAGTCGCCGTCATGGAGACCAAGGGCGTCACGGGTAAGGCCCTGGATGAGAAGAAGGCGCTGCTTTCGCGCGTCGAGCAGTTGCATGAGTTCAACCCGATGCTCGGCCACCGTGGCGTCCGTCTCGGCATTACCTATCCCGAGATCACCGAAATGCAGACCCGCGCCATCATGGAAGCGGCCTGCAAGCTGAACAAGGAAGGCCTCAAGATTATCCCCGAGATCATGATTCCCCTGGTGGGCGACGTGCGCGAGCTGCGCGACCAGAAGGTCGTGGTCCATCGCGTCGCGGCGCAGGTACTCAAGGAGCAAGGCATCAAGATCAAATACCTCGTCGGCACGATGATCGAGGTGCCGCGCGGCGCGCTGACCGCTGACGCCGTGGCAATGGAGGCCGAGTTCTTCTCGTTCGGTACTAACGACCTCACGCAGATGACGTTCGGCTTCTCACGCGATGATGTCGGCAAGTTCCTGCGCGTCTACCAGGACAAGAAGATTCTGGAGCGCGATCCGTTTGCGACCTTCGACGCCGCCGGCACCGGCCAGTTGGTCTCGATGGCCGTGGCCAAGGGCCGCGTCGCCAACCCCCGACTCAAGCTCGGCATCTGCGGTGAACACGGCGGCGATCCTTCGTCGATCCACTTCTTCCACCAGGTCGGACTCGACTACGTGAGCTGCTCGCCGTACCGCGTACCGGTCGCGCGTCTCGCGGCGGCGCAGGCGGCCTTGAGCGTGAAGGTCGGCGATTGATTCGTTACTTCGTCCATCGGGACGGTCGCACCGAAGTGGTGGACCGCCTCGACCCGGCTTGGCTGTCCTCCTCCGCCACGACTACGGAGGACCAGTCCAGCGAGGTCATCGTGTGGGCGGATGTGACGGAGCCGACCGAGGCTGATGCGGCGGTCATGCGCGACCAGTTCGGTTTGCACGAACTGGCCGTCGATGCTGCCGTGCAGCGCGAAACCAACCCGAAGGTTGAAAGCTACGGCAAGCATCTCTACGTCGTGCTGCACGGCATCAACTTCCACGCCGCCGAGCACAAGTTCGATACTGCCGAGACGGACTTCTTCCTGGCACCCAACTTCCTGGTGACGGTCCACGACGGCCAGCGCCGCAGCCTTGCGCACATCGCGGAGCTATGCGGGCGAACCGACCACATTCTGGCCGAAGGCGCGATCGCGTTGTTTCACCGGATCGTCGACACCATGGTGGATCACTACCGGCCTGAAGTGGACGAGGTTGAGGAGCGGCTCGACGCGATCGAAGATCGCGTGATCGAGAACCCCGCCGAGTCGACCGTCGGCGAGATTCTTGCGGTGAAGCGCGACATCACCGCGCTGCGTCGTATCCTCGTGCCCCAGCGCGATGTAGTCGGCCGGCTTGCGCGTCGCGAGTTCGACCTCATCAACCAAGAGATGGCCTACCGGTTCCGCGACGTCTACGATCAGTTCGCACGCATGGCCGATGATGGCATCATGTTCCACGATCGCGTCACCGGCATCCTCGATGCGCACCTGGCGAGCGTGTCGAACCGGCTGGCCGATGTCTCGAAGGTACTGGCGGTGATCGCGACGCTGTTCGGTCCCATGACCGTGATCACTGGCCTGTTCGGCATGAACGTGCCGCTGCCGACCCTGTTCGGCAGTCCCGAGTACCAGTTCCTGGAGATTATCGCGCTCATGGCGCTGTCGAGTCTCGGCCTGTTCTACTGGTTGCGCAAGTCGGGTTGGTGGTAGATGGGGCGCATTACCCGGCTGCCCGAAGACCTCGCTAATCAGATCGCGGCCGGCGAAGTCGTCGAGCGCCCCGCGTCGGTCGTCAAGGAGCTGGTCGAAAACGCGATCGACGCCCAGGCCACGCGCATCACCATCACCGTTGAGTACGGCGGCAAGAAGCTGGTGCGCATTGAGGACGATGGCATTGGCATGGACCCGGACGATGCGCGGCTGTGCTTGGAGCGGCATGCCACCAGCAAGATCAAGCGCGCCGACGACCTGGGGGCGATTGTTACTCTCGGCTTCCGCGGCGAGGCCTTGCCGTCGATGGCCTCGGTCTCGCACTTCCGCTTGCGAACGCGAGCCCGCGGAAGCGACAGCGGTACCGAGATTCGCGTCAACGCCGGGATCATCGAGTCGGTCGTCGAGGCCGGCGGACCTGAGGGCACCCTCGTGGAAGTCGCCGACGTCTTTTACAACCTGCCGGCGCGCAGGAAGTTCCTGAAGTCCGATGCCGCCGAGGCTGCGCAGGTCTCGCGGTTTGTGACGCAGTTGGCCCTTTGCTATGCCGAAGTGGGCTTCACGCTGATCAGTGCCGGCCGCCAGGTGCTGTCTGTGCCTCCGGTTGCAAGCTTGTCGGACCGTCTCTATCAACTCTATGGCGATCGCCAGGACCTCGTTGCCGTCGATCGCGAATTTGGTGGCCTGCGCTTGCACGGCTTCATCGCGGCGTTGGCGGAGCAAGGCCCGGTTCGCGGCCCCCAGCACGTGTTCGTGAACCGTCGCATCGTCAAGGATCGGACGATCGCGCATGCGATTCTCGATTCGTACAGTGTGGCCACCAACAAGGAGCGCAAACCCGAGGTGCACGTGTTCCTCGACATTCCGCCGGACCGCGTCGACGTCAACGTGCATCCCACCAAGGCCGAAGTGCGGTTCCGCGACCAGTCGATGGTGCACGAGATGGTGCGGCGCGCCCTGGGCGACGCGCTTGGCAAGGGCCCGGCGCCGGAGCTGACGTTGCATGCCTCCGACGTGCTGCCTGGACGGCCGCTGCAGCCCTCGATTCCGGGTGCCCTGCAGGGAGCCAGCTTCACGAGCCGGTGGGCGAGTGGGGCAGGTCCGGCTGGTTGGTCAGGTGGGGCGGATGTGGTTGGTCAGACGGGTGAGGGCGGTGCTCCCGCCTTCGCACCGCCCCCACCGGCCCTACCCGCCGTACGGCCCATGATCGCGCTCGGCCAGTTCCGCGACACCTTCATCATCGCCATGGACGACGAGGGGCTGTGCATCATCGATCAGCACGTGGCGCACGAGCGCGTGCTGTTCGAACGGATTATGCAGCGGCTGACGACCGAGAATCTCGAGAGCCAGGGGATGCTCGTGCCGATGATTCTCGAGTTGCCGGCCGCCGAGCGCAACGCGTTGATCTCGCGGGCCGACGCCCTCGCCAAGTTTGGCTTTGAGGTCGAAGACTTTGGCGGCGACAGCATCAAGGTCACCGCCATGCCGGCGCTGTTGCCGCGTGACAAGTGCGACGCGGCGCTGCGCGCGCTGGCCGACGATCTCGACGGACTCGACCGCGGCTTGCGCCTGGAAGACTCGCTCAAGCAGATTGCGGCAACCACGGCCTGCCATGCGGCGGTCAAGGCCAACTATCCGCTGACGCTCGAGAAGATGCATCACATCCTCGAGGAACTGCGCGCCACCGCATACTCGACCGTGTGTCCCCACGGCCGGCCGGTGATGCTGCGCATCACCCGTCGTGAAATTGAAAAGAACTTCGACAGGATTTAGGGCGGGTAAGGGGGCGAGTCTTCATGAAACGTTGGCTTCTGGTGGTTCCCCTGTGACGGTGGCCACGACATCCCGGATGAAGTGGTCGCGGCCTTGAACGCGTTTCTCCAGACATTGAAGCTCTGATGCGGAGGGGAGGGGTCAGACTCTTCGGTGCTTCCCCTCTCGGGTCCAGACCCCTATAATTCTTGCGGGAGACTTCTTCATGAACGTGACAAGGCGTTGGACAGGCTGGATCGCAACTGGCCTGGTTGGATGCGTGGCGGTGGCAGCCCTGCAAGGACAGCAATCAGCACCAACAGTTACCGACGCGACGTTGCTGAAGCCCGCCGACGGCGACTGGCCGAGTTATGGCCGCGACTATGCGGAGACGCACCACAGCCCACTGAAACAGATCGACCAGAGCAACGTCAGCCGGCTGACGCAGACGGCGGCGATCGATGTGGGCTCCGACGGAAAGGTCGAGACCACCCCGTTGGTGTTCAACGGCGTACTCTACGGCACCTCGACCTGGAGCCAGGTCTACGCCATCGATCTCAGGACCCAGAAAGTAAAGTGGCAGTACGACCCAGCGCTGGTGCGCGGCGGCACCGAAGCCATGGGGCCGCGGCCGTGCTGCGGTCCGGTCAATCGCGGCGTGGCGTTGTATGACGGCAAGGTCTACGTCGGTTTGCTCGATGGCCGTCTCGTCGCGCTCAACGCCGAGACGGGCACGCCCGTGTGGGCCGTGCAGACTACGGCCCCGGGCACCGACTACACCATTACCGGCGCCCCACGCATCGTGAAGGGCAAAGTCGTGATTGGCCAGGGCGGCGCCGAGTACGGCGTGCGCGGGTTCCTCGCCGCCTACGACGCGGCGACCGGCAAGCAGGCCTGGAAGTTCTACGTGATTCCGGGCGACCCGGCGAAGCCCTTCGAGGACGAAGCCATGGCCGCGGCCGCCAAGACGTGGACCGGGCAGTGGTGGAAGTTCGGCGGCGGCGGCACACCGTGGGACGGCATTGCCTACGATCCTGACCTGAACTTGGTCTACGTTGGCACCGGCAACGGCTCGCCGTGGAACGCCAATCACCGCAGTCCAGGTGGCGGCGACAATCTCTACCTCGCCTCGATCGTCGCGCTCAACGCCGACACCGGCAAGTATGTGTGGCACTACCAGACGACGCCTGGCGATAACTGGGACTACAACTCGGCGCAGCCGATGATTCTTGCCGACCTGACCATTGGCGGCCAGGTTCGCAAGGTCTTGATGCAGGCGCCCAAGAACGGTTTCTTCTATGTGCTGGACCGCGCGACCGGCAAGCTGATTTCCGGCGCGCCGTTCGTCTACACCTCGTGGGCGACGTCGATTGACATGGAGACGGGCCGGCCGAAAGAGACGGAGGCCGCGCGCTATCGCTTTACGCCGGTGCGCCTGTCGCCGTCGCCGGTGGGCGCGCACCATTGGCCGCCGATGGCGTTCAACCCAGCCACGGGCTTCGTCTACTACCCGGGCCAGGAGACCAGTTCGGCGTTTGCGATGGAAGAGAAGTTCGAATTCAAGGAAGGGCAGTGGAACCTCGGGATTCGCCGGGGCACGCCCGCCGGCACGAAGCCGGTGCCACCACCACCGCCCGATCCAAAAGCGCCGCCCCCTGGCGGGTTCTTCGTTGCGTGGGACCCGGTGGCGCAAAAGCCAGCCTGGAAGATTCCGTTCCTCTCAAGCGGCGGAGCACTGTCAACGGCTGGTCAGTTGATCTTCGTCGGCAACAGCGCCGGCAAGTTCTTCGCGTTGGACCCGCTGAGTGGCAAGACCTTGTGGGAGGCACAACTAGGCCAGGGTGTTGCGACGCCGATCGGCTACGAGCTCGACGGCAAGCAGTACGTCGCCGTGATGGCGGGGATCAGCAAGGGCAAGGTCCATACCTTCGCGCTGCCGTAGCTTCAGTCGGCGGGGCGGGTCTTAAGACCCGCCCCGCCGTGATTTCCACCAGGCCAGGCGCTTCCTGATTTCCTTCTCGAAGCCGTAGTCGGTCGGCTGGTAGAACTCCCGGCCCTTCAGGTTATCCGGCAGGCAAGCCATGCTCGCCACGGCATCGGGTTCGTGGTGCGCGTACTGGTAACCCTTGCCGTAGTCTAACTGCTTCATCAACTTGGTCGGCGCATTACGCAGGTGCAGCGGCACTGGTGAAGCGACGTCGTTCTTCGCGGCCTCGGCGGCCGCGCCATACGCGCTGTAAACGGCGTTGCTCTTTGGTGCGGTTGCCAGGTAGATCGCGGCTTGAGCCAGGGCCGTGTTGCCCTCGGGCATGCCGATGAAATGCACGGCGTCCTTGGCGGCGACCGCAATGGTCAACGCCTGGGGATCGGCGTTGCCGATGTCCTCGGACGCAAAACGAATCAGCCGCCGCGCGATGTACTTCGCGTCTTCGCCGGCTTCCACCATGCGCGCCAGCCAGTAGACCGACGCATCGGGATCGCTGTTGCGCATCGACTTATGAAGCGCCGACATCAGGTTGTAGTGCTCTTCTCCGGTCTTGTCGTAGAGCAGCGTGCGGTTTTGAAGTGTCTTCTCAAGCAGGGCCTTGTCGAGCCGGGGCCGGCCGGTGGGGTTGTTCGCTGACGAGACCGTAAGCTGCAACAGGTTCAGGGCTGAGCGCGCGTCGCCATTGGCGAAGCGGCTAATCGCCCGCAGCGCGTCCTCGTCCGCCTCAGGCTGCTGCTTGCCTAGGCCGCGTTCGGGATCGGCCAAGGCGGTCTTGAGGATGGTCACAATCGCATCCTCCGTGAGCAACTTCAACACGAACACTTTTGATCGCGAGAGCAACGCGGCGTTTACTTCGAACGACGGATTCTCTGTGGTCGCGCCAATCAGGACGATGTCGCCGCTTTCGACGCGAGGGAGGAAGGCGTCTTGCTGCGCCTTGTTGAAGCGATGAATTTCGTCAACAAAGACGATGGTGCGTCGGCCGCTCATGCGGCGGCGCTGTTCGGCCGCCGCCATCACATCCTTCACTTCCTTGATGCCGGCGAGCACGGCGCTGAACGCAATGAAGTTGGCCTTGGTCAGGTCGGCGATCAGGCGCGCGAGCGTCGTCTTGCCCGTCCCCGGAGGACCCCAGAGGATGATCGACTGCAGCAAGTCGCGGTCGATCATCTCGCGCAGCGGCCGTCCCGCCGCGATCACATCGTCCTGGCCGACGATCTCGTCGAGGGTGCGCGGCCTCATCCGCTCGGCGAGAGGAACGGTGTTGGGATCGACTGGTGCGGGCGGCTCGTCGAACAGACTCATCGCGCCCGTTGCCTCTTCGCTTCGTACAGAATCAACGCGGCGGCGACGGCCACGTTCAGCGACTCGACAACAGCGGTCATGGGAATGGTGAGCCTGACGTCAGCGGCGGCCAGCACGTCGGCGGACAGGCCGGGGCCTTCGCCGCCAACCATCACCACCACGGGTATCGCCAGATCCACTTCGTAGAGCGGTACGCCGTCACGCGGAACCGCGGCGACCAACCTGACGCCGGCTGATTGCCACTCGCGCAGTATCGCCACCGGGTGGTGGCTGCGGACTACCGGGAGATGAAAGACGGCGCCCATCGAGGCGCGAAGAGCCTTCCAGCCCCAGGGGTCGGCCGTCGCCTCATCGACAATGACGCCGGTCGCACCGGCCGCGGCGGCAGAGCGAATCACCGCGCCGGCATTCCCGGGATCCTGAATGCCGATGCCGGCCAGTACTAACGGTGGCGCCGGCGTCAGCATGGCGGCAGGGTCGGTGAGGGGTTTGCGCGCCGTGGCAACGACGCCAGTAGGGGAGTTGACCGGCGACAATGCCTTCAGCACGGCATCTGACACTTCGACGATGTGGGCATCTGCGTTGCGAGCGCGCTCGATCAGCGCCTGCTGGTCGGCGCTCATCGGTCCGCACACGGCCAGTGTCCCGATGCTCACGTCGGCGCCGAGAGCCTCTGCGATGAGGTGCCAGCCATCGAGCAGCATGACGTCGCCGCCACGAGCCGCGTCGCGGAAGTCTTTGACGATGGGGTGGTGCCGGCTGGTGATGGCGGTCATGGAGCCACGCGGGGCGCTCTAACATTGTGCTACAGTCACTCACTACGCGATGAAAGAAAGAATCATCAAGCGGTTCGAAGACGAGATCAACGCCCTCGAGCGCGAGCTGCACATGGAACTCCCCAAGGAGATTCAGCGCGCGCGCGAACTTGGCGACTTGCGCGAGAACGCGGAGTACCAGGCCGCGAAGGAACGGCAGACCATGGTCAATGCCCGCATTGCCATGCTCAAACGCCGCGTCGCCGAGATCTCGATGATGAACATGGATCGCATTCCGCACGGCAAAGCCGGCTTTGGGTCCACGGTGACCATTCGCGAGAAGGATCTCGAGATCGTCTACCAGCTGGTGATGCCCGAAGATGCTGAAGCCGAGAAAGGGCTGATCTCCACCTCCTCGCCGATCGGCCGCGCGATCCTGAACAAGGTAGAGGGTGATGAGATCTCGGTCGCGACGCCGAGCGGGACCCGTAAGTTCGAGATCCTCAAGCTCGCCACCATTCACGACGACTAGCAACGCCAGGCTGTGACCGAGCCCCGCGACACCTACTCGCCAGAACGCCGCACCGCCCTCCTGTTCACAGGGACGGGCGCCGACGGTGCGTACCATGCCGGCGCATTGCGCGCCATCCAGGAAGCCGGCGTCAAAGTCGACATCGTCGGGGGCCGCGGCGTTGGTGCGGTCGCGGCGGTGTTGGCCGCGGTCGACGGCAGCGCCCAATTATGGGAGACCGGCGGCTTCTGGCATTCGCCAGCCATTCCTCGGTTGTACCGCTGGCGCAGGCCGTTCCGCGCGCTGTGGTGGCTGGCCATCGGCCTGGTTGGCGTGTTCGCAATTCCCCCTGCGGTGTTCCTGCTGGCCTTGCTGGTTTACCCTGTCGCGCTGCTCCTCGGCATGGCGGGGCTCGATGCCGGCGCGCAATTCGTGCAGTCGTTTCTCGATGCGTTGACGATGGCGTTTTCGCCAGGCGCCTTGCCGACGTGGATACCGCGACTGGCCGCCGTGCTTGCTGGAGTAGCGGTGCTGACGTTGGCGGTTGGCGCGTGGCTGACCTGGTGGCGCGCGCCCCTGCATCGGCGGACGGCCGGCAGCAAAGTATGGGCGCTGTTGGGCTCGCCGATCGATGGTGCGATTGCGATTCACCACGCCACCGAATCGGTGTGGCGTCTGCTTAAGGGCGGGGCGGCCATCAGGACGCCTGATGCCAAGGATCTGAGCCGCCGTTACGCGGAGCTGCTGGCCGAGAACCTCGGCCAGCCCGGGTTCCGCGAACTGCTGTTGGTGGTCCACGATATGGATGCCCACTGCGACCTGGTGTTCGGGCTGGTGCGCGATCCGTTCCGCAAGGCGCTGTTTCCGCCGCCAGGCGGCGTGTCGCCGCGTTGCGCTGAGGCCCACGATCTGTCGAGCGGGACGCAGGCCTTCACCGCTGACGTGCTGGCCGCGGCGATGAGCCTGCCAGGTGTGAGCGACCCACGGCTCGTGCAGTTTGCGCCCGACTCGTACTGGCGCGGCGAGACGCATCGCCTGGTCGACCGTCCGGCCTGCCTGGCGCGATTAATCGAAGAGGCCGCGGCAGTCGGCGCCGAGCAGGTGGTGATCATTGCCGCGACTCCAGAGCCGCCGGGTCCGCACGAATTGCGTCCGCCACGGCTGGATGGGTTCGGGCGTGTGGGTGAGCAACTCGCCTCGGCCGAGACAGCGTCCCTCAGTGATGCCGTGCGCCACCTGCATCACCGCTTCCAGGGCGTTTACGTGATTCGCCCGACCCATAACCCCATTCGTCCGCTCGATTTGACCGGCGCATACGACGAGAAGTCCGACCGCGTGCAGACCCTCGACGAGCTAATGGAGCGCGGCTTCGAAGACGCCTATCGCCAGTTCATCGAACCAGTAGTCGGCGCCTCTGGTGACCGCATGATGCAAGTCAATCGCGACCCGGAATACTAGCCACAGAGAACACAGATGAAGCCAGCCACCAGACTCATCCATACCGGCGAACGCATTGATACCGGCGCGACGCCATCGCTCACCGTGCCGATCTACGAGACCAGCACCTTCGTGTTCGACTCGGTGGCCGACGTCATCAAGTACCAGGAAGGAAAGCTGAACGGCTACCTCTATTCCCGTTACGAGAATCCGACGGTGGTGGCAGTCGAGCAGAAGGTGGCGGCGGTGGATGGTGCGGATGCCGCGCTGCTGTTCAGCTCAGGGATGGCGGCCATTTCCACGACGCTGCTGACCCTGCTGCAACCCGGCGACGAGATTCTCTGCAGCGCGGCCATCTACGGCGGGACCTTTCACATCATCGAAGATCTGCTGACCAAGTTCGGGGTCGAGCGGCGGTTCATCACGCTTGCCGATCTCGCGAACCTCGAGGGCGTGATTGGCTCCAAAACCCGGATGGTCTGGTTCGAATCGCCGATCAATCCCACACTGCGCTGCGTCGACGTGCGAAAGGTGGCGGCGGCCTGCAAGAAGGCCGGCGTCGTCTCGGTGATCGACAATACCTTCGCCAGCGCCTTGAACCAGCCGGTGCTATCGATGGGCATCGACCTGTCGATGCAAAGTGCGACCAAATACCTGAACGGCCACAGCGACGTGACCGGCGGGGTGATGTCCGGCTCGGCAGCGATGATTGCGCCCCTAGCCAAGGCCAGACGGCTGCTCGGCGGCATCATGGATCCCATGCCGGCATTTGCCTTGGGGCGCGGCATCAAGACCATGTCACTGCGCGTGGCACAGCACAACGCCAACGCCCTGAAGGTGGCACAGCACTTCGAGAATCACGCGGCCCTGGAGCGTGTCCACTACCCCGGCCTCGTGTCACATCCTGACCATGCTATCGCCAGGAGCCAAATGAGCGGCTTCGGCGGCGTCGTGGCCCTCGAGGTCAAGGGGGGCAAGGACGCCGCGTTCCGCGTCTTCGACCAGCTGAAGGTGATCAAGCGCGCCACCAGCCTGGGTGGGGTGGAAAGCATCTGCAGCCTGCCGATTCTCACCTCGCAGTATGGGTTGACGGACGATGAACTGGTGAAGGCGGGCGTCTCGAAAGGGATGGTCCGGATTTCGATCGGACTCGAGGATGCGTCGGACTTAATCAACGATTTGGAACAAGCGCTATCGTAAGGCACTAGCCAGCACTAAAGTGCTGGCCTTCTGGCACTACTTGTCGCGGGTTTCGTGGAGAAACTCGAGGACGAGTTCCAGCATGCGCTGGTTGATGCGGCTGCCTTCGTAGGTCCCAAACTTCTTCTGGAAAGCCTCGAGCGGGACGACCGCCTTGGCCATGGTGCGGTGGCCGCCGGCGCTGCCGATGTCGTTGAACCAGCGGCGGACGAAGTCTCCCGCATTCCGCGAATAGCCGAGGTTGCGCACCGAGACGACAAACGTATCATTGACCACGCCGCTGATCACTGTCCACTGCACGTTTTCGAGCTGCAGGTAGAAGTCTGCGACGTAAGGAATAAAGTCGTCGCGCGGCGGCTCGCCGAGGAAAGCGCAGAAGACGTGTTCCATCATGCGGCCCTGTTGCCAGCTTTTGATCAGGTAGTCGAGGCGCTCGGCCGTGATTTCTGCGCCCTCCATCTTCCGGATCATCGTCGCCTCGGCCAGCGGGTACAGATGCGAAAACGAATCGAGGTCGGCACGGTTGGCGTGGCGGTTAAAGAAAAGCGTGTCGGACTTGATGGCGTAGAGCATCGCCGTCGCGGTGCGCTCGGAGATGTCCATGTCAACAGCGCGCAGGTGTTCGGTGAGGATCGTGCAGGTCGAACCGTAATCGGGTCGGATGTCGGTGAAGATCGCGTTGTAACCCGTCTGTTCGGGATGGTGGTCGATCACCAGGTCGACGTGGGGCAGCAGGCCGGGGAAGTAGTGCGGCTGGACATCGACCAGGGCGATCTTGTCGAAGTCCTTGAACTGCTCCGGGGTAACCGTCTCGATCTTGAGGTCGAGCAGCTTGACCATGCGCAGGTTCTCGGGCCGCGTGACCGGCTGCAGGCAACCAATCACCGCGGTCTGGCGGGTCCGACGCAGGATGGTGCGCAGTGCCAGACCGCTGGCCATGGCGTCAGGGTCGGGGTCGTTGTGCGTGAGGATGAGGACGCGGTCGGCGTCGGCCATGTAGCGCTGGTACTGCTGCACACGCTGCCGCGTGACCGAACGGCCCAACTCGGTCAGGAGCGGTGGCCCCATCAGCTCGGCCAACGTCAGGGTCGTGACTTCGGGAAAGTCATCGCGCAGTTCTTCCGTGCGGCGCACGTCCGCCAGGCTCGTTCCCAGCACGTAGATCAGCGTGCCGCCGGCGCCGCGCAGCGCCTCGAGTACCTTGCGCAGGCCCTTGCGGCCGTTGTCTTCCACGAACACCGGCGTGACCGGGGACAGGCCAGCCCTGACGTAGCTGTCGACCTTGGTCGGATTGGCTACCGAGACCGGTAGTTCCGAACTCTCGAAATGCCGGGCGAGCGCCCGGCTTTCCACTAAGACGTCGAGCTCCGCGTTCGGAGTGAGAACCGCTTCGAGGAGCCGGATGACCAGCTCAGTGTGACAGACCGCCAGACAACGCACGATTCCCCAATTATATCCCCGCCGGCGGGCAGCAGGCCTTTCGCTCGGGCGTTGATCTGGTGACGTTCGGTGCCACGGTGGTGGACCTTAAGGGCGAACTGATCCGCGACCTCACGCCAGACGACTTTGAGGTGCTCGAAGACGGCAAGTCGCAAACCTTGCGGTTCTACGCGGCGGGTGACGGCGCCGCCGCACCGGTCCTCCACCTGGGCCTCTTGCTGGACGCCTTCGGCAGCATGGTCAGCGACATGAAGCTGGCCCAGAGCGCCGCGATCAAGTTCCTGAACCTGCTGCCTGAATCCCAGGACATCACGCTGGTCGACTTCGACACGCAGGTGCGTATCACCCGCTACCCGCAGCGCGATTTTCCGAGGCTGGTCGAGCGCATTCGGCAGCGCAAGCCTGACGGCTGGACCGCGCTCGACGATGCCCTCGGCACCTACCTCGACGGCGTCGACCAGGATCAGGGCCGTCGCATCCTGGTGATGTACACGGACGGCGCCGATTCGCGATCGGTGCTTAAACTGGACGAGACGCTGACCCTGCTCAAGGCCTCGCCGGTGACGGTCTACGCCATCGGGCTCGTGCAGAACACCGGATCGTACCGACAACATTTGCAGATGACGATGATGCAACTGGTGGAAGTGACCAACGGCCAGGCGTTCTTCCCGTCGAGCATGAAGGAGGTAGAGAGCGCCTACGAACAGGTGCTGGCCCAAATCAAGGGGCAGTACCACCTCGGCTATCTGTCCGCCAATACGGCCACTGATGGCGCGTGGCGCAAGGTTGCGATCAAGGTGACGCGGCCGGGGGCGCGCGTCAGGGCCCGCAAGGGTTATTTCGCCCCCTACAAGACCTCCCAGAAGTAGGGTACGATGTTGTGCTTGTCCACTGTAGCGCGTCGCGCGCAGGCGGACTCTGGCACCCGCGTCCATGCCCATCGTCTCCGATCGCTTCAACCTCGCGTCTGACTTCGAGCTCGCCGGCGATCAGGTACATGCTGTACCGGAGCTCGTTGACGGGCTGAACCGCGGGGACAAGCACCAGGTGCTGCTCGGTGTGACCGGATCGGGCAAGACCTACACCATGGCGCAGGTCATCAACCGGGTGAACCGCCCGACGCTGGTGATGGCCCATAACAAGACGCTGGCAGCGCAGCTGTTCCAGGAGTTCCGGCGCTTCTTCCCCGACAACGCGGTCGAGTACTTCGTCAGCTACTACGACTACTACCAGCCGGAGGCCTACATGCCCTCCAGCGACACCTATATCGAGAAGGAATCGACGATTAATGAGGAGATCGATCGCATGCGCCTGTCGGCGACGCGATCGTTGTTCGAACGCCGCGACGTGATCATTGTGGCCAGCGTCTCCTGTATCTACGGCCTGGGTTCGCCAGATGCCTACTACGGCCTGGTGATGCCGGTCGAAAAAGGCCAGCGGATCGATCGCGATCAGATTCTGCGCAAGCTGGTTGAGATTCAGTACGAGCGCAACGACCTCGAGTTTTCGCGCGGCACGTTCCGGGTGCGCGGCGACATCATCGAGGTCTATCCGTCGTACGAAGAGTTCGCGTTGCGGATTGGGCTGTTCGGCGACGAAGTTGACGAGCTCACCTCGTTCGACCCGCTCACGGGCAAGGCGCTGCGGCGTCATGACCGCACCGTGGTGTTTCCGAAGTCGCACTTCGTCACTGGCCGCGAGCGGCTGAAAGAGGCGGTCGTCACGATTAAGGCCGAGCTCGAGGAGCGGCGCGGCGATCTCGAGCGCACCGGCAAGGTACTCGAAGCGCAGCGACTGCACCAGCGGACGATGTTCGATCTCGAGATGATTCGCGAGATCGGCTACTGCCACGGCATCGAGAACTACTCGCGGCACCTGACCCAGCGAACGGCGGGGCAGCCGCCACCGACCCTGCTTGACTACCTGCCGTCGGATGCGCTGGTCGTGATCGACGAAAGCCACCAGACCGTGCCGCAGATTCGCGGCATGTACCACGGTGACCGGGCGCGCAAGGAGGTGCTGGTAGAATACGGCTTCCGCCTGCCATCGGCACTCGATAACCGGCCCTTGAACTTCGAGGAATGGGAGCAGCGGGTCGGTCAGCTGGTCTACGTCTCGGCGACGCCAGGCCCCTACGAACTGAAGAAGGCTGGCGGCGTGGTGGTGGAGCAGGTGATTCGTCCCACCGGCTTGATGGACCCGCCCGTGGAAGTGCGGCCGGTCAAGGGCCAGGTCGATGATTTGCTGATGGAGATCCGCGACCGGGCGTCGCGCAAGGAGCGCGTACTCGTGACCACGCTGACCAAGCGGATGTCCGAGGATCTCACCACCTACTACCAGGAACTGGGCGTCAAGGTTCGCTACCTCCACTCCGATATCGACACGCTGGAGCGCGTCGAGATTCTCCGCGACCTTCGCCGCGGCGTCTTTGACGTGCTGGTCGGCATCAACCTGCTGCGCGAGGGTTTGGACCTGCCGGAAGTGTCGCTGGTAGCCATTCTTGACGCTGACAAGGAAGGGTTTCTTCGCTCGGCTGGCGCCCTGATTCAGACCTCGGGACGCGCCGCGCGGAACCTCAACGGCCGTGTGATTATGTATGCGGACCGTCACACCGACTCGATGCGCGCCGCGATTAGTGAGACGGCCCGCCGGCGCACCAGGCAAGCGGCCTACAACCAGGAGCATGGCATTACGCCGACCAGTATCGTCAAGGCCATCGACGACGTCTTATCCAGTGTCTATGACCGTGACTACTCGTCGATTGTCGATCCCCGCGAAAAGCAGGTCTTCCGCACCCAGGGTGAACTCGATGCCCACCTCGCCATTCTTGACGAACAGATGAAAGGCGCGGCGGCAAACCTGGACTTCGAGAAGGCGGCGGCACTGCGCGACCAAATCCGCGGGCTGCGGACGCGCGAACTCGGCCTCGGCCCGGCCCTTCGACCAGGCTCAGCGCCGGCGGGCAGGCGATGAGCAGTCCGCGACAGGACTGGGCCATCGAGTGGCTGAAACAGGCGCTCCTCGAAGTGCAGGAGTACGTGAAGTTGTGCGTGGCGGCGGTCAAGGGATCGGTCTCGCGGCCGTTCTATGCCCGCGACGTCATGGAGCAGATTGACATTATCGGCCTCGGGTCACTGACGGTGGTCATCCTGACGGGCTTCTTCACCGGCGCGGTGCTGGCGCTGCAGTCCGGCATGACGCTGGACCAGTTCGGCGCGCGGCCGTTTGTCGGCCGGCTGATCAGCGCATCAATGATCAAAGAACTTGGCCCGGTGCTGACCGCGCTGATGCTGGCGGGCCGGGTCGGCTCGGGCATTGCCGCGGAGCTGGGCTCGATGATGGTGACCGAGCAGATTAGCGCCTTGCGCGCGCTCGGGACCGACCCCATTCGCAAACTGGTGGTGCCGCGGGTGCTGGCCGGTTTCATCATGTGTCCGATCCTGACGGTGGTTGCCAACGCGGTCGGCCTGACCGGCGGATGGATGATCGCCCTGACCCAGTTGCGCGTGCCCTCCGGGATCTACTGGAGTTCGGTGGTGCAGGGTCTCTATATTCAGGACGTGTGGATGGGGCTGATCAAGCCCTTCTTCCTGGGCTTTGTGATCGTCACCATCGGCTGCCACGTTGGCTTGCGGACCACTGGCGGCACGCAGGGGGTCGGCCGCGCCACCACCAACGCGGTGGTCGCCGCTTCCGTCGTGGTGCTGGTGGTCGACTTTTTCGTGACCCGGTTGCTGATTTCGATCTTCTTCTGATGCGACATAAGAGCCTCGCCGAATTCGGCCTGCCCGTAGAACTTGCCCAGCCCCACGCGCCCGTGGTGCTGTTCGACAAGGTGTGCCTGGCGTTTGATGAGAAGGTTATTCTCAGGGACGTCACGTTCGAGGTGCGCGCCGGCCACACCAAGATCTTCCTGGGCGCCAGCGGTGCCGGCAAGTCCACCGTCCTCAAGCTGATGCTCGGCCTGCTTAAGCCGGACTCGGGCACCATCTGGGTGCTCGGTCACCGGGTCGATCAGATGGACGAAGTGCAACTGATGGGTGTGCGCCACCACATGGGCATGGTGTTCCAGGAAGGGGCGCTGTTTGACTCGTTCACGGTCGGCGAAAACGTCGGCTACAAGCTCTACGAGGAGACCACCCAGCCGCTGCACGAGGTGCGGCAGCGGGTCGAAGAGGTGCTGGGCTTCGTCGGCCTGAGTGAACACATCGACAAGCAGCCCTCGGAGTTGTCGGGCGGCCAGCGGCGCCGCGTCGCGATCGCCCGCGCCATGGCGGCCAAGCCGACTTTGCTCCTCTACGACGAGCCGACCACCGGCCTGGACCCGATCACCTCGCTCACCATCGACGCCGAGATCATCAAGTTGCGCGACCTCGAGGCCGTCACGTCGGTGATCGTCACTCACCAGTTGCGCGACGCCTTCTACGTGTCGACCCACCAGGCCTCGCGGGGTCCCGACGGCGAACCGCTGATCTCGGCCGCGGCCGAGGCCAAGGTCAGCCAGGCTGACTTCGTCATGCTGAAGGACGGGTCGATTCACTTCGAGGGGTCGGCCGACGACCTGCGCGCCTCGACCGATCCGTATCTGCAAACGTTTCTTTCGTAAGAGGATTCTAGGACCATGCCGCGCACCCACTCCCTCGCCTGGGCCGAACTCAAGTTCGGCATCATTTCGATCTTCGCGCTGGTCATGGCGGGCCTGCTGATTTTTGCCGTCGGCGGCGGTGGCGGCATGCCGTGGCAGAACTACACTCTGAAAGCGCGCTTCGGCAACGTCGCCGGCTTGATGACGGGGTCGCCCGTCCGCGTCTCCGGTGTCCAGGTCGGCACCGTCGACCAGGTGGTCCTTTCTGAAACCGGCGTCGAAGTGTGGTTCAACGTCAAGGACACGTTTCGGCCACTGGTGACCGATCGGTCCAAAGCGGTGCTCGGCACCATCTCGCTGCTCGGTGAGGGGGCGGTCGACATCACGGCCGGCACCGGCGGCGCGCCAATCCCGGAATGGGGCTACGTCAGCCCCGGCATTGCCGAGGGCAGCATCGCGCAGGTGGCCAATGAGGCCACGGCCAGCCTCAATCAGGCCAAGCAGCTCGTGGCGGACATCAGGGCAGGGAAGGGAACCATCGGCAAGTTGTTCACCGATGACTCGGTCTATCGGGAATTCGATGGCTTGGTACGGGCGGCCGAACGCGTCGCGCGCTCGGTGTCGGAAGGCAAGGGCACGATGGGCCGGCTGGCCAACGACCCCAAGATGTACAACGAGCTGGACGCCTCGCTCGCCAATCTCAACGCGATCACCAGCGGCCTGCGCAAGGGCGAGGGCAGCCTGGGACAGTTGATCAACGACCCGGCCTTCGCCAAGACCTTGAACCAGACCACGTCCAACCTCGAGACGATGACGGCCAAGCTCAATCGTGGCGAGGGCACCGCCGGCAAGCTGCTCAACGATGATGTGCTGTACAAGAGAATCGACGGGATGACTGCGCGCCTCGACACGGTTCTGCAACACCTGAACGACGGCCAGGGCACGGCCGGCCAGCTGCTGCACGATAAACAGTTATATGAGAACATGAATGAGACGGTGTCCGAAGTGAAGGCGTTGATCGCCGAGATCAAGAAGGACCCGAAAAAGTATCTGAACGTGAAGGTCAGCATCTGGTGAGGAGCAACATGTCCAAGGACAGCAGTGGCAGCAGCGTGATGATGGCCTTCGTGGTTGGCGCCCTGACTGGCGCAGCCGTCGCGCTTCTGTTTGCGCCGGCGTCGGGTGAAGAGACGCGTGAGTACCTCGGCAAGAAGGCGCGTGAAGGCAAGGATAAGGCCCGCGAGGCGGTAGATCAGGGACGTGAATACTACGATCGCCAGCGCGACAACCTCGTGACCGCGGTTGATCGTGGTCGCGACGCGTTCCAGCAGGCCCGCGAGCGGGGCGACCAGGCGTGAGCGAGACCGGCGAGCTGTTTCTGGGCCTCATCGCGTTTGGGGTGCTCCTGATGGCGCTGGTCCAGGTCGGCGCCATCGTCGCCGGGATCCGCCTCGCCAGGCGCGTCGACCAGATCGCCACCCAGCTCGACCAGGACATCAAGCCCCTGCTGGCCAACCTCACCGCGTTGACCAACGAAGCCGCCCGCACCGCCGCGCTCGCGGCCAAACAGGTGGAGCGCTTCGATCGGGTGTTCGCTGAGCTCACCGTCCGGGTGGATGAGACGCTGGCCGCGGCACAGTCGTTCGTAACCGGGCCCGCCGAACAGGGCATCGCCATCTTCGCCGGGGTGTCCGCGCTCATTGATTCGTTCCGCGGCCTGCGCGAAGCCTCACGTCGCCGGCAGACCAGTCGCCCTGCGGTGGACGAGGAAGAATCGCTTTTCATCGGCTGAATCCGCCTTCGCCCTAGCCTTCGGCGCGACAAGTGTGTTAAATGGGGGACATGAAATTCCTGTCCCCACTGTCTCTCCCTACCATTCTCGTCCCCGTTTTGCTGGCCACGGCCGTTCCATCGGTCGCGGTGGCACAGGAGCCGCAATCCGCCGCCCCCGTAAAAGAGCTGGCGCAGCTGCTGGCGAGCAAGAAGCTCGCCAGCATCGCCGCGCGCATGCCCGACAACCGGGAGGAGTTTGTCGGCGCGCTCAGTTTTCCTGGCCAGTTGATCGTGGTCTGGGCGCGGACAACGGCGCCGGCGGTGGTCAACGAAAAGTTGATTCGCAAGGACTATCGGGAGGTCTACATGGACCTCAATGCCGCCTCAGTGATCGAAACCAGGCATTTCGTGACCGATCTTGGTCCCGATGGCCTCAAGTCCAGGCCGGCGACCAAGCAGGGCCCCTCCGACTCTCATGACCTCGGCGCGAAGAGCATGCGATTTGACGGCAACTGGCGTGAAGACAAGATGTCGGAAGCTGATTACATGAAAGCTTATGCCGAAGCAGACGCCGCGTATGCCAAGGCGATCCAAGCCTTGATCGATGAGGTCAAGAAGGCCGGCTAGATAACCCCTGTGAGAAAATGAGCCACCACATCACCTCGTCCCTCACCACTGCTTGTCGATGACGACCCGCAGATCCGTATTGTGCTGAGTGACATCGACACCCGTGAGGGCCTTGAGATGCTGCATCGGCGTCATATCGACCTGGTGCTGCTCGACCTGCACATGCTGCGCGTGCACGGCCTCGACGTGCTGCGCCAGGTCTGCGCGGCGGTCGGCGCTCACTTGGATCGGCGGCGCGGTGCGACACGCACGGAACCTGGCGGTTCGATGTGGTTTGAAGTGTTTGAAAAGCGTCAGAAGTAGACGCTGGCAGACCAGGCAGCGTCGATTAGAAGTGCCGCCATCAATCCCCAAGCCAGCCACCGCCACCGAGCGTGCTCGCGCACCAGCCAGTTCGCAACGCCATCGGCGGCCACGGCTGTCACCAGCGGAACGACAACCAGGGCATCGCCAATCGAGTGGGCTCCGCCGAAGGTCGACGCTGCCAGCGGCGCGACCGTCACGCCTCCGAGCAGGATCAGTGTCATGGGCAGAAACCCGGCACGCAGCCGCTGCGACACGCCGGCGACGAGCGCCACCACCGTGGCGAACAAGAACGGCGACGCGCCGCGAAGAGGTGCCGCTGTCGACGCGGGGCCGTCAAGGAAGAGCCACGACGGATCGAAGAAACCCCAGTAGAGAGACAGGCGCGTGCCCAAGGTGTTCCAGTTCACGAACGCCCTGATGCCTTCGATGGGCGAGCGCAGGTGTGCGGCGTGAATGGCCCACCGACCGAACGTGTCAGGGTAGGCAGTGGGGTTGGCCGCGAACCACACGGCCGCGAGCAGTAGAGGCGCAAGAAAGGCCGCGGCCGGAGCCGCCACGTGCGCGGCACTGCGCCGTCCTGACAGGTAAATCGCCGCCATCGTGACCACCAGTAGAAGCCCCATGGTCACCGGCGCCGACGGATGTGAGTAGACACCGATGCCCAACGCGAAGCCACCAGCTGCGGCCAGGCGCCGATCGCCGATCTCAAAGTACGCCGCCAACGCGATCAGCCACACCAGGACAATGGGCAGCGGGTAGATCGCATCCACGCCGGTTCGCGCGAAGACGATGTGGGCCGGGGTGGCCATCAATAGCAGCGCCGCCCCGGCGGCAATCGATGGCGAGGCCAGCAACCGCCGGCAGAGCAGGAACATCAACGCGACGTCCAAGGCGCCAATCGCTGCGGCGGCCAGGCGGCCGGGGCTCGATGACGCCGTAAGAAGGCTGACGAGTGAGGTGAAGTAGACCGCTACGGGCTGCAACCAACGTTCGTCGGCAACGTGGAAGAACAGCGGAAAGCCATCGGCGCCAGATCCGATGCGGTTCAACTGCAGCAAGAGTTCGGATTCAGCAGTGGACAGCGGTGGTGTGCCGATGTGGATGGCATACAGGCCAAACGCCACAATGGCCAACAGTCCCGCGGTGGCAATCGACCGGAGGCGAGTACTCAACATGAAGGTGGAGTAAGTGGTGCGCGCTGGAGGATTCGAACCTCCGACCCCCGCCGTGTGAAGGCGGTGCTCTACCGCTGAGCCAAGCGCGCGGCCAGACCAAAGATCATAGCATAGGCCGCGCAGACCTCAGACCGTCCCGAACAGCCGATCGCCGAAGTCGCCCAGCCCCGGCACGATGAACTTGTGGGCGTTCAACTCGCGGTCCACCACGGGTGTAAAAATCGGCACGTTGGGGTAGGCCTTCTCGACCACGGCGACACCCTCGGGAGCCGCCACGATGCAGACCAGCCGCAGGTGCCGGGCTCCAGCTTTGGTGAGCACGTCGAGTGCCGCCACGGCGCTGCCACCAGTGGCCAGCATGGGATCGATCAGCAAGACATAGCTGTCCTGGATGTTGGGCGGCAACTTGGCGTAATACTGCGATGCCACGGCCGTGCGTTCGTCGCGCTGCAGTCCGAGGTGGCCCACCCGCGCGTTTGGCACCAGTTCCAGCAGGCCCGGCAACATGCCGAGTCCGGCCCTCAGCACCGGCGCCATCACCACATCGGCGGCAAGGCGGCGACACGGCGAGGGCCCCAGCGGTGTCTCGACGGTGCCCTCGGCCATCGGCACGTCGCGCAGGGCTTCGGCGCCGAGGAGCACGCTGATGCGGTTGGCGAGCACGCGGAATCGCTCGGGTGGCGTGCAGGCATCGCGCAATTCGGCCAGGCAGTCGTGAACAAGTGGGTGAGTGACCAAGTGCAGCACGGGGGGAGAGGGTAGCAGGAGATCAGAAGTTCAGGAGTACAATTCCGGGCGATGGGTTTCCGGATCCCGGCCGCTGCGATAGCGCTACTGGCGGCGGCTCCACTCGCCTGGTCGGCGGTGGCGGCCCGTCAAGCCAGCACCGTTTCATTGATCGTTGCCAACGGCATCGTCATCACCGTGGACGGAACCCGGCGCGTCATGAATCCGGGGTCGGTGGCCATCAACGGCACCGAGATCGTGGCCGTCGACACGCCGGCCGCAATTTCCGCGCGCTATCGCAGCGCCGACACTATCGACGCGACGGGCAAGGTGGTCATGCCCGGGCTGATCAACACGCACACCCACGCCGCGATGGTGATGTACCGCGGGCTAGGCAACGACCTGAACCTGATGGACTGGCTGCAGAAATACATCTTCCCGGCCGAAGCCAGGACGGTGTCGCCGGAATTCGTGCGGGTTGGCACGCGGCTGGCGCTGCTCGAGATGATTCAATCGGGTACGACCACCTTCGCCGACATGTATTACTTTGAAGAAGAGGTCGCCAAGGTGACCAAGGCCGCCGGCATGCGCGGCGTCCTGGGCCAGACCGTGATTGAGTTTCCGGTGCCCGACGCCAAGACGCCTGCCGACGCGCTGGTCCGGGCCGAAGCGTTCGCCAGGCAGTTCGCCCATGACGAATTGATCACGCCTTCGATTGCCCCGCACTCCGTCTACACGCTCGACGCGAAGACACTCACCGCCGTCAGTCAATTAGCCAAGCGGCTGATGATGCCGATTCAAATCCACCTGGCCGAGACGCAGGTGGAGATTAGCCTGTCGCAGAAACGGCACCAGATGCGGCCCGTGGCCATTCTCGACAACCTGAACTTTTGGGCACCGACCACCCTCGCCGCGCACGGGGTATGGATCAACGACGATGAGATTGCGCTGCTCAAGCGGCGCGACGTCGGCGTCTCGAACAACCCCGAGAGCAACATGAAGCTGGCCAGCGGCACTGCGCCGGTGATGAAGTACCGGAAGGCCGGCGTCAGTATCGGCATCGGCACCGACGGCGCCGCGAGCAACAACGACCTCGACATGTTCGAGGCCATGCGGCAAGCCGCTTTCCAGCAGAAGCTGGTGACGATGGATCCCACCGCGGTCAGTGCCGCGGAGGCGCTGGAGATGGCCACGCTCGGCGGCGCCCGCGCGCTCGGCCGTGGCCAGCGCCTCGGCTCACTCGAACCAGGCAAGCTGGCCGACCTCATTATTGTCGGCATGTCGAAAGCACGGCAGCAGCCGCTCTACGATCCGGTCTCGCAAGTCGTCTACGCGTCGCGCGGCGACGACGTCGAGACGACGATCGTGAACGGGAGAGTGCTGATGCGTGATCGCAAGGTGCTGACCATGGATGAAGCCACCGTGTTACGCGAGGCGCGCGTCGCCGCGGATCTTGTGAGGAAGGCCGTTCAGTAGCCTATGCGAGGACGCCGATGTACGGCAGGTTGCGGTATTGCTCGTCGTAGTCGAGCCCGTAGCCGACGACGAAGCGGTCTTCGATGGTGAAACCGACGTAGTCGACCTTGACGTCGATCTTGCGGCGCGAGGGTTTGCTGAGCAGACAAGCGGTTCGCAACGAGCGTGGACCGCGCGCCAGGAGAATCTCCTGGAGGTAATGCAGGGTCAGGCCGGTATCGACGATGTCTTCGACGATGATCACGTCGCGGCCTTCGAGGCCGGAGTCGAGATCCTTGGAGAGGCGCACCTCGCCGCTCGAGGTGGTGCCGGCTCCGTAACTGGAGCAGGCCATGAAGTCGATGGTGACATGGCCTTCCATGGCGCGGATCAGGTCGCCCAGGAACAGAAAGGCGCCCTTGAGGACGCAGACAAAGTGCAACTGGCCCGACGGAGAATCCTGGCGAATCTCCCGGGCGAGGTCGGCAATGCGGGCGGCGAGTTCTTCCTGATCGATCAAGACGGCGGGCTGGGCAGTCGACATGGCGGAAAAGACTAACACGAACGGGAATGCATGAAGGCGTTTGACATCATCACCGAGTCGGATGCGAGGAGCCTGGAGATCGGCTCCAGCGTCACGCTCAGGACCGGCGGGCACGTGACACCGCTGGCTGCCGATACCTTGAGGGCCCGGCGTATTACGGTGCATGGCGCCGTCGCCGAGGCCAGCCTCGACGGCCTCGCGCCGGTTGCGGCGGTGCGCGCCGTCGCGATTGGCAGCGATCACGGCGGCGTCGCGCTCAAGGCGGCGCTGCGGGACTACCTGCGTCAGAAGGGCCTGAGCGTGCTCGATATCGGCACGGACGGTCCCGACGCGGTCGACTACCCGGACATCGCGGCCCAGGCGGCCAGGCTGGTCGCTCGCAAGGAAGTGGATGCGGCCATTGTCATTGACGGTGCCGGCATCGGCTCGGCGATCGCTGCCAACAAGATCGACGGCGTCCGTGCCGCGATGTGCAACGACCAGACCCTGGCGCGCTATGCGCGCGAACACAATGGCGCCAACGTGCTGACGCTGGGCGCGACGCTGGTCTCGACCGACGAGGCGAAAGCGATTGTCGACACATGGCTGGCCACGCCGATGGGCGAGGCCCGCTATCTTCGCCGCCTGGCCAAGATTCGCGCGTTGGAGCAGAGGCAGTGACCGACTATCGGCGCGTGGTCGAATTGATTCTCGAGGAGTTGGCCCGGGCCGGCGCGGTGGCGCCCACCAGATGCGCCTGCCATGGCTTCACGTTTGACTGTTGTCCGGACCGCGTCCAGCACGTACTCGAAGCCGGCGCCACCCGCCTGGGGCTGCACGCGACCGACGGCAGCGCCCAGGGCCTGCCTGGATTGATCGACCACACGCTGCTGAAGCCAGACGCCACGGCGACCGAGATCGTGCAGTTATGCAAGGAGGCCGCGGAATGGAAGTTCGCGACCGTGTGCGTCAACCCCACCTGGGTGGCACTGTCGGCACAGCAGCTGCGGGGCTCTGGCGTGGCCGTGTGTTCCGTGGTCGGCTTTCCCCTCGGCGCCACGACTCCCGACGTGAAGCAGTTCGAGGCGCGGCGGGCGATCTTCGATGGCGCGGCCGAGGTCGACATGGTGATCAACGTCGGTGCCCTCAAGTCGGGCGATGTCCGGCTGGTGTCGGATGACATCCGCGGGGTGGTCTCGGCCTGTCAGGCGGGCGGCGCGGGCTGTAAAGTGATCATCGAAACGGCGCTGCTCACCGACGAAGAGAAGATCACCGCGTGCACTCTGTCAAAGGCGGCGGGTGCGGACTTCGTCAAAACCTCGACAGGCTTCGGGCCCGGCGGCGCCACTGCCGCCGACGTGGCGTTGATGCGCCGCATTGTCGGCGACGAGATGGGCGTGAAGGCCGCTGGCGGCGTGCGCGACCTAGAGCAAATGAAAGCACTGGTAGCGGCCGGGGCCACGCGCATCGGCGCGAGCGCTGGCGTCAGGATCGTGAAGGAATCGCGTGGCGAGACGGCAACGGGGAAGGCGAGCGGCTACTGATGTGTCGTGCGTGGTTCGTTCTGCTGGTGCTGGCTGCGGCGGTACCGGCGTCGGCGCAGACCGTCGATCGCTTGCCGTGGTTCGCGGCCGACCTACAGGGCGCGTGGGTGGGCATGCCCACGGCGGAAGGCTGGGTACCCACCGTGAGCGCCACCACGCCGCTGCCGGGGCGGGCCTGGGGACTTGCCGGCGGCGCGACGGCCTATCCGCTGAAGCTCGGCATCATGACGCTCGGATTGGGGCTCTCAATGCATAGCGGTAAGAGCACGAGCGCCCCGCTGATGTCGACGGCCACGGCCACCAAGCCCGCCGTTCCCACCACCACGGCTGTGACCACGCAGATCACGAGCTTGTTGCCCCAGGTGTCGATCAACTTCGGGCACAGACTCGGATGGAGTTACCTGAGCGCGGGCGTCGGGCGTTCGAAGGTTGTCAGTAGTTCAGAGGCGTTCGGCACGTTGCCGACGCAAGAAGTCCCCGAGGCATGGAACAGCGCCCTAAACTTTGGCGGGGGCGCGCGTTGGTTCATGAAACCGCACCTGGGAGCTGGCTTCGACGTGCGCTTTACGAAACTTGGCTCGCGCGCGGCGGCCGACGGGCTGCCAGCGGCCAAGCGGACGCAAATGCTGACGATCAGCATCGGGATTTCGATTCAGTAGGTCCGCCTTCGCCAAGGCTACGGCGGAACAACCTTCGCGGGTGTCCAGGGCGAAGATTGGAGCGGGAGACGGGGATCGAACCCGCGACATCGAGCTTGGGAAGCTCGCGTTCTACCGCTGAACTACTCCCGCTCAGCGGAGGCCATTCTATCAGACCGGAAGGCTACCCTGGCTAGCCCCTGATAATCGCCAGAATCTCGTCCCGGCGCTTCTCCATGATCTCCGGCGTCAGGCCCTCGAGATTCAGGCGGAGCAGCGGTTCTGTATTCGACTGGCGAACATTGAAGTGCCAGTCGTCGAACTCCACCGAGACGCCGTCGAGCATGTAGACATTGCCCGTGGCGTAGCGCCTGGCGAGTTCTTGGATCTTCTGGTCGGCGATCCCCATGTTGGCGACCTTGGTGTTAATCTCGCCGGAGATAAAGTACTTCTCGCGCAGCGGCTTCAGCAAGTCGCGCAGCGACATGCCTTTTTTCGACATCAGGTCCAGGATCATCAGCGCCGGGATGAAACCGTTGTCGGCGTAGAAGTTGTCGCGGAAGTAGTAATGCCCGGTGACCTCGCCGCCGAACACCGCGTTGTCTTCGCGCATGCGGCGCTTGATGAAGGCGTGACCGACGCGGTTCATCAGGGCCGTACCCTGATACTTCGCGACGATGTCCTTAACGGCGTAACTGGCGCGGACGTCGTAGATGATCGTCTGGCCAGGCGTCTGCAGCAGGAACGCTTCGGCCAATAACGCGGTGATGAAGTCGCCGGCGATGAACTCGCCGCTGCCATCGATGAAAAAGCAGCGATCCGCATCGCCATCCCAGGCAATGCCGATGTCGGCATTCTGGGCGAGCACGGCGGCGGTGATGTCCCGGCGGTTCTCTTTGATCAGCGGATTGGCTTCATGATTCGGGAAGGAGCCGTCCACCTCGAAGCACAGGCGCGTGGTCTTGCAGGGCAGAAGGTCGAACAGGCGCGGCGCCACCAAGCCGGCGACACCGCTCCCGGCGTCGAGCACCACGTTGAAGGGTGTGATCGAGGACGCGTCGATGAACGACATCACGTGCGCGACGTAGCGATCCATGATCTGGCGGGTCTCAACCGTGCCGCGCACAGCCGGCGGCGCCGGAATCGCGCCGGCCATGATCATTTCCTTCATCTCCTTAATGCCGGCTTCACCACTGAGCGGGAATGCTTCGGCGCGCACCAGCTTGCAACCGTTGTACTCGCCAGGATTATGCGACGCCGTGATCTGCGCGCCGCCGTCAAGCGTGTCGGCTGCGACGGCGAAGTACATCTGGTCGGTGCCGAGCAGGCCGTAGTCAACGATGGTCCCACCCTGCCGCGTCGCGCCGTCGATGAACGCCGCCGTCAGCGACGGTGACGACAGGCGCATGTCGCGTGTCACCGCGTACTGGCCGGGCCCGAGGTAGGCGACGAAAGCCCGGCCGAGCAGATGGAACAACTCTTCGGTGATCTCGGACGGGTAGAGGCCGCGGACGTCGTAGGCCTTGAAGACAGCGGGGTTAATCATAGGGTCGTGTAGTCGGTCAGTTGGGTCTTGTCGCCAATCACCGACGTCGATTTCAGGACGGCGTTGCGACCGATGTGGCAGTTGCGGCCGATGATCGGCCCGTGCACCACCGCGCTCTGGCCGATGCGGGTGTTCGGCCACACGATCGTGTTCTCGACATCGGCGGCCTCCTCGACCAGCACCGAACGGCCGAGCACCGAGTACGGGCCGATTCGCGCGCCAGTCTTGATGTGCGCGCCGGCGTCAATGAAGCAGGGGGCGACCAGGGTCACGCCATCCTCAATCCGAGCGTCGGGCGAGACGATCGGCTTGGTCCGGTCAGCAGTCGCGAAGATGCCACCGGCGAACTTGCCGTCGAACATGTCGTGGTGCACCTGGATGTACTTCTCGGGTGTGCCGATGTCGATCCAATAGCCGCGGTCGATGTAGGCGACAAACATCTCCTGCTTCTCGATCAGTGACGGGAAGTAGGCGCGCTCAATCGAGTACGAGACATCTTTCGGGATGCGGGCGAAGGTATCGGGCTCGAGCACGTAGATGCCGGCGTTGATCGTGTTGCCGGTGATCTCCTCCGAGTTGGGCTTTTCTACGAATCGGCGGACCCGTCCGTCGCTCTCAGTTTCAACCAGGCCGTAGGCCGTGGGATTATCGACCGGGGTCAGGACGATCGTGGCCTTGGCCTTCCGCTCGCGATGTAACGTGAGCACCGCGTTGACATCGACGTTCGTCATCACGTCGCCGTTAAAGACGACGATCGTGTCGGTGACGTTTTGCGCGGCGTAGCGAATAGCGCCGCCGGTGCCGAGCGGTGCCGGTTCGACGACGTAGCGCAAGCGAACGCCGGTGCCGGTGCCATCGCCAAACACATCTTCGATGCGGCGCGGCTGGTAGTTCAGGCTGAGGATGACCTCGTCAATCTCCGCAACCTGCTTGAGCTGGTCAATCTGGTAGTGGAGAAACGCGCGGTCGAAGATCGGAACGACAGGTTTCGGTGTGTGGAGGGTCAACGGACGCAGTCGCGTGCCTTTGCCCCCGGCAAGAAGGATGGCTTTCATGACAAACTTCCATCTTACCCTACCGAAGGGTAGAATAGCCGCGGTCGACATGAACCTGCCGAACAGCCTGACCATCGCGCGCATCTTCCTGGTGCCAGTGCTGGTGTCGGTGTTGCTGACCAAGTTCGAGGGGCGGCTGGTTCTGGGCCTGCCGGTCGAGTTGGTCGCGGCAGCCATTTTCGGCATCGCCTCCCTCACCGACTGGCTCGACGGGTACCTCGCTCGACGCCGCAATCAGGTCACCGCCCTCGGTCAGGTTCTCGATCCGCTCGCCGACAAGCTGCTGATCTCGGCCACGTTGATTTCATTGGTCCAACTCGGCTTGGCCTCGGCCTGGATGGTGGGCGTGATCATCGGCCGCGAGATTGCGGTGACCGGCCTGCGTAACCTGGCGTACGCTCGCGGGCTCGCCATGCCGGCCTCGGGCATGGGCAAGTTGAAGATGGCCGCGCAGGTCACGGCGATCCTGCTGTTGATTCTGGGTTGGGAGCGGGTGCCGGCGTTGCTGGTGTTGGGACAGGCCGCGCTCTGGTTGGTGCTGCTGACGGCGGTGGTCTCGGCGGTCGATTACTACCAGGGTTTCCAGCGCGCCATGACCGATCGCGCCGCGAAGGTGGCCGACTTCGAAACGGCGAAGTCGGCCCGGAAACAAAAGGTCAGTTAGCCGGCGCGCTAGCGACGGGGCACGGCAAGATCCGTGATCTCGACCACGTCCGTGGTTTTGAGCAATAACACTTTCGCTGATGTCGCCGACGGGTCGGTGACGATGGCCTCGCCGATGTGCACGAGTGGCCGGCCGTCCTTGCGGTCGCGGTAGATCGCGAACCGGTCACCTGCCGTCACGCCGTCGGCGGTGCCGCGCGCAATCGAGAACAGGTCACCGTTGGCGAACATCTCGCGTCCCTCGACGCCCGGCAGAATCTGCATCCGCTCGGTGAAGTCAGGCGCAGCGAGCGTGGCGTCGGGCGTCGGGAGTACGGCCTCGACGTACGGCGTCAGGTAATCGTCCTGCTCGATCGCATCGCACGCAAAGTCAACGTTGGCGATGGCATGGAGCTCGTCAAGGGCGGTGACCGTGACCCAGCCCATCGTCCGGACGGGCACGTAGCCGCCGTCTTTCGGCAGTTCGGCTTTCACGCCAGACGGCAGGCGGCGGACGAGGTAGCGCTGGCCGACGACCAGGCCGTCCTCGGGCTGCCGGGGCACCACGGCCGCGTCGCTGCGGCTCAGGGCCAGATGTGGCAGGACGTGGTGTGGGCCGCTGATGCGGATCGTCGGGACGGGGATGGCCGGCACGAGCAGATCCGCGCACATGACGTGCGCCGGCAGAGTGGTGCGGGGCGCAAGGGCCAGCCGGGATTGGGCCCACCCAGGGGCCGCCGCCATCAGTGAGAGGGCGGTAACGAGCACCGAGACGCGCATTGAGTGCCTACTTTCCGGCGGGTACTCCGCCCTTAAGCTCCGCGACGCGTTTCTGCGTCAAGTCGAGAAACTCGCTCTGCTCGAACTCCCGGAGCAAGCGTTCGTAGTAGGGGAGCGCTTCGGCTGGCTTGGCGGTTCGATAGAGACATTCCGCCAGATGGTAATACACGGCATCGCGGTTGCTGAACCCGGGGTCGGACTTGAGCAAATCCATGAAGCGGTCGATGGCGCCCGGGTTCCACTTCATGCGGTAGTAGAAAAAGCCCACATTGTATTCGGCTTCGCTCAGCCGGTCCCGGGCTTCGCGCTCCATGACGCGGGCGTCTGGCATCAAGCCGCTGTTGGGGAACCGCTGCAGGAAGATTTCGACCTCCTTGATTGCGTCCCTGGTGGCTGACTGGTCGCGCTCGGGCGCCAGCATCTGCAGCATGAACGATCGTGCCAACTGCAGTTGGGCATAGTCCGCGCGTGGATGGGTTGGATAAAACGTGAGAAACTCCCGGAACTCGTTGGCGGCGAGCAGCAACGACTCCGTGGACTTCTCGCCAATGTAGGTATCGCCGAGCGCCAGTTTGGCGTCGGGGCGATAGGGGCTCTGCGGGTAGTTATCCACCAGGTTACGCAGATACTCGCGCGCGTTCAGCCACTTGCGGTCCTTCGCGGCCGCGTTGCCCTTGTCGAACAGGAACTTGTCGGCGTCTGCCGTGCCGACGGGCACCGCCGGCGACTTGCCCGCACACCCACCGGCCAGCGCGGCCACCAGGGCCAGCACCGCTACTCCTCGAATGCCACTCATGCGTTCGTCGCTTCCATCCAGCGCCACATGGCCCGAAGTCCTTCTTCGAGCGTCACCGACGGCGCAAACGCCAGGTCCTGCCTGGCGAGTGTTGTGTCGGCGTAGGTATCGCGCATATCGCCCTTCTGCGGGCCCTGTTGATCGATCGTGACCTTTCGGCCAGAGACGCGGGCAATCAGGTCGAAGACCTCCCGCAGGGAGACGCGCGAGCCCCCGCCAATATTGTAGACGCGCCCGGGCACCCCACGGACGGCCGCCGTCGCCGTCGCGGTGACGGCATCGGCGACGAAGGTAAAGTCCCTGGTCTGAAGTCCATCCCCGAACTGAATCAGGGGCTGCCCCGCCAGAACCGCCGAAAAGAAGCGATGAAAGCCCATGTCGGGCCGCTGCCGGGGTCCATAAACCGTGAAATAGCGCAGCGACACGGCCGGCACGCCGTAGTTCACAAAATACAGGTGGCAGAGCTGTTCGGCAGCCAATTTGGTGACCCCGTACGGCGAAACCGGCTGAGGCAGGGCCGTCTCGGTCATGGGAATCGCCACCTCGTCGCCATATACCGACGAACTTGAGGCGTAGACGAGCCGCTCGATCGGCTTGGTCGCACAGGCTTCGAGCAGTCGCTGCGTTGAGTCGACGTTCAGGCCGGTGTAGACCTGGAACTCCTTGCCCCAGCTCCGGCGCACCCCTGCTTGCGCCGCCAGGTGAAACACGTGCGTCACGCCGTCAAGCGCCGCACTGAGGTCAAGGTCGCGCAGGTCGCCCTCGATGAACTCGTAGCCGGCGCGGCCGCGCAGGTTCTCGAGATTGCGTTCCTTGAGCGGACGCGGATAAAAGTCGGTGAACGCATCGATGACACGGACACTGGCGCCCTGCTCGAGCAATCGTTCGCTCAACGTCGACCCAATGAATCCGGCGCCACCGGTAACCAGTGCCCTCATGCGAACAAGTCCTTCATGCGATCCGGCAAGCGCGCCGGGCGCCCCGCAGGGCCGATGGTGGCGTGGACGGTGTGTCCGCCTGCCAGCGCCACGCCATCGGCGCGGCGCACCACCTCATAGTCAAACCGAATCCGGACCGGCGACACTTGCGCCGCCCTGGTCCGAATTTCCAACTCGTCGTCGTAGCGCGCGCCGTGCGCGTACTCGCAGTGCGCCTCGGTCACCGGTAACTGAAAGCCGTCGGCTTCCATTGACCGATAGGTCCAGCCCGTCTCACGCAGCCAATCGGTCCGGCCAATTTCGAACCAGATCAGGTAATTCGCGTAGTAGACGACGCCCATCTGGTCGGTTTCGGCATAGCGCACGCGAGTCGTCGAAACACTGACCCGTGCAGTCACCGCCGGCCGCCATGCGACGCGCGTTGCGCCGCGTCCTTGAGGGCTCGCGCCGCGCTCTCGGCCGCGCCGCCGCCGAAGATCGCCTGGCCGGCGACGAGCCACTCGGCGCCGGCGTCAACAACCGAGGCGACGGTATTCAGGTCGACGCCGCCATCCACTTCGATCGGCGCCGCCTGGTTGCCAACGCGGTCCAGCAGGGCGCGCACGGCGCGAATCTTGGCCAGGCTCCGGGGAATGAACACCTGTCCGCCGAAGCCGGGGTTGACCGACATCACCAGTACGAAGTCGACATCCGCCGCGACTTCTTCAATCGCTGACACCGGCGTCGACGGGTTCAACACGACGCCGGCCTGAGCGCCCAGTTTCTTGATCTGGGCGATCGTGCGGTGCAGGTGCGGCAGCACTTCGACGTGCACTGAGATCAGGTTCGCGCCGGCGTCGATGAAGGGCGCGATAAACCGATCGGGGTCGGTGATCATCAAGTGCACATCGAGCGGCAACGTGGTCGCCTTGCGCAGCGACTTGACCACAGGCACGCCAATGGTGAGGTTGGGGACGAAGTGTCCATCCATGACATCGACGTGCACCTGGTCGGCGCCGCCGCGGGTGACCGCATCGATGTCGCGTCCGAGGGCGGAAAAGTCCGCCGACAGAATGGATGCCGCCAAGCGAATCGTCATCGGCTCACCTCGAGGGCGATCGGGTCACCCGGATGCACTTGGTAGCCGCCGGCGGGTGCCTGCCGGACGACGACGCCCGGCGGAACAGCCGAGGCCGTCGACTGAGCGGTGATCGAGACGCGGAAACCGCGTGTGCGCATGACGTCAGCGGCACGCTCGCCGTTCAGCCCAATCAAGTCGGGCATGACGTAGGTCGCGCGGTCCTCGCCGCGGTTCACGAGCAGCCGAATCTGGGCGGTTTGGGCCGACGGCGGAGGGTCTTGAGCGACGACGACATCCGGCGGGTAGAGCGCCGACCGTATCTCGGTGATCGCGCCAATCGACAGGCCGTCCTGCGCGACACGAATCTCGGCTGAGCGCTGGGTTTCGCCAAGCAGGCTCGGCGCCAGCGCAACGTGCGCACCGGCACTGAGGATCACACGGACGCTGCGTTGTCGGCGAGCCGCGGAGCCCGAGGTCGGCTCCTGCATCAGCACGTGGCCCGCGGGCACCTTGGGGTCCGGTCGTTGGACTGGATCGATCCGGAGTTGCAGATCGAGTTGCGAAGCCAATGCCGTGGCGTCGGCCAGAGGCTGGCCCACCAGGTTCGGCACCGTCACTTGCCGGGCGCGAACGGCCACGCGCATGGCAAGGCCGGCGAAGACAAGAAAGGTCGCGGCAAGGGTTCCCGCCAGCAACAGGACCTTGCCGAAGTCCCAGACTCTGGTTCCAATTGGCATGGACAACACACCATGGTACTACAGGGAAGAGCAAAAGCGCTGACGGTGCCGGTGCCTAAGTGCCACCGAACACGAAGGTTAAGCGCGGCGCGTGAGGACCGACCCGAAGAAGGCTTCCAGTCCCTCACGAAACGGCAGCGTCTGGTGCACCCGGGCTTGCGTGAACGCCGGGAAGGTCGCCAGGAAGGCGGCGACCACCTGCTCATTCTCATCGGGTTCGCTGGAGCATGTGCTGTAGACCAGGGCGCCGCCCGGCCGCACAACGGCGGCGGCTCGCTGCAGCAGTAGCACCTGTGTCGCCGCGAGCGCCGGCAGGTCGGCTGCTGTGACCCGCCAGCGGATGTCGGGATCACGGCGGACCGTCCCCAGGCCCGAGCACGGCGCATCGACCAACACGCGATCGAAGCACCCCTCGGCGAAGGGCAGCGAACCGGCCACGGGAACCTGGACGATGCGGGCGCGCGCGATGCGAGCGCGCGCGAGCGTCTCGGTGAGCACCCGCAGGCGATGGCGCCGCACGTCGCAGGTGACCACCAGGCCCGTGGTACCGACGTCGGCGGCCAGCAGCACGGTCTTGCCACCTGGCGAGGCGCAGAGGTCGAGCACCCGCTCGCCACGCTGCGCCGAAACCAGTTCGCCAATCAATTGCGACGCTTCGTCCTGCACCAGACATCGGCCTTCGCGGAAGGCGCGCGTGGCCAGGGCCGGACCGGATGAGACGTGCAGCCCGTAACTCGCGTGCACGGTCGGTTGCGTCTCGACCCCATCGGCCGCCAGTTCCTCGGCCACCGCCTCGCGCGACGCCAGCGTGCGGTTCGGTGCCAGGCACACCGCCGGAGACTGGTTGTTGAACGCGAGCCAGCGTTCGGTATCGCCGACGCCGTAGCGGCGCAGCCACCGCTCAATCAGCCATTCCGGATGAGAGTGCACGATGCCGAAGTAGCGGGTCATCGCCGCCAGGCCGGATGCCTCGCGAGGCCGCTCCGGCCAGACCAGGCGCTGCCGTTCACGATTGAGCGCGCGCAGCACGGCGTTCACCAATCCCGTCGCGCTGGTCTTGCCGCCGCGGCGCGTCAGGTTCACAGCATCGTTGATGACGGCCGACGACGGCGTCCGCGTCAGGTAGATCAACTGGAACGCGCTCATTCGCAGGATGTCGCGGACCACCCCATCCAGGCGCGCGAGCGGGCGGGTGAGCCGCAGTGTCAACTGGTGATCGAGGGCGGCGCGCATCCGCAGCGTGCCGGACACGATCTCCAGCAGCAAGGCGCGGTCGCGTTCATCACTGAGCGGCTTGCGGACGCGCTCGACGGCCTCGCCCATGTCGAGGCGTTCGTCGTCAATCTGGCGAAGCGCATCGAGTGCGGCCAGGCGCGCCGGGGCAATCATGGCGTCACAAAGCGGGCGCCCGCCTTGAGCAGAGGACCGGACATGGCGTCACGCGCGCTCATCACGCGCTTACCTGCGAGCTGCAGGTCGAGAATCTCGATCGCGCCCGCTCCGCACGCCACATGCAGGCCGGCGGTCGCCGAGGCCACCAGGATCGTGCCGGCCGCCGCATCGGCCGATCGCGGCGACAGGCGCGAGCGGTGCAGGATGAATCGCGTATCCGCAAGAAATGCGTAGGCATGCGGCCACGGCCACAGGCCGCGCACCAGGTTATGCACCTCCCGCGCCGGTCGCTGCCAGTCCACCTGACCCTCCACCTTGGTAAGTTTCGGGGCATACGTTACCAGCGTGTCATCTTGCGGGGTCTCAGTCGCGCGCTCGTGCTCGATCTCATCGAGCGTGGCGAGCAGCAGGTCCGCGCCGCGTGCCGCCAACTCCGCCTCGACCAAGGTCGTCGTGTCGTCGGCGCCGATCAGCAGCCGCACCTGCGACAGCATGGGACCGGCATCAAGGGCCTTGACGACGCGCATGATGGTGATGCCGGTCTCGGCGTCACCGCCGATGAGGGCGCGATGCACGGGTGAGGCGCCACGATGGCGGGGCAGCAGCGAGGCGTGAACGTTGATCAGTCCGAGCCGCGGTGTCGCCAGCAGCCAGTCGGGCAGGATCTTCCCATAGGCCGCGACGACCCCGATGTCAGCGCGCAACGCGGTGAACGCGGCCTCGAACAGCTCGCGGGTGAGTCGCTCTGGCTGCAGGATCGGGAGACCGCGCGAGGTGGCCAACGCCTTCACCGGCGCGTCGCTGACCTGCTGGCCGCGACCACGCGCGCGATCCGGCTGGCTGATGACACCGACGACTGCATGGTGTGAATGCACCAGCCGTTTGAGCGTCGGCACGGCGAAGGCCGGCGTGCCGAAGAAGGCCACCCGCAAAGCCATCAGCAGGTCACCATTTACCGACTTTCGAGAGCTTCTTGATCTTGCGCACAATCAGCTCGCGGGAGATGCCGCGCAGCCGGTCGAGGAAGAGGCAGGACTGCAGGTGATCCATCTCGTGTTGCAGCGCCCGCGCCAGCAAGCCCGTCCCCTCCAGTTGATGCTCGTCACCGTGACGATCCCATCCCTTGACGACCACGCGCTTCGGCCGCGCCACGGTGGCGGTGAAGCCGGGGACGCTGAGGCAGCCCTCTTCTTCCAGTTGCATGCCTTCGCGTGCCACGAACTCGGGGTTGATCATCACTGACAGTCCCGCCGGGTCGCGACCAACAGAGAGGTCGACGACGAAGATGCGCAGCGACACCCCGACTTGCGGAGCCGCCAGACCGATCCCCGGCGCCGCGTACATCGTCTCGATCATGTCGTCGATGAGCGTTTCAATCTCCGGCGTGATCGCCGCGACGGGCCGAGCCGGCTCCCTGAGAATCGAGTCTCCGAGCCGCAAGATGGGACGCAGCACCAATCAGGCCCGGGCAGACGTTGGACGAATTGAGAGGCGAGCGCGAATCTTGTTACCGGTACCGGTGACACGTGCAAGCAGGTCGGTCATGGAATCGCCACCGAAACGTTCGAGCACTGCATCGGCGAGCACCAGGGCAACCATCGCTTCCGCCACCACCGCGGCGGCTGGCACCGCGCAGACGTCGCTGCGTTCAATGGCGGCCGGTGCGTCCTCCATGGAGGTGAGATCGATCGAGCGCAACGGCTTCATCAACGTGGCGATCGGCTTCATGAAGCCCGTCATGCGGACCTCTTCTCCGTTGGTGACACCGCCTTCGAGGCCACCCGCGCGATTGGTCGGCCGCCGCAACACGGGCTCGCCTGCGGCTGCCGCCGCCGCATCCGCGACGATCTCGTCGTGGACCAGGGAGCCCGGCCGGCGGGCGCCGTCAACGCCATCGCCAACCGCCACGGCCTTGATGGCGGGAATCGACATCAAGGCCTGGGCCAGCCGGCCGTCAAGCTTGCGATCCCAATGCACGTAGCTGCCGAGTCCGACCGGAACATTGCGGACGATCACTTCAAACGACCCGCCCAAGGTGTCGCCGGCCTCTTTGGCGGCATCAATCGAGGCCATCATCTGCTGCTCGAGCATCGGGTCCGTGCACCGCAACGGCGCCTCGAGAGGCAGCGACTGCGCGGCCTCGAAGGACACCTGCGTGCCCGCAGGTATCACGACGGGGCCGATGCCGGTGATGTGGCTGGTGAGTTCGCAGCCGATGGCTGCGAGCAACTGCCGAGCGATGGCGCCGGCGGCCACGCGGGCAGCCGTCTCGCGGGCGCTCGCCCGTTCAAGGACGTCGCGAATGTCATCGTGGTCGTACTTCAGGGCACCGGCGAGATCGGCGTGGCCGGGTCGCGGCCGGACGACGGCGGCGCGATTCGCGCCGGTGGCGCCGGCGGGGGCTTGCGGCTCCACGTGCATCGTGTTCTGCCAGTTCTCCCAGTCCTTGTTGCGGACCAGTAACGCGACCGGGGCACCGGTGGTGCGACCCCTCCGGACGCCCGACAATATCTCGGCCCGGTCCGACTCGATGGCCATCCGGCGCCCGCGGCCGTAGCCGCCCTGCCGACGGCGTAAGTCAACCGTCATCGCGTCAATGTCAATCGTGAGTCCGGCAGGCAGGCCTTCGAGAATGGTGACCAGGCCCTGGCCGTGTGATTCGCCAGCAGTCAAAAAACGCAGCATCCGGATGGCATTCTATCTGAAAAACTGCGATCCCTGGTCTGCTCGAACTGCGGGTCTGCCCGCAAAACCGCCAATTGTGACCGGGCCTCCCGTTTGCACTGACAGAGCGTATGTTAATGCTCGATCGCTATCTTGTCTCCGGTGGCCGCGCGCTTGATCTGGCGACCGGCGCCAGCATTAGCTGGCACCTGCGCCGCAGCACCACGGTCGCCATGCTGCCCTTGTTTACCAAACGCGCCCAGTCATGGCTGATCGACTTCGATCTGCGCGGACGCTCGCGAGTCGAGGTGTGGGAACGGCCGACCGACGAATGGGGAGGCGAGCCCGACCACGTCGGGACGGTCGAGGCCTTCCGCGCCGCGTTGGCCGACGCGCAGGATGGCCGGCCCCGGGCACTCGACCTGGTGGAGCCATCGCTGGCAAACTGGGCGCGTACTCATCGACTGCTCGCGCGCGAAGCGCGGCTGGCGGGGTTCGTGCCGCTGGACGCGGATGCGCTCGGGGCGGTGCTCGCACAAGGCCGTTGGCGGTGGCCATCGTGGTTGAAGCACCGATCGATCGTCGTATTTGCCACGGATGCACGGCTGTCGCCCGACGCCGTATTGGCACTGTTTCGGCTAGCGACCAAAGACGCGCGACCACATCTGGTGGTCAGGACGGCGACCGGCGATCGCGTGTGGCGCCCCCGGCTGATGCCCGTCGCATGCCAGGTCCACGAAGGCACAGAGGAGATGCTCAACGGCCCGGACGAGCTGATCGCGCGGGCGCGGGATCAGCACGCCGACGGCCGCGTCATCGATGCCGAAGCCACGGCTCGATGGAGCGTCTTGCTGACGGTTCCAGGTCCGGAACACACCGCGGCCCGCTGCGCGTTGGCACGGTGCCTGATCGCACAGCGTCGGCTCCTCGAGGCGCGGGCCGCGCTGCTCACAGCCGACAGCGACGAAGCTGCGGAGCTGCGGTCACAGATCCTGGCCGGGCCGGCCGACCCGTGCAACGAGCCGGCAATGGTCGAGGCGTTCCTCGACATCCTGCGAGCCTGCCAGGATGTTGACGATGGCCAGCTGATGATGGAGCGGATGGCGGCCTTGCTGCGTGAGCGGCTGGCGGCGTCAACGATTGCCTTCATCACCCGTGACCGCGACCAGCCGCACGTCGTCGTTCACGCCGGAGCGGCGGCGCCACCGGTCGGCCAACTTGACCTGGCCTTGCGCGCACTCGACACCGGGTTGGCGATTGGACCCGTCGACCGCGGACCTGCGGTCGAGGCCGCGTGGCCAATTCGCTACGGCGCCACCGTCGTCGGTGCGCTGTGGTGCCATTGGGCTGTGGGCGCGCCGATCGTCGCACCGGACATTGCCTTGATCCTTCGACTCGCCGCCAGTGCCTGTGCGCCGGCTGCCTACGAAGTCTCTGAGCGCTCCCGCACCCCAAGGATCGCGGCGCTGATGCCGGAGCTGGTTGGCGACAGCCAGGCCATGCAGCTGGTGCGGCAAGTGGTGCTTCGCGCCGCCGGGTCTCCCTTCCCGGTGCTCATCGAGGGCGAGAGTGGGGTCGGCAAGGAGTTGGTGGCGCGGGCAGTTCACGGGGCCAGCTCGCGACGGTCGCGGTGCTTCTGTGCCTTGAACTGCGCGGCGATCACCGACGAACTGGTCGAGGCCGAATTGTTCGGTCACACTCGCGGCGCTTTCACGGGGGCGGTCGCCGAGCGACTGGGCCTGTTCGAAGACGCGCAGGGTGGCACATTGTTCCTCGATGAAGTCGCTGAACTGAGTACCCGGGTGCAGGCCAAGCTGCTTCGGACCATTCAGGAAGGGGAGGTCCGGCGCCTCGGCGAATCCCAGACGCGCAAGGTGGATGCCCGCATTGTTGCGGCCACTAACCGTCCGCTCGAGGCTGCGGTTGCGGCCGACCGCTTTCGCGCTGACCTCCGCTATCGGCTCGATGTGCTGCGGATCACGATTCCACCGTTGCGCGAACGGCTCGAGGACATCCCGCCGCTGGCGCGGCACCTCTGGTCGGTGCTGGCGACGCGAACCGGCAGCCGGGCCGTCTTGTCACCCTCGGCGCTGACGGCGCTCGGCGCGTACGACTGGCCGGGAAATGTCCGCGAACTGCAGAATGTCCTCGCTTCCGCGATGGTGGCGGGGCCATCGCGTGGCGTGATTGGCGCCGGCGGACTCGCCGCTCACATCACGCGGGCGACGGCGATTGCGGGACGCGCGACACTGGCTGAGGCGCGGCGCGCGTTCGAACTGCATTTCGTCCAGGCCGCGCTGGCCCGTGCCGGTGGCCGACCTGGTGTGGCGGCTCGTGAGTTGGGCGTCTCGCGTCAAGGGCTGAGCAAGCTGGTCGCTCGATTGGAAGTGCCCGGACGCGAGCGACCGCGTCTGGCTACGCAGTAGAATGACGCCGGTGGGTCGCTTTCTGGTCCGGCGTGCGTTGCTCACGATCCCGGTGCTGCTTGGAGTGGCCACGCTCGTGTTCTCGTTGATGCACCTGGTGCCCGGTGATCCGGCCCAGGCGATGCTAGGTGACGGCGCGTCACCACAGGACATTGCCGAGTTGCGGGCGAGTCTGGGACTCGATCGCCCTCTCGCATCTCAATACGGTGCGTTTCTTCGTCAGGCGCTTGCTGGCGATCTGGGCAGGTCATTCCGCACCGGCCAGCCGGTTACGGAGATGATCGCCGAACGGGTGCCCGCCACTGCCGAGCTCGCGCTGGCCGCAATGACGGTGGCCATCCTGCTGGCGCTACCGCTCGGCATCATCGCCGCGGTCCGCAAGAACACTCTCGTTGACCATGCGGCCATGACGTTCTCGCTGGCAGGGATCTCGATTCCGAATTTTTGGCTCGGCCCTTTGCTCGCGATCGTCTTTTCCGTCGAGTTCGGCTGGCTGCCGGTGTCGGGCCGGGGCACCGTTGCCCACTTGGTGCTGCCGGCGGTGTCGCTCGGGCTGGCCCTGTCCGCTATTCTCGCGCGCATGACCCGCGCCAGCCTGCTTGAAGAGCTCGGCGAGCTCTACGTGCGCGCGGCGCGAGCGCGCGGCGTGTCGCCAGCGGCCGCCGTACTCGGTCACGCGCTTCGCAATAGCCTGATTCCGCTCGTCACGATCGTGGCGTTGCAGTTTGGCGCCGTCCTGACCGGCGCCGTGATCACCGAGACGATCTTCGCATGGCCCGGCATTGGGCGCCTGCTGATCCAGTCGATCGGCTTCCGCGACTATCCGATGGTGCAGGGCTGCATCCTGCTGATTGCGGTGACCTACGTGTCAGTCAACCTTCTTACCGACGTCCTCTACGGCGTGCTTGACCCCCGGATCCGGCTCGAATGATGCGCCTGGGCCTGATCATCGTCGTGGTCGTGATCGGTGGGGCGTTGTTCGCGCCGTGGCTGATGCCGTGGGACGCGAGCGTCCAGGACTTGCCGAACCGGCTGCAGGGCCCCACGTGGCAACACTGGTTCGGCCTGGATGAGCTCGGCCGCGACATCCTGGCGCGCGTGCTGCTTGGCGCGCGGGTGTCCTTGGCGGTCGGCGTGATCGTCGTCGGGGTCTCATCGCTCGTCGGAATGATTGTCGGCGCCGTGTCCGGGTACTACGGCGGCTACCTCGACCAGATCATTGGCCGCGTCATGGACGTGTTGATGGCGTTTCCGGGAATGCTGCTCGCCATTGCGTTGGTGGCCGTGCTCGGTCCGAGCGTGACCAACGTGGTGCTGGCCCTTGCGGTGATCGGGTGGGTCGGCTACGCGCGACTGGTGCGCGGCCAGGTGCTTCGTGCCAGGGAGTTCGAGTATGTGGTCGCGGCGCGTGCGCTCGGGGCCGGCACCGTGCGGTTGCTGGTTCGCCACGTGATGCCGACCGCGCTGCCACCGGTGCTGGTGCAAGCGACGCTGGGTATGGCCGGCGCCATCTTGTCCGAAGCGGCGTTGAGTTTCCTGGGACTTGGTGTCCAGCCACCGACCCCGAGTTGGGGCGCCATGATCAACGGCGGGCGAGTGCACCTGCTCGACGCCCCACACCTCACGATCGTCCCTGGTCTATTCCTGGCAGTCGTCGTGCTGGGCTTCAACTTTCTGGGCGATGGTCTTCGCGACGCGATCGATCCGAAGAAAGGGGTCTGACCCCTCCGCACGCTACGGCAATCGCTGTTTCATCTGTATTAACTGGCGATTGCCAGGATCGGCGACCAGGGCCTCGTCCAGCACGCGACGGGCCCGGGCAGTGTCTCCACTCTTCATCGCCGCATCGGCGAGGCGAACTTGAAGGGCCATGCTCGGACCGGAGTCGTCGATCGCACGATCGAACCAGCGGACCGCCAGGGCCGGTTCGCCGAGGCGCAGTGACAGGTCGGCGATTCGGGTGCTGACGTCGGCGAGCGGCTTCTCGTCACCAACCAGCGTCGCGTATTTCAACAGGGCGTCGCGCGCGGCCTGGATTCGACCGTCTCGCATGGTGACATCGGCGAGTTGCAGGTAAGCGTCCGGCGGAACCGGCAGCCGGGCGACTGCTTGCCGTAGCGCTCGCTCGGCCGCCGGCATGTCACCAGCGAGCGACCAGGCGCGGCCAAGTTCAGCAAAAGTCTCGCTGCTCGCGTCCGAACGGCGCGCGGCCTGCTGCAGCGCCTCGAGCGCCTTATTAAGGGCAATGCGATCACCGCGCCGCTGGGCGCTGGCCAGCCAGACGTGGCCAAGAGCCGCGTAGGCCTGGGGCGCGTCGGGGAAGTGCTCCACGGCCCGGCTGAGGGTTGTGACGGCCGCATCCTCGCGGCCGGCACGCGCCTGCGCCAATCCGACTGCCACCAAGCGATCGGCCCGCGTCGGGTCGAGTGCCGCGAGCGTCTCCAGTTCGTTGATGGCCTTGGTGTGCTCGCCCTCCAGCGCATACACCTCGGCCAGAGCCTCGCGAGGAGCGGTTTGACCGGCCGGGAGGCGACGGGCCGACTCTTCGAGCGACCGTCGGGCCGCGGGCAGTTTGTTCTGATCGCGCAGCACCAGGCCCAGCACGTAGTGCGCATCGCCCAGGGCCGGGTCGAGATTGAGTGCCTGCTGCAACGCCGTGGCCGCGGTATCGACCCGGCCGGCGCGGTAGCGAGCAAGTCCCAGCTTGTAGTGCACCCGGGCATTTCGCTCGTCGAGGCTGACGTAAGCCTCGTAGCGCTCAATCGCGCGCTCGGCCCGCTGGAGCGACGTGTTGACGTCGCCCAGCAACTCGATGGCCAGCAGGGCGCCCGGATCCAAATCTACAGCTTCGCGGAGGTCGCGGAGCGCCGCGTCAAGCTCGTTCTGGTTCTGATAGACCGCGCCACGCTTGAGGCGCGCCAGCATCGAATCGGGCTTCAGTGCCACCGCGCCCGAATAGGCCTCGATCGCCTGGAAATGGCGATCGCCCGCCACGGCCTGGTCGCCCTCGGCCATCCGGCGCTCGAACTCTCGTTCGTTGGCGAGGGCGGAGTAGGCAAGGGCCCCGGCGACCCCGGCTACGGCCACCAACACCACCGCGACCACAGTTCGGCGCACGGACACGATGGTAGCAAAAGTGAGGGAACTTTCGGGGCACTCGGTTGGGCTGAGGTCGGCAATCGCGAGGCTGCGCTCATTGAGCGCTGCGCCGCCGGTGAGCGGGCGGCGCACGCGGAGCTCGTTTCCGGGCACGAGCGCATGGTCTACCAATCGGCACTGAAGACCTGGATCTACCGCATTGCCAACAACCAGGCCCGCAACCGCCAGCGCTGGACGTGCGCGGACGCCTCGAAGCCTTTTGCGATGGTGAAGTGCCGTTCGCGGAGCGACTCACCATCCAGAACCATCTCGCCGAGTGCGTGGCCTGCAGCCTCGAGGCCGAAGCAATCGCCGGACTCGGCTCGACGTTGCGCCACCTGGCTGCTGAAGTCGGCGAGCATGCGGCGGTCGTGCCGTTGCGTTCCTTCGCGCAGGTGGTGGAGCAGCTGAGCGTCGAGGAACGGCTCTCGCCACAGTCCCGGGTTGTCGCGCTGTTCCAGGACATGCACCTGGTCTGGGCGGGTACTGGCGCGACGGTCGCGTCCAGGGCATTGAAGTGATGAACGGCGCCCGGCCACTCGGCAACCGGGCCGTGGTCAACGCCATGCTGAACGAGGCCTATCGCGTGCAGTTCGCGCCCGCACAGGCGCGAACCGGCAACCCGGTTGCAGTCAGCATGATGTGGTTGGTCGCCAACACCACCGTCAAGGGCCGTCACGACGATGGTCTTGTGATGCTGAGGAAAGCGTTACGCCCGTGCCGCTCCCGCTCGCGACCGCCGGCTGCTAGCCTATTTAATCTGAACCTGGCCGGTCCCGACATTTCCCAATGCGTCGGTCGCGCGAATCACGAGCGTACGCCCCTCAGCGTTAGATCCGAGCCGGACCTCAAATGATTCCTGACGCGCATCGAGAATACCGTCGCCGGGAAACGCCGGTTGCCAGCGCTGCGCGTCCACTGAATACTCCACGCGCGTGATCACTGAGTCGGTATCGCGAATGTCGGCCGACACGACAAACCGAGTGCCTTCGCGGCGAATGGCGCCTGGCTGCACGGTCGGCGCGACGTTGTCGATGTCGAAGCTGCTGCTTTCGAGTTCACCAACCAACGCCGATTCCGACGGGTTGGCGCGCCTGTCCGAGGCGGCGATCTTCAACACGTACGAGCCGTTGGGCACTGAGGACGTGTCCCACACCAGCAGTGTGTCGCGCAGGTCGCTCTTCAGCGGCCGCCACGTCGTCTCTCCCTCGCGACGATAAAACACCTCGTAACTGAGTTCGTCGCCGTTCTCGTCGTCGGCCTTCCAGACGAACGTCTGGAGCCCCTTCTGGTAAACGCGCCGGCCGAGCGCGGGACCCGGACCACCACCGGCGGGAGCAGCGCCGGCGTGACGACGATCGGCGGCATCTTCATCCAGACCGGCGATCTCGGTCTCGCCGCTCGAGAAGGGCTTCTGAAAGACCACGCCCGGCGGATGCACGGTGATTGACGTCACTTGCGGACGCACGTTGCGCGGCAGGTAGGCGGACGTGAGCGACGTCAGCACCGGACTCGCCGTCGCCCCGGTGAGCACCGCGCGCCATTGCAGGTAGCGGGCCTTCGGGCTGGTAATCGGCGAGCCGTCGGCCTGGCTGTAGGGCCCAGCCCATTCGCTCCACGCCTCATCGGGCGTGCGGGTGTTGCCCGAGCGGGTGAAGACTTCGACCGTCGTTCCAGCAGGCGCGACTGCCTTCCAGGCCACGACCCCCCAGGTCGAGACCAGGCGCGCGTCTTTGACTTCAGACTCAAACGAGCCGCGCGTGGCGCGCGCCGACGACATGGCCATCAGCCGTCCCGGATTCGCAGTGGCGATCACGGTGCGATCGGCCAGGCGAAGCAGTTGTGTCGCCTGTTGTGCGGGCACCCGGGTGACGAGGACGGCTCGAACCGGATTTCCACTCAACCTATACAGCTTACCCTTGCCTCCGGTCGCCACGAGCAGGCCGCCGTCGGCTTCGATGCTGATGTCGTACGGAGCATCCTCGGCCGGCGACCAGATCTGATCCCACAGGCCATCGGGCTGGATGCGGAAAATTGTGCCGCTCCCGCTTCGCCGGTCCGGTGCTCCCGAGCCGGAGCCCTGGGATCCGCCCGGTACGTCGATCACCGAGACCGAGGTGATCTCGGTCGAGACGTTGGGAATGGATGGCGTCACGGCAGGCGGCACCGACACCGGCTCGGACACGCTGTCGCCGCCAGTGCCGCCCCGGCTGCTCTGGGCAGCTGCGTAGATCACACCCTTGGGGTCCACCCGCAGGGCATGGACCTCCTGGAAAGTGGTATCGAGCAGGAGAAACCCCCGGCCGGCGTTGTCGACCCTGAAGACCCGGCCAGGCGCGCCTGTGCCAATCAGCAACTGGTTGCCCGCATCGAATGCCAGCGACACCGCATGCGTCGCCTTGGTCGAAAAGAACTTCGTGCCCTGACCGTCGGCGGTCACCCGGTACACGGTGCCTTTGTCGCCCGTGCCGGCAAAGACGTTGCCCTGGCGGTCCACCGCGAGTGACCAGATGTATTTCTCGCTGGGATCGAAGAAGGTCGTGGCCTGGCCCTTCGCGTCGACTTTGTAGATGCGGCCATCGGGCGAGGTGGCGACGTACAGGCCACCGGCCGGAGCCGGAGCGAGTGCGTGCACCTCCATCTCGCTACTGTCGAACAACACGCTGCCCTGACCGTTGCGGTCGACGCGGATGACCTTGCCATCGTTGCCGGTACCCAGGAACAACGCGCCGTCAGCACCCGGCAGCATCGTCCACACGAACGGGGTGCCGGCATCATAGACGGTGGCGAGTTCGGGGCCGAGCGTCAGTCGCCCGTGTTCATCAATCGAGAGTTGCTCAACGTCACCGCGCAAGAAGTCGGCCTGCGTCCCGGCCTGCCAGAAGCCGGGCGCGGCAGAGAGCGTGGCCACCGCGAGCATGCCAGCGGCGAGGGCCGCACCAATCCGTGTTCGACGAGTCATCAAGGTTGATCGAGGTTGAGGGTCAACTGGCGCGAACCGGTCACGGCAAACTCGAGCGGAATTTCCCACTCGCCGCGGGTCGTGGAACGCAGGGCACCGACCGTACCGCTGTTGCGGTCGGCGTCGAAGACCGACAGCACCGACGGCGGCAGCGCCGCCATGGGCTCGCCGTTGACAACGGCGCCGGAGTCGGGAGAGGTGAGACGGACGTAAAGGCGGTTGTTGCGGCGGGCGCGATTGAACGTGCGGATCAATTGCGACACGCGTTGCAGGTCGGCGCCGCGGGTGTCGCGGCGATCATCCGCCGTCGTCCGGGCCGCGTCCGCGACGACCAACTGCAGCGAGCCCGTCGCGTTGGCCGGTAATTGAATCGGCACCTGCTTAATCACTTCGCGGCCACGCGCATCGCGCATCGCGACGAACACAACCGCCTCACGGCCGGCACGCGGACGCGTGGTGTCGAGCCAGACGCGTTCGATCCGGGCGCTGCGCTGTTGTTCGCTGGCGTCGATCACAAGATCGATCTTGTCCACCTCAACATCCTCGGCCGAGTTCTTCAGCAACGCCGTGAGCGGACCGGCGATGTAGGCGGCGGCGGCGCCCGCCGGCTGTTCGCCGGAGAACATGTCCTCAAAGGTGATGTTTTCCTGCGCGCGGATGGCGGCCGTGCCGCGAATGGCAAACGAGGCCGGCCCGGCACCGCGTTCGTACGCCGTCAGGACATTGGCCACCGACAGGTAGGTCAGCAGCGGCGTGAAGGTGAAGTCGCGAACGACACCAAAACGGAACGACCGCGAGGGGCCGCGATCGGAGTGGAGCGTGATGGTCACGGGGATGAGCGATGGCCCCACGCCGAGCCGTCCGGCAATGGCAGTGGAGCGATCCTGCTGAATCGTCCCGACCACGGCGCCGAAGCTGGCGAGTTTGCTCGACGCCATCAGGCTGGGCAGGACGACTTGCACTTCGGCCCGGGTCATCGGGAACTCGGTGGGGCCGAGGTTATAGAGCGGGTGGCCAAAGGCGTAGACCCGTTCGCCGTCCACGTGGGTAACGGTCCCGGTGGCGCCCAGTTCAAAGTCGCCGGTCATCAGCGCCACGCCGACGGCATCGCCTGGCGCGAGCTTGTGGTCGTTGCCGCCGGCGGCGCTGCCGCCCGGCGACTGTGCCGCGCTCGACATCGGCACGAAGCCGGCCGCGGCAAAAGCCGGGGACAGGGGGTCCATCACCGACACGTCGAAGCCCGCCGCCACCATCGGCACGGCGATCGGACGCAGCATGGCTCCCATGCGGCCCAGGTCAGTCGAGGCACCCGAGAGCACCATCGCCTGCGACGGGTCGTCCACAAACGCCCGTGAGCGGCCAAGGTCGTTGGACCAGATGTCGATGAGCTGCCGTGTGGTCGCCGGCCAGGTAATGGCCACGGGCCGCGATCCTCGCGCGGTCGCCGGCATCATGGTCGCGTCGATCATGTCGGCAATCGGCGTGATGCCAGCAATCGGCTCGGTCGAGAACTGCCCCAGTGAATAGGACACCGCGCCGACCAGGCGTCCGTCGATGTAGACGGGACTGCCGCTCATGCCGGCGATTACCCCAGTCCTGGCCAGCGGCCCGCCCTCGAGTTTGGCCAGGATCAGGCTCCGCTTGGGGGCAATTACGTTGCGAAGGACCCCCAGGATGTTGACCTTGAAGTCTTCGAGGGTGGTGCCTGAGAAGACCGTACGGCCTACGCCGACCATCCCTGGGCGCACCTCGTCGAGCGGCATGGTGGCCAGTTGCGCGCGCGGCGAGACTGCGAGCACACAAAGCACGAGGGCGACGAGAGCGAAAACACGTGATTTCATGCAAATGTCAGATAAAAGATGACTTATCATTGGTTATACGGTGTTCCCACGGGCGAAGCAAGTGCCGAACCAACGCCTGGCGGTTGTTCCTGTTTGACGCCGGTGCTCGGGGTCTGTTAGCCTTTCAACGTTCACATGCGCTCACGAGTCTTGTTTACCGCGTCCCAGAGCTGGTCTTTTGACCGGATGGGGAGCGGTGTGCGTACGTGGTGGTATTGGTGCCCAGCAGGAGAGGCTGACCGGTCCGTATAACCACGACGCGTTCATACAACGCTCGACCGAAGCGCCTCTCAGCCCGAATGGGGAGAGGCGTTTTTTATTTGGTGAATTAGTGAAGTGTTGATTTGGGGATGAAGACCGCAAAACTCTGCGCGACCGTGACGGCCGACACCATGGCCGATCTGCGTACACAGCGCGACCAGGTAGGCGATGCCGACCTGGTGGAGTTGCGGCTGGATTCGGTACGCGACCCGAGCGCGGCCGCCGCGCTGGCCGGCCGAAAGAAGCCGGTCATCGTGACCTGCCGGCCAACGTCTGAGGGCGGCATGTTCAAGGGCAGCGAAGAAGAGCGGCGGCGCATTCTCGCCGAGGCCCTGTCGCTCGGGGCCGAGTACGTGGACGTCGAGTGGCAGGGCAGTTGCGCCGACCTGATCGCGCAGACCGGTGGACGACGAATCGTCCTGTCCCACCACGACTTCCAAGGCACCCCCGCCGACCTGAAGGACAAGGCGCAGGCCATGCTCTCGAGCGGTGCCGAGGTGGTGAAGGTGGCCATCACCGCGCACCGCCTGCAGGACTGCCTGACGCTGCGAGCGCTAGGTCAACAGACGCGTGTGCCGATGGCACTGATCGCCATGGGCGACGCCGGTGCTGCCACTCGGGTGCTGGCGAGCTGGTTCGGGTCCTGTTGGACCTACGCCGGTGACCATGTGGCTCCCGGGCAGATCGATGTTCAGCGCCTGCACCACGAGTTCCGCTTCCGACAGATTGGGTCTCACACCGCCATCTACGGCGTCGTCGGCAAGCCGGTGGGCCACTCCGTGTCGCCATCAATGCACAACGCCGCCTTGCGCGCCGCCAACCTCGACGCGGTCTACCTGCCGCTCGCGGCCACGGATTTCGACGACTTCATGATCTTTGCCGAGGCGATCAACCTCGCCGGCGCCAGCGTCACGGCGCCGTTCAAGGTGCCGGCCTTCGATCGTGCTGACGAATGCGATCCGGTCAGCCGTCGCATTCAGTCGGTCAACACCCTGAGACGAGTCGGAGCGAAATGGCTGGGGTGCAACACCGATGTGGCGGGATTCCTGTCGCCGCTGGAATCAGCCATGAGACTCACGGACAAGCGCGGCACGGTGCTCGGCGCCGGGGGTGCCGCCCGCTCAGTCGCGGTGGCCTTGGCCTCGAAGGGGGTGCGAGTGACGTTGTGTGCGCGCCGGCCCGAGCAGGCCCGGCCGATCGCGGCACTGACCGGCGCGGCGATCGCCCCGTGGCCGCCGGCGGCAGGCAGTTGGGACGTGCTCGTGAACGCCACGCCCGCCGGCACTAGGCCACACGACGACCAGTCGCCACTGCCGGCCGGGCACACCTTCGACGGTGAACTCGTCTACGACCTGGTTTACAACCCGCCGCAGACGCAGCTCCTGCGTGAAGCGGCCGCCGCCGGCTGCCGCACCATCGGCGGTCTCGACATGCTCGTGGCGCAAGCGCAGGCGCAATTTGAATGGTGGACTGAGCAGCGACCCGCTGACCGCGTCATGCGCGATGCCGCGGTTGCCCGGCTCGGTTTGATGGAGCAGCAATGAAGCAGACGACGTTCGAAGAGTTCGTGGATCTCGCGAAGCGGGGCACGTTTGTGCCGGTGTGCAAGGAGCTGGTCGCCGACTTGCTGACGCCGGTATCGGCTTTCCTGAAGATTGCCGAACACTCCGACTATGCCTTCCTCCTCGAAAGCGTCGAGGGCGGCGAACATGTCGGGCGCTATTCGTTTCTGGGTAAGGATCCCTTCCTGATCCTGCGCGGCAAGAACGGCGAGACCGAGATCGCGAGGGCGGGCGTGACGAGCCGGGCCGAGAGGCCGTTCGTCGACACGCTGCGCGACTTGATGAACAGCTTCCAGTCGCCGTTCGTGCCCGGCCTGCCGCGCTTCACCGGCGGCGCCGTGGGCTACCTGGGGTATGGCACCGCGGCCTGGTTCGAGCCAAGCACCGCACGCGCGGACGCCAACAGGTCGGACCGCGACGATGCCGGATTCATGCTGTTCGACACCGTCCTGGCCTTCGACCACGTGCAACACCGCATTCTACTGATCGCCAACGCGCGCATCTCGGGCGACGAAGATCTCAAGTCGCTCTACCAGTTTGCCTGCGCCAAGATCGAGTTTCTCGAGGGCGAGCTCGATCGCGCGCTGTCGCTGAAGCGAACCACCGGCGGCGAGGCGCTGAAGCTAGTCTCGAACTTCTCGCAGGAAGGCTACGAATCGATCGTCCAGACGGCCAAGGACTACATCGCGGCCGGCGACGTCTACCAGGTCGTGCTGTCACAGCGGTTCGAAGCCGAGGTGGGTGTCGATGCCTTCACCGTGTATCGCGCGTTGCGCCATGTCAATCCCTCGCCGTACATGTTTTTCATTCGCATGGGCGACCGCTCAATCGTCGGGTCATCACCGGAGATGCTGGTGCGCGTCGAGGGCCGCCATGCCGTCACGCATCCCATCGCCGGCACGCGCCCGCGCGGCAAGACGGACGAGGAAGACGTGCGGCTCGCCGAAGAACTCAAGCGTAGTGAAAAAGAAAAGGCCGAGCATGTGATGCTGGTCGACCTGGGTCGCAACGATATTGGCCGGGTCTGCGACTACGGTACGGTCCGCGTGTCCAAGTTCATGGCGCTCGAACGGTACTCGCATGTCATGCACCTGGTCTCGGTCGTGGAAGGGCAACTGGCCGAGGGCCGCGACCGGCTCGACGCGCTGGTGTCGTGTTTCCCCGCCGGCACCGTCTCGGGAGCGCCCAAGGTACGGGCCATGCAGATCATCAACGAGCTCGAGCCGGACCGCCGCGGGCTCTACGCCGGCGCCGTCGGCTATCTCGACTTCGCCGGCAATCTCGACTTCTGCATCGCCATCCGGTCAATCCTGATGGAGGATGGCAAGGCCTACATTCAGGCGGGCGCCGGCATCGTCGCCGACTCGAATCCCGCCGCGGAATACGAAGAGACGAAAGACAAGGCGCGGGCAATGTTGCGGGCGCTGGAACTGGCGCAGACGGGACTGTAGACAACCATGGTCCTGGTCATCGACAACTACGATTCGTTTACCTATAACCTCGTCCAGTACCTGGGCGAGTTGGGCGCCACCATGGTGGTTCGCCGCAACGACGAGGCATCACTCGACCAGTTGCGGGCCCTTGGGCATGATCGCGTCGTAATTTCGCCCGGCCCCGGCCGGCCTGAGCAGGCCGGTGTGTCGCTGGATGTGATCCGCGAGTTTGGGCCGCGCATGCCAGTCCTTGGCGTGTGCCTCGGTCATCAAGCCATCGGTCTGGCCTTTGGCGGGGAGGTTATTCGCGCTCCGCAGCCTATTCACGGCAAGACCTCCACCGTCGAACACAACGGCAAGGGCGTGTTCGCGAGCATCTCCGCGTCGTTTCAGGCGGGTCGCTATCACTCGCTGATCGTGTCGGAGCCAACGATGCCGGCCGATCTCGAGGTGACCGCGCGCACCAAGGAAGACAACCTCGTGATGGGCATCCGCCACAAGACGCTACCCACTCATGGCGTGCAATTCCACCCGGAATCGGTGCTCACCAACGAGGGCCGCCGGATCCTCCGCAACTTCCTCGAGATGTGACGATGTTTCCAGCCCTGCTCGAGAAGTTGCGCCACCAGGAAGATCTGACCACCGCCGAAGCGGCAGCGGCGATGGCGGCCATCATGCGCGGCGAAGCGTCGCCGGCGCAGATTGCCGGTCTGTTGGTGGGACTGGCCATCAAAGGCGAGCGGCCAGCCGAACTGGTCGGCCTGGCGCAGACGATGCGCGCGAATGCGCTGACCGTGCCCGAGCAGGCCGGTCCACTGTTCGATACGTGCGGTACCGGTGGTGATCGGTCGGGCACCTTCAATATCTCAACTGCCGCCGCGATCGTCATGGCCGCGTGTGGCACCCGGGTCGCCAAGCACGGCAACCGGTCGGCCTCAAGCCAGTGCGGCAGCGCCGACGTTCTCGAAGTGCTCGGCGTCAACATCCAGGCGTCGCCCAATGTCGCCGTAACCTGTCTCGCTGAGGTGGGTATCGCGTTCTTCTTTGCGCCGACCTTCCACCCGGCCATGAAACATGCGGCGCAGGCCAGAAAGGACCTTGGGATTCGGACCGCCTTCAACCTGTTGGGGCCCCTGACGAATCCCGCTCGTCCGAGCCGCCAGATTGTGGGTGTCCCTCGACCCGATTTGACCGAACTGATGGCGCGTGCGCTGGCGTTGCTCGGCTCAGAGCTTGCGTGGGTCGTGCACGGCGCCGATGGCCTCGACGAGCTGTCGACCACCGGCTACACCAAGGTCTCGGAGTGCCGGAACAACACCGTGCAGACGTTCTACGTGCACCCTGCGGATTTCGGATTGGCCAAGGCGACTTCGGAGTCCCTCAAAGGCGGCGACGCCCAGACCAATGCGGCGATTGTCAGCAGCGTGCTGTCCGGCACCAAGGGGGCGCCGCGTGATGTCGTGCTGATGAACAGCGGCGCCGCGCTCTTCATCGCCGGCCAGGCTGTCACTGTTCGCGCGGGCGTGGCGCAGGCCGAAGCGGCCATCGACAGTGGTGCCGCGTCGGCCATGCTCGAGACTCTGGTTCGCGTCTCCAACGGCGGGTCGAAGTGACCAACGCGCCACCTGACCTGCTCGGCGCGATCGTTGCGGCCACCCAGTCGCGCGTCGAGGCGGCGATCGCCGGTGAGCCTCGCGCGGCTCTCGAGCGGCGGGCGATGGCGCGGACGCCGAATGGCGCGGGGTTTACCGCGCGGCTGTCTCGGCCTGACACCGTCAACATCATCGCGGAATGCAAGCGCCGCTCGCCGTCCCGGGGTGTCTTGCGATCGGCGTATGACCCCGTGGCGATCGCGGCCGCCTACGAGCGGGCCGGCGCGGCGGCCATCTCGGTGCTGACAGAGCCCGGATTCTTCGATGGTTCGCTGCTACAGCTGGTCGCAGTTCGGGACGCCGTGACGATCCCCGTGTTGCGCAAGGACTTTATGGTCCACGAGTATCAACTGCTCGAAGCGCGCGCCGCAGGCGCCGACGCGATTCTGCTGATCGTGTCCGCCCTGAGCGATGCCGACTTGCGCCGGCTCCTGGATGACGCCCGCTCGCTGGGGCTGGCTGCTCTGGTGGAAGTACACGATCTCGAAGAGTGCGATCGGGCGCTCGGTGCCGGAGCGTCGCTGATCGGGGTGAACAACCGCAACCTGCGGACTCTTGACGTCGATCTCGACGCCTCGCGCGTGATCGCGGCTCGCATTCCCAAGGGCGTCATCGGCATCAGCGAAAGCGGCCTCAAGACGCCGGCCGACCTGGCAGCAATGAAGGCACTCGGCTACCAGGCCTTCCTGATGGGTGAACGGTTCATGGTCGATCCAGACCCAGGCGCCGCCCTGGCCGGACTGCTCAGGTCGCTGGACACACCGTTAGCCCACCGTAGCCCTGGCGAAGGTGGGGCGTGACCACCATCAAGATCTGCGGCATCACCAGGCGCGGGGATGCTGAGGCCGCAGTGGCCTTCGGGGCCAACGCCCTCGGCTTCGTGTTGTGGCCGGCTAGTCCGCGGCACACCACGACGGCAGCCGTCGCCGCGATCGTTCGCCACCTACCGCCGTTCGTGACGCCCGTCGGTGTCTTCGTGAATCCGTCGGCCGACGACCTGGCCGGGGCCGCCGACTCCGGGCTGCGCCTTGCCCAGGTCCATGGCTTGGTGCCGGCGGGGGTGCTTCGGCTGCCGGTGTTGAGGGCCGTTCACTTGAGCTCGACCGGCGATGCGATTGAGCCGAATGTGGACGACGACACGGTGTTGCTCGATGCGCACGACCCGGTCCGACATGGCGGCACGGGCCAGACGGTGGATTGGACGCGGGCGCGAGCGGTGGCGGCCAAGCGGCGCATCGTATTGGCGGGCGGGCTTACCCCGTTGAACGTGCGCGAGGCAATCGCGATGGTGCGTCCGTACGCAGTAGATGTCGCGTCTGGTGTTGAGGCCACACCGGGCATCAAAGATCACCTGAGACTTCGCGCTTTTATGGACGCGGTAAGAGGCAATGGCACTTAACCCTTTGGCACCTATGGCACCTTCTTCTTGGTTTGGCCGGCGCGATCCGGTGGGCGGCTACTTCGGCGCTTTCGGTGGACGATTCGTCCCCGAAACCCTGGTCGCGCCCATCCAGGCGCTGGAGGCGGAGTATCTCAAGGCGCGCTGCGATCCGCAGTTCGTCGCCGAGTTGCAGCGCCTGCTGGAGCACTATGTCGGTCGCGAAACCCCGCTGTGGGACGCGCGGCGCCTGAGCGCGGCGTGCGGTGGCGGCCGCATTCTCCTGAAGCGCGAGGATCTCACGCATACCGGCGCGCACAAGATCAACAACGCCCTAGGCCAGGCCCTGTTGGCCCAGCGCATGGGCAAGCGGCGGATTGTGGCCGAGACCGGCGCCGGACAGCACGGCGTCGCCAGCGCCACGGCGTGCGCCCTGCTCGGGCTCGAGTGCGTCGTCTACATGGGCACCGAGGACATGCATCGCCAGGCCCTGAACGTGTTCCGCATGCGCCTGCTCGGCGCCACTGTCGTCGGCGTGGATTCCGGCAGTTGCACCTTGAAAGACGCCATCAACGAGGCGATGCGCGACTGGGTGGCGCGGCCTGACGACACGCACTACTTGCTGGGCTCGGCCCTCGGCCCTCACCCCTATCCCCTCATGGTTCGCGAGTTTCAATCGGTCATCGGCCGGGAGGCGCGCCGGCAATGCCTGGCGCAGGTGGGACGGCTGCCCGACGCGGTGATCGCGTGCGTCGGCGGCGGCAGTAATGCCATCGGCATCTTCGATGCCTTCATCGATGATGCGAACGTGGTCTTGATCGGTGTCGAAGCCGGTGGTGAGGCCATTCGCTCGGGCCGGCATGCGGCAAGATTCGCGGGCGGCGCCGCCGGCGTGCTGCAGGGGACGCGGACGTATGTGCTGCAGGACGAACACGGCAACATCGAGGCGACGCATTCGGTGTCGGCCGGCCTCGACTACGCGGCCGTCGGCCCGGAGCACGCGTACCTGCAGGAAACGGGACGCGCCGAGTATCCGTATGCCACTGACGCCGAGGCGCTCGACGCCTTCCAGCAGTTGGCACGCCTCGAAGGCATCATCCCAGCCCTGGAATCGGCCCATGCGATTGCCTACGTCTTGAAGAGTGCCAGGCGCTTCGGTCCCGACACCGTGCTCCTGGTGAACGTGTCGGGGCGCGGTGACAAGGACGTCCAGACCGTGGAGCAGATTCTGACGGAGGCCGACCGTGTCGCGAATTAGCGAACGCTTCAAGGCGCTGCGCGCCAGGCACGAGACCGGCCTCGTGACCTACATCACGGCGGGCGACCCCGATCTGGAGCGGACCGCCGGGATCATGAAGCGGCTCGACAAAGCCGGCGCCGACGTCATCGAGCTGGGGGTCCCATTCTCCGATCCCTTGGCCGATGGACCGGTGATCCAGCGGGCCACCGAACGGGCCCTGGCAGCCGGAACGACCCTCCCGAAGGTCCTCGCCATGCTGGCCGGGATCCGCGCAGATATTTCGGCCCCGGTCGTCATCTTTAGCTACGCCAATCCGATACTTCGGATGGGTCTGGACCGATTTGTCGAGGGGGCCAGGCAGGCCGGCGTCGATGGGGTGCTGACCCTGGACATGCCGCCCGAGGAAGGCGAAGCCTTCCGCAGCGCTTTTACCGGGGCAGGGATTGAGACAATTTTTCTACTGAGTCCGACGACGACGGTCGAGCGGATCCGCAAGGCGTCGGAACTGGGCAGCGGGTTTCTGTATGGCATCTCCCGACTGGGTGTGACCGGCGTTCGCGATACGGTGGACGACTCAGCCAGGGAACTGGCCGAACGGGTGAAGGCCGAAACCGCGATGCCGCTGGCACTGGGCTTCGGGTTGTCCCGGCCCGAGCATGTCAAGGCGGTCGGCCAGTGGGCCGACGCGGCGGTGGTGGGAAGCGCGTTGGTGAAAGTCATTGCCGAGCACGGACAGGCCCCGGGCCTGCTGGACGAGGTGGAGCGGTATGTGCGATGGCTGCGGAACTGAATCTCGAGGCGCTCCGGGACGAGATCGACAAGATCGATGAGGTGATCGTTCGCCTGCTCGATAGCCGCGCGCGTTGCGCCTACACGGTGGGCCGCCTGAAGCACGAACTGGGTCGACCTATCTACGAGCCGGCGCGAGAGGCCGCGGTGATTGCCCACGTGCGAAGGGTGAGTGAAGAGCTTGGTGGCCCGCTCGACGGCGACGCCATCGCACGGTTGTATGAACGCATCATGGACGAGGCCCGGCGCATTCAGCGCGTGGAAGCCGAGCGGGATGCGCGCGAGAAGAAGGAAAAGGAATAGTCATGGTTGTGGTGATGAAAGAGCGGGCGAGTGATCTCGAAGTTGAAACGGTAATCGCCAGCCTCGTGGGAATGGGCATGGACGTGCACCGTTCGACTGGTGCCGCGCGCATCGTACTGGGTGTGGTCGGCGGCGGCAAGGTTGACCCGCGGCTGATCGAGTTGATGGCCGGGGTGCACGAGGTGCTGCGCATCACCCAGCCGTACAAGCTGGCCAGCCGCACCTTCAAGCCCGACGACACCATCATCACCATCGGCGACCTCCGGATCGGCGGCGACGAAGTAATCGTGATTGCCGGGCCCTGTTCGGCCGAGAGCGAAGAACAGGTCGACACCACGGCCGCAGCCGTCAAGCGCGCCGGCGCCAAGATTCTACGCGGCGGCGCCTTCAAGCCGCGTTCGTCGCCGTACAGCTTCCAGGGCATGGGCGAGGCCGGCCTGCAGTTGCTGCGCTCGGGCGCCAATACCCACGACCTGAAACTGGTGACCGAGGTCATGGACGCCAGCCAGATCGAGGTGATCGGCAAGTACACCGACATCTACCAGGTCGGCGCGCGCAACATGCAGAACTTCACGCTGCTCCGCGAGCTCGGCCGCACCCGCAAGCCGATCCTGCTCAAGCGCGGCATCGCCGCGACCATGGAGGAGTTGCTGCTATCGGCGGAGTACATCCTGGCCGGCGGCAACACCGACGTGATCTTGTGCGAACGTGGCATCCGCACCTTCGAGACCTTCACGCGCAACACGCTCGACTTGTCGGCGATCCCAATCGTGAAGGAGCTGTCCCATCTGCCGATCTTCGTGGATCCGAGCCACGGGATGGGCCGCCGTGACAAGGTGGCGCCGATGGCGCGCGCGGCGGTGGCCGCCGGTGCTGATGGCCTGATCATCGAGGTGCACAACGACCCCGATCACGCCTTGAGTGACGGCGCGCAGTCGATGTTCCCGGCGCAATTCGATCGCCTGATGGCGGAACTGCGAATCATCGCTCCGGCTATTGGCCGCAGCATCTGTCTCGAGCCCGTCGCCCGGCGCGGTTGGGCGAGGTAGAACACGGTGCCTAGTGTGCCTCGGGTGCCTAAGGTGCCGAGAGAAGTAAATGCCTGACACTCAGCCCCGGCTCGCCGTCGTCGGACCGGGATTAATCGGCACCTCGATCGCGCTGGCGGCGGCCCGGCGATGGCCGGGTCTCGAGGTCCGCACCGTGGACCAGGGCGAGCCGCTCGAAACCATCGGCGACTCGCTGGTGGTCGTCCTGGCGATGCCGGTGGATGTGATCATCCAGACGCTGCCGCGCCTCGGCGCGGTCATGCATCGCCAGGCGCTGGTGCTCGACACCGGGAGCACCAAGCGTGCGGTGATGGCGGCCGCCAGTGCGGCCCGCCTATCGCAGTTCGTCGGTGGTCATCCCATGGCCGGCGGCACCACCACGGGGCCTTCTGAGGCACGGGCCGACCTGTTCGATGGCCGCCCGTGGTTCCTGGCCAATCCCGATGCTCCCGATGCGGTTCGCCGCGCCGTCAAGTTCGTCGAGGCGCTTGGCGCCAGGCCGGTGGTGCTCACCGATCAAGGCGAGGAACACGATCGACTCATGGCCGCGGTCAGCCACCTGCCGCAACTGGTCGCCAGTGCGCTGATGCTGACCGTCGATCGGGCGGTCGGCACCGACAATCTCACGTGGGCCGGCAGGGGCTTGCGCGACACGACGCGACTCGCCGGCAGCCAGGCCAGCGTATGGGAGAGCATCCTGTCGACCAACAGCCAAGAAATTAAGCCGCTCTTGCGCCAGTTCGCCGCGGAGTTGGTCGTGCTGTCCGAGCAGCTCGACGATCGCGACGCCGTCCGCCGATTCTTCGCCGAAGCGGCGCGCGCCAAGTCTTCCTGCCTATAATCGGGACATGAACAAGGTCCTGGCCACTGCCGACGAGGCCGTCGCCGCGATTCCCGATGGCGCCAGCATTATGATGGGCGGTTTTGGGCTTTGCGGTATTCCCGAACATCTGATTGCCGCGCTGCATCGCCGCGGCACCAGGAACCTGACCATTATCAGCAACAACGCTGGCATCGACGACTACGGGGTCGGGCCGCTGCTCAAGTCGCGCCAGGTGCGCAAGATGATCTCGACCTACGTCGGTGAGAACAAGGAGTTCGAGCGGCAGTTCCTGCAGAAGGAGATCGAGGTTGAGTTGGTGCCGCAGGGCACGTTTTCGGAGCGCATGCGAGCGGCCGGCGCGGGCATCGGTGGATTCTTCACACCGACCGGCGCGGGTACGCTGATTGCGGCAGGGAAAGAAAGCCGTGTCATCGACGGCCGCACCTACATTTTGGAAGCGCCGCTATCTGCCGACTTCGCCTTCATCAAGGCCTGGAAGGGCGACCGGATCGGCAACCTCGTGTATCGCAAGACCGCCCGCAACTTCAATCCCATGATGGCCACCGCCGCGCGTCACACCATCGCTGAAGTCGAAGAACTAGTAGACGCCGGCGCGCTCGAACCCGACGGCATCCATACCCCCGGCATCTTCGTGAAGCGGCTGTTACAGGGTCCCAGCTACGTGAAGCGGATCGAGAAACGGACCATCACCAATGGATAAGCGCGACCGCATTGTGCAGCGCATTGCCCGCGACCTCAAGGACGGCGATTACGTCAACCTGGGTATCGGGATGCCGACCCTGGTCGGCAACTGCGTCCCGCCCGGCGTCGAAATCACGTTGCACTCTGAGAACGGCATGCTCGGGGTTGGGCCGTATCCGCGCGAGGCCGAAGTCGACGCCGACTTGATCAATGCCGGGAAGGAGACCGTCACCGAGTTGCCCGGCACGTCGTACTTCAGCAGCGCTGACTCGTTCGCGATGGTCCGCGGTGGACACATCGATGTCACGGTGCTGGGCGCCCTCGAAGTGGATGCCGAGGGCAACCTCGCCAACTGGATGATCCCCGGAAAGATGGTGAAGGGCATGGGGGGCGCCATGGACCTGGTGGCCGGTGCCAAGCGCGTAGTCATTGCCATGGAGCACACCACCAGGGACGGCGGACACAAGATTCTGCCCAAGTGCATGCTGCCACTCACGGGGCTGAAGGTGGTCAACCAAATCGTGACCGAGCTGGCCGTGATCGACGTGACGCCGGACGGCCTGCTGCTGAAGGAGATCGCCAGCGACACGACGCTTGAGGCCGTGATGGCCGCCACCGGTGCCAAGCTCACAGTAGCCGACCCCCTCGGCCGCTTTTAAGGAACTTACGGCGCTTTGCTCTCGTCCGTACGAGTCGGTTCAATCCGGCTACAGCCGGACTCCACATTGAACGGGACGAAGAAGTCATCGCCGCCGCGGTGGCTGAGTCTCGCCGGGACGCTTGCTCGAGTCTCGCTGCTCGCGATGCTGATGGCACTGACGCTGCTCGTGCCGATCGCGATTGTGATTGCGGTGTTTGCGCTCGTGCTGGGCTTCACCTCGCTGGCGTGCCGCCTGGGAGAGTGGGTTGAGGAACGCCTGGGCTGGCAACCGGGCAATGCCTTGATCGCCACGGCGATCGGTTTCTTCCTGATCATGGGACCGACGCTGGCCGCGCGTCTCATCGGGGTTGGCCCCGACGCACTTCGACCGTTGGCGATCGTGATCCTGATGGTCGGCCTGGCGGTTGAGTTCCTGGCGTGAACGGTCGGCTTGGGCGCCGCGATTCTGACCGGCCTCGGACGGTGGCACACGTTGCCGCCACCGATCGCGACCGATTCGGCACCTCAGGCTGCGAGCGTGGCTTACTGACCGCCCGGGTCGCCAAGACCCGGGCGCACCTGGACCAGGGTGTTCGAGCTGCCAATCACCTTGTCGCCCTTCTTCAGCGCCAGGCGAATCCGAAAGCTACCGGGGTTCTTATATTGATGCTCAACCGTGTAGCGCCGGCGGATCTGGCTCTTGCCGGCTTCGTACGGCTCGCAGTCGGCTTCGGCAGTTGAGGCCGTGAAGTCACCCCACTCCCACTCGACGGTGGGGCAGTAGAACTCCTCGTTGTCGTCAGCCGCACCCTTCACCTCGGCCACTACCACCACCCGTGCGGGCGCGAACGCCACCGACGGCGTTACCTTGAGTGATAAACTAGGGCGCTTGATGCCGCCTTGCGCACGGGCCTGCAGGGCATTCGGGACGGTCAGTAAAGCGCTGAACGCCAGGAGTGCGACGTAAGCGACGCCTGTATGTAGTTGCATGGCAAAGTTCCCCGCAGGCGGGGTGCAAAGGAAGTCTAACTCAACATGCAGGTCCCATACGAAGTGCCTCGCCTCTCGGTCAGCAGCGCCGCCATTGGCGCCACCGACGCCGACCTCATCATCATCCCGATCGCCCAGGACCACACGGCAGCGACAGTGGCCGCCTACGACGCGATCTTTGGGGGCGACCTGAGCTCAGCGCTGGACCGCGGGGAGTTCACTGCTAAAGCCTGCGAAACCTTGGTGTTGCGACGGCTCGCCCAGGACTGGCGCACGGCGCGCGTGATGTTTGTCGGCGGCGGCCCAAGGGCCGAGATCGATGCCGAGCGCGTGCGGCGCATGGCCGCGACTGCGGCCCAGGCGGCGCGGCATCAGCACCTTGGCCGGATTGCCTGGGCCGATGTCGAGGCCGGCACGTTGTCGACGGCGGCGCGCGTCGAGGTGATCGCCGAAGGCATCGTCGTCGCGAACTTCGACAACGGCGTCTACAAAAGCCGCAACGACCGCCAGTTCTTCATCAAGGATGCCGTCATTCTCAGCGGTCCTGACACCACCACGGCAGCGGCCACCGGCCGTGCGACAGGCGAGTCGATTAACGCCGCGCGAGTGCTGGTGAATGAGCCGGGAAATTACCTCACGCCGCGCATCCTCGCGGAAAAAGCGCAGGCCCTGGCGGCGGTCCCCGGCATAACCGCCGAAGTGCTCGACGAACACGCCATCGCGGCGCTCGGTATGGGGATGCTGCTCGGCGTCTCTCGTGGCAGCATCGAGCCGCCACGCCTGCTGGTGCTGCGGTACGCGCCGGCCTCGGCGCCGACGGGCCCCACGCTCGGCCTGGTCGGGAAGGGCGTGACGTTCGACACCGGCGGCATCTCGCTGAAGCCGGCCGATGGCATGGAGCGCATGAAGGACGACATGGCCGGTGGCGCGACCGTCGTCGCGGCCTTGCGATCCATCGCGCTCCAGCAATTGCCGATCAATGCCATCGCCGTCGTGCCGATGACCGAGAACATGCCGGGCGGCAAGGCGACCAAGCCCGGTGACATTCTTCGCAGCGCCTCCGGTTTGACGGTGGAAGTGAACAATACCGATGCGGAAGGGCGACTCATCCTCGGCGACGCCTTGTGGTACGCGCGCCAGCTCGGCGCCACGCACGTCATTGATGTCGCCACGCTCACCGGCGCCATCGTCGTCGCCCTCGGCAAGACCACCACCGGGTTGTTCGGCACGCCCGATCCGTGGGTAAACCACATTCGCGCGGCCGCCGTCCGGGCTGGCGAAAAGCTGTGGCCGCTGCCACTGTTCGACGACTATCGCGAACAACTGAAGAGTGAAATTGCTGACATGGTGAACAGCCCCGGCCGGCCGGCCGGGGCTGTTACCGCGGCGATGTTCCTGAAGGAGTTTGCGGGCGACGGCCCGTGGGCCCACCTGGACATTGCCGGGACCGCCTGGGCCGAAGAGAGCAAGCCCTGGCAGCCGAAGGGCGCGACCGGCACCATGATTCGCACCTTGGTGGATGTCGCCCGCGCTGGCCTTCCCGGTATCTAATCAAGTGGTGCAGGCCCCTCAGTCAACGCCGACCGTCACCATCGTCCAGGTGGTGACCGATGACCCGTCGAAAGAGCTCGGCATGATCGATGTCTCAGTGGCGGCCTTTGGCCTGATCGGCGTGATCATGATCGCGGCGGTGGCGGCAGGGCTGCTCGCCGGCGTTCTCTACATCTGGTACCGATCCAGGCACGCCATCACCATCATCGAGGCGCGGGGCAACCAACACAACCTGTTCAGGGCTTAACGTTCCTGCGAAGCCATGGTGGTCTGGCCCTTGAGCGATTTCCGATACCGCATCACCGCGTTGAACAGCGACTCGGCAATCTTTTGCTTGTAGGCGTTGGTCTTAAGCAGCGACAGTTCCTGCTTATTGCTGACGAACGATATCTCAGCCAGGACGCTGGGCATCGCCGCGCCGATCAACACGACAAACGGCGCCTTCTTCACACCGCGGCTGCGGATCTCCTTGTTGCTCTTGCGCAGTGACGTGACCAGCGACTCCTGCACCATGGTGGCCAGATCGCGTGACTCGTCGAGCTTGTTATTGAGCGTGATGGCTTTGATGATGTCGGGCAACTGGTGCATCTCGCGCGACGACGCGGAGTTCTCGCGCGCCGCCACCGCTTCGGCTTCTGGCGACGAGGCAAAACTCAGGAAGTAGGTTTCAATGCCCTTGGCCGCCTCGTTGCGGCTGGCGTTGGCGTGGATCGACAGGAACATGTCGGCGCTCTCGCGATTGGCCAGCTCAGTTCGTTCCTCGAGCGGAATATAGACGTCGGTGCGTCTCGTCAGCACCACTTCGAGCCCCGGTTCTTTCAGCAGTAGCTTCTCCAGGCGTAGCGCCACGTCCAGCACCAGGGTTGCTTCGTTCAGCCCTTTGCCCAACACGCCGGGATCGTGACCGCCGTGGCCGGGATCGATGACGATGCGCGAGACGCCGAGGCCGAGTTGCCGGGCCATCGAGAAGCCTCCGGCGCTATTCGCGGTGGGCACGGACGGCGATGCCAGCGACGGCTGGGGAATCTCGGTTGGAGACGCCGCCACCACCAATGGCGGCTCGGGCGCAATTGAACCGGGCGCGACGGTGATCGGGCTCGCCACCGTGCGCTTGACGGCGCGTTCGGCATCAATCACCAGGCGGAACGGGCTGTAGAGCGTGAACACGCTGTAACGCGACACCTCCTCGAGATCCAGGACCACGCGCACCGTGGAATCGGGATGGCGGCCCACTCGAATCTTGCTGACGATATCACCGGGATAGGTCAGCACCTTGTCGGTCAGCGCCGGTGTCAGTTGCACACCTTTGAGGTCGAAGAAGAGCCGGGCCGGTCCGGCAATTCGTTCCTCGCGGTAGGCAACTTCGCGGTCGAGCTCGAGCGTGATCCGGACCGTGTCGGGTAGCACCGTGCGCTGAATGCCGGTCAGCGTTGCCGCTGGCGGCGCAGGTGCCGCCACCGCCACGGCCGGCGCCGGCATGGCCGGGGCAGGTGCTGGCAGCGCCGTCGCGGGTCCAGGCTTCGCCAGGGCAGTCAGTTGCTGGTTGGCGCGTTTCACCAGCGAGCTAGTGGGATACTCGGTCACGAGCCAGCGATAGAACGAGACGGCCCGCTCTTGCTCCTCCGGGCGGCTGAACTTCTGGAAGGCGGCATCCGCCAGGCTCGCCGCCTGCCACAACGCGTTGTCGGCATAGCCGCTGGTCGGGAAGCGTCGCACCAGCGCTTCGAACGAGGTCATCACCCTGCTCGCCTGCGAGATGACCTCGGCTGGGGGCGCCCCGGCGCCGGTCGCCAGGAGGGCCCGAACCTTCTCGTCGCGCTCGATCGCCGATTCGTAACGTTCCTGCGCCGTCTGCGCCTGGGCCGGCGCCGACACCACGACCGCCATGGCGAGCGCCAGCGCCGCGACGACCGGGCACGGACTAGCGAAGCTGGGCATCAACCTCCTCGAAGTACTCGCGGCCCACCAGGACCTCACGCGGTTTGCCACCGGTCGCGGGCGAGACCAGGCCTTCGGCTTCCATCATGTCGACCAGACGAGCCGCGCGGCTGAAGCCAATCCGCATCTTGCGCTGCAGGTATGAAATGGACACCTGGCCGGCTTGCACGACGATGCGCGCCGCCTCGTCGTAGAGGTCATCCTTCTCGTAGAGCAGCTCCTGATTGTTGGTCTTGGCTTCCTCGGTAATGGTTTCGTCATACACCGGCTTGCCCTGCTTACGCAGGAAGCTGGCCACCCGCGCTGACTCCTGCTCGGAGATGTACGGGCCGTGCAGCCTGATGTGGCGTGAGGACGCGGGCGGCAGGAACAACATGTCGCCTTTGCCGAGCAGTTGTTCGGCGCCGTTGCTGTCCAGGATGGTGCGTGAGTCGATCTTCGAGGAGACGCGGAACGAGATCCGGGCCGGCAAGTTTGCCTTGATCAGGCCGGTGATGACATCGACCGAGGGCCGCTGCGTGGCGAGAATCAAGTGAATGCCAACAGCACGGGCCATCTGCGCGAGACGGCAAATCGACTCTTCGACCTCGTTACCCGCCACCATCATCAGGTCGGCGAGTTCATCAACGACGACCACGATGAAGGGCAGTGGACGGTCGGGCTTGCCCTCCTCGGGGACTTCACCCGACTCGAGCACCGCGCGCACGTTGCGGTTGAACTGTTCGATATTGCGCACGCCATACGCCGCCAGCGTCTTGTAGCGTTCTTCCATTTCGCGCACGGCCCAGCGCAGCGCGTTGGCGGCCTTCTTCGGTTCGACCACGACCGGCGTCATCAAGTGCGGAATGTCTTCGTACATGCCCAGCTCAAGGCGCTTCGGATCCACCATGATCATCCGCACATCGTCCGGCGTCGCGCGGTAGAGGATGCTGGTGAGAATCGCGTTGAGCCCGACCGACTTGCCTGAACCCGTCGAACCGGCGACCAGCAAGTGGGGCATGGTGGCCAGGTCGGCCATGTAGGGTTCACCGTGAATGGTCTTGCCGAGCGCAAAAGTCAGCTTCGACGCCGACCGTTTGTAGGTGTCTGATTCGAGCAGCTCGCGCAGCGAGATGGCTTCCCGATTCGGATTCGGAATCTGGATGCCGACGGTGGCCTTGCCGGGAATACGATCGATCAACACTGACTCGGCCTGCATCGCCAGGCAGAGGTCGTCAGACAAGCCGGTCACCTTCGAGTACTTCACGCCGGCGTCGGGCTTGAACTCGAACGTAGTGACGACCGGACCGGGATGAATCTGGACGACCGAGCCTTCGACCGAGAACTCGCGGCACTTCTCCTCGAGCAGGCGCGCCGACTCCATTAGTTCGCGCTCGTCGATCTTCTGCTCGGCCTTCGGGGCATCAAGCAGCGACACCGGTGGCAACGAGTACGACCCGAGTCGCCGTTCAACGGTGCGATCGGGTTCCGGCAAGGGCAGCGACGTCGCCATCGGTGTCTTGGGCGGCGCCTTCTTGACGACCGGGGGAGTCCGCATGGCAGCAGCCACCGGCGCTTCGTCGTCGAGGTCTCGTGCGGCGATGCGTTCTCTTGCCGCGGCCACGGCTTCAGGGCGCTCGACTCTCGCCGGCTTCTTCTCGACCTTGTCAGCCTTCGCCGCACTGTCACTGTCTTTCTTGCCGTACTTCACCAGGACTTCGCGACGCTGCTTCGCTTTGCGACGCTCTTCGTGCCACAGGCGCAGCGACTCAACGCCCTGCGAACCCAGCCCCTGCATGGCGGTAAACAACGCGCTGAACACTCGGCCGAACGAGACCTGGGTCGAAATAATCACCGCGGCCACGATCAACGCGAGAATGACGATCACCGATCCGGTGCGGCTCAGATACTCCGCCATGAAGCCGCCGAGCCATTCACCGAGGTAGCCGCCGGCACGGAACGGACGCGGGCCAAAGTCGACGCGACCCAGGGTCAGTCCCAGGAAGGCACTGCCGCACGACAGCAGCATCGCGGCGCCAGTCATCTTGGTATACGCGGCGTCGATCTTGGTGCACCAGAAGTAGTGCCACCCGGCGACCGCGACCATGACCGGCAGCAGGTACGAGGCGTAGCCCAGTAACTGGAACGACAGCTCGCCGAGGAACGCCCCGACGCGGCCGGCGAAGTTCGCCGGCACGTCGTGCGCCCCGGTGCTGAAGAACCACACCGGGTCGTTCGGATCGTAGGTCGCCAGGGCGATCAGCCAGATCAGCGTGGTCGCAAACAGCGCGACGCCAACCACCTCATTGACGCGGCGCGAGAGGGCGGATCCAGATGCTGCCACTTCAGTCTCTCCTCAAATTTCAATCACTACCGGTAGTACCATTGGCCGCCGGCCCGTGCGTTTCTTCAGGAATCGCCGCACTTCCGTGCGAATGCGTTCCTTCATCAAACCTGGGTCGGTTCGTTCTTCAACGCTGCATTCCGCAATCGCGCTGCTGACGACCCGAGCGCCCTCGATCAGCATGTCGGCCGTGCTCTCGTCGCTCACAAATCCGCGCGCCACCAGCTCCGGCACGCCTTCGATGATGCCAGTGCGCCCGTTGATAGCCACCACCGGCATAATGATCCCGTCGATGGAGATATGCCGCCGGTCGCGTAGCACTTCGTCGTCGACCTCGCCAGTGCGCGTGCCATCAATCAGGATGCGACCGGACGGCGCCTTGTCGACGATGCCGCCACCCTCGGCGTTGAACCGGATCACGTCGCCGTTCTCGGCAGTCAGCACCTCGACCGGGGACGGCAGTCCACGAGTAACGAACCCCGCCACCTTGGCGTGCCGGGCGAGCTGTCGAAACTCGCCGTGGATGGGCACGAAGTACCTTGGCCGCACGAGCGACAGCACCAGCTTGAGCTCTTCTTCGGAACCATGACCGGAGACGTGCACGTGCTTGCTCGACTCGGTCACCACGTCGACGCCACGGCGGGCAATGTGGTTCAGCACGCGGCCGATGGACTTTTCGTTACCCGGGATCGCGCGGGCCGAGATCACCACGCGGTCGCCCTCGACCAGCTTGACGTGCCGGTGGTCGTTAATCGCGATCCGTGAGAGGGCGGCATTGGCTTCGCCCTGCGAACCGGTGACCAGGCACACCACGTCTTGCGCCGGAAAGATCGGCACGTCGCTGTCCTTGATCGTCACGCCTGACTGCAGGTGCAGGTGACCGAGCCGCTGCGCAATCACCGAGTTCTCGTTCATGCCACGGCCGACAAACGCCAGTTTACGATCGAACTGCGCGGCCAGGTCGGCGACGATTTGCAGGCGATAGAGGCTCGACGAAAACGTCGCGACGACAATCTTGCCTTCGGTGCTGGTGAAGATTTCCTCGAAGCCGTCTTCGACTTCCTTCTCCGAACCGGTGTAGCCGCGTCGATCGATGTTGGTGCTGTCACAGAACATCGCCAGCACGCCCTCAGCGCCGAGCTGGGCGAAGCGGTGCAGGTCGAAGGCCTCGCCATCCATCGGCGTCTGGTCGACCTTGAAGTCACCGGTGTGCAGGAGGATGCCCTGTGGCGTCCGGATGACGATGGCGACACAGTCGGGCATGCTGTGCGTCACGCGGATGAACTCCAGCGTGAACGGGCCGATGGTAATGACGTCACCGGGCCGCACCGCCACGGTCTTGGGATCGAGCTCGTGCTCCTCCAGCTTCTTGCCCGCAAACGCCAGCGCCAGCGGGGTGCCGTAGATCGGGCCGTCGATGTGTGGCAGCACGTACGGCACCGCGCCGATGTGATCTTCGTGACCGTGGGTGAGGACCAGCGCCTTGACCTGGCCCTTGCGGCTCTCGAGATAGGCCAGGTCTGGCACGATCAGGTCCACACCTGGTTGATCGGCTTCAGGGAACATCGCACCGGCGTCGACAACGATGGTGGTATCCCCACACGAGATGGCCATCATGTTGAGGCCGAACTCGCCAAGGCCGCCGAGCGGCACCACGTCGACTGCAAGCGCCGCGGCCAGAGCCGCCGGCACGGACACACTCATTCGATAGATACCCCAGCCAGGCGTGACGAACACGCCTAGACAAATCTGCGAGGCAACCGTGGACTCTGGCGAGCCGGCAAGGTCACCTGTTTCAGGCCGCTGGGAGCGCCTGTAACACGGGCGGGTTTCGTCGGAAAGCATAGCACAGCTTCAACTTCCGGCTCGCCCGGTGGGTGCCTAATCTGTGTTTAATCTGTGGCCGTGGAAGGCGCGGAAGATGGCGGCCATCTCGGCCAGGTTCAGGGTCTCTGGACGCCGTTGTCCGTCCACCCCGGCGGCGGCCAGCGCCTGCACCGGCGCGACCGACCGTTCCAGGCCAAACGGCTTCAAGGCATTCGACAGGGTCTTGCGGCGTTGCGTGAAGGTCGTCCGGACCATCCGGACGAAGCCGGCCATATCAGGAATGTCTACGTCAGGTGGCCGGAAGGCGAGGCGAACCACGGCGGAGTGGACCTGTGGCGCGGGCCGAAACGCGCCCGGTGGCAACGATAAGACCCGGGTGACATCGGCATGGACCGCGGTCAGCACCGTCAGCACGCCATAGTCGCCCGTGCCCACCTTGGCCACGAGCCGGTCAGCGACCTCCTTCTGCAACATCAGGATGGCGTCGCGCACACCGCCCGTGGTCGCCGCCAGGTTGAGCAGGGCGAACAGGATGGGCGACGAGATGTTGTAGGGTAGGTTACCGACAATGCGCACGGAGTGGCCAGGCCCGAGCGGCGCCCCGAGCCAGTCCGACAGCACGACCGCCAGGTCGACTTCGAGCACGTCGCCGACCACCACCGTCAGGTTCGCGGGCTTGGTGGCCTCAAGTTCAGCGGCGAGGTCCCGATCTACTTCGACCGCCAGCATCCGTCCGCATTGCTCGGCGAGCGGCCGCGTGATGGCCGCGCGGCCCGGTCCAATCTCGAGAATGCTCTCCTCAGGCTTGGCATCGACGGCTTTGACGACCTTCGCGACCCACGCCGGTTCCAGGAAGTGCTGGCCGAATCGCTTGCGGGCCCTCACCGGTCTGGCTCCCGGTCGCCGGCAGCATCAACCTCAGCCGGGTCTTCCTCGCCGCGGCCCCAGCGCTCTTCGTGCGGAGCGATCTCGTGCTCCTCCATCCCGAAGTAGTGTCCGAGTTCGTGGATGAGAGTCAGGCCAATCTCAACCAAGATTTCATCCTCGTCGTCCTCGCAGTCGTCTTCGATGGGGCCCCTGAACAGCGTGATCCGATCCGGCAGCGCGTTGCCATACCCCGACCGTTGCGTGAGCGGCGTACCCTCGTAGAGCCCAAACAACGTCTCACCGTCCTCGATCGCCATCTCATCGAGGAGGTCATCAGACGGTTCATCCTCGACGATGATGGCGACGTTCTGGATCGCGCGCGCGAAACGGCTCGGGATGCGGTCGATTGCCTCACGGACGAGTTCGTCGAACTGCCCGCGCGTCATCGTCGAGCCTGCTTCACCGGCTTGGTGGTGAACCCCTTTGCCAGGAAGTCGCAGTCCTTGCGGACGTTGCAGATCGGGCAGTTCGGCTTTGGCTTGCAGATGCGGCGGCCGTGAAGAATCAGGTCATCGGACGCCCGCGTCCAGCGCTTGGGCGGAAGCAGGTCGCACAGTTGCTGCTCGACCTTCACCGGATCGTCGCCGTGGACGAGACCAATGCGACCCGCGACCCGCAGGACATGCCGATCCACGGGCAAGCCGGGGACACCGAGCGCGTGTCCCAGAACGACGTTGGCGGTCTTGCGCCCCACGCCGGGCAACGCGACCAGCGCCGCCATCGACGGCGGGACCTTGCCCTGGTGTTCCTTGACCAGGATCGTCGCCATGCCGATCAACGATTTAGCCTTCTGGCGAAAGAAGCCCGTCGCGTGAATGAGCGTCTCAAGCTCCGCGGCCTCCGCCCCAGCTACGGCCTTGGCGTCCGGAAAACGCGCGAACAGCGCCGGCGTGACGAGGTTCACGCGCGCGTCGGTGGACTGCGCCGACAACATCGTCGCCGACAGCAGTTCGAAGGCGTTGCGATGCGCCAACTCCGTGTCGGCGTCGGGGTAGTGCCGATCGAGTCCGTCGAAGATGCGCGTCACCGCGGCCGGGGTCTTCACGCTAGTGAATGGGACCCTTACCGGGAGGCACGGGCGACGGCGGCTGGTGCGATTCCGAATAGACGCGCATGTTCTCCTGCAGCGCGGCGATCAGCGTCGGGATGAACTGCACCGGCAGCACGATCCTGGCGCGAACGGGCGCCCGAACGACGTGCTCCGCCTCGGCCTCGCGGATCTCTTTCTCCGAGAGCGGCTGCACCTCGCAGAAGGTGAGTGTGAAGTCGAATGGGGTGTGGTTGACCGCGCAGAAATTAGCGTAGGTGCGCGGTTCGGGTCCGCCGTCCTCGGGGACGATGGAGAAATTGATCTGTTTGCGGTCGCTCATGGTTTGGGGCCTGCTGGCTCTAGGCTATCACCCCTGCGACGGGGACCGACTCCTCGGAACCGCCTGCTCGGGGTCAGTCCCCTAGTACTTGCGCATCACGCCGACCACCACGCCTTGAATCTGCACGCCATCTGGCTCGACATAAATCGGGAGCATGCTCGGATTGGCCGGCTGCAGGCGAATGCGGTTGGCCTCTTTGTAGAACTTCTTCAGAGTCACATCCTGGCCACCGACCAGCGCGATCACCATGTCGCCGTTGTCCGCGGTCTTGCGGTCTTCGACGATCACCCAGTCGCCGTCGCGGATCTGCTCGTCGATCATCGACTCGCCGCGCACGCGCAGCACGTAGGTGTCGCGCTTGCCGGCGATGAGCGAGTCAGGGACGCTGATGGTCTCGGTATTGGCGACCGCTTCGATCGGCATGCCGGCCGCCACATAGCCCAACATCGGCAACTCGACGGCTCGGCCGCCAGACCGGCTGGGGAGCAGTTCCACTGAGCGGCTGCGGTTCCAGGCGCGGCGGATGAAGCCCTTCTCCTGCAGGTTGGTCAGGTGCTTGTGCACCGTCGCCAGAGACGACAGGCTGAACCGTTCGCCAATCTCCTCCAGGCTCGGGGCATACCCATGCAGCTGGATGAATTCGTTCAAGTAGTCGAGAATCTCGCGTTGACGCTTGGTCAGTGGTTGCATATGGTGGCCCCCGGAGTGACTGAGGTTGCTCCGTTTCTTCGCCCAGAACAGGAAGCGTAAGCAAACAAGAGGCGAAAGTCAACCGCAGCCAGATCGACCGACCCGACTTGCCCCATACTTCGTTTAACCTTCAGCGCCCCTGCCGGTCTAATCCCCACAGCAGAGGCACGCGGTCATGACACATGGAACGGCAGTTCGCATTGCGTGGGCCCCGGCAGTCACAGCCGGGTGGACGGTCACCGTCGTGACGCCCGACGCTCCTGACGCCACCGCGACTGGGTGCTTCGGCATGGACGATGCGGCCTTGGTTGCGGCGTCGATTGACGGCCGGCGCGAAGCATTCGACGTAATTGTCGAGCGTCATCGCCGCACCGTGTATCAGGTCTGCTATCGCTTCGTCGGCAATCACGAGGACGCCAGCGACCTGTCACAGGAGTCGTTCGTGCGGGCCTGGCGCGGCCTCAAGACTTTCAAGGGTCACTCGACACTCTCGACCTGGCTCTACCGAATTGCCGTGAACGTGTGCCTCAACCGGGTGAGCCTCAAGACGCTGCCGACTGATTCGATCGAGTCGACGGACCACTTCGAAGACACCCGCGTCGAGGGCGCGCAGGCGGCGCTGCTGCGAGCAGAGCGAGCCGCCACCGTGCGAAAGGCCATCGCCTCGTTGCCCAAGAAACAACGCGCGACGCTTGTCCTGCGGACTTATCACGACCTGTCGCACCAGCAGATTGCCGACATCCTCGGCAGCTCCGTGGGGGCGACCAAGGCTAATTTTTTTCACGCGCTGGCCAACTTGAAGAAGCTCCTCGGTCGTGAACCATGACGCACCTGACATCCGCCGAACTGATCGACATTGTCGAAGGGACGCTCGACGCCTCGCCTCAACAGCATCTCGACACCTGCACGGAATGCCGCCAACAGGTGGCCGATCTTGCCGGCGTGCTGAGTGAAGCGCTCGCCGTCGCGGTGCCCGAACCGTCACCGTTGTTCTGGGGGCAGTTATCGCAAAGGGTTCGCACCGCGATCGACACCGAACCCCTGGCGGCGGGTGGGTGGAGCCGTTGGCTGCGCTGGCCGGTACTCGCCCCCATCGCCGCGCTCGCGCTAATCGTCGTGGCGCTGGCCGTGTCCCTCCCACGGGAGGTGCCGATGGAATCAGCCGTGGCGAACAGCGAGGCCGCGGCGAGCACGCTTGACGATGGCTTTGCCGTCGTTGCTGACCTGGTCGGCGACTTCGATTGGGAGACGGCGGTCTCGGCCGGCCTGATCGTCGCGCCGGGCGCCGCCGATCGGGCGGTGCTCGAACTGACCGCTTTGGAACAACAAGAGTTAACGCGACTGCTGCAGGCAGAGCTCACACGGGCCAAATCATGATGACTGTTCGCACGGTTCTGACGGCGACCCTTCTGGCCGGCGCACTCGCGGGCGCCGCCTCGGCACAGGACTTTCAGGCCCAGCCACAGGGGCCGCGCCAGCCGCTGCGAGGTCTCGACAACGGTGACATGAGCCCCGCCGAGATCCAGAAGCTGTTCGACGCCTATCTCGTGATGGAGGCGCAGCAGGCGCTCGAGCTGACCGACGACCAGTACGCGCCGTTCCTGACGCGCCTGCGCGCGTTGCAGGAGACGCGACGCCGGAATCAGCAGGAGCGGTTTCGCTTGATGGGTGAGTTGCAGCGCCTGAGCGCCCCGCGGCGCAAAGTGGTCGAGGACGCGGCTCTGAAGGAGCGGCTCGCGGCGTTGCAGGAACTGGAGTCGCGCACCGCCGCCGAGCTGCGCAAGGCCTACACCTCGGTGGATGAGGTGCTCGACCTTCGGCAACAGGCCCGCTTTCGAATTTTTGAAGAGCAGATCGAGCGGCGCAAGCTCGCGTTGCTGATGCGGGCGCGTCAGCAGAACCGTCCCAATCAGCAACTGCCCGGCCAGCAGCCGCCGGTGCGTCGTCCGCCTCCGCTCGAATGACTGGGATGAGCTCCGGCGAGACTCCCGTCCCTGACGACAGCGCCCGCCGCGCCGTAGCGACCAGTGGTCGCGAAGGCGGGTAGAATGGAACCATGTTGCGTGCACGAACGGTGCTGCTTATCAGCGTGATCGTTTCCGCCACAGCCGTGGCCGCCATGCCGCTCACGTCCGAGCTCGCTGAGTCATTCGAGAAGAAGATCGTCGCCGTCCAGGCGAACGCGGCGACCAGGGCGAAGGCGCCACGCCCGACGCCGTTTAACGAGGATGAGACCAACTCGTACCTGAAGTACAAATCCGGCCCGCTGTTGCCCACCGGCTTGACCGAGCCCGTGCTCATACTTCACGGCGACGGGCGCGTCACGGGCCGCGCGGTGGTGGACCTGGACGTCGTGCGGCAGAAGCAGAGTCGCGGCGGTTGGTTCGAGCCCACCAGCTACCTGACCGGCAAGCTGCCGGTGAGCGCCGTCGGCCGAATTGTGACGGCCGAGGGCAAGGGCCGCTTCGAGCTGGAGCACGCCGACGTCAGTGGCCTTCCGGTACCCAAGTCGCTGCTGGCTCAGATGGTGAACTACTTCACCCGGACTGCCGACAATCCCGGCGGCTCGTCTATCGACGACACGTTCGAGCTGCCCGCCGAGATTCGACGCATCGACGTCACGAGCGGTCGTTTCACCGTCGTGCAGTAGTGCCCGTGACCGAGGACGTCCTCCAGCTGCCCTTGCAGTTCCTCAAGGGGGTCGGTCCGCGCAAGGCCGCCGACCTGAAGAAGGCCGGCCTGAACACGGTCGAAGATCTCCTGTTCCGTTTTCCGCGCCGCTACGAAGACCGCAGCCGCCTGCAAACGATCATCTCGTTGCGCCCGGGCATGACCGCGGCGATCAGCGGGGAAGTGCTGAACGCGGGGCTGGCGCACACGCGCCGTCCCGGGTTCCGGCTGTTCCAGGCCCTCGTGCAGGATGCCAGCGGCCAGATTCAGGTGGTGTGGCCCAACCAGGCCTTTCTGAAGGACGTTATCCGCGCGCACCAGCGCATGGTGTTGTTCGGCAAGGTGGAACTCTGGGGCTCGCGCGGACTGCAGGTCACCGATCCGGAGTTCGAGATCATCAAGGAAGGCCCAGACGGGATCGTGGATCCGGGATCCGGGAGCAAAGAACTCGACATCCTGCACACCGGTCGCATTGTGCCCGTCTACGAACGCACCGGTAGTGTGACGCCAAACATGCAGCGACGCTTTGTCTGGCAGGCGCTGGCGCAGGTGCCGCCGGACGGATTCGATCCGGTCCCGGCCGACATTCTGGCGAAGGAGCAGTGGCCCACCCGGCGTGATGCGCTGCGGCAGGCGCACTTTCCCGACGCCAGCACCTCGATTGATGCCCTTAACGCGTTTGCCACGCCGGCACAGCGTCGATTGATCTTTGAAGACTTCTTCGTCTTCCAGACCGGCCTTGCGCTGCGTCGCCACGAGAATGCCCAAGTCAAGAAGGGACTCGTCTGCGCGGTCGACGACCGCATTCGCGAGAGCGCGCGGAAAGTGTTGCCCTTCAAGCTGACGCCAGGCCAGCGCGAGTCGTTGGCCGAGATTGTCGCGGACCTACAACAGCCCTGGCCCATGCAGCGACTGCTGCAGGGCGACGTCGGCGCCGGCAAGACCATTGTCGCGCTGCTCGCGGCGGTGGTGGCCATGGACAACGGCTTCCAAGTCGCGGTGATGGCGCCGACCGAGATTCTTGCCGAGCAGCACTACCGCACGATCGTGAAGGTGCTGGCCGGCCGGCCGTATCGAACGGCGCTGCTGACGGGACGGGTGACGGCGGCCACCCGCCGCGATCTGCTGCCCGCGATCCAGCGCGGCGAGATCAACCTGGTGGTTGGCACCCAGGCCTTGGTGCAGGAGCACGTCACGTTCAAGTCGCTGGCACTCGCCGTGATCGACGAGCAGCATCGCTTCGGCGTCGTGCAGCGCGGCACGCTGGCCGCCAAGGGACTGAACCCCGACGTGCTGGTGATGACGGCCACGCCCATTCCGCGAACCCTGGCGCTGACCGAGTGTGGCGACATGGAAGTGTCGGTGATTCGCGGCCTGCCTCCCGGCCGCAAGCCGATCCGCACGCTGCTCAAGGCCGACTCACGCCGCGACGAGGTCTATGCGATGATCCGCGACGAGATCAAGCGCGGCCGCCAGGTCTACGCGATCTACCCGCTGGTCGAAGAGTCCGAGAAGATCGATCTGAAGGCCGCCGCGGCGATGGCGGCAGAACTGACGGACGTGTTCCCCGAGTTCACCGTCGCGCTGCTGCATGGACGGATGAAGGGGGATGAGAAGGAGCAGGTGATGCGCGCCTTCGCCAGCGGTGCCCTCCAATTGCTGGTCTCGACGACGGTGGTCGAAGTGGGCGTCGACGTGGCCAACGCCAGCCTCATGGTGGTCGAGCACGCCGAGCGGTTCGGGCTGTCGCAGTTACATCAGTTGCGCGGTCGCATCGGGCGCGGCGAGCACGCCTCGACCTGCGTGTTGCTGTACCAGGCGCCGTGGACCGACGATGCACGGGAGCGGTTGAAGGCCATGGTAGAGACCTCCGACGGCTTTGTGATCGCGGAGCGGGACCTGCAACTGCGTGGCCCCGGCGACTTCTTCGGCACGCGGCAGTCGGGCCTGCCGACCTTGCGCGCCGGCGACCTCACGCGCGACCTCGACCTGCTGGAGCGCGCCCACGAGGAAGCGCGAGTGCGCGTCGACGCAGGGACGCTCAGCCTCGAACAACAGGCCTACGTGCGCAGCGTGTGGCAGCGCCAGTTCGGCCTCATCACCGTTGGTTAGCGCGCCATGAGGATCATCGCCGGCACGAATAAGGGCAGGGGGTTGAAGGCGCCAAAGTGGGACGGCTTGCGCCCGACTTCGGATAAGCTGCGTGAGACCTTGTTCAATATCCTCGCGCCCCATGTCATGGACGCCCGCGTCCTTGACGTCTTTGCCGGCACTGGCGCCATTGCGCTTGAAGCGTTGAGCCGCGGCGCGGCGGCGGCCACCTGCGTGGAACAGGACCGACGGGCGGTGGCGCTGATCGAGGACAACCGCGCGCTGTGCGGTGAGGACAATCGCTGTCAGATCATCCGCGACAACGTGGAGCGCGCACTGGCGCGGCCCATTCAGGGCGGTCCGTTCGACATCATCGTGCTGGATCCGCCATACGACTACCCGGCGGTGGCCGCTGCCGTTCGCGACGCCGCCAGCCAGCGCAATCCCGGTGCGGTGCTCGTCCTCGAGCACGCGTCACGCGTGACACCCCCGGCCCCTGCGGGCCTCACCGTGACGCGCACCGTCAAGTCGGGCGACAGTGCCCTGAGTTTCTACCAATGAGCCAGCCGCCACCGACTCGCATCGCCATCTATCCCGGATCGTTTGATCCACTGACCAACGGCCACGTCGACATCATCGAACGCGGCGCGAAGATTTTCGACAAGATCATCGTCGCGATCCTGGTCAATGTCGAGAAGACGCCGCTGTTCTCAGAGGCCGAGCGCGTCGCCTTGATCCAGGAAGTGTTTAAGGGCCGGCCCAACGTGCAGGTCGAGACGTTTGATGGCCTGCTGGTCGAGTATGCGCAGCGTAAGGGCGCCTCGGTTCTGGTGCGCGGCCTGCGTGCGATCTCGGACTTCGAATACGAGTTCCAGATGGCGCTGATGAATCGCCATCTGGCGCCCGGCATCGAGACCGTGTTCATGATGCCGGCCGAGCAGTACACCTACATCAGCTCGCGGCTGATCAAAGAAGTGTTCATGCTGAACGGTCAGATTGACGGGCTGGTACCGCCGGTCGTCGAAGAGCGACTGCGGGCCAAGCGAGCCGGACGACCCAAGATTCAGGATTAGACAAGGACCAGATCGATGACCTTTGCAAGCCGTATGAGCTGCGTCAGCGTGTCACCCACCTTGAAGGTGTCGGCAGAAGCCGACCGCCTGCGCCGCGCTGGCGTGGACGTGGTTGACCTGGGCGCGGGCGAGCCCGACTTCGGCACGCCGAAACATGTCAAGGACGCTGCGCACGCTGCGCTCAATGCCAACTTTACGAAATACACCCCCGCGGCGGGCGTGGTGGAGTTCCGCGATGCCGTCGCTCACGATTACAGCTCGCGTTACCGCGTCTCGATCAAGGCCGACCAGGTGATCATCTCTGCCGGCGCCAAGCAGGCGCTCTACAACGCCGCCATGGTGCTATTCGACCGGCGTGATGAGGTGATCACGCACGGCCCCTTCTGGCCGACCATCGTCGATCAGATCAAGCTGGCCGACGCGACACCGGTGGTGGTGCAGACGCATCGCGAGGACGGGTTTGCGATCAAGGCCGGCGCCATGATCGATGCCTTCACGCCAAAGACGAAGGCGATCATCGTCAACTCGCCCTGCAACCCGACCGGCGCCTTGATTGCGGAGGCCGACATGATCGCCATCGCTGATGCGGCCGCCGCCCGCGGCATCTGGGTGATCGCCGACATGACCTACGAGCACCTGATCTATGACCCGGTCCCGCACAACCTGGTCAAGATCCTGCTCGACCGGATGCCTGACCGGACCGTCATCTGCAGTTCCGCTTCAAAAAGCTATGCCATGACCGGCTGGCGGTGCGGCTGGGCCATCGGACCGAAGGCGCTGATCGCCCAGTGCAACGTCCTGCAGGGTCACTCGACCTCGAACATCAACTCGATCACGCAGAAGGCGGGGATTGCCGCCTTGACGGGTCCCCAGGACGAGGTCACGGTGATGCTTGACGACTACCGCAGGCGGCGTGATGCCGTGCATGGCTGGCTCACCGCGGATCCGCGCATCGTCTGCGTCAAGCCCTCGGGCGCGTTTTACCTGTTTCCGTACGTGGCCGACCTGCTGTCGCCGACGGGCATCAAGACCACCAGCGAGCTGGCCGAGGCCATGCTGAAAGAGGTCGCGGTGGCGATCACGCCAGGTGAGGGCTTTGACGCGCCGGGTTTCTTCCGGTTGTCGTACGCGACCTCGATCGAGCGTCTGCGCGAGGGGGTCGACCGCATGTTTGCGTTCATCGCCGCGCTCGAGAAGAGCGGCAAGATTCCGACCCCCGCCAACCGATAGGTGGCGACAAACCTTTTAGGTTTGCCGATTATGGCCCCCATCACGATCCGCATGGCGTCATGGGTGCTGGCCGCCATCGGCGCCGCTGCGCTGGCGTTCCTCGGGATGTCGTCGTATTTCTTCTTCTACGGCGACTCGTACCTGTTGCGGTATGCCGGCATGGTCGTCGCGGCCTTTGCCATTGCCGCCGCGGCCGACGCCATCGCCTCGAAAATCGTCCTCGAGCCAGACACCATGCACGTGGTCAGCCTAATGCGCCGCCGGTCGTTCCCGCGGGTGGAGTTTGTGTCAGCGCAAGTGGATCAGGGCGTGGTGGTCTTGAAGCGACGGGAGGGGGGCTGGCTGATTATGCCGGGAACGGGACAAGACCTCCTGTCGGTGCGAAACACGCTCCACGCGTGGGTTACAGGGGCTTGAGGCTTGGGAAGGACGCTAGCGGTTCGCGACCAGCACGACGCGGGTCAAGTCGCGTGCCGCGTCGGGCCACAGCAACGTGCGCACGCGGACGCCCGCTTCGTTGAAGTAGGGCAGTTCGGCAATCCGCACCAGCGTTAATCCCCGCTCGCGTTCGAGCCGGTCGACTACGTCGGCCGGCGCCACCATTAACGCTCGTCCGGCTTGCGCCAGAAACTGCGCGGCCTGCTCGTCGGTGATGATGTCGGTGGTCCTGGTGTGCGCGTAGAACACCAAGTTGCGGACAAACACCTGGTAGGTGCCGACGGCTTCGTGGGCGGTCCGCTGTTGTTGGACCAGTCGCGCCATTTGCCGGATGGTATCGTCACCACCGCTCGACCACCCGCCGTACTGCAGAGCCGGCAGCGACACCGCCGCGGCGAGCGCGATGACGACCGGCGCCGTGCGCCAATGGCTCGAGATCGCGAACAGCCCAATCAACAGCCCCGACGCGGCGATAATGCCGGCGGCCACCTGCGTGAAGATCGGCGCCACATTAATCAGCAGCGGTTGCACCCGGTAGAGCAGGCCGCCCAGCGCGACAAAGAACGCCCCGCTCAAGAGCGACCCCACGACGATGCCGGTCGCCCGGCGCGGACGCGAGCGGGCCCCGTCGAACCCGCGCCATTCCTGCGTGCGTTCGACGATCGACGAGGCGAGCAGCAGCGCGAGAGGCGGCAACACCGGCAGGATATAGCGAGGCTGCTTGCCGACCGACAACGAGTAGAACGCCAGCGGCAGCGCGGCCCACAGCAGCAACCGCAGGTCGATCGTGCTGAGGTCGCGCCGGCGCCGCACCCACTGCGTGAGCGGCCCCATCCAGACCAGCGCCAACGGGGTCCACGGCAGCAATCCACCGGCCACGATCGGGAAGTAGAACCACCACGGGCGCGGATCGTTGAAGCGGTCGGTCGCGAACCGGTCAAAGTTGTCGCCGATGAAGAAGCCCTGTAAGTACTCGTTGCCGTGACGGAACCACATCACGACGTACCACGGCACGGCCACCGCGATCATCACGACGAAGCCGAGCAGGAGGTCGCTCGGCGTGAGCGCGATGGAGCGGCGCTCAATCATGAGTACCGGGACGATCACGATGACCGGGATGATCAGGCCGACCGGACCTTTGGTCAGAAAGCCGAGCCCCAGCGCCAGCGCGGCCAGCACGACGAACTTGCGCGGCGAGCGTTCCTGCTCGAGCGTCGCGACGAGCGCCGCCCAGATCGCCAGCGTGATGCAGAACGCCAGCGGCAGGTCGGGCAAGGCCATGCGCCCGATCGAGAAGTAGCCGAAGTTGGTGGCGACAATGGCGCCGGCCAGTAGCCCGGTTGACTCGTCATACCAGCGCCGGCCGGCCGCGGCCGTGACCAGCACCAGTCCCAACCCGGCCATGGCCGCCCACAGCCGGGCCGCCATTTCGCTGTCGCCAAGCACCAGGGATGCCGCCGCCGTCAGCCAGTAATACAGCACCGGCTTCTGGAAGCGAGGTTCGTAGTTGTAATACGGCGTGACCCAGTCCCCCGACACCACCATTTCACGGGCTGAGTCGGCGTAAAAAGCCTCGTCTGAATCGGTAATGGCCCCCCGCCCCAGGCCGGCGAAGAACGTGACCGCCGCCAGTACAAGAAGGGGGAGGGTGATGCGATGCACTTCTGGTATACTACTGGCAGTTTCTTCCGGTTTTGCCGCTGTTTCGTTCCCCGAGCTTTTCCAGAACCTGACAACCCGAGCCAGACGTATCTTGGAATAACCTGCATGCCCAGTCACAAGCGTCATGGTCCGCACCGCGGCGGTGGCGGCCACCAACCACCGCCCCAGCCTGATGTCGCCGCCGAATCGGCGGAACATGCCATCCAGGAAGGCAAGCGTCCCGGCCTCAACATCACCGAACTGAAGGAGATGAGCATTCAGCATCTCACCCAGGTCGCCAAGGACCTGGAGGTCGCCGGCGCGACCGGCATGCGCAAGCAGGAGTTGATCTTCCAGATCCTCAGGGCGCAAACCGAGCTCAGTGGTTTCATCTTCTCGGAAGGCGTGCTCGAGTTACTGTCTGACGGCTTCGGCTTCCTGCGCGCCCCCGATTACAACTACCTGCCCGGTCCCGACGACATCTACGTGTCGCCCTCGCAGATCCGTAAGTTCGACCTGCAGACCGGCGACACCGTGTCGGGCCAGATTCGCCCGCCGAAGGAAGGGGAGCGCTACTTCGCACTGATCAAGGTCGAAGCGGTCAACTTCGAGGCCCCCGACCAGGCACGTGAGAAGTTGTTCTTCGAAAACCTCACGCCGCTCTACCCGCTCGAGCGCATCAAGCTCGAGACCGAAGCCGAGAACCTCTCGGCGCGCGTGATGGACTTGATGACGCCGCTTGGCAAGGGCCAGCGCGGTCTGATCGTCGCGCCGCCCCGCACCGGCAAGACCATGCTGCTGCAGAGCATCGCCCAGTCGGTGGCAAAGAATCACCCCGAGGTCTACCTGATCGTCCTGCTGATTGATGAGCGCCCGGAAGAAGTCACCGACATGCAGCGGTCGGTCGACGGCGAGGTCATCTCATCGACGTTTGACGAGCCAGCCCAGCGCCACGTGCAGGTCGCCGAGATGGTGATCGAGAAAGCGAAGCGCCTGGTCGAGCACAAGAAGGATGTGCTCATCCTGCTCGATTCCGTGACGCGCCTGGCCCGCGCCTACAACACCGTGATTCCCGCCTCGGGTAAGGTGCTCTCAGGTGGTCTCGACAGCAATGCACTGCAGAAACCCAAACGTTTCTTCGGCGCCGCCCGCAACATCGAGGAGGGTGGCTCGCTGACCATCGTCGCCACCGCGCTCGTCGATACCGGTTCGCGCATGGACGATGTGATCTTCGAGGAGTTCAAGGGCACCGGCAACATGGAGATCCACCTGGATCGCAAGCTGTCGGACAAGCGCACCTTCCCGGCGATCGACATCCTGAAGAGCGGCACCCGCAAGGAAGAGTTGCTGCACACCAAGGAAGACCTGAGCCGCATTTACGTGCTCAGGCGCGTCCTCAATCCGCTGTCGCCAGTCGAAGCCATGGAGCTGCTGCTGGACAAGATGGGGAAAACCAAGAACAACGCCGAGTTCCTCTCGGCGATGCAGCGGGGATAGCCCACGGCGAGATTGCCAGAAGGGCGGCACTTCAGTGCCGCCGGAGACTCAATGGTCACAATCAAGGTTCGAGAGAACGGTTCGCTGCTGGTCGAGGGCGAGGATGTGAAGCTGGTTGACTGGACCGGCGCCGAGTACGTCGTGCCGAAGAAGCCGTTCTCGCTGTGCCGTTGCGGCCAGTCGGCGCAGAAGCCGTTCTGCGATGGCTCGCACAAGGCGTGCGGATTTGTTGGCAACGAGGCGGCGCCGGGACCGAGAGCGAATCCACCAGCGCCACCCGAGATCTAGGCGACTAGCCCGACCGGCCCTAAAGCTTCGGGATCATCCACGGCACGACATACTGCTGAAACATCGCGAGCAGTCCCATCAGCGTGGTCAGGACCAGGCTGTGGATGATCACCTTCGAGAAGATCTCGCCCTCGCGACCGACGGCACCGACGCCGGCGGCGCCGACCGAGAGGTTCTGGGGGCTGATCATCTTGCCCATCACGCCGGCCGAACTGTTGGTCGCCGACATCAGGACCGGATCAAGCCCAGACACCTTGGCCGTGGTCGCCTGCAGGGGACCAAACAGCGTGTTGGACGAGGTGTCGCTGCCGGTCAGGAACACACCCAGCATGCCCAGCCACGCCGAGAAGAACGGGAACAGCCACCCGGTTTGCGCCAGGGCCAACGCCATCGACGAGGTCATGCCTGAATAGTTCATCACCGTGGCGATCGAGAGGATGAACGCGATGGTGACGATCGGCAGTCGCAGCTGCGCAGCAGTCTTGCGAAAAGCGACGCCGAGGATGCCCGGCCTCGCGCCCGCCAACACCATCGGAATCAGGGCGATGAACGTCGCAAACAGCACCAAGGTGCCCGCGGTCGCCATGAAATCGAGTCGATAGGTCAGCGCATACGGCGAGGTCGCCGCGACTACCGGTGGTTGGCGCTGCACAATCGGCGACGGCTTGCCGTCAACCGTGTTGAACGCGCCGGGCCAGCTGAACTCCCACACCGGGAAGCGGAAGCCCTGGGGCGCGACGACGGCCGATTCGCCAATCCACGGTTCCGGACACAGCTTGTTGCCAATCTGGCCGCACCGCAGCAGTGCCGTCACGTTGGCCGGTGGCTGCAACTGCGACATGCCGGCGAAGTTACCGACCTGGCCGATCAGCACGGTCACAATCAGGATGCCGTAGGTGGCATAGGCGCGGCTGACCCGCGACGCGTGGTCGGTAATGGTCTCCGCCACGACCGGACGGCCGTCGACGTAGCCGTCCTTGGGACTCCAGAACTTCAGCAGCAGCGCCACCGACGCCAGCGAGAACAGCGCCGCCAGCGTATCGGTCAGTTCGGGCCCGACGTAGTTGGAGACCAGGAACTGGCCGATCGCAAAGGAGAGGCCGGCTGTGAACACGGCGGGGAAGACGGCCAGCATGCGCCCCCAGCCGGCGTACAGCACGACCAGGTAGGCGGGAATGATCAGCGAGAAGAAGGGCAGTTGGCGGCCGACCATGGCCGACAGCGCGCGGGTCGTGGTCTGGACGTCTTCGCCCAGCATGGGCGCGATCAGGCCGCCGAGGGTGGTCACCGGAATGCCCAGCGAGCCGAAGGCCACCGGCGCGGTATTGGCGATCAGCGCCAGCACCGCGGCCATGATCGGCTCGAAGCCGAGACCCGCCAGCATCGCCGCGGTAATCGCCACCGGAGCGCCGAACCCGGCAATGCCCTCGATCAGCGCACCGAAGCAGAATGCCACCAGCAGGATCTGGATGCGACGGTCGGTCGTGAGCCGCGCCAGCGACCGGCGAATTACGTCGAAGTCGCCGCTCTCGACCGACAGGTTGTAGAACATCACCGAGCAGAAGACGATCCAGCAGATCGGCCACAGCCCGAAGGCCATGCCGTGCGTGGCGGCCGCCACCGTCAGCCCGAGCGGCATGCCCCAGACCACCCACGCCAGCACGAAAGCGCTACCCGCGCCGACGATCGCCGACTTCCACGGCGCGATCCGCAGCACCGCCAGGCACAGCGCCAGCAGGATCGGCGGCAGGGAGGCAACAAGCGCCGACAGCAACACGCTGCCGGCCACGGGGCTGTAGTTCTGGACAAACAGTTCGGCCAAGGAGGAACCTCGGCCGAAACTATACTCGGGATCCGGGGATTAGGGATCAAGGATCGGGGATCAGGTCGACGACTCGACGGGCTGCGGCGTTGGGGCGGCCATCAGTTCCCTCAGTTCGTCGCCCTCCATCACTTCTTTCTCGAGCAACCGCCGGGTGACCCGTTCAAGCACCTCGCGATACTCGCGCAGAATGCGGCGGGCCTCATTGTGGGCGCCGGTGATGATCTGCTTGACCTCGTCGTCGATCATCCGAGCCGTGTCATCGCTATACAGGCCGCGCTCGATCGGCATGCCCAGGTCGAGGAAGCGGCCACGGCGGGGCGGGTCGAAGTTGATCATCCCGAGCCGCTCGCTCATGCCCCATTCGGTCACCATCGAGCGGGCGAGGTCAGACACGCGCTGCAGGTCATTCTGCGCGCCAGTGGAGATTTCACCGATCGCGATCTCTTCGGCCGCGCGTCCGCCCAGCAGGATGGCCATCTGGTTCAGCAGATCACCCTTCTGCATCAGGTAGCGCTCCTCAAGCGGCAACTGCATGGTGTAGCCGAGCGCACCGAAGCCGCGGGCGACGATCGAAATCTTGTGGACCGGATCCATGTTGGGCAGCACGCTCGCGACAATGGCGTGGCCCGACTCGTGGTAGGCGACGATCTCGCGTTCCTTCGTGCTCATCACGCGCTTCTTCTCGAGCCCGGCGATCAAGCGGTCGATCGCTTCGTCGAAGTCGTGCATTTCCACGGTTTCGCCATCGCGCCTGGCAGCCAGCAGGGCGGCCTCGTTGACCAGATTCGCCAGGTCGGCGCCGGCAAAACCCGCCGTGCGCGCCGCCACCTTCCGCAGGTCCACGGCGGCGTTGAGCTTCACGTTGCGGACGTGAATCTTCAGCACCGCCTCGCGTCCCTTCACGTCTGGCTTGTCGACCAGGACCTGCCGATCGAAACGCCCCGGGCGCAGCAGCGCCGGGTCGAGCACTTCCGGGCGATTGGTCGCGGCCATGATGATGATGGCCTTGCGCGCGTCGAAGCCATCCATCTCCGACAGCAACTGGTTCAGGGTCTGCTCGCGTTCCTCGTGCCCGCCGAACGCACTCTGCTGGCGCGCCTTGCCAATGGCGTCGAGTTCGTCGATGAAGACGATGCACGGCGCCTTGGCTTCGGCCTGCGCGAACATATCGCGAACGCGCGCCGCGCCGACGCCGACGAACATCTCGACAAACTCCGAGCCGCTCATGCTGAAGAAGGGGACCTTGGCTTCGCCGGCCACCGCGCGCGCCAACAGCGTCTTGCCGGTGCCCGGGGGCCCGACCAGCAGCACGCCCTTGGGGATCTTGCCGCCGAGGTTGGTGTACTTCTTCGGCGTCTTGAGGAACTCGACGATCTCACGCAGTTCCTGGGCCGCCTCATCGACGCCGGCGACGTCAGCGAAGGTGGTCTTCACGTCATCTTCGGCCATCAGCTTGGCCTTGCTGCGCGAGAACGACATGATGCCGCCCTCGGCGCCGCCCATGCGCTTGAAGAAGAAGGTCCACAGGCCAAACAGCAGCAGCAGGGGAATGACCCAGCCGAGCACCTCAGGCAGCCAGCGGCTGACCAGCTCACCCGAATACTTCACGCTCGCCGCGTCCATCTCCTCGACCAGCTTCGGATCGGCAATCCGGGTCGTCGAGAACGTCGAGAGGCCGTCGTCGCCAGCCTTCTTGAGTGTGCCGCGGATAATCGAGTCGCCGACCGCAACTTCGGCCACCTGGCCGCCGCGAACCAGTCCCTTGAACTCGCTGTACGAGATCTGCCGGCCGGCCGGCGCCATGAGGAACGCCTGGCCGAGGGCCAGCACGGTGAGGGCGCCCAGCACCCACCACAAGGCTGTGGGTTTCGGGATCGCCGGCCGGCCCTTCGATGGGCCGCCGGGAGGGGTGGCAGGACTAGACATTGCTCGGATGACCTTTCGCGAAGCTGATTTGTTCGGCGCCCGCCTCGCCGGAGCCTTGGCGGGGGCGGGTTAGATCCACGGCGACCGTGTCACCATCGCGGAACTCGCCATCGAGCACACGCAGCGCCAGGGGATCGAGCAGCAGCCGTTGCAGCGCCCGTTTCAGCGGACGAGCGCCATAGACTGGATCATACCCTTCGCTGACCAGGAAGTCCTTGGCTGCGTCGCTGAGCGTAATGTGAATCTTGCGGGCGGCCAGGCGCGTCAAGAGCCCGCGCAACTGGATGTCGACAATCTGCCTGATGTGCCCGCGGTCGAGGGCGTGGAAGAACACGATGTCGTCGATCCGGTTGATAAACTCCGGTCGGAAGTGGCCCCGCAGCGCCTCGCGGTCGCGCAGGTTCGAGGTCATGATCACCACGGTGTTCGTGAAATCGATGACCCGGCCTGTGCCGTCGGTCAGGCGGCCGTCATCAAGCAACTGCAGCAACACGTTCAGCACTTCGGGGTGGGCTTTCTCGACCTCGTCGAACAGCACCACCGCGTACGGCCGTCGGCGCACCGCTTCGGTCAGCTGGCCGGCTTCGTCGTAGCCCACATAGCCGGGAGGAGCACCGATCATGCGCGACACGGTGTGCTTCTCCTGGTACTCGGACATGTCGAGGCGAATCGTCGCCTGCTCGGAGTCGAACAGGAACTCGGCGAGGGCGCGGGCGAGTTCGGTCTTGCCGACGCCAGTGGGTCCCAGGAAAATGAAACTGCCGAGCGGCCGGTGGGGGTCCTGCAGTCCGGCGCGCGCGCGGCGAATGGCATTCGACACCGAGACGACCGCCTCGTCTTGCCCGACCAGTCGCTGGTGCAGCCGCTCCTCCATCTTGAGCAGCTTCTGGACCTCGCCCTCAAGCAGCCGGCTGACGGGGATGCCGGTCCACTTGCCAACGACGTCGGCAATGTCTTCTTCGTCGACCTCTTCCTTCAGCATGCTCTTGACCTGCTGCAGGCCCTGCAGGCGCAGCTCGCGCTCCTTGATCTTCGCTTCGAGCTCGGGGACGCGGCCGTACTGCAGCTCCGACGCCACGGCGTAGTCGCCGGACCGCTGCGCCTGTTCCACCTCGACGCGCACCTTCTCGAGCTGCTCCTTCAATTGCCGGCCAGCCTGAATGGCGTCCTTCTCCTGCTCCCAATGCGACCGCAGTTCGGTGTCCTGCTCCTTGAGATCGGCCAGGTCCTTCTCGAGTTTCGCCAACCGGTCTTTGGAGGCCTGGTCCTTCTCTTTGCGCAGGGCTTCGCGCTCGATCTCAAGCTGCATGATGCGACGGCGCACTTCGTCCAGTTCGACTGGCATGGAGTCGATCTCCATGCGCAGCTTCGACGCCGCTTCGTCCATCAGGTCGATGGCCTTGTCGGGGAGGAACCGGTCGGCGATGTAGCGCTGCGATAGCACGGCGGCAGCCACCAACGCCGCATCCTTGAACTTGACGCCGTGATGAATCTCGTAGCGCTCACGCAAGCCGCGCAGAATGCTGATGGTGTCTTCGACGGTGGGCTCTCCGACGTTTACCGGCTGAAAGCGCCGCTCGAGAGCCGCGTCTTTCTCGATGTACTTACGGTACTCGTCGAGCGTGGTCGCGCCAATGGTATGCAGTTCGCCGCGCGCCAGCATGGGCTTTAGCATGTTAGACGCATCCATCGAGCCTTCGGATGCACCGGCCCCGACGACCGTGTGCAGTTCGTCGATGAAGAGCACGATGCGGCCGTCAGCCCCGGAGACTTCCTTCAGGACTGCCTTCAGCCGATCCTCGAACTCGCCGCGGTACTTCGCGCCGGCGATCAGGGCACCCATGTCGAGGGTGACGATGCGCTTGTCTTTCAGGCCTTCGGGCACGTCGCCGCGGACAATACGCTGGGCCAGACCCTCGACAATGGCGGTCTTGCCGACGCCGGGTTCGCCGATCAGCACCGGGTTGTTCTTGGTGCGGCGCGATAGCACCTGGATGACCCGGCGCACTTCTTCGTCGCGTCCGATCACCGGATCGAGCTTGCCCTTGCGCGCCAGCTCAGTCAGGTCGCGGCCGTACTTCTCGAGCGCTTCGTATTTGCCCTCGGGGTTCTGGTCGGTGACGCGCTGGTTGCCGCGCACCGTGGTCAGCGCCTCAAGCACCTTCGCGCGGGTGATGCCGTTGGCCTTGAGCTGATCGGCCGTGACCGACTTGCCGGTCTCGTTCAACAGGCCGAGCAGCAGGTGCTCGGTGCTGACGTACTCGTCTTGCATGGCCTTGGCCTCAGCCTGCGCCGCGTCAAACACCACGCGCAGGCGAGGCGAGAGTTGCGGCTCGCTGCCGCCGTGGGCCTTCGGCTGCTTCGCCAGC
>NSIL01000007.1 GCA_002737365.1 Acidobacterium sp. | reverse complement strand
TCCTCGAACGACAACGCCACGATTTCGAGGCCCTTCGACTGGTACTTCCGGTAGAGCTCAGCCAGGAACGGCGCCTCGTCGTGGCAGTTCGGACACCAGCTGCCGCTGATGCTGACAATCACGACCTTACCGCGGAAGCGCTCGTCGGTGTTCGACAATACCTTGCCGTCCACGCCGGGGAAGCTGAACTTGAAGAGCTCGGTCGGATCTTTCACGCTCGAATGGCGTGACGGGTCGGTCGGCTCGGGTCCGTCCTTCAGCTTGGCATCCTTCGCACGCACGGCCACCAGATTCTCGGTCCGGTTACGAAGAATCTCGAGGCCGCCGTCTTTCGTCGGCGTCAGTTCGAGCACCAGCGGCCGCGCCCCAGAGAAGTGGCTGACAATGAACTTGCCGTCGCGGAACGTACCCGCGAGTGCACCGGTGTCGCCGTCGACGCGCAGGATGGCGGCGGTGACTTCAGCGCCTGACTGGCGGACGATCAAGCGCCAGGCCGCCTCGCCCTTGTTGCTCTTGACGCCGCCGATCTGCCACACGCCGTCAATGGCCGGCACCTCGTTAGGGAACGCCGCCGGCGGCGCGAAGCGCTTCGCGTAGAACGGGTAGAACCCCGTGGCGCGATTGTAAAAGCCGGTGAGGCGGCCATCGACGAACGTCGCCGACACCGAGGTGGCGTAATGATCGAAGTTGAGGACGAGCGAGCCGTTCTCGAACTTCCCTCCCGTCGACACGACCTTCTCGTCGCCGTTGAAGAACCAGCCGCTCACCGACAGACCGGTGCCGCTGATTTCAAAGCGGAACGGGATCTCGAGTCCGCCGACGACGACGGCGGCGTCCCAGAGGCCGGCGGGCGACGGCGCCTGGGCGGAGGGTGAGGTGGCGAACGACGCGGCGAGCATTAAGGCGGCGAGCGCGTAACGAATTGAAGTATTCATGTTCTTCTCCACGGCACCCCATAAAGGGGTGCCCTACAAAACCACGGACAAAGCAAAAGGCCCGGAGGTTTTCACCTCCGGGCCTCGAATCGGCTGAGAACTTTGAAGCCGGCTGGCTTCAGAACAACCAGTGCGGCTTAGGTGGACACAGCACGACAGGCGTCGGAGGAACCCCCGACGCAACAACACGAACTGGTCCGCACGTTCTTCATGACTTGCCTGTTATCCCTGAATCGGTCGTGTTCTGTCAAGCGGTCGGTCCCCCATCAAGGGGGGCCCTACAAGTAATAGTCAGTGAGATGCCGAGGTGGGGCGGTAGGTACGCCACAAGCGAATGCCGAGCAAGACCGCCACGCCGATGCCGTAATAAATGGGATACGTGGCGTCGAGCTTCACCTTCCAGAAATAGTGCAGCACGCCCGCCAGGGCCGTGATGTAGACCAGCCGGTGCAGCAGGTTCCAGCGCTTGCCGCCCATGCGGCGGATCCAGCCGGTGGTCGAGGTGAGGGCCAGCGGAATCATCAGCACGAACGCCGTGAACCCCGCGGTGATGTACGGCCGCTTCACCACGTCGTCCCACAGCCCGCTGAACTCGAGCTGGTGATCGAGGATGAAGTAGGTAAGGAAGTGCAGCGTGCCGTAGAAGAACGCGAACAGGCCGACGAGGCGGCGGTAGTTGATGAGCGGATTGAGGCCGGTCGCCCATCGCAACGGCGTAATGGCCAGGCCGGCGACGATCAGCCGCAGCGTCCAGATGCCGGTGGTGTTGGTAATGGTTTCGACGGGGTTAGCGCCCAGTTCTCCCTGGAAGCCGTCATAGAGCAGCAACCCCGCGGGAGTGAGGCAGGCTAGCCAGACGACGGGCTTGAAGACCCGTCGCCGCCATGGTGTTTGCGTCACGTTTGATCACGGCGCCCCATAAAGGGGCGCCCTACAGAGAGGCTCAATAAAACTTGCGGAGGTCCATGCCGGTGTAGAGGGATGCGACCTGGTCGCCATAACCGTTGAATTGCAGCGTCTTGCGGCGGAAGAACTCGCCGAGGCGCCGCTCGCTGCCCTGCGTCCACCGCGGGTGATCGACCTGCGGATTGACGTTGGCGAAGAAGCCGTACTCGGACGACTGCTGCTGCTTCCACGTGTTCACCGGTTCGGTCTCGACGAAGCGCACGCGGACAATTGACTTGATGCTCTTGAAGCCGTACTTCCACGGGATGACCAGGCGAATGGGCGCGCCGTTCTGGTTGGGCATCACCTCACCATAGAGGCCGAGGCCAAGCAGCGTGAGCGGATGCATGGCCTCGTCCATGCGCAGGCCCTCGACGTAGGGCCAGTTCAGTGCCGGCTCGGTCTGCCCCGGCATCTGCTTGGTATCGACCAGCGTCCTGAACTCGACGTACTTGGCCTTTGTGGTGGGTTCGAAGCGCTTAAGGAACTCGCTCAGCGGATAGCCAATCCACGGAATGACCATGGACCACGCCTCGACGCAGCGCAGGCGGTAGATGCGCTCTTCGAGCGGCGCATACTTCATGATGTCTTCGATGTGGTAGGTGCCGGGCTTGCCGCACTGCCCTTCCACCACCACGCTCCACGGCCTCGGCTTTAGCGTGTGCGCGTACTTACCGGGGTCGGCCTTGTCGAGACCGAACTCGTAGAAGTTGTTGTAGGTGGTGATGTCCTTGTAGGAATTCAGCTTCTCATCGGTGCTGAACGGGCTCTTCTTCAGATTAGTCAGCTTCTGCGCGGCGGGATTCTGTGCGCATGCGTCGGGCGAGCCGGCGAGGCCAAATCCGTTGGTGGCGACACCGACGGCCGCGCTGCCGGCCACGGCCAGAAAGTCGCGGCGCTTCAGGAACGTCTCCTTCGGGGTGACGTCCGATTCGCGCAGGTCAGCAGCTTTCTTGATCAACATAGTGAAGCTCCACGGCGATGATACCGCACCGGTCGCCTGTTGAGACGCCGCGCAGGGCCCCGGTTTCGCATGGGTGTTGGTCACCCCGGTTTGCCGGCTACATCGTGAAGCTGTCGCGCCCCCAAGAGCGGCTATACTGATTTCGCCTGCTCCCCGCGGGAAGATCCACTGTAATTACACGAACCCTTGCGGCCGTCGCCATCGCCTGGCTGGTCGCGGCACCCGTTTCGGCGCAAATTCGGCTGGCCGATGAGTCGGATCGCGCCGCCTTCCGATCGTGGTTTGTCCTGCTGGCCGATGCGCAGTTTGAACGCACCACACCCGACGTGGCCGATTGCGCCGCGCTCATCCGTCACGCCTATCGCGAAGCCATGCGCGCGCACACGCCGGAGTGGGTGCGCCGGGCGGAGCTGCCGTTCGCGCCGCAGTTCGCCGACGTGAGGTCGGCACCGAAGGCCGGACCTAACGGCTGGCCGCTATTCCAGGTCAGCGCGTCCCGGCAGCCGCGCTTCGCCGAGTTTGCCGACGCCAGGACGCTGATTGCCCTCAACGCGCGGTCGCTCGGCCGCGAAACGCGAGCCCTGCGCGCGAGCGACCTGCTCTATTTCCGTCAGCCCGGCCAGAAGGCACCCGATCACCTGATGGTGTTCGTCGGCCGGCTGGCGACACGGCCTGTCGGCCAGCCATCTGCGCCCGGCCATCGCCGGCGTGCCCGCCGGCCTTCCCGCGGCGCTCGTCGTCTTCGCCGCGTGGTGGCTGGTCGGTAGCGCCACCGATCGCATCACGATCTCCAGCGGCCCGATCAACGCCTGGTTCATCGCAGTGCTTGGTTGGGACGATGTGTCGTGGTTGTTCACGGGAATCTCGTGGCTGGCGGTGTGGCTGAAGTGGGTGGTCGCGCCCATGCTGGCGTTGTCGCTGATGGCGGACATTCTCTCGGACGGATGGCGCACGCTGGCCGGCATTCGCTGGATCACGCGCGCGCTCGGGCCACTGACGCTCGGCGTCGCCACCATCGCGTTTGGCGTGCTCGTCCTGGCGCCCTGGGTCTATCTGACACCCTGGCGGCCTGCAGGCCTCCCCGCCACCTCAGTGGAACTGGCGTTCATCGCCGCCAAACTGGCTTTGACGGCGGCGTCGATGGCCACCGGGCTCGCGCTGATCGTCCGTCAGGCCATCTGGACGACCTCGACGCCCTGATCGGCGCGTTTGGGGCCCAATTGCCCAGGGGGGCGGTGTGAATTGCGGCCTGGCGGGGGCCAATTGCGGTTATTCTCGGCGCCAGTCCTGTTCCACGTCGCCGTTGCTGTCCCCTAAGCGGCTTTGCACTTCCGCGGTGGCGCGTCGCTGTTCTGTTCGTGTTGCTTTCAAGGAGGCTGTATGCACGTTTCATTTCGACATGTGCTCGGCGCGCTCGTGCTATCGACGTTCGTATCGGCCGGGGCGGCCGTGGCACAGACGCAGACCGGCGAAATCTACGGGAAGGTCACCGACCAGAGCGGCGCCGTCATGCCCGGGACCACGGTGACCCTCACCAGCCCGGCCTTGCTCCAGCCACAGTCGACCATCGCTGCCGCCAGCGGCTCGTACCGATTTCCGAACCTGCAGATCGGTGTCTATGCCGTGACGTTCGAGCTCACCGGCTTCAAGCGCGTCATCCGGACGGAGGTGCGCATCCAGGCCGGCTTCAACGCCGAGGTCAACGGCCGGCTGGAACTGTCGAGCCTCCAGGAGACGGTGACGGTCACCGGCGAGAGTCCCATCATCGACATTCGCTCCAACACGCTCGGCACCAACTTTGGTAAGGAGTTGCTTGAGAAGATTCCGTCGGCCCGCGACCCGTGGGTCATTCTCGAGCAGACGCCCGGCATGGTCATGAGCGTGCAGAACGTCGGCGGCAGCGCCTCGGGCCAACAGGCCGGCTTCGGCGCCCACGGTAGCAGTGGCAACCAGCAGTGGAACCTCGACGGCGCGACGATCACCGACATGGCCGCCGGCTCGTCGCCGACGTACTTTGACTTCGACTCGTTTGAAGAGATCCAGATCACGACGGCCGGCGGCGACGCCTCGCAGGAAGCCAGCGGCGTCGCCCTGAACTTCGTGACCAAGAGCGGCAGCAATCGGATGAAGGGGTCGGGGCGGATGTTTGATGCCAACCAGGCCTTCCAGGCCTCCAACACGCCCGCCGAAGTGGCGGCGCAGGGCGGTGGTGCGGGCAATCCGCTGAAGGACGTAATCGAGTACGGCGTCGAGATGGGCGGACCCATCGTCAAGAACAAAGCCTGGTTCTGGGGCGCACTAAGCCGCCAGACCATCGAGGTCGGCGTGCTGGGCTTCCTGAAAGCGGGCGCGCCGGCCGGCTCGACGGATGCCGACGACCTTGAATCAGACTTCACCGGACTGAACAACCAGAACCTCAAGCTGAATTACGGCTGGACCTCGCGTCACAAGACCACGTTTCTTTATACGCGCGGCGACAAGATTCGCAATACGCGCGGCGCCAGCTCGACCACCACGATCGAGGCGACCACCCGGCAGACCGGGCCGACCAACTACTACAAGGGCGAACACCAGTGGGTGGTGAGCGACCGCCTGGTGCTCGAGGGCGAGTACAGCTACAACAATGCCGGGTTCAAGCTGGACTTCCATAAGGACGAGCTTGCCACGGTGCAGCGCCTGCTCTATGTCGACCAGGGAGGCACGCTCACGCGCTCGGGGTCGTTGAGCAACAACATCCGGCCCACCTACGAATCGAAGATTGACGGCAATTACTTTCTCCCCAATTTCCTCGGCGGCGACCACTCGACCAAGTTCGGTGTCCGATGGCGGAGCACGCCATACGAGACGATCAGCCAGACCGGTGGCGGCGCCACCGCCCGCATCCGGTCGAACGGCGTCAACGAGGCTGACATCACCCGCGACGGCGACACCAGCCGCGAGATGTGGCAGTACTCGCTCTACTTCAGCGACTCGTACAAGGCGAACAAGCTGACCCTGACGTGGGGGCTGCGATTCGACCACCAGGACGACCGCGCGATTGCGGCCAACATCGCCGCCAATCCGATTCTGCCCGACCTGCTGCCCGCCGTGAACTTCACCGGGGCCGACGGTGGTGCCAGCTACGACAACCTGGCCCCGCGGGTCGGCGTGGCCTACGACCTCAAGGGCACCGGCCGCACCGTGCTGAAGGCCAGCGCCGCGCGCTACTACGGCCTGGGCATCTACACCGCCGGCAGCATCAGTCCCACCGGCCAGACCACCCTGCCGTACTACTGGAACGATCTCAACAACGACCTGTTCGTGACCCGGAACGAGATTGATTTCGCGCGTGGCTTCCGCGCCACGCCCAGCGCCAATTACGACCCAAACAACCCTTCGTCCGTGGTGTCACCCAACCGCATCGACCCGGGGCTCGAAAACGATATTACCGACGAGTTCGTCGGCGGCGTCGACCATGAGCTGATGGCCGACTTCGCGGTCGGCGTCAGTTACATCTGGCGTCGCTACCACAACTTCCAGGGCGACTACCGCAACGCCACCGCCGACTCGTACGCACCGGTGACCTTCACGGCGGCCTGCGGCAATTCACTGTGCGATCAGCCCAGCTACACGGCCACCTACTATCAACGGCCGACCGCCCTGCCGACGGGCACGGTCTTGCGCAACAACCAGTTCACCCGCGACTACAACGGCATTGAGCTCACCGCCCGCAAGCGTTTCACCAACAAGTGGCTGATGAACAGCAGCTACACCTGGAACAGCACGGTGCTCGACTATCCGAGCGTCACCGACTTCTCCACCACCGCCGATCCAACCAACTTCGACTTCACCAATGGTGCCGACTCGGGTGGCCTGAACGGGCCGCGTTGGACGGCGAAGCTCTCGGGGATGTATGCGCTGCCGTGGAACATGTCGGTGGCGGCGTTCTACAACCTGCGCGACGGCCTGCAGTTCAACCGGACTATTCTGTCGCCCAACCGCACCGGCTCGCTCGGCACGGTGAGTGCGCTCGTCACGCAGCAGGGCACGGAACACTACCCGACTTTCAGCCAGCTCGATCTGCACTGGGACAAGAGCCTGGTGTTCGGCCAGCGCCGCATTCAGTTCAACGTCGATGCGTTCAACCTGACCAACGCCGCCACCGTGCTGGCGCGGCAGACCCGACAGAACTTCGCGCAGGCGAACTACGTCACCAGTATTCTGGCGCCGCGGGTGTTCCGGTTTGGGTTGAAGGTGAACTTCTAGGTTATTGACATGATAAAGCGATGAAACTATCGTGTTCGTATGTCACACACGATGGTCCAGATCCGCAATGTTCCGACACCTTTTCACCGCCGGCTCAAAGCCCGGGCGGCCACAGAAGGTATGTCGATGTCCGACTACATCCTGCGGGAGGTCGGCAAGGCCCTGGATCGACCGACCCGGCTCGAGGTGCTCGACCGCCTGAGCGCTCGTCCAGTTCGCCGCCTTAAGACCAGCGCGGCCGACGTCATACGTGGCGAGCGGGACGCGCGGTGATTGTGCTCGACGCCTCGGCCGTGGTCGAACTGCTGCTCAATACGGCGGCGGGCCAGGCGGTCGCGACGCGCATGGCCGAGCCGGCCATCGGCGTGCACGTGCCTCATCTTGTTGACGTCGAAGTGGTCCAGGCGCTCCGACGACTGGCCAGCCTCGGCGAGCTGACCGCGGTGGAGGCCGAAACCGCAATTGACGACCTGCGGTCGCTGGACCTGCAGCGTCACGCGCACGAGCCGCTGCTCGGCCGGGTTTGGGCGCTGCGGCAAAATCTGAGCGCTTACGACGCCGTCTACGTCGCGCTGGCCGAGGTGCTCGACACGAGAGTGTTGACTTGTGACGGCCGCCTGGCACGGGCGCCGCGGCTCGCGAACCGAGTGGAGTTGATCTCCTAGCTCGAGCGCATTCAGCGAACCTGATCCCAACGCTGGCCTCTGGCAATCTCTCGTGCAAAGCACGCCTCGGCGCGTGAGTACGCTTCACGCTGCGCTCCAGCGGATACCGGACGCAGCAGTTCCGCGTCACTCGGACACGTCACCCGCGCGCCTGAAGGCCGCGAGGCCGGCGGGCTGGCGAAGTACGCCGCCGCCCCTTCCCTCACCCACATCGGCCGCTTCGACAGCGCGCCATCAAGCAAGGCGTGCGCGATCTCGTGGCGAACGGTGCGAGCCAACTGGCCTTGCTGCTTGAGCGTCGTTAGCGGCAAGAGGTCGATCGCTGCGCCCTCGGTGGCACCCGACACCCACCACGGTTGCCCGGTGGCCCGGCCGAAACTGTCGACCGTCGGATGCACCGTCACCCGCAGGCGCGCCGGCGGGATGGCGCCGGTCGCCGTCACGACCTCGTCCCGGCTCTTACGAATCAACGACAACAGCGTGCCGCGATCGCGCTCTTCGTTGCCGGGAAGCGCGAGGGCGATGTCGGTTGCATCAGGTGCGACAGGTGCGACAGGTGCGGCCGCGGTAGTCACCGTGGCGGACGATCCAGCACCCACCGTGAGACCCGGATAGTAGAAGCGCAGGATGTCGCCAGCAGTCGCGCCGCGCGAGGCCCGGGTGCCGGCCCCGATCACGCACAGTCCCACGCCGTGGCCAAAGCCGCGGCCGCGGAAGTGATAACCGCTGCCGGTGCGGGTGACGTCGAACGCCGTGCTCTTGAGCGCCTGGAAGCCGGCGACCCGGCCCACCGCCATCCGAAACTCGTGTCCGCTGATCTCTGGCGGCGCGAAGCCCTCGACGCGGACACGCGAGACGCGGTTCGACTGGTTGCGCGCCACCACGCGAATATCGCGGAGACGGTCGCCACGCAGACCCGCGACCCGCAAGGCCCGCTCGATGTCCTGCACGCGGACGTCGCTCTCCCACGCCGGCTCGTTGTCATCCGCATCGTCATGCTGCGAGGCCTCGCCGGCATAGTCGATGGCGCCACGCCAGACCTCGGACGCCGACTCCGTGCGTCCGCCGCACGACGCGGAGTAGAAGACAAAGGCCGGCTGCCCCTGGCTCAACAGCAGGCGTCCGGAGGTCGCCTGCGCTGCGCGGGTCGTCGTGGCTGTCGCCGTGCGCACGACCTGGCAGTGCGTGGTGTCACACAGATCAAAGCCCTCGCGGCGGTGCCGATTGCGGTTGGCCATGGCAAAGGTGCGCGCGGTGATCGCCAGCGCCTGCTGCGCCGCATCACCGGCGCGCGGCTGGCCTTCTCCCGCCAGCACCTGCGCGATGTAATCATCGACGGGAATCGTCTCCACCCGCGTTGCACCGCTTGCCACGGTCCGCCCGAGCCGGATTGGCGGGAGAGCTGAGGTGCTGGGGGGCTGGGGGGCTGGAGGGCGCTGCGAGAGCACGTCCGCAGCAATGGCAGCGGCATCCACTCCCGCACCGCCGGGAGCGGCGACGACCATGCCGTGGGTCGGGCGATCTGCCGGGGTCAGTGCGACGACGAGTCCCAGCGCGGTGCCACTCGGCATCAGGATTGAACCGGTCTTGGCCAGCGCTGAGACCCCACCTGCCTTGAGCGCCGATGCCGTTCCATACTCCGCAGCGCCACGCAGGCCCTCGAGCAGCACCGCGCGCGTCGTGACGCTCATCGGCACCGGCTGGTCCTTGCCGGCACCAACCAGCCGCGCCATCACGTCCACGAGTGCGCGAGGACTGGTGCGCGGACCGGCCAGACCAACAATCGCCGGCGCTAATGGGGTGCCGGCGGCAATCGGCGCCAGGCCGGTGGCCAGGCGCGTGCGGTTCAAGGTGTCGCGCGACAGCCGCGGCGCGAGCGCGACAAAGAAATCGTTGCAGGAGTATGCGAGTGCTTCCGCCGGTGACAACGCGCGCTTCAGGTCAGGATGGGCGCAGACGAACCTCTGGCCGTCGACCGTCACGGTGCGACGGCACAGGTGATTCGAGTCGGCACGGATCACGCCGTCTTCAAGAGCCGCGACGAGGGCCACGGCCTTGACGATGGAGCCGGGCAGGACCTGCGTGTCGAGGATGTCGGCACGCGACTCACGGCGTTCGCGGGGGTTGTCCAGGCTGCGAACGAAGAAAGCCGGACCCGTTAGCGGGGGCGCCTGCCTGTCCACCGAAGCCTTGGCGAAGGTGGACGCATGCGTAGCGACCACGGCAGCCATGATCGCCAGCGCTACTGCGCCCCGCCGCCACCTCATAGCTTGGTCTTGCAGCCCGGCCGGCACAGGCAGGGAATGATCTTGTCCCCTTCCGTGTTGTAGTCGTAGGTCAGCTCTTCGCCCCTGGCGATGAGCTTCGAGGCGCGGATCCAGATGGTCTTGGTCTTACCGTCCACGTCAATCCAGCAGTTCCCCTTGCAGGAGTGGTTGATGAAGCGGGCGTCATTGCCGCCGACGTGGGCATCGCGACTCCAGTTGCGGTTGACCCGGAACACCCAGATGCAGCCCTTCGACAGGTAGCGATCTTCCCGGCTCTCGCTCTGCTTGTTGGTGATCAACTCACCGGCATAGTTGATGATGCGCTTGTTCTTGTTGATGGGCTCCATGGCGAAGACGCCAAGGCCGTGCAGTTTGGAGCGCCGACGTCGAACTTTTGGAAAGGGTGTCGCTTTGAGCATCCCCACGATGATACATTGTCGCGCGAGAGGTGCACCGTGCGAGGCTATCTGACAACGTTCGTGCTTGTGTCCGTGGTGAGTCTGGGGGTGACCGTGCAAGGCCAGCGACAGTTATTTCCGGGAGCCGGCAACTTGCCGTTCAGCGCCGCCGCCAAGGGCGACGGCTTGATCTACGTCGCGGGCACCATTGCGGCCCAGGGTGACATCAAGACCCAAACCAAAGCGGTACTCGACAGCATCGGCCAGACACTGACCAAGTCGGGATCGAGCTTGTCGATGGTGGCCAGCGCCAATGTCTATTTGAAGAACGCGGCTGACGCCGCCGCCATGACCGAAGTCTGGCGCCAGACCTGGCCGAAGGCCGCGCCGGTGCGGACCACCGTGATCTCCGACTTCGTCGTCCCCGGCGCCTTGATCGAAATCTCGGCCGTCGCCATTCCCACCGGTGGCGAACGCGGCATCGTCTCGCCTGCGGGATGGTCGACCGCTAATCCGTACAGCTACGCCATCAAGTCTGGTGACCGCCTGTTCATGGCGGGCCTGGTCTCACGCGGCGTCAAGGACAACGCACCGGTCGAAGGCGACATGACGACGCAGATGAATACCATCATGGCGAACGCGGGCGAGTTGCTCAAGGCCGCCGGGTTCGGCTTTGAACACGTCGTCGCTAACCGGGTTTACATCACCGATGGCACGAAGTTCGGGGAGATGAACAAGGCCTACGTACCGCACTTCCCCAAGGATCCACCGACGCGCGCGACGGTGATCGTCGGCCTGCCCGGCCCCAGCTACCAGGTGGAGATCACGATGGTCGCCAACAAGGGGCCGAAGCAGGCGTTTGCGACGCCGAACGCTGACGGCACACCCGGCCGGCCGAGCGCAACGCTCAGCAGCGCCATCAAGGTGGGCAACACCCTCTATGTCGCCGGGCTGTTGGGCAACAACGCCGACAACAAGGGCAACATCGAAGCGCAGACCAGGGAAACGTTGGCGCGCGTCGGCCGCACGCTGACAGCCGCTGGTTTCAGCTTCAGCGATCTGGTCGACGGCATGGTCTACATCACTGACATCGCGGGGTTCGATGCCATGAACGTGGGCTACCGCGCGGTGCTCGCGAAAGACTTCCCCGCTCGCGCCACGGTCAAGACGGGCCTGGTTGGCCCCGATGGTCTCGTCGAAATCATGTTTATAGCGGCGAAATAGCACCAGCGCACGCGCGCGCGCCTAATGCTATTCCTGTTATTTTTCCAGCAGGCTCCTGAGCATCCACGCCGTTTTTTCATGCAGCTGGATACGCTGGGTCAGCAAGTCCGCGGTCGCCTGGTCGCCGGCCTTGTCAACCAGCGGGAAGATCGACCGGGCGGTGCGAACCACCGTCTCCTGGCCCTCGACCAGCAGCCGGATCATCTTCTCGGCCTTCGGCACGCCGGTCGTCTCTTTCAACGACGTGAGCCGCACGAACTCGGTGTAGGTGGCCGGCGCCGGGTGGCCGAGCGAACGGATGCGTTCGGCAACCACGTCGACGGCGAGCGCCAGTTCGGTGTATTGCACCTCGAACATGGCATGCAGGGTCTGGAACATCGGGCCGGTGACGTTCCAATGAAAGTTGTGGGTCTGCAAGTAGAGGCTGTAGCTGTCGGCCAGCAGCCGCGAGAGCCCCGCGGCAATTTTCTTACGGTCCTTGTCGTCGATGCCAATGTCGATCTGCACGCCTCGCTCCTTAGTGGGAAATGGACGCTGTCGCGGCCTGCGCAATGCCCCGCAACATGCCCCCGAATACCAGCTGGTGGATCGGATACAGGGCGTACCAATACGCCTGCCCGAACCAGCCGGTGGGATCAAATGTGGCGGTCTGGCGGATGGTGCTGGACTCGCCGTCGCTGCTGACTTCGAACTCAAGCCAGGCCCGCCCTGGCACCCGCATCTCGGCGACGAGCCGCAGCCGCCGGCCCGGCTCGATCGCCTCGACACGCCAGAAGTCCAGCGTGTCGCCCACCCGTAGGGCGGCTGGCGACGGCCGACTGCAGCGCATGCCCACGCCGCCGACCAGCAGGTCGAGCGCGCCACGCAGTTGCCACAGCCAGTTCCACGCATACCAGCCGGTGGCGCCGCCAATCAGCTCGATCGGTTTGAAGGCCGCCGCCGGCGGCACCCGTACGGTGATCGCGCGCGCATCGGTCAGCCGCGGCTCGAACTGAACGCCGTCCCACGATCGCGGGACGCCCGAGGAGGACAGCGCATCCGACCATCGCGTGGCCGCGGTCCCGTTCTCCTGGTCGGCTAGGGCACGGCGCACCGACGCCTCCACGCCCATGGGCCGGATCGCAAACGCCTGACGCGCCGCATCGTCCCTGACCACCGTTGGGTGCACGATGCTTTCGATCAGCTTGCGGCCGATGCGGGCATAGAGCGGCGTGATCAAGCCCAGCCAGAGGCTCGACACGTAGGGCGAAAGAACTGGCACCTCGACCATCCGCAACCGTCGTCCGCGCAGTCGCGCATACGTTCGCATGATGTCGGCGTAGGACACCTGATCGGCGCCACCAATTTCGTAGACATGTGACGCCGACTGCGGCAGCGCCAGCGCGGCGACCAGGTACTCCAGCAGGTCGTCGATGGCGATGGGCTGGGCGATCACCCTGACCCACTTCGGCGTGACCATGAAGGGCAGGCGGTCGACCAGCGAGCGAATCATCTCGAACGAGAGACTACCGGAGCCGATCACGATCGAGGCGCGAAACTCGATCACCGGGATGCCTGATTGCTTCAGGATGCGGCCGACTTCCTGCCGACTGCGTAAGTGCGGCGACAGATCCTCTTCCTCGCGGCCGAGCCCGCCGAGATAGATGATCCGTGCCACACCGGCCGCCTGCGCGGCGGCGGCGAAGTTCTGCGCCGCCTCGCGGTCGGCCTCTTCGAACGAGCCGGCGGCGCCCATCGAGTGGACCAGGTAATAGGCGATCGCCACGCCCGACATCGCCGCATCGAGGCTGGCGCGTTCGAGTACATCCCCCTGCATGACCTCCCGATCGGCAGGCGCGCCCTGCCGCAGTACCTCGGGACGCCGCGTCAGGCAGCGCAGGCGATGGCCGCGGGCTTCGAGCGAGCGCAACAAGCGGCCGCCGATATAGCCGGTGGCACCAGTCAGGAGAATGGGGGCTGCAGCAAGCATAGTGCTCGTGCGATTGTGACGCGGTTTCAAGCCATCCTGGTTCATCTCAGTGAAAATCGTGAGAGTCGATCGCTGCGCTGTCGGGTAGGCCGGCCAACTGCGACACGCGTTCGGCCTTGATCGAGGTGACGCCGTCCTGGTTCTGCAACACCCCCTCGACCATCAGAAAAGACGACTCCACGATGATCAGCCGATCGCTCGCGTAGAGATCGGGCCGGACGATGATGTTGGCGATACCGGTTTCGTCTTCGAGGGTGAGGAAGACGAAGCCCTTGGCGGTGCCGGGGCGCTGTCGCGTGATCACCATGCCGGCCGTCCGCACCCTTCGTCCGGCGCGCGCTCTCGGCAATTCGATGGCCGGCAGCACGCCGCGCATCGACAGCTCGTGCCGGCGGAAGGTGAGCGGATGCGGCCCGACGGTGAGGCCGGTGCCGGAGTAGTCGGCGACGAGGCGCTCGGAGACGGTCATGTCGGGGAGCGGCGATTCGACGGCGTGGCGGTCGCCGGGACTAAAGTCCCGGCCTCCTGGCATCTCTTCTGGGTACCCCTCTTCGAACAACTCACCGGCCGGCCGAACGGCGCGCTCAACCTGCCATAGCGCCGAGCGGCGGTTGTGGCCGAGCGAGTTGAGCGCGCCGATCTCGGCCAGCACCACCATCTCGTCACGCCGAACCCCGGTGCGGCGCACCAGCTCATCGACGGATCGATAGCGTCCCATCCGCGGCGGTGCGACCGTCCACTCATGCGAGCACACATTACAGAACTTATGTGCGGATCCCGGATCCCGGGCCCCACCTTCGCCACGGCTTCGGTGGGCAGGCCCGGGGCCCGTCACATTCTCAAGCATGGACGGGTCGTCACAACCGCATTTGGGGCACCGATCAGGGCCTGCCGCGCCGAAGCTCGCAGAAGATTGCGCGAGCGAAGGCTGGGCAATCCTCTGCCCCGCCTCCGCGCGCAAGCCGCGCACATATCGCAAGCCGAGCCGGATCGAGCCGTCGGGATCAACGGTGCAATCCCAGTCGGACACCTGCACGTCAATCGGGTTGAAGCGCACACCGTGCCGCTGCGCGTCTTTCACCAGCGTGGCGGGATGGTAAAAGCCCATCGGCTGGTTATTGAGCAGCGCCGTGTAGAACGCCGCCGGGTAGTGCGCCTTGAAGTAGGCGCTGGCATACGCCAGCAGCGCGAAGCTCGCCGCGTGTGATTCGGGAAAGCCATACAAGGCAAACGAGGTGATGGCGAGCACCATGCGATCGGCGGCCTCGCCGGTGATGCCGTTCTTCGCCATGCCGTCGCGCAACAGGCCCTCGAGCTGCCGCATGCGCTTCTCGGACCGTTTAAAGCCCATCGCCCGTCGCAGGTCTTCAGCCTGGCCGCCAGTGAAGTTGGCCACCACCATGGCCATGCGCAGCAACTGCTCCTGGAACAGCGGCACGCCGAGCGTGCGCTTCAAGATGGGCTCAAGCAGCGGGTGATCGTAGATCACCGCCTCTCGGCCGGCGCGTCGATTCAAGTACGGATGCACCATCTGTCCGACGATGGGGCCGGGGCGGATGATGGCGATTTCGACGACCAGGTCGTAGAACTTCTGCGGCTTGAGCCGCGGCAACGTCGCCATCTGCGCGCGCGACTCGACCTGGAACACGCCAATGGTGTCGGCCGCGCACAGCATCTTGTAGACCTCGGGGTCGTCCGCCGGAATCGACGCGAGGCTGATCTCCTGATCCCTGATCCCTGATCCCTGATCCCGGCTGTTAATCAGGTGAATGGTGTCCTGCAACACGGCCATCATCCCGAGCCCGAGCAGGTCGACCTTGATGATGCCCATGTCGGCGCAGTCTTCCTTGTCCCACTGCACCACCACGCGGCCGGGCATGCTGGCGTTCTCGAGCGGCACCACCGACGACAGGTCGCCCTGGCACACCACCATGCCGCCGGAATGCTGTCCCAGGTGGCGCGGCAGGTCCTGCAGTTGCCGCCACAGTTCAGCAAAGTGCCGCACGCGCGGCTCGTCGCCGGCCATGCCGACTTCAGCCAGCTTCTTCGACAACGTGTCGGCGGGATCGCTGAACTCGAACTGGTGCATCACCTTGGCCAGGCGATCGACCTGCGCCTCGTCCAGGTCGAGTGCCTTCCCTACTTCGCGCGCGGCGCTCTTGCCGCGATAGGTGATGACGTTGGCGGTCATGGCCGCGCCGTGCTGGCCGTACTTCTGGTAGACGTGCTGAATCACGCGCTCGCGGCGATCGCCACTCGGCAAGTCGAGATCGATGTCGGGCCACTCGCCGCGCTCTTCCGACAGGAAGCGCTCGAACAGCAACTCCATCGCCACCGGATCCACCGCGGTGATGCCCAGGCTGTAGCACACAGCGCTGTTGGCCGCCGAGCCGCGGCCCTGCACCAGGATGTCCTGCTGCCGGCAGAAGTTCACGATGTCCCAGACGATCAGGAAGTAGCCGGCCAGTTGCAGCTTCTCGATCAGAGCCAGTTCGCGCGCCACCTGCGCGCGGGCCTTGTCGTAATACGGCCGATAGCGATCGCGCGCGCCCACTTCGGTGATCTTGCGAAGGAACGAGATCTCGGTCTCGCCGTCCGGCACCGGATAACGCGGAAAGCGGTAGCCGAGGTCGGCCATCGTGAACTGCAGGCGATCGGCCAGGTCGCGCGTGGCGTGAATGGCCTCGGGCCGGTCCGCAAACAGCCGCGCCATTTGCGCCGGCGGCTTCAAGTAACGTTCGGCATTGGCCGCCAGGCGCCGGCCGGCGCGATGCAGTGGCACGTGCTCGCGAATGGCGGTCAGCACGTCGAACAGCGGCCGTTCTTCCTGCGTGGCAAAGCTCACGCCGCCGGTGGCCACCAGCGGCACGCGAAACGCCTCGGCCAGGCACACCAGCCCGTCGTTGTCGTCTTCCTGATCGCGATGCAGGTGCCGTTGCAGTTCGACGTAGGTGTTGGCGCGGCCGAAGGTACCGACAATGCGATCCAGCAGACCGCCGACGCCATGGCGATCAGCCCGCAACAACGTGCGACCCGGCATGGCAATCAGCCCGGTGGTGTAGCCGTCGAGTTCATCGATGCCGAGCGCTCCCTCGCCCTTGGGCGCGCGCAATTTCATGCGCGACAGCAGCCGGCAGAGATTGCGCCAGCCTTCTTGCGAGGACACCAATACCGGTAGGGACCAAGTGGTCCGGGTCCCGGGTCCCGGGTCCTGGCGCGTCACAAGAGTCAGCTCAGCGCCGATCAGTGGACGAAGGCCGGCCGCGAGCGCGGCTTTATGGAAGCGTGGCGCGCCCGAGACGCCGTCGCGATCGAGCAGCGCCACCGCCGGGTAGCCGAGCATGGCGGCGCGCTCGACGAGCGTTTCCGGCGAGGAGGCGGCGCGTAAAAAACTAAACGCAGATGAGGTGTGCAGTTCGATGTAAGCCACAGAGGACCCAGAGAAAAACAAATCTTTCAAAAAGCGTGCGATCGTCTTCTAGTCCACGACTCCCTCTAAGAACCATTGGCCCACACCGCGTTCAACCACCAACCGGTAGATGGTGCCGTCGGCCATCGCCACGTCCCACTCATCGCGGTCCCAGGCCCGCCCTTCTTGCCACCACTCACCCGAGGTGCGCCACGGTCCGGCGGACTGGACAATGGTGCCGCTCGAGCAGCCATGGCGATCGGTGGCGACGCGAATAGGGCGGCCCTCTTGCACCTGCACACGCGTGGGAATGGGGAATCGGAAGCGGCGGAGGGCAGAGTTCACAGTTGCTAGTTCAGAGTGAACAGTTAAGACTTCTGGGGCAAGCGCTCCGTCTTTAACTCTGAACTCTTCACTCGCAACTCGAAACTCGTCCATGGCGAACGCCCCCGGCTTCCAGGTGTCCTGCAAGCGTGGTGAGCCGACGTGCTTGTCGCCCATCAGCGCGCCCAGGCGCGCAATGAGCGTCGACACCTGCTCCGGTGCCGGCTGCGCGCGCTCGAGTAACGTCCACTGCGTCACGCGGCCTGGCGTTGGCTCAATGAACACGCGCACGGTGTCGATCGGCGCATCGGGTGGATGCGTTTCCAGATCGAGCAGCACCAGCGTGCGCAGCGTCTTGGGATCGCGCATCGGCGAGGGTAACGGCAGCGTGCGCACGTGGACCCGCTTGGTCGTCAAGCGCAGCGAGGTGTGGATCACGGTCGCGCCGCGATCGGCCTGCTCCAGCCGTTCCGACAACGGCTCGAACAACCGCGCCAGCACAAACGACAACGGCTCCAGGCCCTCGATCGGCCATTCCAGTTCCAGCGCCGCTTCGAACGGCACCTCGTCCACCCACGGGACCAGTGGCCGCGCATCCACACCCCGCGCCAGCGCCTGCCACTGCAGGCCATGATCACCGAGACGCTCAAACACCTCCGGTCCCGCGACGGCGGCAAAGGCGCCGAGTGTGCGAATGCCCCACTTGGTCAGGATCTCGAGGTGGCGGTTGTCGCGGGCTCGCAGTTTCTTGAGCTTCTCGTAGCGATCGAGGACGCTGATGCTGAGCGGCACAAGGGCCTTCGCTTCTTGTCCCGGCGCGATGACCGTCAGGCCTGGACGGCCGAGCGCGAGCAGGGCCGCGGCGGTTTGCGTGGCGGCAATCGCGACCCGTGGCGCAGTGCCGCCGGTGCCGTGCTTCGCCAGCGCCTCGCTCAGGTGCGTGCCTAACTCCTGCGGACTGCCGAACAGGCGCGACAGGCCACCGACATCAAGCAACACGAGCGGGCCCACCTGTTCGAAGCGCGGCGTGAACGCGCGCGCGACGTCAATGATGGCCGCCGCCGGAATCGACGGAGCAACGAGTGCGGCAAACACGGCTACCCCGCGTGAACGAAGCGGGTGTGGACGGCGACTTGTTGTGTGCCCGACCAGCGCGCTCCACCGATGGCCGTGGTCGTGCGCACGCCGCCCAGGCGACGCGAACGATCGTGGTCACCCTTCCACGTGATGCCGGGATCACCAACTCCAGACTCCTGCCTCCCGACTCCCATCTGAATTGATCGCCCACCAGAGCTGCGGGCCACTGATTGGGCCGCGAGAATAACGACGGCCGTGTCGCTGCCTTCGATGGCGCGTTCGATGCGGAACCAGGTGGCGGCCGGCAACCGGCGCAGCGCCTGCGCCGGCACGTCGATCAAATCGATCGCCACCAGCGTGCACACGCCCGACTGCACCACGAGGTTCAGCGACTTGATGGCGCGATCGATCACGCGCTCCACGAACGTGCCGGGGCCGTGGACCGCGCGCACGCCCGGCAGCCACGCCGGGTCGATGGCCACCGCGGTTTTCGATACCGCCTGGCCGCGCACCCACAGCAGGCGCGGCAGCACGATGCCGCAGGCCGCCGCTGTCGGCGGATCGAAGCGATCGAAGGTGTCGATCAGGGCCACGGTTTCGCCGCGGCGCGTCGCCGCTGCCAGCGCAGCCCATACCAATCCCGTCCGACCAGACGAAGCCGGTCCCACCACTTCAGATACCTGTCCGCGCGGCAAGCCACCGGCAAGTCCACGATCGAGAGCCTCGACATCCAGTGGCGAAACGGCGTCTTCGCCCAGGCGTTCGGGAATGGCAGAGGTGAGCGTACGGTCGAGTTTTCGCTCTCGGAGCAGGGCTTCAACGGTGGCGCGGACGGCCATATCTCACCTCAATTCGCTTAACTTTCGCCATTGTAACGAATAAAAAGCGAAAGTCAAGCGGCCGCCGACCGCAAGACGGGCATTCCCCACTTCGACAACAAGTCGCGCGTCGAAGACAGCACCCGCGGCCTCGGCTTCCCGTCGTACGCGATCATCCGCCCGGTGTTCTTCATGGAGAATCTGCCCAGCCCCTGGTTCCTCAACGGCGACAAGCTGGTGAGCGCGCTGGCTCCCAAGACCGTCCTGCCGTAGTCATCGAGGAACGTGACCACGTTGTTCAGCAGCGGGTTGTCGCGATGTAACCGCGCCAGGTACATCTCGGTCAGTTCGAGCGACGTCACCTGCCTGGTCTGGTCAAGGTTCTTCATGCGGCCCAGCATACCCAAATCGCATAAAATTGAAGCTCTTGCAAAACAGATTGAACCAAGCCGCATTGCGCATTGCGGTGGCACTCACGCATCGCAACTTCCGGCTCTTGTGGTTGGGCGCGCTGACGTCGAGCATCGGCACGTGGATGCAAAAGATCGCGCAGGCGTGGTTGATCGTGACCATGACCGGATCGGCGTCGGCGTTCTACGTCGGCCTCGACGCCTTCGTCGGCGAGGTCCCGATCCTGCTGTTCACGCTGATTGGCGGCGTGGTCGCCGATCGCCGCGATCGCCGCCACATGATGCTGACCTCGCAGGTCACGCAGATGGCCGTGGCGTTCATCCTGGCCGCGCTGGTCTACACCGAGACCATCCAGATCTGGATGATCCTGACGCTGTCGTTCATCTCGGGCTGTGCGCAGGCTTTTGGCGGGCCCGCCTACCAGTCGCTGATTCCGACACTGGTCGGCAAGGACCACCTGCCCAATGCCATCGCGCTCAACTCAATCCAGTTCAACCTCGCACGCGTGATCGGACCGATCGTCGCCGGCACCGCGCTCGCCGCCTTCGGCATGGTGGCGTGCTTCGGCCTGAACGGGGTCTCGTTTCTGTTCGTGATTGCGGCCATCCTCGCGCTACGTAACGTCCACGTGCCGCCGACCGCCACCACCAACATGATGGCGCAGATGAAGGACGGGCTTCGCTACGTGCGCGATTCGCGCAACCTGAAGATCGTCACCGCGCTCGGCTTCACCGGCGCATTTCTCGGCCTGCCGCTGCTGACGTTCCTCCCGGTCATCACCAAGAACGTGTTCAACCAGGACGTGGGTTTCTACTCGTGGCTGATGACCTGCTCGGGCGCCGGTGCGGTGACGGGCGCGCTGATCGTGGCGTGGCTCGGCAAGCACCGCCACATTAGCCGGGTGCTGCTGGTGTCGCTCGGGTCGTTCGGCTTTGCGATGGCGGCCTTTTCGCTGTCGCGGACGCCGCTACTGAGTGCGGCGATCCTGTTCATTGCCGGTGCGTTGCTGGTGATGTGCTTCTCGCTCACCACCTCGCTCGCGCAACTGCTCGCCCCCGCCGAAATGCGCGGCCGCGTCGTCAGCATCTACATGGTGGCGTTTCGCGGCGGCTCGCCGCTCGGCGGCCTGGCCAGCGGCTGGCTGGTGACGCAAGTCGGTTCGGCGCCGACGGTGATCATGGTCAACGGCCTGGTGCTGGCCTCGGTTGCGATTTTCTTTCTGATCCGCGGGCACGGGTTGAAAGACCTCTGAACCGCATGAGCAAAGCGTCCAGGAGAACTCCCGAGCACGACACGCCGGGCGTCAGGATCAAGAACTACATCACGCCAAGCGGCCTGCAGCGCCTCAAGGACGAGCACCACTTCCTGCTCACTAGGGAACGACCGGCGGTGACCAAGGTGGTGACGTGGGCCGCCAGCAACGGCGATCGCAGCGAGAACGCGGACTATCAATACGGAAAACGGCGGCTGCGCCAGATCGATGGCAGGATTCGTTTTCTCACCAAGCGCATCGACGCCGCCGAAGTCGTGGATCCGGAAGCGCCAAGGCCTGGCAAGGCGGCAACCCGCGCCTTCTTCGGCGCGACAGTGCGCTATGCCACCGCCGACGGCACCGAACGCGAGGTATCCATCGTCGGTGCAGACGAGGTCAACCTCGATCGCAATCACATCAGTTGGGTGTCACCGCTCGCGCGAACGTTGATGAAGGCGGGACCTGGCGATCAGGTCGTGCTGCGCGCGCCGAGCGGCACCGAAAAACTGGAAATCCTCGAGGTGCGCTACGAGCGCATTTCGGTGGCGCCGTTCAGGATTCCGCCAGGCGCCGAGTCGGCGCCGAAGGCGCGTCCCGACGCCGACGGCTAAGCGTCACTACTGCGGCTTCGTCGCGGCGCTGCGTTCCTTCGATCGCTCCCCCGACAAGATGTTGGTCATGGCGTGGTTGCCCTCGTGGCAGGCGTACTCGTAGACCATCTCGTCAATACGGTTAAACGGCAACTCGCCGGTGAACGGCGCGTTGTAGGTCGAGGGATCGTCCATCGTGAACCGGTACTTGATGGTATCGGGCCCGGTGCGGGTGAAGCGTTCGGTGACCGTCAGGCTCTCCGAGGCGCCGCGGTAGGCCCACAGAATGCTGGCCTGATCCAACTGCATGGGATTGATGTTGGTGGTCTCGACGACCAGGGTGTCGCCTTCCCAGCGGCCAATCGAGTCGCCAAACCACGGCTGCAGATTCGCCGGGCCGTGCGCCTGGGCCCCAATGCGGATGACCCGCGCGTCATGATTCATCTCGGTCAGGATCATGACGTGATCCTTGGTCTGCACGATCGTGTAGTTGTTGTTGTAGAAGTAGTTCGGCAGCATCGGCGGCCCGGCGTTCGAGCCGAACGACAGCAGGCAACGATCGGCCAGCGGCCGCATCTCGGGATGATCGAACTCGCCAAACTTCCTGGCGCGAGCACCAATTTCCGCCAGCCGTTTCTTGCCGGCATCGGTCAAGGCCGGCAGGCGGCCGTTGGGCGGGTCGATGATGATCGAGCTACGCGCGACGCCGTCGATGCGAATGACGCTCAGGCCGGGATCAAGCCAGAACCCGTTGTAACCGCCCACCGCTCCGCCGGCGGCTTCGGAAATCTGTTCGATGAACGACTTCTGACCAGGCGCCGAAAACCCACCGCTGCCGCCACCCTTGGGCGGCGCCGCGCGATTGGGGTCGCTCGGCTGGTCGCGGATCTCTTCCACCAGTTGCGCGCGATCTTCAATCGCGGTCGCCTGCTGGTCGGTCAGCGTGGTGCCACCGCCGCCCATGCGCTCGAGCGGGGTTTGGGTTTCGTTGGTCCAGTTGCCCTGCAGATCGGGCTTACCGTCCGCGGTCCGCGGTACGAACCACGCCTTGGGCTTTGCGGCGGGCGCCGGCGCTGGCTTAGTGACCGGGGCTGGCTTTGCCGGCGCCTGCCCCATCACGGGGACAAGGAAACATCCGAGCACGATAGTGACGACGGCGCCAATGAAACGACGGTACATGGTCCCCTCCGGATGGAAGAATATTGCCACAGAGGACACAGGGAACACAGAGTTAATTCCTTTTAAATGTGATCAGGCTCGATCGCGGCTCTCGTGCATTTTAAAAGTGTATCTCGGTGTCCTCCGAGTCCTCGGTGGCTAAAGCGAGCCTTCATTTGACGATCAGCGCCGCCCGCATGGCGGTATGGCCGGCGCCGCAGGGACGCGAGCACTCGATCACCGTGCCCTTCTCGACGGTGACCTCGGATGGCGTGAACGCGAAGCGTTCAGCAGAGACCTTGATGACCTTCGGCCAATACGAGCCGAGCTGACGGCATGGCTAGAACTACCACCCCACACCGGCGTTGATTTGCCACGACGCCTTGACCACGCTGCTCTTGTTGCGCTGGTGCACGACATCGAACTTGAAGGCGACATCGGGATCCGGATAGTAGGTCGTGCCGACCACCCACGCCGATCGCTGAAACTCCTGTAGGGGCAGGTCGCCGCTGGGCATCTTGTTCTGCGTGTCGAACAGCTCGTAGCGGCCGAACCCGACGATCTCCTGAGCCCACGCATTCGGACTCACGCGCGTGGCCGCCTCCGCATCGGCGCCCATCAACCGGCTGGCAATGCTGGGGCTGTTGCCCGACTGCGACTGCAGCGCACGGTTGAGGTCCGCGGCGGCGCCGATGTTGACCATCGGCCATTGCCCGCGCCGTTCGTGGCGGCCGCGGCGGTAGCGCGCGTCGAGCGACGACACGCCGACAGTGGGCGTCTCGATGGCGAGCCGGCTCCCGTGTCGCGCCAGGTGGTGGGGACGACAAACATGTCGCCAGACAGCGTGGGGATGCCCTCACGGGGTGGGGCCGGCGTCTGTGCGCTGACGGGTCGGGCGCCGAGCAGCAGGGCCACGAGCCATGCTGGTCCGCCATAGCGCGAAGCCCGAAGGCCGAACTTCCAGTGAACAAACTTAATCAGCTCGTTTATCTAAACCAGTACCTTGAGTGACCAAAACAATCTGGCCTGGCAAGGCTGTCAAGCGAATTCAGCCGGTATTTACTGCGGTGTGACGATGCGGCCGGCGGTGATGAAGCGGCGGTAGCTCGAGTATTGGGTGCTGGTTCGCAGGCGCGGGTGGCCAGCGCCACGGGTGATGCGGAACGAGGTCGAGGAAGCCGGCAGCACCAGCGTCTCGGGCGGATCCTGGAACGTCACGGGCTTAAACCGGATCGAGGTGTCCCACCGCTCCATCGTCCACGAGCCCCACCGCGAGCGATTGGCGGTCTTGCGCGGCAGCGGGATGTCGATCAGGCCAATCAGCCTCTGGTCCATTCGCAACACGTCGAACGTCTCGGCATCGATCCAGACGCGGCCGCGCATGCCGCCATCCAGCGCGAAGCTGACGCAATCCTCATTGTCGTTGACCAGCGTCGATTTGACCGACGGCTTGTCGACCATGCGGTAGTCGACCAGGATGGCGGCGCGGTTGTCGACGCGGGCGGCGCCCGCGAGCTTGAACGAATACTCGTGACGTTGCTGCGGCAGCAACAGTGATAACGGCTGGACCTCGGAGCTGTTCTGCTCAGGCGACGTGCAGTTGTCGTGATCGTCCTTGCGCGGGGCGTGGCCGTTGACCTTGGTCACCTGGCGCAACGTGCGCGCCTCAATCGGGACAGGATTCTGGTCGGTGGGCTCCCACGACAAGCGCAATTCCGATTCGACGGTGCGGCCGCGAACGAAGCCGCCGGTGTCCACCGGCATCAGGCCGACGATCTCGACGCAGACAATGCTTTGGGCGCGCGCGAAGTATTGCTCGACCCGCTCGCCGACGCGCTGAAGTACCTCGGCGAGGTCGGGCACGGCCACCGGCTGCCGCGCGGCGACGGTCGCCGCACACCACACCAGTGCGGAAAGGGTCAGGACGGCTGAGCTGGGACGAGAAGCCACAACGCGGGGATTATACCCACGTCGTGACCGAATGCCAGCTAGTTCTGGGCGAGGTCTGTCACGTTCAGGGTGAAGCGCACTGGCACCTTCGTGGGTGCGTAGCAGACCCGGTCGTCGCAGGCCTGGTACTCAAGGCGACCCGAGATCGTCACGGTCGGCGAGGCCGCCAGCAACGTCTTCGCCTCGGGCGTCGCCAGGATGATGACCTGTTGCACCAGCGTGAACGGCTTGCCGTAGGTCTCCACCTTCTCGTCGAGTTCCTTAAAGTGATAGATCTCCGACGGCGGATAGGTCGTGGGCGAGACGCGGAACCACGGCTGCGCATCGAGCTTCACGGCAATCACCTGGTAGTCGTGCTTGCCGGGCGCGTAGACGTGCATCAGCTTCTTCGGCGTGATGTCGAATGCCAACGACACCTGGTTGGGTGCGGCCACGCGTGCCTCATCGATGAACGTGCGCAAGGTGAGATGCATGGTGTCGGCACGGGTCGCGCCGGTCGTGGCCGGCGGCGATTGCGCCGCGACCTCGGCGTGAAGCGCGCCCACGACCAGCAGGGATAAAACTGACAACCGCAGATTAGCCATAATCTTCTTCCTCACGATACCCCACCTCGGCACCTTCGGCACCCTAGCACCTATAGCACCTTTGTCCGAGGGCACCTGCTAAGATTCGGTCGTCATGTCCGCGCGCCCTCCCACTCGCATCCTGGTCGCCGAGGATGACCCGGACATCGGGAACCTGCTCGAGCATTACCTGCGCAAAGCGGGCTTCACGGCCACGGTGATCACCTCGGGCCGGGACGTCATGCCCCAGATCAAGCGCGAGCCGCCGGACCTGGTGCTGCTCGACTTAATGCTGCCTGGCCTTGATGGCCTGCAGGTGTGCCGGGCCATCCGCGCGGACGCCACCACCGCGGCCATTCCGATCATCATGCTGACGGCCAAGGCCGAAGAGTCGGACCGCATTGTCGGCCTCGAACTGGGCGCAGACGACTACATCACCAAGCCGTTCAGCCCCAACGAAGTGGTCGCGCGCGTGCGCGCCCTGCTGCGCCGCGCGCATCGGCCGGCGCCGGGCAACAGCAAGCTGACCTACGGCGGCCTCGTGGTGGACGTCGACCGACACCTCGTCAAGATCAACGGCGATGAGGTCAAGCTGACGGCCAAGGAGTTCCTGCTGCTGCAGTACTTGATGCTGCACCGCGGTCGCGTGCTGTCGCGCGATCTGTTGCTGTCGGACGTGTGGGGCTATTCGTACACCGGCGGGACGCGCACGGTCGACGTCCACGTGCGGCGCCTGCGTGAAAAAGTGCCGATGCTGGCCGGCGCGATTGTGACCGTCAAACAGTTCGGCTATAAGCTGCTCGACCCGGCCCCGGCCTGATGCCCCTGACGACCACTTCTCTCTTGCTGATCGGCGTGTCCGCCGGAGTGGCCCTGGCGTTGGCCGCCCTGGCGCTGCGGCGTTCGGCGCAGGCCGCGAGCGAACACCAGCGGGTGGCCGCCATTCTGGCCGTCGCGCGCCGCTACGCCCTTGGGGACCTCAGCCGCCCAGCCCCCGACTATGGCGACGATGACCTGGGCCGCGTGGCGCGTGGCATGGACCAGGCGGTGCAGGAACTCGGCCGCCGGGTCGACAGCCTGGCGCGCGACCGCGCCCGCATGGAGGCCATTCTCTCGAGCATGATCGAAGGCGTGCTGGTGGTCGATGAACAAGGACACCTGCAACTGGTCAACGACGCGGCCCGCCGCATCCTCAAACTTGAGCAGGGCGCGATCGATCACCCCTACGTCGAGGCGATCCGCCACCCGGGGATCGTCGAACACATTGGCCGCGCACTGGCCGGCGGCGAGACCAGCACGCTCGAGCTGTCGGTCACGCGCGATACCACCAGGACCCTGGTCGCCCAGGTGGCGCCGGTCGTCACCGCCGGCCGCGGCGCCGTGCTCGTGATGCACGACATCACCGAGCTGCGCAAGGCCGACCTCATCCGCCGCGATTTCGTGGCCAATGTCTCGCACGAACTGCGGACGCCACTCACCGCCATCAAGGGTTATGCAGAGGCGTTGCTGGACGATCCCGAGGATGCCGACGCGCGCGAGCGATTCCTGGAGATCATCCACCGGCAGGCCGAACGCATGGAGCGCCTGGTCAAGGACCTGCTACGGCTGGCGCGCCTCGAGGCCGGGCAGGAGATCGTCGAGGTCGCCCCGTGCGACATCACGGCGATCGTGCGCGGCATCGCCGCTGACTTCGAGCCAACCGCCGCGGCCAAGCAGCAGACGATTGCGTGCACCGTCTCACCCGAGGCCGCGACGTTACAGACCGACGCCGCCAAGCTGCACGACATCATCCGCAACCTGGTGGAGAACGCCGTCAACTACACGCCTGCCGGTGGAGCGATTAATGTGTCGGCGGTGGTGGTGGGCGGACGGTTTCAACTGAGCGTCGCCGACACCGGCCACGGCATTGCCCCCGATGATTTGGGGCGCGTCTTCGAGCGCTTCTATCGCGTCGACAAGTCGCGCGCGCGGCCCGGCGGCACTGGCCTGGGCTTGTCGATTGTCAAGCACCTGGTTCAAGTGTTGGAAGGTGAAGTGGTGGTTGAGAACCAAGCGGCCGGTGGCGCGCTCTTTACCGTCAGCTTGCCATTGGGACCAGACGAATAAGCGATCGGTTTACGGGACACCGATCGAGTGCAGCAGGTAGAAAGTGATTGCCGCGATGCCGGCTGACGCGGGAATCGTCAGAATCCACGCCCACACGATCTGACCGGCAATGCCCCACCGAACGGCCGACAGGCGCCGGACGGAACCCACGCCAATGATGGCGCCAGTAATGGTGTGGGTGGTGCTGACCGGCACGCCGAGAGCAGTGGCGGTGAACAGTGACACCGCACCGGCCGTCTCGGCGGCGAAGCCACCCACCGGTTGAAGACGCGTAATCTTCGACCCCATCGTGTGAATGATGCGCCAGCCTCCGGCGAGCGTGCCGAGCGAGATGGCCGCGTGCGCCGCCATCACCACCCAGAAGGGAATCCTAAACTCCGTCAGGTAGCCACCGGCGTAGAGCGTGCCGGCGATGATGCCCATGGTCTTCTGCGCGTCATTGCCGCCGTGGCCGAGGCTGTAGGCCGCTGCTGACAGCAATTGCAGTTTGCGGAAGTGCCGGTCGACTCTCGACGGCGCGGTGTTCCGGCAGATCCAGTAGACCGCCACCATGAAGATAAATCCAAGCAGGAAGCCGAACCCCGGGGCCAGCACGATGAAGGTCAGTGTCTTGGTCCACCCACCCGGAATCAACGCGACCATGCCAACCTTGGCGACAGCGGCACCGGCATAGCCGCCGATCAAGGCGTGCGACGAACTGGTTGGCAGGCCGTAGTACCAGGTGACCAGGTCCCAGACGATGGCACCAATGAGTCCGGCCAGAATCACCGAGGTGGTGACGATGGTGATGTCGACCATGCCTGAACCGACCGTCTTGGCGACCGCCGTGCCAAAGACGAAGGCGGCGATGAAGTTGAAGAATGCCGCCCAGACCACGGCCTGCCCCGGCTTAAGCACGCGGGTCGAGACCACCGTGGCGATCGAGTTGGCCGCGTCGTGGAAGCCGTTGATGTAGTCGAAAATCAGCGCAACAGCGACGACGAGGATAACGAGCGCGAGTTGGGCGTCCACGGCAGCGCTACCCGTGCTTAACGACGACGCTCTCGAGCACGTTGGCGCAGTCTTCGCAGCGGTCGGTGGCCTCTTCGAGCAGGTCGAGGACTTCCTTCCACTTGATGATCGTGATGGCGTCCTTCTCTTCTTCGAACAGTCTCCGCAGCGCCTCGTCGTGCACGTCGTCGGCCGCGTTCTCGAGCCGGTTCACTTCCACGGCGAGATCGTGGACGCCGATCTTCCGTTCCAGCGCTTCGACCGCAACCTTGACCTGCATGGCCGACTGCCAGGTCAGCGACGCCAGCTCGCGGGCGCCGTAGCGCAGGGAGGCCATCCGATAGCGCCGCGTGACGGCGGCCGCGGCATCGATGGCATCCATCACGTCGTCCAGCGACTTGGCGAGGGCGTGGATGTCCTCGCGGTCGATCGGGACGACGAAGGTAGAGTTGAGGCGCTGGATGATGCCGTGGGTCAGCGTGTCGCACTCGCTTTCCACCTGCTTGATCTGCAGGGCCATGTCCCAGGCGGGCGGATCGGATGACAGCATCCGCTCCAGCAGCGTGGCACCGGTCACGATCTTGTCGGCCAGAGCGATGAAATCGCCGAAAAACTTCTCTTCTTTGGGGATTAGGCGGAAGCGCACGCCGGGGAGTATGTCACACGAACGTTACATCGATGTTACATCTGCGGTATTCCTGTTTCCCCCGAATTAACAGTCATGTCACAGCAGCGAAAAGTGGCACCGATACCTTGCTGATATGAAATTTCTTCGATCAATCCTTCTGTTCGCACTCCTCGGGACCATCGCGGCCAGCCCGGCGGCGGCCCAGCAAACCGAGTCCCGCATCAGCGGCAAAATTCTTGACCAGAGTAAGGGCGCCTTGCCGGGTGTCACCGTGACGGTGACATCGAAGGCCACTGGTGCCGTGCGCACCGACATCACTGACGGCGAAGGGTCCTACACCGTGACCAACCTTGGTCCCGGCGCGTACACGGTGAGCGCCGAGCTGTCGGGCTTCTCGCCGCGCATCCGCGAGGTGGTGCTCGGCGTCGGTCAGATTGAGCGTGTGGAACTCGAGCTTGGCGTGGCCTCGCTGGCGGAGAACGTCACCGTCACTGCCGATGCCCCGGTGCTCGATCTGTCGTCGGCGAAGATTGGCGTCAACGTCTCCCCCGACGAGGTGCAGAACCTCCCGGTGAACGGCCGCAACTTTGCGAACCTGATGACGCTCGCGACCGGCGCGACCAGCGATGGTAACGGCGGCTGGGCATCGGTTCGCTTCAACGGCAAGTCGAACCAGCAGAACTACCTGAACTACGACGGCGTCGACGGCACCTATGTGTGGGACGCCAGTCCGGGGTACCTGAACTCGACCGGCTCGCAGTTCCGCCTGCAGATCTCGATGGAATCGGTCGCCGAGTTCCGCGTCAACTCGGGTCTCGCACCGGCTGAGAGCGGCCTCGGCTCTGGCGGCAACATCACCGTGGTCACCAAGTCGGGTAGCAACATGTTCCGCGGTTCGCTCTTCGAGTACAAGCGCGACGACGCGTTGGACGCCGCGACCAAATACGACAACGTCAAGCAGCCGCTGTCGCTCGACCAGTTCGGTGGCTCGATCGGCGGTCCGGTCGCGAGCGACAAGACCTTTTTCTTCGCCAGCTATGAGGGCCTGAAGCAGAAGACCGGCCTGGCCTTTACGGAAGCGGTCCCGAGCGCCGAGGCGCGGCGCCGGATTCTTGCGGGTGAGCCGATCGGCAACGCCAACGGCCAGAGCGCGGCGCGCACCCAGGCGGTGGCTCCCCTGCTAAATGGCTTCCCGGTCGGCACCGTCGCCACCGCCAATCCGTTACTCGACCTCGCCAGCAACACCACCGAAGCGCGGCAGACTGAGAACACCATGTCGTTCCGTCTCGATCACCGCTTCTCCAACAACCAGTCGTTTTACGTGCGCTACCTGGGCAGCCAGGGCGAAGTGGATACGCCAGACCGCACCGTCACGCCGCGGCGCGTCCTCGCCAAGCAGACGCCGCAAAACATGATGGTCAACCTGCAGTCGATCATGGGCACCAGCCTCGTGAACGAGTTCAAGGTCGGCATCAACAAGCCCGCGACGAGCGCGGTCGCGTTCGGCCAGACGGCTGGGTATGACCCGGTCGGCGTGTCGCTGTCCGGCACCGTCACCTCCTCCAGCATCGACGCGCGCGGCACCACCGGCGTGGCCCGCAGCGGGCTGTTGATTCGCGCCACCAGCGCCTCGACCACCACCGGTTCGGTGTTCAACCCGAACTCGCTGTCGTTCACCAACAACCTGACCTGGAACCGCGGCAACCACACCGTCAAGTTCGGCGGCGAGTATCGCCAGATTGAATCGGAATTCCAGTTCCTGGGCAGCACCGAGATCACCTTTAACAGCATCACGGAGTTCATCGACAACCGCCCGGCCGCGGTGCAGGTCGCGGTCGACTCGCCGGTCTTCACACCGCAGCAGTTCTACGCCATCGGCTTCATGCAGGACTCGTGGCGGGTCAACGACCAGCTGACGCTGGAACTCGGCCTGCGCTACGATTACTACTCGGTGGTCAAGGAGAAGGACGGGCTGGCCAAGCCGTTCTTCGTCGAAGACAACGCGTTCAGCACCGACGTGGACAACTTCTACAACCCCGACAAGAACAACTTCTCGCCCCGGCTGTCGGCCGCCTACCAGATCGACGGCAAGACGGTCATCCGCGGCGGCTTCGGCCTCTTCTACGGCCCCGGCCAGTTCGAAGACCGCATTCAACCGATCGAGAACTACATCGAGCGCCGCCGTGCGCAGACCGCCGACGTGCCCAACAACGGCTTGCAGTATCCGTTCACCGGCATCGGCCTCAGCAACCTGCTGTCGATTCGCGGTTACACGCACGAGCGTCCTGACGAATACAACATGCAGTACGGCGTCAGCCTGTCGCGCGAACTGCCCGGCGACATCAACATGACTGTCGGCTACACCGGCAGCCAGGGCAAGGACATGTTCCTGCGCGGCGTCGGCAACACGCTGGATCCGGTCACCCGCGTTCGCCCGGTCCCGACCTACGGCCAGATCGACTACAAGACGTCCGGCTGCCTCGACGGCATGGTGATCGCCGGCCAGGCCGTCTCTGGCTGCGGCTACGCCTCGTACAACGCGCTGCAGTTGAGCGCGACGCGGCGATTCTTCGCCGGCTTTACCGGCGGCCTGCAGTACCAGTACTCGCAGAACAAGGGTACGACGCAGGGGTCGAACGAAGCGGCGACCACGCCGAACACCTTCCTCTACGAGGCCGAGTACGGCACCAACCCGCAGGACATTCCGCACACCTTCAACGGCTCGCTGGTCTACCTGATCCCGGGCGACGGCACGTGGCGCGGCGGCTGGCGCGTCGGCGGCATCTTCAACGCCCGCAGCGGCGTGCCCATCAACGTGGTGCAGACGCGGCCCGACAACGTCACCGTGAACGGGGTGACGGTGGCCAACCTCATCGGCGGCAACAGCCGCGGCACGCAGCGTCCAGACCTGGTTCCCGGCGTTGATCCCTACCTGCAGAACGGCGTGCGCTGGCTGAACCCGGCGGCGTTTGCCACCCCGCAGCCCGGCACCTTCGGCAACCTGCCGCGCAACTTCCTGCGCGGACCGGACTTCTCGCAGATCGACCTCATGTTCAGCAAGGACTTCCGCTTCGGCGGCGCGCAGAGCCTGCAGTTGCGGGCGGAGTTCTTCAACATCATGAACCGCCTGAACTACGAGAACCCGGCTGCCTCGCTGCCCAACGGCGTTCCCGGCGTGCCGCTGACCGACGCGCAGGCCGGCACCTTTGGCTACATGCTGGGCCCGCTCAACCGCACGGTCGGGCTGGGCACCGCGCGCCAGACGCAGATTTCGCTTCGCTACAGCTTCTAACTCGCCGGCTACCTCCATCGAAGGGCTCGCTCCACCAAGGGCGAGTCCTTCTTTTTTTGGAGCGGCAGTGCCATGATGACGGCAGATGCCTTCGCCGAGGTGGCGGAGTTTGGAATGAGTAAGAGGAGCGACATGATCAGGACACTTTCAGCACTTGCACTCGCCGCCGGTGTGGCGACGATCGGCCTGTCGGCACAGGGCATGAAGCACATCGACATCAAGGACGCGAAGGGCGCGTCGATCGGCATGGCGATGATCTCGGCTAAGGACGGCGGCATCGCGATCGACCTCGACGTGAAGGGCCTGACCCCAGGCGAGCACGCCGTTCACATCCACTCGGTCGCCAAGTGCGAAGGTCCCGGCTTCACCACCGCCGGTCCGCACTTCAATCCCGCCGCCAAGAAGCACGGCCTGCAGAGCCCCGACGGCCCGCACGTCGGCGACATGATGAACTTCACCGTCGCCGCCAACGGCACCGCCAAGGTGACGGTCGCGAACAAGGCCGTGACGATGGCCGATGGCGCGAACTCGATTTACGCCGACGGCGGTACGGCGCTGATGATTCACGCCGCGGCTGACGACATGAAGACCGACCCGGGCGGCGCCGCGGGCGACCGCATCGCGTGCGGCCCGATCGTCAAGTAACTCGCCGGGAGGTGGTCCTTGGATCACCTCCCGCTTCGCTACCGCTGCTGAGCCTCCAGTTGTGCCTGCCAGCGGCGCGCGGCCGCTTCGTCACCCGCTTCGCGGCTGAAGGCGACCAACGCCTCAAGAATCTGCTGGTCGCCGCGATGCCTGGCAGCGGCTTGCTCGAGGTTCCGGCGCGCGTCCGCGGGCCGGCCCGTGTCGTGCAGCGCCACGGCGTAGACGTAGGTGAACCTCGCATCACCCGGCGATCCCTCCGCCGCCAGCCTTAACCACACCATCGCATCGTCATAACGTTTCGAGCGCACCAGCTGCAGGCCCAACGCGTGCTGCACGGCCGGCCGGCCCATGGCCGGTAGCACGCCTAGGGCGTTGCGCAACAGTTGCTCGCCTTCCGCATCGCGGCCAGTGGCATGTAGCAGGTCCGACAGGTTGACGTAGGCCGGCGCAAACTGCGGCTGCAGCGCGATCGCGGTGCGGTAGGCGGCTTCCGCGGCCTCAGCGCGTCCCAGCCTGGCTTCGAAGCTGCCCAGGGTGACCTGCGCCTCGGCGCGATCCGCGTTGGCGGCCTGCGACTGGCGGTACTCGCTGGCGGCGCGCTCGAAGAAGTCGCGCACCGCAGGATCGGCCGGCGGGCCAAACGCCGCCACCAACTCACCCACCGCCTCGAGACGAACGGTGCGAATGGAATCGCGCATCAGCGTCGTCAGGACTGTGGCGCCAGCTTGCGGTGCCAGCCGGCCCGCGGCCGACGCGGCGGCCCGCCGCACTAACGGGTCGGCATCGGCAGCGGCGCGGGTGACGCGCGGGCCATGGGCCGCATCGGCCGACGGCGGCAGCAGCGACAGGGCAGTCGCGCGCACGATGGCCGGCGCCGTCACGTCATCAATCACTTGCGCGAGCATTCCGTACGCGCCGGGCGCGTTGATGCGGCCGGCGTGAATGGCCGGCGTGAAGGAGGGACGTTCCGCGGCCTTTGCGCCATACCAGCGAACGACCGCGGCCGCGGCCCACGGGGCGCCCTGCTCGGCGTGGCAGGTCGCGCAGACGTTGGAGGTGCCGTACTTCACGGTTTCGTCAGGACGTGGCACCTTGAAGCCGTGATCGCGACGACCGTCCACCACCATGTAGTTGCGCGAGGGCATGTGGCACGCCCGGCAGTCGGCCGCCGGCGTGTTCGCTTTGTGGCGGGTGTGCGATGGCGCGTCGTACGCGGTCGGCGCGTGGCACTGCGTGCAGAGCGCGTTGCCCGCGAACTGCAGCGTGCCGGTGTGTGGCGAATGACAGTTCGCGCAGGTCACACCCGCCGCGTACATCTTGCTCTGCAGGAACGAGCCGTGCTCGTAGACTTCGTCCTGCTGCAGTCCGTTGGCTTCGTAGAGGCCCTCTTCCAACAACACCACCCGATGCGTGTCAGCCAGCGGTTTCCCAAACTGGAAATCCAACCAGCTCTGACCACGCCGCGCATGGCAACGCGCGCAGGTCTCCACTTCGTGGCGTGACGAGATCGGCGCCGTGCGCCTGGCGATGGTTTCGCCGGGCGGGAAGGCCCAGGTCCCCTTCGACGTGTCCTTCATCGAGAAGACCAGGCCCATCGAGGCATTCGCGGCTTTCGCCGTGGCGGAACCCTTCGACCAGTCCAGATGAGCCGAGGCCGGTCCATGGCAGGACTCGCATGACACGTTGATCTCCGACCACGTCGTGTCGAAGGTCCGGGTCTCGGCGCGGTAGTTCTTCTGCAGGTTCGTGGAGTGGCACTCCGCGCACATGTAGTTCCAGTTTTGCGACGGCGCGGTCCAGTGCAGCACGTCGGTGTGGTCCACCTTGTCGTCGGGATAGATATGGAACCAGCGTTGGCCACCGGCCTGCTTCGGCCGCGTGTCCCACGCCACGCTCAGCGCCTGGAGGCGGCCGCCAGGGGCTTCGAGCAGGTACTGCTGCAGGGGACGATGGCCGAAGACGTATTTGACGTCGAAATCAGCCAGCTTCCCGTCGGCGCCGTCGGTGCGGACACGAAAGCGGGTGCCATCGGTGGAAAAAGACGACTCGAGGCCGTGGCTGTTGGTGCGGGCGTTGGCGAAGTTGCCCTTCACCGTGCTGCTGTTGGCCACCTGCATGGCCTCGTGGTGATCGGAGGTGGCCCACTCGGCGTTGGCCGCGGCATGACACGACGCGCAGGCTTGCGCGCCGACAAAGGTCGGCGCCGGAGGGGCCGGCGAGGATGGTGGCGCGGCCGGCGACCCGCACGCGGCGCCGAGGCACATCAGGAGGATGGCCCCGGCGCAACGGGTGTGATTCATGCGTCCAATGCTACTGCTTCGAGCCCTTCATCACGGCTTCCATGACGTTGCGATCGCCGAGGTGGTCCGGTATCCCATCATCGCGCGAGCGATTCGATTTGCAGCAACTGCGGCGGTTCGGGGCCGCAGCCACAACCAGTCTTCCCGTCTGCCTTGGCGTCGGCGTCCTGCACGCAGCACGCATCCACCTCCGCCGGGGCGGGTCCACCGCAGCAACCTGCTGCGCCGTCAATGCTGGTCGTGCTGCAGACGCCGGTTGCAGGCAGCTCCAGCTCCACCCGCGCCGCCGCCGCTAAGTCGCCGGAGAGGTGCGCCACGACCGAGCGCGCCTGCTCGAATCCGGTCGCCAGCAGGAAGGTCGGCGCTCGGCCGTAACTCTTCATCCCGATGACGTAGAAGTCCTTCTCGGGATGCGACAGCTCGTTCGCACCATGCGGGCGCACGGTGCCGCAGCTGTGCTCGTTGGGATCGATCAGCGGACCGAGCGCGGCCGTGCACTCGAGCCAGGGATCCATCGTGATGCGCACTTCGCCCAGCATCGCGAGGTCGGGCCTGAAGCCGGTGCAGACGATCAACTCGTCGGCGGTGATGGCCTGCTCGTCTCCGCGGATGACACCCGCGATGGCAAGCCGATCGCCCTGACGAGCGATCGAGCGAATGCGATAGGGATTGAGCACCGTCAGCCGGCCCGAGTCGACGGCCTGCTTCGCGCGGGTGCCGAGTTGGCCGCGCGCTTCGAGTGCATCAGCTGAACCACCGCCCCACACCGAATCGAGGTTCTCCCGGCGCATCACCCAGACGATGGCGGTCGCCGGTGCCTCGTCGGCCAGCTTCAGCAGGTCAAGAATGACGTTGAACGCCGAATGGCCGCTGCCGACGACCACCACGCGCTTGCCCGAATAGCGCGACTGCGCGGCGCCAAGCACGTCGGGGATGCCGTAGGCAATACGACCGGCATTCGGCGCCTCGCCGGGCACGGCCAAGCCGCTGGAGCCCGCCGGATTGGGTCGCCGCCACGTGCCGCTGGCATCGATTACGGCGCGGGCCTCGACGACCTCGCCCGATGCCAGGTGCAGCTCGAACGGCTGCTGCTCGCGGCCCTTGGTCCGCACCTTGTCGAAGTCCTTGCGGCCAATCGCCGTCACGAGCGCGCTCACACAGACGTGCGGTGCAATTGCGGGATGGCGGCCAAGCGGCGCCACATACTGGTCGACCAAGTCGTTGCCGGTTGGCAGCTCGTCATCGGACGGCGGCTGCCAACCCTCGGCCGCCAACAGCCCGCGGGCGACCCGATCCGCGGTGTAACGCCACGGCGAGAACATGGTGACGTGGCCCCACTCGCGCACGGCGGCACCGACCTCAGCGCCGGCCTCGAGGACGATGAAGGGCTGGTGCCTGGCGGCGAGGTGGGCGGCCGCCGTGAGGCCGACCGGGCCTGCTCCGACAATAGCCACCGGCAGAGATTCGAAGGACGTCTCCATATTTGTATGAGCGAATATATGAGTTCATGATATATCTGTCAACGCGAATATGTTGTCCCGCTGCTGTTCCAGTAAACCGGCGCCCAGGGTGAAGGATCTCCAGGCGCTGACCGACGTCTATGCCGCGCTGGCTGATCCGACGCGCCTGCGCATGCTGGCGTTGCTGCGCGACGGTGAGATTTGCGTGTGCCACATCCACGCCAGCCTCGCGGTCCCCCAGCCGACGGCGTCGCGGCACCTGGCCTACCTGCGGAAGGCCGGACTGGTGGACGCCCGTCGGGCCGGCACGTGGATGCACTACCGCCTGACGCCGCTCGACAACCCGGTCATCGCCGCCGTGGTTGACGCCGCGCTGCATGCCCTGTCGCATGCGGCGGTCAGCGTGCGTGACGAACGCCGCCTGCACCTCGCTCGCAAGGCCTCGTGATGGCGATCTCGATCATCATCCGGCTTCTGGCGTTGGCGGCTGCGCTGGCGTCGGTGTCGACCACGCCCGCGCAGCCGGCATCGACGCGCGACCGGCTGGGCAGCGGCTCGCTGCTCCACGCCCATAACTGCTATCCGGAGGCCGGCGAATGGCGCGATCGACTCGATCGCGCGCTCACCATCGGGCTGTCTCGCCTGGTGATCGAGCAGGATGTGGCGTGGGCTCCCGGTTCGACCGGCCGGCCCGGTCGCCCGGTGCTGTCTCACGATGCCGAGGTGGACGGCTCGGAGCCTACGCTCGAACAGCACTTCTTCGCACGCGTCCGGCCATTGATGGAACGGGCACTGGCAGAGAACCGCCCGGAGCACTGGCCGCTCGTGATCCTGCACCTCGACTTCAAGACCAACGAGCCAGAGCACCATCGCGCCGTGTGGCACCTGCTCGAACAGCACCGCGCGTGGTTGACGACCGCCGAACGGGTCGCCGATGGTGCGCGCGTGATGCCGTTCCGGTTGGCACCGCTCCTGGTACTTACCGAGAACGGGACCGGCCAAGAGGCCGTCTTCTCGGATCGCGTGCCGGCTGGCGGTTCGTTGCTGGTCTTCGGCACCACGCCGACTCCCGATCTGCCTCGCTCGGAAGACCCCGAGGTGCGTGCGCGCATCCAGGTGACCGCGACGCCAGCCGCGCTCGTGCCGTGGCCCGCCACCAACTACCGGCGCTGGACCAACTTTTCCTGGGGTGTCGTCGAGCAGGGCGGCCAGACGCGCGCCGGGGCCTGGACGCCAGCCGATACGGCCCGGCTGCATGCGATCGTCAACCGCGCCCACGAGCAGAGTCTGTGGATCCGCTTCTACACCTTGAATGGCCACGGTGCCGGCGCCAACCGCGGTTGGACCGACAGTTACAATTTCGGCTCGACCGGTGCTGTCATCGCGCGGTGGCAGGCGGCGATCACGGCCGGTGTGGACTTCGTCGCCACTGACCAGTATGAGGACTTCGCCCTGGTGCTGGCGGCCGGCGGCCACTGATCTCCGTCACAGTCTTGATACGTGACGGCGGTAAGCTAGGAGGTGACATGAGTACGCCCCGCCGCGATTTTCTCAAGCACGCCGCCCTGCTCGGTGGCGCGGCCATCACCGTTCCCCTCGAAGCGCTCTGGCGTGCGCCCGGGGCCGGCCGGATGGCGCCGGACGATCAGGGGTACGGCCCGCTCCGGCCAGTCAAGGACGAGACGACCGGCCTGCCGCTGCTGCAATTGCCGGAAGGGTTTCGCTACCGTTCGTTCGGCTGGATCGGCGATCCGCTCGACTCCGGCACACGCACGCCCGGCCGGCACGACGGCATGGCCGCGTTTGCCGGGGCCAACGGCACGGTCGTCTTGATTCGCAATCACGAACTGAACCCCGGCCCGGCATTCGATTCGTCGATCGCCTACGACGAGCGGGCGGGCGGCGGTACTACCACCATCACCTTTAATCTGGTCACGGGCCGCGTGACCAACTCGCGCACCAGCCTCGCCGGCACCCTCCGCAACTGCGCCGGCGGCACGACGCCGTGGAACAGCTGGCTGAGCTGTGAAGAGACCACGCTCGGGCCAGAGGAGGATCCCACCCTGCGGCGTCCGCACGGCTACGTCTTCGACGTGCCCGTCGATGGCAAACTGACACTGGAGCCGCTCGTGGCGATGGGGCGTTTCGTCCACGAAGCCGTCGCGGTCGATCCCGAAACCAGCATTGTCTACGAAACGGAAGACCGGCGGCGTGCGGGTCTGTATCGCTTTACACCGCGGTCACCGCGGCGCCTCGCTGACGGTGGGCGGCTGGAGATGTTGGCCGTCGATGGCCGGCCCCGCGCGGACCTCCGACAAGGCCAGCGAGCAGGCCAGGCGTTGGGCATCCACTGGGTGCCGATCGAGCAGCCAGGCAAAGCGCACGTCGACCCTGCCGCCTTCGACACTGGGGGCGTGTTCGAACAGGGACTGGAGGGCGGCGGGGCCATCTTCGGCCGCCTCGAGGGGGCGTGGTACGCCAGCGGCCGCGTGTTCGTTACGAGCACCGATGGCGGCAACGCCAAGATGGGCCAGGTCTGGGAACTCGACATCCGAAACCAGGCGATCCGCATGGTCTACGAGTCGCCTGGTGCCGAGGTGCTGAACATGCCTGACAACCTCGTGGTCAGTCCGCGCGGCGGGCTGGTGCTGTGCGAGGACGGCACGGCCAATCCGTGCGTGCACGGCCTCACGAGCGACGGCAACATCGTCCGCTTTGTGCGGAATAACATCGTCCTGCGCGGTGAGCGGAACGGCATCGCCGGCGACTTCCGGAGCGGCGAGTTCGCTGGCGCCACCTATAGCCCCGATGGCCAGTGGCTGTTCCTCAACATCCAGACACCTGGGTTCACGGTCGCGATCACCGGTCCCTGGGAGCGGGGCATTCTCTAGGGATCGAGCGGCGACGCCGAGAGACCGAGTAAGATTCAGGCCAAATGTCGCGTCGTACTCGCGGCCTGGCCGCGCTGGTTGTCCTCTACCTCGTCCTCGCTCACCTGATTCCTGCGCCGGCCACCATCACGCCGCAAGGCTGGCGGCAGACCGCCATCTTCATCACCGTGATTGCCGGCATGGTGACCGAGCCGCTGCCGGCCTCGGCGCTGGTGCTGATGGGCCTCACGGCGATGGTCGCCAACGGCATTCCCATGCGCGAGGCGCTCGGCGGGTTTGCCGCGCCGTCGGTGTGGCTCGTGATCATCGCCATGCTGATCGCCAAGGTGATGCTCGACTGCGGCCTGGCGCGGCGCATTGCCCTGCTGTTCGTCCGGGCGGTGGGCCGCACTTCGCTCGGCGTCGCCTACGCGCTGCAGATGACCGACGTGACGCTGGCGTCGGGCGTGCCGTCGATCACCGCGCGCAGTGCCGGCATGGTGCTGCCGATCGCCCGCAGCATTGCCGAACTGTTCGAGTCGCATCCCGGCCCCACCGGCAAGCGTCTCGGGACGTTCCTGATGGCCGCGATGTACCAGGGGTCGGCCGTGGCGTGCGCCATGTTTCTGACCGGCCAGGCCAGCAACCTGCTCGGCGCTGACCTGGCGCTGAAGCTCGCCAACGTCAAGGTAACCTGGGCCAGCTGGTTCGCCGCCGCGATCGTCCCCGGCCTGCTGTCGTGTGCGGTGGTGCCGTGGATTGCCTACCGCATTCTCAAGCCCGAGGTCACCCGTACCCCGGAAGCGCCGATCTTCGCCGCCCGCGAGTTGACGAAGATGGGCCCGCTCAGCCGACATGAATGGATCACGCTGGTGGTGTTCTGCGGCGTCGGTGTGACGTGGATCACCTCGGCCTGGCACGGTCTCGATGTGACGTTCGTGGCCATGGTGGGCATTGGCGTCCTGCTGGCGTCCGGCACGTTGGCGTGGCAGACGGCGGCCGGCGAGCGCGCGGCGTGGGACGTCTTCGTCTGGTACGGCGGCATGTTGCAGATGGGCGACCTGCTGAACCGGACGGGATCTACCCGGGTGCTCGCCGAGAACGTGGCCGGCCTGTTCGTCGGCATCCCGTGGGCGGTCGTGCTCGTTGCCATCCTGATCATCTACTTCTACGCGCACTACTTCTTTGCCAGCATCACCGCGCACATGCTCGCGATGTTCCCGCCCTTTGTCGCGGTGCTGATTGGCATCGGCGTGCCGCCCCAGATGGCGGTCTACAGCCTGCTGTGCACCGCGAACCTGACGGCTGGCCTCACCCACTACGGCACGACGACCGGACCGATCCTGTTTGGAACCGGCTACGTGACGCGCCGCGAGTGGTGGAAGGTGGGCTTCTTCACGTCGGTCGCCAATATCGTGATTTGGCTGATCGCGGGCGCGGCGTGGTGGAAGTGGCTGGGATTCTGGTAGGGCGCAAAGCGACCACGCCTCAGGCGGCGAGCCCGGGCGCCATGCCCGCTGCCGCACCGGGCTTCGCGAGCAAGTCGTACAGCAAGTCCCGATTGAACCGCTGCTCGTGCAGGAAGTGTACGAACGCGCTGGTCATCACCAGCGGCATGATCGGCAAGCCGAGCACGCCGCCAAAGGCGCAGGCGTAGCCGCGCCAGTCGGTGGGGCGTGTCGCGGTGTCGGTGACGCCTTCGGCAATGAAGTTGCCGGCAAAGCGCCACATGTCGGAGAGCATGGTGCGATGACCGCCGTGGTCGCCCGCGGCAATCACGCGGCCGGCACGCAGACCCGCCATGAACTCCTCGCGATTGTGGGCGCCCGGCACTTCGGTCCAGGTCAGCCCAATGCCGCGACCGGTATATGAATCGCCGCCGCCCAACAGGTGCTTGCCGGTCGCCTGCGCCAGGCACAGCGCGGTGCGATTCTGCGACGGCAGGCGCGTGCCGTTGATGACCTCAAGCCCATCCACCCACGGCAGGATGGCCGCCAGGTGCGCGGCGGTCAGCGGTCCGTTGATGCCGGACGCCACGTGGTTGAGCGAGGTGTAGATGCCCTGCTGGCCGAACACATTCAGATGCACGCGAACACCATCGTTGGGAAGCACCGCCGTCACTTCGCAGCCGACAATGACGTCCGGATAGTGAGCAATTGAGAGTGCACCGCTGACTTGATCGTGATCCGTGATGGTCACCAGATCCATGCCACGCGCCTTCGCCAGCTGGTACACGCCCTCAGGCGTGTTGTATGACTCGCGCATGACCAGGCTGAGTGGATAGATGGTGGTTTGACCGGAGTGCTGCGTGTGGACGTGAGAATCAAGTTTCAACAACGCCTCCCTTGTGGCCGTCAGTGTCCCAAAGGCGGATGACGGACCGCTGGCGATCCCATCTCGAACGCGCAACATCTAGGGGCGCACATCGAGATGAACCGTATCCTTGGGGCGGTGATGAAGAAGTTCTGACACGAAGTTCCGCATGTAGAGCTGGAACACGGCGCCCTTCCCCATCGCGTTGTAGCGGCGCGCCGACGTATAGAGAAAGCAGTCGTAGCGCAGTTCCACACGGCCGACGCGCGACAGGCGGCGGCCCAGGTTGGTGTCCTCACCATGGAACTCGATGGTGGTGTCGAAGCTGCCAATGCGTTCGAGGGTGGTTCGCGTGACGGCGAAATTGCCGCCGTAGAACACCACGCCAATGCGAAGGAGGTACTTCACGAGCACATGCGTCGCCGGTCCCAGCGTGAAGTCATACGCGCGCAGCAGCGTGCGCCCCCACCAATCCCAATCGTAGAAGCGATAGTTGCCCGACAGGGCAATCAGGCTGGGATGGTTGGCGAATCGACGCTCGATTCGTTCGAGCCAGGTGCGCGGCAGTCGGCATCGACGTAGACCAGCACGTCGCCGCTGGCCTCGTGGCGGCCCCGCTCGCGGGCGATCACCAGGCCCTTGCGGGGCTCGTGAATGACCTGGACGCCCGGCACCTCGCGGGCGACGTCGCCCGTCCGGTCGGCACTCGCATTGTCGATCACGATGATTTCGTCAGGCGGCCGGCTCTGCGATCGCAAGGACTGCAGGCACGGCACGAGGTAGTGCTCTTCGTTGTAGGCGCAGACGATGACGCTGATGGTCACTCTGGAGCCACAAGCTACGGCACCGCCATGACAGCCCGATCACGCGGGCATGACACTCCGGTTAATACCGGGCTCGCCACAATCGTCCAAATCGCCGGTTGGTAACCCGGAATTAACGCCGCCGTCATCGGCCGGAAACCTGCGGTCGCTATCGTGGCGATGCTCCCAATGCAGGCAAAGGAACGCAGGATGCAACAGAACAGTTTAGTTCGCGCCGATCACCCGTCACCGTCGTCGCGCCCGAGGGTCTCGGGGGGGACACGCGCCAACGGCAAGACCCGCGTGCTGGTGGTGGAAGACGAGACCGACATCTCGGGGCTGATCAAGCACACGCTTGAACGTTCCGGCGATGCCATTGTCGACATTGCCGCCAGCGGCGACCAGGCCCTGAAGCTGGCCAGCGAGCAGCAGCTCGACCTGATCATCCTGGACCTCAACCTGCCGGTGCTTGGCGGCCTCGAAGTGTGCCGCCTGCTGCGGACACGACCGCCAACAGCCAAGACACCGATCATCATGCTGACCGCCCGCAGCAGCGAGAGCGACCGGGTGACCGGCCTCGATGCCGGTGCGGACGACTACGTCACCAAGCCGTTCAGCCCGCGTGAACTGTCGGCCCGGGTACGCGCGGTGCTGCGCCGCGGCCGTCCGGACGAAGTGGGGCCACCGCCGATCTATCGCGGCGAGCATCTCGTCGCCGACTTCGATGCCGTCTCGATCGCCGTTGATGGGGTGTCGATTCGCCTGACCCGCCGTGAGTTCGAACTGCTGCGCCACCTGGTCGAGAACCGCAACCGCGTGCTGTCACGCGATCGCCTGCTCGAACGGGTCTGGGGTTACGACCGGATGATCGAAACGCGATCGGTGGACGTGCACGTCGGCCGTCTGCGTGGCAAGCTGGGCGTTGCCGGCAAGCAGATCGAAACGGTGGTCGGGTTGGGGTATCGGTTTATTGAGAACGAGAAGTAGCTAGGCGACGTCCGCCCAGCCCTTGGTGCGGAGGTCGTCGACCTGGATGGTAATCACCCGCGTCGCGCGCTCGACGCGGTGCCAATCCTGAAAGTGGGCCTGGCGTACGAGCCGGCTGTCACGCTCTTCGCGCAACTCCCACCCCTCGTCGGTGGTCACAATCGAATAATGCATGGTGTGGTCGAAGTGCTGAAGCGTCTTAGTGAAGGCATACATCGCACCTCGATGTCGGCTCGAACGCCAGTTTCGCGGGTGTAAATTCTTGGTAACAAGTTCTCGTTCAAATGAGGGAACTGCTGCAGCAATCAGGACTTAACTCGAACCGTGAGTATCCGTGGACGCGTCCGCAGCACGACGTTAGAGGCGCCTCGACGGGGCTCGCCGTCGACATGGAACCAAATGTCCTGAGCCGACGAGATCTCAGCCTCGGCAGCCGTCCGCATCAATACCTTGTCATCAGCCTTCAACGTGCCGTTGAAGAAAGCCGGAATGCGCGACGCCACGCCCACCAATGACAGCGGTCTCACCACGACGATGTCGAGCTTGCCGTCATCGAGAAGCGCGTGGGGCGCAATCTGCGCACCGTTGCCGTATTGGCGTGAATTGGCCAGCGCCACGAACAGCGCTGGCGAGCTGATTGGCGCCGCCTCACCACCCGGAAACACGATCGTGTAATCTCGTGGCCGATACGCCGGCAGTTCGCTGAGCGTGGCGAACACGTAGCCCAGCAGCCCGCGCCGCGCGCCGGGCGAGGCCATGCGGTCGGCGATGCTGGCGTCCAAGCCAATGCCGGCGACGTTGAAGAACAACGCACCGTCCAACTCACCGGCATCGATCAAGCGGGTCGTGCCCCTCCCAGCCAACTCGAAGGCTGAAGGCGCATCGAGCGGCACCCCGAGATCCCGGGCCAGCCCGTTGCCCGAGCCACCAGGGATGATCGCCAGCGGGACCTTCGTCCCAGCGAGCGCAGCACCAACCCCGTTCACCGTGCCGTCACCGCCCCACGCCACGACCAGCTCATGGCCGGCGGTGACTGCCGTGGTGGCAAACCGTTGGGCATCCTTCGGGCCGGTGGTGATGCAGACACTGACGTCGAACCCGGCCCGGCCGAGTGTGGTTCGCGCGAGCGCGGCACACGCGTCGAGCGTGCGCGAGCGGCCGGGGCCGGCGATTGGGTTGATGATAACGGTGGCGTGCATCTAGGGCGCCAGGGCCCGCAGGGCTTTCGGGGTCAGCAGCCAGCGTAGTGTGCCTGGGCCGCCCGGCGTCGCGCCGTCCACATCAATGGCGCAGACCGCGCCCTTCTTGAACTGCACGGTGCCGCGCGCCCCAAGCAGGCGTGCCGCCAACTCGCCGAGGTCGGGCTCGTGACCAACCAGCGCCAACCGCCGATGCTGCTTCGCGTGTGTCGTGATCGCCTCGATGACCGCCTGGTAGCGTCCGCCTGGTGCGAGCGCCTCCACTTCAACAATCGCCGGCTTGGGTTTCAAGCCCGCCGCCAGCAGCGTGGCGGTATCGCGAGCACGTTCGAGGGGGCTCGTCAGCACGAAGTCGAGCACCACACCCAGTTCGCCCAGGCCAGGCACGGACTCGGCGAACTTCCTGACACCGGCCGGGGTCAGCGGGCGCAGGCGGTCGTCAGGGAATTTCGGTCCGCGCTCGGCAGCAACACCGTGACGCACGAGATAGATCTCTATGGTGGCGGCCATGACTGTCCGAGGCTATGCGGCGTTCGAGCAAGATTGTCCGGCGGCGGCGGTCACGGCGTCGCACAGTTTCAGCAGCGCCGGTCGCGTCTGCAGGTAGGAAGCGTGCCCTTCGCGGCACTCCTCCTCGAGCCGGCGAATCAATGCGTCCAGCTCGGAGACGCCGCGTCGATTGCGGCCGGCCAGTACCGACTGCACCGCGCGAGCCCGGTCGATCAGCATTTCCAGGTCGTGCATGCGACCGAGCAAGTCCTGTTGAATCTTCAGGCGACCCAGGTGCGCCCACGACCGCGAGTGGGCCAGCTCGCGCTGAACCTCGAGCGCATAGCGCAACTTCTTGGCTTCGATGCGGACACGGTGCAGCCGCTCGGGCAAATAAATGCCGCCGGCGCGTTCAATGGCCGCGCGCAACTTGCGCGCGTGGCTACCCGACCGGGCCGCCGCCGCTAACAGGGTGTCCCCCGGCTCGATGGCGCTCCGGCGTGGGGCGGCGACGTCGACCAGGCGTTTCCGCAACTTGTTGAGTCGAGCCGGCGTGATCTCGTCGAGCATGTCGCGGCGGCGCTTCAACCGCTCCGCCGTGACGGCGGCGCGCACGCGGCCAATCGCCGTCGCCGACGCTGCGCCCCGGCTTTCGAGCTCGCTCAGCAACAGCAGCGCGACATCCAGTTCGCGCACCGGCCCCAGGGCGCGGGTGATGCGCCGCACGCGGCGGTTGACCCGGTCCAGCGCATCGGCATCGGCGCGGGCGCTCAACATTGGCAGGGCGCCGCGCAGCCGCCGCGACGCCACACGCGCCTGGTGCACCGAGGTTTCATCGCCCGACTGCGCCGCGGGCATGGCGGCCAGCAGCGAGACGAGACGTTGTCGAAGAATAGCGACCGAGAGGGTTGAACGCTCCATGCTAGGATTAGCCCCTAATCATACGTCGGCCCTGGTTTTCCATGCGCTTAGCTGCCATCGATATCGGTACCAACTCGGTCCATATGATCGTGGTTCGCGTACGCCCTGATTTTTCATTTGAAGTCGTCGATCGCGAGAAAGAAATGGTCCGGCTCGGCGCCGGCGGCCTTGACGGCAAGAGACTGACACCGGAATCGATGACCGCCGCGCTGCAGGCGTTGTCGAAGTTCCAGCGGCTGGCCACCTCCCATCAGGTCGACGAGATCCTGGCGGTGGCCACCAGCGCCACGCGCGAAGCCGAGAACGGCGGCGCGTTTCTCAAGGCGATTGAACGCAAGACGGGCATCCGCGCGCGGCTGATCACGGGCACGGAAGAAGCGCGGCTGATCCACCTGGCGGCGGTCTACGGGGTCGACACCCCCAAGCCGGCCGTCGTCATCGACATTGGCGGCGGCAGCGTGGAGATCACGCGCGGCACCGGCCGTGAGATCGAGTTCGCGCGCAGCTTCAAGATGGGCGTGATCCGATTGACGGAACGCTACGCGGATTCCGACCCCATCGCCAGCCGCGACGAACGCAAGATGGTAGCGTTCATCAGCGAGCAGGCCGACCGCTATCTCGAGACGATCGTCGCGGCCGGTTACGACCGAGTCATCGGCACGTCGGGCACCATCCTCTCGCTCGGCACCGTCGCCACGGCCGTCGACCGAGGCATCGCGCCGACCGAGGTCCGCAACTTGCGGGTGCCGGCGAAGAGCCTGCGGAAGCTGCGCAAGGCCGTCGTCGACATGACGCTCGAACAGCGGATGCACCTGCCCGGCCAGGACCCGCGGCGCGCGGACCTGATGGTGGCGGGCGCGATTTTGCTCGACACCATCCTGCGGCGGCTCGGCGCCGACGAGATCACGTTGTGCGATCTCGCCCTGCGCGAGGGCGTGCTCCTTGACTACATCCACGGCCATCGCAAGCACATCGCGCGGGTTGATCGCTACCCCGATGTCCGCCGCCGCTCGGTGATCGAGCTGGCCGAGCGTTGCAGTTGGGAAGCCGAGCACTCACGCCAGGTCGCGGCGCTGGCGCTGACGATGTTCGACTTCACGAAGCGGATTCATGGCCTGAGCGACCGCGAGCGCGAGTGGCTGGAGTATGCCGGGTTCCTGCACGACATCGGCAACCACATCAGCTACGAGAAGCATCATCGCCATTCGCATTACCTGATCAAAAACGGCGACCTGCGCGGCTTCGAGCCGGACGAGATCGAGATCATGGCACTCGTGACGCGGTATCACCGGCGCGCCACGCCGAAGGACGACCATCCGGGTCAGGAGGACTTGAGCAAGCCCCTCCGCCGCACGGTCGAGATCCTGTCAGCGTTGCTCCGCCTCGCCGAGACGCTCGACCGCAGCCGTCACGGCGTCGTCCGCGGCATTGAAATGCGCGAGCGCCTGGGCGAGATCCGCATCAAGGTGCAAGCGGTTGGTGATGCCGAACTGGAAGTCTGGGCCGCGCACAAGCAGGCCAAGGCTCTCGAAGAAGCGCTGGGACGCAGGATCCGAATTGAGAAAGCACCCTATCGCAAGGGACTGAAGGCCGTTAACACGGAATTAACACGCCAGAAACTGCCTCGAAACCCCCGGCGCATACGCTAGGGACTATGTTGCTGTTACCCATTCGACTTGTTTCGCTGCCTCAGGGCAAGCCTGTCGTCAGTCTTGCGTCAGTCGTGGCGCTGGTGTTTGCGCTGGCTGCCTGTGGCGGCGGGGCCAATTCCAGTGGCGCGTCCTCATCGGGAGGCACGACCCTCGTGACGCTTGACGGGTCCAGCACGGTATTTCCGATCAGCGAGGCTGTCGCGGAGGAGTTCCAGAAAGCTACCGCGGGCGTGAACGTGACCGTCGGCATCTCCGGTACGGGCGGGGGCTTCCAGAAGTTCTGCCGCGGCGAGATCGACATCGCTGATGCCTCGCGGCCGATTAGCGCCAGCGAAGTGGCCGCCTGCGGCAAGACCGGCATCGAGTTCATCGAGATGCCGGTGGCCTACGACGGCATTGCCATCACCGTGAATCCGAAGGCGGCCTGGGCCGACAAGATCACGGTGGCCGAGCTGAAGACGCTGTGGGCGCCGGAGGCACAGGGCAAGGTCACCAAGTGGAACCAGATTCGCGCCTCCTGGCCAGATCGCGAGATTCATCTGTTTGGTGCCGGCGTTGATTCCGGCACCTACGACTATTTCACCGAAGCGATCAACGGCAAGGCCAAGGCCAGCCGCGGCGACTTCACCTCGAGCGAAGACGATAACGTGCTGGTGCAGGGCATCAGCAACGACGAGCTGGCGATCGGCTTCCTGCCCTTCGCCTACTACGAAGAAAACGCCGCGCGCCTCAAGCTGGTGCCGGTCGACGATGACAAGGCCGACAACGGCGCGGGGGCCGTGCTGCCGTCGCCGGAGACCATCAAGATCGGCAGCTACCAGCCGTTGTCGCGGCCGGTGTTCATCTACGTCTCGAAGAAAGCTGCCGACCGTCCGGAAGTGCAGCAGTTCGTTGAGTTTTACATGAAGAACGCCGAGACGCTCGTCCGCGAGGTGAACTACGTGGGCCTCGGCCCGGAGATTTACGGGATGGTCTCTGACCGCTTCGCCAAGCGCCACACCGGTTCGGTGTTTTCGGGACAGAACACGGTTGGCGTCACCATCGACCAGTTGCTCAACAAGGAACGCGCGCAGTAGCGCGGCGGCATGACCACTCGGACGCTCGAATGGATCATCGAGCGGGCGCTGTTCCTGTGTGCAGCGCTCTCGCTACTGACGACCGGCGGCATCATCGCCGTGCTGGCGTTTGAAACCTACGAGTTTCTGCGCGAAGTACCGGTGCTCGACTTCCTGACCGGTACCGAGTGGACGCCGCTCTTCTCGAACCAGAAGTTCGGCGTGCTACCGCTGGTGGTCGGCACCATGCTGGTGTCAAGCATCGCCATGGTCGTGGCCTTGCCCATGGGCCTGCTCTCGGCCATCTACCTGAGCGAATACTCACCGAGCGGCTTCCGCCGCATCGTCAAGCCGGTGCTCGAAATTCTGGCCGGCGTGCCCACCGTGGTCTACGGCTACTTCGCCCTGACGTTCGTGACACCGCTCCTGCAGCAGATCTTCCCCACCCTGTCTGGCTTCAACGCCCTCAGCCCTGGCCTGGTCATGGGATTGATGATTCTGCCGCTGGTGTCGTCGCTCTCGGAGGACGCGATGCGCGCGGTGCCCCAGGGCCTTCGCGAGGGTTCGTATGCGCTCGGCGCGACGCGCATGCAGACGGCGCTCAAGGTGGTGGTGCCGGCCGCCTTCTCGGGCATTACCGCCGCCTTCATCCTGGCCGTGTCACGCGCGATTGGCGAGACGATGATCGTCGCGATTGCCGCCGGCCAGCAGCCGCGCCTGACCGGCAATCCGTTCGTGCCCATTGAGACCATGACCGCCTACATCGTCCAGGTGTCGCTTGGTGACACGCCGCAGGGCACGATCGAATACCGCACCATCTTTGCGGTCGGCATGCTGCTGTTCGTGATGACGTTCGGCCTCAACCTGTTCAGCACCTGGCTGCGCGAGCGTTTTCGCGAGGAATACGCATGAGGAAGCACGCGGATGTCATCTTCGAGTTCGTGTCGCTCGGGGCCCTGCTGGTGGCACTCGCCGCACTGGCGGCGCTGGTCTTCGACCTCGTGTCGGACGGCGGCTCGCGCCTCAGCTGGCAGTTTCTCACCAACATCGCCTCGCGCAACGCCGAGAACGCCGGCGTCTATCATGCGCTGATGGGCAGCATCTGGGTGATTGCCCTGACCGGTGCCCTGGCGCTGCCAGCGGGGGTCGCGGCGGCGATTTATCTTGAGGAATACGGCTCGCGCAGCCGGACGGCGCGCTTCATTGAGCTCAACATCTCAAACCTGGCGGCGGTGCCGTCGATTATCTACGGCCTGCTGGGCCTGGGACTGTTCGTGCGGCTGATGGCCATGGGCCAGAGCGTGATGGCCGGCGCGGCGACCCTGGCGCTGCTGGCCTTGCCGGTCGTGATTATGTCGACCCGCGAAGCGCTGCGGACGGTGCCCAACACCATTCGCGAAGGCTCGTATGCGCTCGGCGCCACCAAGTGGCAGACCATCTGGAATCAGGTGTTGCCGATGGCGCTGCCGGGTGTGCTGACCGGGCTGATTCTGGCGCTGTCACGCGCCATTGGCGAAACCGCGCCGCTCATCACGATTGGCGCGCTCACGTATATTCCGTTCGCGCCCGACGGAATCTGGTCGAAGTTCACGGTGCTGCCGATCCAGGTGTTCAACTGGGTGTCGCGGCCGCAACCCGAGTTCAAGGCGAACGCCGCCGCTGGTATTCTTGTCCTTATGGTGCTGCTACTCTCGATGAACGCTATCGCGATCGTGGTTCGCGACCGCCAACAGCGCCGGGGGCGGGCATGAACGCCACCCCGCCGGTGCCGGCCAGCCTGGCCGGTGTTGCCGCCCGGCCCGGGCAACACGTGAACGCGCTCGACTCGCCCGTCAAGATTAACGTCGATGGATTGAATTTCTTCTACGGCCCCAAGCGCGCGCTCGACGGCATCTCGATCCAGATTCGCGCCAAATTGGTGACCGCCTTCATCGGGCCGTCGGGCTGTGGCAAGAGCACGTTCCTGCGCACGCTCAACCGGATGAACGACATCATCCCGATGACGCGGGTTGAGGGCACGGTGCTAATCGACGGCGAGTCGATCTATGACGCGGGCGTCGACGTCGTGCACCTGCGCCGCAAGGTCGGGATGGTGTTCCAGAAGTCCAACCCGTTCCCCAAGTCGATTTTCGAGAACGTCTCGTACGGCCTTCGCATCAACGGCCTGGTGAAATCGAAGGCCGAGATGGCGGATCGCGTCGAAGAGAGCCTGCGGCAGGCGGCGATTTGGGACGAGGTCAAGGACCGGCTGCACGACTCGGCGCTGGCCCTGTCGGGCGGCCAGCAGCAGCGCCTGTGCATCGCGCGCGCGCTGGCCATCCGTCCCGAGATCCTGCTGATGGACGAGCCCGCCTCGGCGCTCGACCCGATCGCCACGCAGCGAATCGAGGAGCTGATCTACGAGCTCAAAAAGCAGTACACGATCGTCATCGTGACGCATAACATGCAACAGGCGGCGCGGGTCTCCGACTTCACGGCCTTCTTCTGGCTCGGCCGCCTCGTCGAGTTCGACCGGACCGATCGCATTTTTACGGCGCCGGCCGAGAAACTGACCGAAGACTACGTCACAGGCAGGTGCGGTTAATGGAGCGCGTGTTTCGACATTTCCAGGACGAACTCGATTCGCTGAAGCAGCGCCTGCTGACCATGGGCGGCCTGTCCGAAGAGCGGGTGCGCGAATCGGTCCGCGGCCTGATGGATCGCGACGGCTCGGCGCTCGACGCCGTGCTGGCCGGCGACCAGCCCATCAACGACCTGCACATCGAGCTCGACGACCGTTGCTTCAAGCTGCTGGCCCTGCACCAGCCGATGGCGGCCGACCTGCGGGTGATTGTCGCTGCCGTGAAAATCAACACCGACCTTGAGCGCGTCGGCGACCTGGCCATCAACATCGCCGAGGCCGGCAAGCGCTACCTGCGACACGCGCCAGTCAAGCCGCTGATTGACATCCCGCGGATGGGCGAACTGGCGCAATCGATGCTGCGCGACGCCCTGGATGCCTTCGTGCGCCGCGACACCGCCCTGGCCGAAGCGGTGCTGGCGGCCGATGACACCCTCGACGCCCTCAAGACCCAGATTTTCCGTGAACTGCTCACCTACATGTTGGAGAACCCTGCCACCATTGAGCCGGCCCTGGACCTGATTCTGATTTCCCGCCACCTCGAGCGCATTGGCGACCACGCCACCAACGTGGCCGAGGACGTCATCTTCATCCTGTCGGCCAAGGACGTTCGCCACACCGGCCCAGGGGCGCCGAAGGCTGAATAACGTGACGCCGATGGGCTGATGATCGTAGACTGAGTTGGGTCATCCTATGCTTGAAACGCTCTCCATTACCGATAACCGAACCGGGAAGACCTACGAGGTCCCGATCTCGGAAGGCGCCATCCGCGCCACCGACCTGAAGAAGATTACGACCGGCGGCGACGACCCGGGGTTGTGCACCTACGACCCGGCGTTCATGAACACCGCGGCGTGCAAAAGCAAGATCACGTTCATTGACGGCGACCAGGGCATCCTGAGGTATCGGGGATACCCAATCGAGCAGTTGGCCGAGAGCAGCACCTATCTCGAAACGGCCTACCTGATTCTCTCCGGCGAACTGCCGAACCAGCACCAGCTCGCCGAGTGGACCAACAAGATCACCATGCACACCATGGTGCACGAGAACATCAAGAAGTTCATGGAGGGCTTTACCTATGACGCCCACCCCATGGGCGTGTTCATCAGCACCGTCGGCGCGATGTCGACGTTCTACCCGGACGGCAAGCAGATCTTCAACGCCGAGTCGCGGCAGAAGCAGATTCTCCGCCTGATCGCTAAGACGCCGACCGTGGCCGCCTACGCCTATCGCCACAGCACCGGCCGGCCGTACGTCTATCCCGACAACGACCTCAGCTTCACCGGCAACTTCCTGAACATGCTGTTCAAGATGACCGAGGTCAAGTACCAGCCCAACCCCGCGCTTGAGCGCGCGCTCGACGTGCTGTTCATCCTGCACGCCGACCACGAACAGAACTGCTCCACCAGCGCCATGCGCGCGATCGGCAGTTCGAACGTCGACCCGTTTTCGGCCCTGGCCGGCGCGGCCGCCGCACTCTACGGCCCGCTGCACGGCGGCGCCAACGAAGCCGTGCTGCGCATGCTGAAGGAGATCGGCTCGGTGGACCACATTCCCGCCTTCATCAAGAAGGTCAAGGCCGGCGAAGGCCGCTTGATGGGCTTTGGCCACCGTGTCTACAAGTCGTACGACCCGCGCGCGAAGATCATCAAGCGCACGGCCTACGAGGTGTTCGAAGTGACCGGCAAGAACCCGTTGCTCGACATCGCATTGGAACTCGAGCGCATCGCGCTGGAAGACGAGTACTTCGTCAGCCGTAAGCTCTACCCGAACGTCGACTTCTACTCCGGGCTGATCTACCAGGCCATGGGGTTTCCGGTCGAGATGTTCGCGGTCCTGTTCGCGATCGCCCGCACGGTTGGCTGGGTGGCGCAGTGGGAAGAGATGCTGCTCGATCCGGAAACGAAGATCGCGCGCCCCAAGCAGATTTACGAGGGCGCGCAGACCCGGACCTACGTGCCGATGACCCAACGGTAAATGGAGTGATGATGCGGCCGCTCATTCTGGCGCTCGCGTGGCTGGCCTCGGCGGCGGCCTCGGCTCGGGCGCCGGAAGTGTTCGACAGCACCAGGGCCTGGGAGCATCTGCGCCAGCAGGTCGCCATCGGTCCGCGGCCGGCAGGGTCGGCGGGCAACCTCAAGAACCGCGCGTACATCACCAGGACGCTCGCCGCCATCGGCCTCAAGACCGTCGAGCAGTCGTGGGAAGCGACCACGCCGATCGGACCGATCAAGATGGTCAACCTGATCGCGACCATCCCCGGCCAGCGGCCCGACCGCATCATTCTGGCCAGCCACTTCGACACCAAGCTGTTCCGGGAATTCCGCTTTGTCGGCGCCAGCGACGGCGCCTCGAGCACCGCGACGCTGCTGGAGATGGCCCGCGTGATCAAGGCGCGCCGGCAGCTGCCCTTCACCATCGAACTGCTGTTCCTCGACGGCGAAGAGGCTACCGGAGAGTGGCACGACCCCGACCACACTTATGGCAGCCGCCACTACGTGGCGGTCGCGCGCCAGACCGGCACGCTGAAGTCACTGCAGGCGATGATCCTGCTCGACATGGTCGGCGATCGCCAGTTGAACATCCGGCGCGAAGCCACGTCCACGCCGTGGCTCACCGACATCATCTGGAACACCGCCCGTCGCCTGGGCCACCAGGCCAGCTTCATCAACGAGTCGATGGCGGTGGAAGACGACCACATGCACTTCCTCAAGGCGGGCATCCCGTCGGTCGACATCATCGATCTCGACTACCCCGCCTGGCACACGGCACAGGACACGCTCGAGGCCGTCTCCGCACGCAGCCTGCAGACGGTGGGTGATGTGATGATGGCGGCGCTGCCGGACATCGAAGCGCGACTCCTGAAACACTAAGCCACCGTCTAGCAGTACACTGCCGATAGAATCTCGGCTTCGGTGAGCACCGTCGTCGACTCTTTGGCTTTCGCGAGGACGCGACTCACTACCGGTTCGCTGACCGGAATGCCGTGCTGCTCCAGCCAGAACAGCACGTTCGACTTCCCTGACATCGGCCCGACTTCGATCGCCTGGTGCCGGCCGACGAGGCTGGCGGGGATCGATGAATAGACCGCGTCCATCAGCGCGATCTCGCCCTTGCGCCACGCCTTGACGACCGCCGCGGCGTGCACACCGGTAGCCGTGCGGAAGGCGTCGCGGCCAACCACCGGATAGTTGTCGGGAATCGGCACGCCGCACGCCTCCGACACGGCGTCGCAGTACGGCATCAGCGGCGTCAGATCGCGGTCCAGGAAGCCCATCACGACGAGATTCACGAGCAGTAAATCCATCGGCGTGTTGCCGACCCGCTCGCCAATGCCAAGCGCCGCCGCGTGCACCCGCGAGGCACCGGCTTCGAGCGCGGCAATGCTGTTGATAACCGCCAGATCGCGGTCGCGGTGGCCGTGCCAGTCAATGCCAACGTCGGCGCCCTCGTCCTTGATCACCTGCGCGGCGAACTTCACCACCGCGGTCGCGCCCCACGGCGTGGCGTGGCCGACGGTGTCGGCCACGCAAATGCGCCTGGCGCCCGCGCGGATCGCGCAGACATACAGCCGGCGCAACGTCTCCGGATTGGCGCGCGTGGTGTCCTCGGTGACGTACATGACCTCGAGGCCTTCCCTCACCGCGAACGTGATCGCATCTTCGGTGCTCTTCAGCAACCAGTCGATGCTCCACCCCTCGGTGTACTGGCGGATCGGCGACGAGCCGATGAACGCGCCCACCTCGATCGCCAAGCCCGTGCGCTGCGTGATCTCGGCGATCGGCCGGATGTCGCCGACCGTCGTCCGGGCCGCGCAGTTGGCGCGCACTTTCAGGTGCGAATCGATAATTTCCCGAGCCAGGCGCTCGACGTCGGCGACGACGTGGGGGCCGGCACCGGGAAGGCCGAGGTTGGCGGTGTCGATGCCAAGCTGATCGATCAGGTGCAAAATCTTGATCTTCTCGCCGATCGTCGGCGTCTTCACCGACGGCGACTGCAAGCCGTCGCGCAGCGTTTCGTCGTTCAGCATCACCCGCTTGGGGATGGCCGGCGCGCCGACCTGGTTCCAGTCGTAGATCAGTGATTCCAACATCTAGTGCTGTGACGCTCGTGAGGCCACCGTGGTCGCGATCACGCCGGCGCCGAGAACCAGGCCAAGCCACAGACTCGACCGCCGAGCGGCGGCACCGACCATGGGGCGGAAGCCGTCGTTAATGGTGACCACGGATTGACCGGAGACGTGGCGATGCAGCTGCGTGCCCGCAAACTCCAGGCCCGCCAGGCGGGTTTGCCAATCGAAGGTAACGTTAAAGACGACCAGGGCGAGAAGAGTCCACAGGCCCAGCACCCACCTCGCCTGTCTCGTCATGACGGACCGGTGTACTTGACCACCAGCGCAGTGACATCGTCGTATTGTTCGGCCCCGCGCGCGAAATCACTGACCGCCCCCATCAGTTTCTCGAGCAGGACGGTGACGGGTTCCTGGTGGTACTGCTCGAGCACGGCGGACATGCGCGCTTCGCCGAAATCTTCTCCCGCCACGTTCTGGGCCTCGGTGACGCCGTCGCTGTACAGGACCATGGTGTCGCCGGGCTTCAGGGTGATCGAGTCGGCCGAGTATTTGGCCATTTCGAACAGGCCGACCGGCATGCCGCCGGCTTCGATGCGCCTCAGGCCGTCGACGCCGAAGACGAACGGTGGATTGTGGCCACCGTTGCAGAACACCAGCTTGCCCGTGGGGGCGAGCTGGCCATACAGCAGCGTCGCATAGCGGGCGTCGATCTGGCGGCGGGTCAGCACCTTGTTGATGCCGTCAACGGTCTGCGCCGGGTCGTCGCCAAGCGAGGCGAAGGCCGAGAAGATCCCCATGATCTTCGAGGTCAGCAGCGCCGCGGCAGGGCCTTTGCCGGCGACGTCGCCAACCAGAAAGCCGAACATGCCGTCGGGCGTATCGATCAGGTCGAAGAAGTCGCCGCCGATCGCCCGCGCCTGCAGCGAGGTCCCCGCCGCTGCGAAGAACTTGCCGCTGTGCGTGCCCTCGGGCAGCAGCGCGCGCTGAATTTCAGCGGCGATCCTGAGCTCGTGCTCGAGCCGAGCCTTGTCGAGCGTCTCGCGATAGAGCCGCGCGTTCTCAATCGCGACGCCGGCCTCGTTGGCGAGAGTGTCGAGCGCCGTGCGCGTGTGCGGCGCCAGCAGGCTGCCCTTCTCGCGGCTATCGAGATAGAGCACACCGATGTTCCTGGTCTCGCTCGCCATGTCGGCGCGGTCCAGGTAGCGGACCATCCGCAGCGGGATGCAGGCGACGTGACGAATGCCAAGGGCGACGGTGCCCATGTGCGCGTTGGCGAGGTCGCCGTCGAGCAGGTCGGCGACGATCTGCAACTCGCCGGTGGCAAACACTTCTTCAGGAATCTTGCGGCTGGTGTTGAACCCGGTCGGCGGCAGGGTGATCCGGCCCTTGGCGCGCGCCAGCTTCATTTCCAGCGGCTGGCCGGTGGCGGCCAGCATGATGAAGCCGCGTTCGGCGCCGGTCACGTCGATGGCGGTGTCAAGCACCAAGGCCAGCACTTCGTCGAGCACGCGGCCCGAGCCGAGCGCGCGCAGGCTTTCGAGCAGCGCGGCCAGCTGACGCAGGTCGTTGACCGCACTGGCGTGCGGGCGCTCGGTATGCACGGGCGCTTCGCCGGTCAGGAACACCACGTCGGTACCACTGGACCGGCCGAATCGCACCTGGTCGCCGTGCGCCAGCGTGTGTTCGGTAATCGGTTCGCCGTTGACGTAGGTGCCGTAGCGCGATTGCTTGTCGCGCAGGATCCATTCGCCGTCCACTTCGACCATCTCGGCATGCTCGCGCGAGACGTCGCTGCCCACCAGGCACAGATCGCTCTCGGCGCGCCGCCCGATCATGATCTGGGCCTTGGTGATCGGGACGATTCGCTGGCCGAGGCCGTCGTTTACTTCGAGATGCGCGTTTGCCATAAGGAAGGGCGGGCGGCGCTACGACCGTCCGGACTCCTTATCATAACAGGCTTCCGCAGGCCACCTGCCGCGCGACGGCCGCCAGGACGAGGCCAAGCAGCACCAACCCGGCGAGGGGCAGTCGCGAGCGCCTGGGCCGCGCCGACGGCGGAGTAATTCTCGGCTCCGCGGTGGCGGTGCCGCACTTGTAGCAAATCAGCGCGTTGACCGCGATCCCGGCACTGCACGAGCGACATTTCATTGTTATTCGCTATTCTAGCAAAGCCTCATGATTCCGCTGCGCGACGTCATCCCCTCTCGCACCCGTCCGGGCGTCACGATTGGCCTGATCGCGGTCAACGTGGTGGTGTTCCTATTCCAGGCGACGCTGTCCGAGACCACCGCCGAGCGCTTCCTGTACGCCTTCGCCGTGGTCCCGGCGCACTTCTCGCTGGTTGACGTCTTCACGTCGCTGTTCGTGCATGCCGGCATTGCGCATCTCGCAGGCAACCTGCTGTTCCTGTGGATCTTTGGTGACAACGTGGAAGACCGGCTGGGCCACGGCCGGTTCGCGCTGTTCTATGTCATCTGCGGCTACGTCGCCGCCATCGCGCAAACCGCCCTGGTGCCCGACTCCCTCATCCCGATGGTGGGTGCGAGCGGCGCGATTGCCGGCGTGATGGGCGCCTACCTCGTGCTGTATCCACACTCACGCGTGTTGGTGCTCTTCCCGTTCCCGCCGATCTTGTTCGAGCTGCCGGCGGTGTTCTTTCTCGGGTTCTGGTTCTTCATGCAGTTCCTGAGCGGCATCGGCACGCTGCCGGTCTTCCAGGGCGGGACGATCTCGGGTGGGGTCGCGTTCTGGGCGCATGTCGCCGGGTTCGCCGGCGGCCTCGCACTGGTGATCCCCATGCGCCGGAAGGAGCGCCTCGACGTCGACTGGTGGGACGTTAAGACTTCTTCCTGATCTCGGCGGAGACCTGCGCCAGCTCGATCATCAATTTCTCGAACGTCGCGCTCCACTCCGCCTCGGGCATGACGCCCTTCAACTGCTTGTGCGCTTCGGCCTGCATCTCGAGCGTGCGGCGGCGCTTGGCGAGTACGGCGATTTCCGGGTTGGCGCTCTCCGCGGCGCTTTCGGCATCAAGATAGGACAGGCGGGCGACGCCGCCATCGGGGCCCTCCGCGGTGGCCTCCCGTCCCTTGCCATCGCCGTTATCGTCGAGCACGGCGCGCTCGGTGGCCAGCTGGCCGTTCTGCTCGTAGTGCTGCTTCACGGCGGCACTGGCCGCGGTAAACACTTCGTACAGCGACGTGCGGCCGTTCTTGTCCAGGTCCGTTGACGCTTCACGAATCGCTTTGACGAAGTACTCGGGAAACACCGTCGCGTACTTCTGCGCTGCCGAATCGGTGGCAGTGATAACGACCCGGCCCTTGGCCGCGAGCGATTCGAGAAACGGAAAGCTGGCCTCGGTGGTATTGACCAGCGCGAGGCGGCCTGGCACGCCGGCCAGCAGGTCGGTCCAGTCCTTGGCCGTGAGATCGGGGCCAACGAGGTTGAACTTGGCGACCTCACCGTCGTAGGTGCCATGACCAAGCAGCACCACCAGGACGAAGTCGTCCCTGGTTCCGGACTTCTTGATCTCGGTGAAGATCGTGCGAACGTTGTCGGCCGAGCCCTTCTCGCCCGTCGTGACCGATTCGTCAACCAGCAGCCGCACATGTTCAGCCTTGAACCCGTAGCGATCGACCATCGCCGACCGCAGACTGTCACGCCAGCCGCGCATCTGCTCGGCGTATTTCTCGCCACCCGAGGCGCCAGAAATGATGACGGCCCACCGCGTCTCGGCCGCAGCTGGCGCCGGTGAAAGTGCGAGCAAGGCGAGCACAAGCGCCGCAACGTTTTTCATCATCGTCACCACATCACCCAATCGCCAGAGCACCACAGCACGAGCTCATCTACGCCAGTCCCGCGCGCCGCCGCAGAAGCCATTCGGCGGCAAGCAAGGCGACGAGTGCGACCAAGCTCCACCCATTCTGCCAGAGGTCGCGCGGTTCGGGCTCGCCAGCGGCCACTCGCGATTCGCGCAGCAGGGCGGGCAACTCCCCCGCTTGTTCGGCCCGCAAGTAGCGTCCCTTGGTGGCGCTGGCCAGCCGCTGCAACACGGCCTCGTCCAGGCGCGGCTGTGCCATCTCGAGATCGGCACCGCCAACCAGCACCGGCCGCGAGGCCGTGCCAAGGCGAACGCCGCCACGGGTCGCGGTCGCATCAAGGCGATAGACGCCGGGTTGATCAAACCGCGCGGCCACGACATAGCGTCCATCTTGCGGGCTCGACAGCGCCGGCGTCAGCGAGCGCACCTCGCCGTTCGGCGCCGTCACCGCCAGCGCCACTGCCGCGTTGGCCACGGACCCAAAATCCTCATTGCGTACGGTGATCGAGACCCGCTCGGTGACACCCGGCACTGACGGTGTCATTGGGGCGATGCTGACGGGCGATGCCGATCCGGCGGTGGTCCAGCGCGCGAGCTGTCGCCAGATCGTCTCGTAGCTCAAGTCGGTGGCCGGCCGCATCATCCGCCAGCGCCACGAGGCTTCGCCCGCGAACACGAGGGCACGGCCCTGGCCATAGCGCTGCGCCGCAATCAGCGGACGCGCTTCGCCACTGGCCGTGGCCACCACCAGCACCTGCGCACCCGGACGCGGCCCGCCAATCGGCGCCACCGACCCGAGCGGCGGCAGCTGCGCCCATCGCTGGCGGCTGTCGTCGAGCGTCACCGCCAGCCGGGTGGCCGGATGCAACGCGCCGTCAGGCGTCAGGACCGGCGAGTTAGGAGTGCGGCGGTCGAGCGGGCTCGATGTCAGCGCGACCGCGGCGCGCCGATCGGTGAAATCAATCGGCAACACTTGCGCGAGCGGTGTGCCTGATAAACCCTGCCGCTCGAACGATCGCGCGCCGAGCACCAGCAGTCCGCCGCCGCGTTCGGCCACGAAAGCCGCCGTCAAATCCAACTGCTCACGCGTGAAGAAGGCTGCCTCGATGTTGCCGAAGATGATGGCGTCGTAGACGAACAGCTCTGACCGCTTCGACGGATACCCACTCGCGAGGGCCGCGACGCGGCTCGATGCCGCCTGCACATAAAACGTGTCCCGGCCATCGTCATTTTGCCCCTTGCGCACGACGGCATCGACCTCAAGGCCCGAGTCCGCCGCCAGCGCCCGCTTGAGAAACGTGTGTTCGTAACCTGGCGCGCCCTCGATCATAAGGATCTTGCGTCGACCGGATTGTGCCGGCACCAGGACGCTGCGGGTGTTGTTCTCGGCCGCCAGCTCACCGTCAGCCACGGGAATCTCGACGGAGTAGACCGTTGCGGTATCTGGTGACGGCGACACCGTGAACACTTCGTGGATCGGCGCGCCATCCGCGGGTGGCGCCACGCGTCGTACTTCGAGCGGCCGGCCGTTGGCGCTGAGGCGAAGCTCCACCGGCTCGGTGCCGAAGCCGGCACTCGTCGCCGAGACGCTCAAGTCCACCGAGGCACCGGCGAGCAGCGGCTCACCGGTCGTCAGGTTCAGGACCTCGCGGTCACGAGCCGCATCGGTGCGGCCAATGCCGACGGCCAGCACCGGCGCATCGAGTCGACGAGTGGCGGCGCCCTCCTCCGGCGCGGTATCGCCGCCGTCGGACAAGACAATGACGCCGGCGACGCGATCGCCCCGGTAGCGATCGGCCAGGTCCGCGAGCGCCCCGCTGAGATCACTGCGGCGTGCCGTCGCCGCCAACCGGTCGACCTGGCCGGGCGCCAGCGCCTCACCGAAGGTCAGCAGCTCGATGGTGTATTCGTTGGCAAGACGCGCCTGCAGCTCGCGCACCATCTCCCTCGCTCGATCGAGACGCGAGGGACCATCGCCATCGGTCAGCCGCATGCTGCGCGAGACGTCGACGAGCACCGGCAACAGGCTGTTGTGAGCGGCCGCCGGCGGCACGAGAACGACCGGCCGCAGCAGGATGGCGATCAACAGGATCAGCGTCGCCGCCCGTAGTGCCGTCAGCCAGCCACGAGCGGCACGCGTGAGGGGAATCGGCACCCGCGCGTAGGCCAGCCACGCCAGCACCACCGCGCTGCCAAAGACCAGCGCATAACCCCACCAGGGAAGGACAACCGCAAACTTCATGGGCGCATCACGGCTCTGACCGCCTAGCGGCTCGGCTTTCGTGGCACGGCCAGCGATTGGTAATAACGGTCCACCAACTCCCGATAGGTCTCCGACACGGCGTCGTGCCGGCCGGCGTTCAGCCGCTCGCGATTCTCGCGCGTGCGCAACTGCCCGGACAGTTGCAACTCGGTGCGATCGAGCGCCACCAGCAGGTTCTTCTTCAACGATTCCCAGTTGGCAAAGTCCTGCTTGAACGCTTCGGTACCAGGCGCCGACACGCTGCGCTGCCACTGCTCGGGAGTCGTCCCTCCGGGCATTTGCGGGTTCTCGCGCTGCACACCTTCCGCCAGCTTCTGCGCCTCGCGCATCTGGCGGTCGGCCTCGCGCTGCAACCGCGCCACGGATTCGGCACGGCCACCGTCCGCGCTGCCCGGCGGGCCATTCGCCCCCGATTGGCCACCCGGCGTCTGCTCCTGACCAGGCTTCTGCCCCGCCAGTTCATCCATCGTCCGCTGCAGCTTGCTCAGGCGGTCGCGCAACTCTTGCGTGCGGGACAACTGTTCCGACAGCCGGGACGTGTCGCTGTCCCGCTCGCCTTTGGCCGCCCCCAGCCGCTCAGCTGTCTTGTCGAGCGCGCGCGCGAACTCGTTGGGATCGAGAGCCGCGGCATTGGCGCCGTCCGGCTGTCGAATGGCCTGCGCCGAGGCGCGCATCCGCGCGCCCAGCTTCTGCTGCTGTAATTCGCGAGCGGCGTCGGACAGCGCCTGCCCCGCCCTGGCATCCGTGTCGCCCGGCGTCGCCGCCATCTGCCGCGCGGACTCGGCCAGGCGGTCGGTGCGGTCGGCCAGCCGCTCCTGCTCCGTGGCCAGGCGACGGCGCGCCTCCTCGCCGGCGCCGCCGGCGTTGGTCCGGCTCGCTTCGTTTCCCAACCGGCGTTCAGCCTCGGCCAACTGCCGCGCCTCCATCTGCAAGTCGCCAATGGCGCGACGACGCTCCTCGGGACGCGAGCCCTGCATCTGCTGTTCGAGTCTCCGCAGTTGCTGGGACGCCAGGTCACCACTGGCACTCGCTTGCCCGGGATCCTGCCGCCGTAGATCGCTCTCAGCGTTTCGCATTGCCTCAGACGCCGAGCGCAGTTGCTGGCTCTCGGCAGGCGACCCCTGGCCACCCTGCTGTCCCTGTTTCGCCAGCTCCTCCGCCTGCTTGCGCAGTTCGTTCTGATCACGCGTCAGGCGTTCGAGTTGCCGCTTGAGCTCCGCCGCGGTCAGGCCCGCCTGGTCCCTGGCCAACTCGCGCTGTTGCTGCGCCAACGCTTCTTGCCGGCGGGCCAGCTCGCGAATGCCCGCGAGCGGATCCTCGTCCTTCTCAGACTCGTCGGCGCGCGCCTCGCTGGTGGACGGCGTTTCGTAGTTGGTCTGCTGCCGCTTGCGAAGCTCCTGCTCAAACAGGGTGGACAGGTCGAGCGACTGTCGGTTGCCATTGCCACCGCCACCTCGGGCCTGCTGCATGGCCACCTGGCGACGACGAATCTCGGCTTGCGCCTTCAAGAGATGTCCGAGCGCCGCTTCTTCGAACGGCAGCGCCTTGGTCGGACTGAGGCGATCGAGTTCGGCGATCGCCTGCCCCATGGCCTTGATGGCCTGGGTCACGGAATCCTCGGTGTCGGCCCGCGATAGCCCGGGCTGCGCGCTCCGCCTGCGCCGCTGCGTAAACGCCGCGGCCGCCATCTCGGCGGCAATCTCTTCGGCCTTGTCCCGCACGCCTGACTGCGCCGCCGAGATCGCCTTGATGTCGCGCTCGGACCGCGCCTCGCGGGCGCGCCGCGAGCGGGCGTCGAGCTTCCACGTCGCCGCCATCACATCTTTCTGCTGCGCGATCAGCTCCTCCAGGCCACTCTGCTCTGCCTGTCCGCCACCCATCGCCTGGCTCTCCGAGGCGGTGAACTCTTCTTCGTAGGGCTTCACTTCCAGGAAGAAGATGTCGCTGCGTGCCTCAGTGCCACGGCGGCCGCGGCCCACGTCACGAGCACGCGCGTAGTAGGTCACGAAGTCGCCCGGCGTGACCTGCAGCTCCTCAAGGTAGACGGTGTGCGCGCCGGTTGCCACTGAGCCACTGACCGGGTGACCAAGAGGCACCACGGTTTCCTTGCCACCCGCCGTCTTGACCACCAGTTCGAGCGCTTGCACGCCGTAGTCGTCATCGGCGCGCGCTTCGATGGCCACTTCTTCGAGCGGCGAGACGTGCTTGTCGCCGGCCGGACGCAGGATGCGGACGTCGGGTGGCCGGTCGTTCAGCATCCGGATGAAATACTCGGCGCTCTCGCTGGCAAGGTCATCGATGTCGTTGAGTGCGATGCGATAGGAGCCGTCGGTCGCGATGTTGAGTGCCGCCGACAACACCTTGTCACTGCCGGCGAGTGCCACCTTGTGGCCATCGGACCGGGTGATCTGCCCTTGCTTGATCGCCTTGTCGGTGGTGATGGTGAGATGCGCCGTCGTGCCGGCCGGCGCGTAGAGGTCGCCGGTGTCCTGCTCGGTCTGATCCGGCAAGCCAACAGCCGCCGGATACTGGTAGCGGACGTCGACCCGCGCCACGCGGACCGGGCGGATCACTTCCACCTGGAACTGGCCCGACCGCGCGGACCCGAGTGAGATCAGGTAAGGGAACGAGGTCTCAATGTTGTTGAGCGTGATGGTGAACTCGCCCGAGGTGGCGGCCGGCGTCATGGCCGCGGAGCGAGCCGCCTCGCCCACGCCGACCGTGATGCCGGGCGTCAGGCCGCCGTCGAGGCCGGGAATGCGCGCCACCACCGTCAAGGGCCGGCCCGCGCGCACCTTCACTGAACCGGGCACCACCTCGATGACGTAGCGCTTGGGGAAGAGATAGGCGCCGACGACATCGGCCGCGCGGCCCGCCGAGGGAGCAAAGAAGCCGGCCGAGACGACCAGCGCCAGGCTGCCGAGCGTAGCCCCGGCCAGTGCCCGCTTCCGCGTGTCCGGACTGATGATGGCGTCACCTTGAAGCGAACGCGCCGACTTGATGGCATTGGCCACCAACTGCTCCGTCATGGGCGACGGACCCGCGCGGCCCTTCTCCACGGCCGTCACCAGCACATCGTCCAGGCCGCCGGCCTGTTCCTCGATGAAGCGCGCGACCTGCTGGTCGGTGGGTGGCTGACGCAGGGGCAGCAGGGCGAACACCAGCGAGGTGATGGCGACGGCGACGGCCGCCAGCACGGCGAGCACGAGCGGCACGCCTTCCCGCGCGATCAGCCACACCGCGAGCAGCCCCACCAGCAGCATGGCGGCGGCGGTCGCGGCGCCGAGCGCCCACGCGCGCAGGAACGCCCGGCGCATCCAGCGCGCCCTGACATCCGCGAGAATGGCCCGAAGCTCGGCGAACCGGTTGCTCATGTTGATGATGGCCTCAATGCTAGCTTACGCCGCACGGCGGCCCACCAGTGCCTCGCCCACCAGCGCGACCAACATCATCAGCAGGCCGACCTGCCACCAGCGCTGTCGCTCTTCCGCGACACGGGCCCCGTCCACGACCGCCCGGTCGCCGGCTCGGTTGGTGCGCGTGATGTTATTCGTGAACTCATCCACGCTCGTCGCCGACAAGCTCGACTCACGCACATCGACATTCACGACGACTCGCCGCGCCGTGACTCCTTCTCCGCTGCTCACAGTACCCGGAGCGGCCGGCACTCCGGCCGGCACGTCTGGCAGCGTGAAGTCCCGGCGCTGCTGCCGGCCTCGCGTCAAGTAGCGCGCGGTCTCGACCGCAAACGGCACAAATGAGGGCTGCAGCGGAAATCGGCTCCATTGATTGTCGAAATCCGAGGTAAACACCAGCAACCGGCCCTGGCCCACAGCCTGTTCGGTCAGCGCCGCGTCACCACCCGACAGCCGGGCCAGTACCACGCGTCCGGCCTGGTCTCTTAGACGCCGGTGCTGGTCCACCTGGACGTCGCCGAGCGCGCCCGACGGGAGAAGGAATGGCCGAAAGATGGGATGACGGCTATCGGTGGCCACCAGGGTGGCATCGGTTGAGCGCACCGGCGCAGGCATCACGCCGGCATCGATGCCAATCACATCCGTCAGCGTGCCGGGGTCGACATCGGGTCCCAGCGTCAGCAGCACCTGGCCACCACCCACCAAATAAGTCTTCAGCAGCTCGCGGCCGTGGCGATCGAGCGTGCGCGTCCCGAGAATCACCACCGCCGCCTGGCGCGACAGCTCCGAGGCGGTCCACTTCGAGAGTACCCGGCCGTCGACCACGGTCACTACAAACTCGCCTCCGCCGCCGGCCACGGCCAGTGCGCGCTCAACGTAAATTCCACCCACCGCGCCGGTCGGATCGGCCACCACCGCGGTGATGGCCACGGCTGGCGACGGATCGAGCGCGAGGAACCGCACGTTGTCTGGCTGATAGCCGTTGGTGTCCTCGATAACCACCTGCGCCGCACCCGCGTCACCGAACGTGCCTCTGAGTTCGACACCACTCGCCGAGAACGGCGCCATGGTCGCGGTGGCCTGCTCCGCCTGCTGGCCATCGACCATCAGCGTCACCAGCGACCGCGCCTCGTCGGGGCCGTAGTTCTGGACCGTCGCCATCACGGAGCGGTCGCGACGCATCGCCGAAGTGACCGCAAGATTACCCGTGGGTCCGGCCACGGCCACGACCCGTACCGCCACGCCGTCGAGCAGACCACCGGCGTCGTTGGCCTCCCACCCGGCTTGCTGCAGGTCGGTGATGATCACGACGCGGCCGGCGCGCACGCCGATCACCTCGCTGGCGCTCGCCAAGGCCGTGCGATACCGCGTGCCACCGGCACCGGCAGTTGCGGCCGACACCGCCGACCGGACAGCGTTGCGATCCGAGGTCGGCGGCACGACCACCGTCGCCGCGTCCGAAAACGTGATCAACGCCACCGCATCGGCGGCCGGCGCGGACGCCACGGCCTGCCAGGCCGCCTGTTGCGCCCTGGCAAACTGGCCCGGCGCCGACAGGCTCATCGACGTGTCGAGCACCACCACCGTGACGGGCGCCGAGGCCGGCGCCGCCGCGCCCGCGAGGTAGGGCCGCGCGAACGAGACCGCCAGCAGCACGAGCGCCGCGATCCGCAACGCCAGCAGGATCAGTTCGCGCAATTGCCGGCGGCGACGGTGCGGCACCGGCGCCCTCGTCAGCAGGCTGACCGCGGGAAAGTCGATCACGACGTCGGTCTTGCGATGAAACAGGTGCAGCAGAATCGGCACGGCCGCGGCCAGCGCGCCGATCAGAAACAACGGGGAGAGAAACGAGATGCCAAACATCACAGCACGCGCCGGCGCGTCATCAAGTACGCCATCAGCCCGAGTTCGAGCGGCTGCGAGGTATCAAGCAGGCAGTAGTCGATTCCGGCCAGGCCGAGTTCCCGCTTGTAGTGCGCGATTCGCGCCTGCATCCGCTCGACGTAGTCCTGGCGGACCGCGCTCGGCACCGCCATGACTTCCTGTGCGGTCTCGATGTCCCGAAAGCGGGCCGACTGCTCGAACGGAAACGTCAACTCGTAGGGATCGATCACGTGAAACACCACGACGTCGGTGCCGCGATAGCGAAAGTGCTTCAGGCCATCGAGCACGGACTGCGGCTCGTCCAGCAAGTCCGACACCAGCACCACGAGACCGCGCTTGCGGACCGCGGCGGCCAGGTCGCGCAGCGGCTTGGCGACATTCGTGCCCGCGCCGATCTTTAACCGCTCGAGAGCCAGCAGCACGGCGCGCAGGTGACCCGTGCGCGCGCTCGCCGGCACCAGAGAGACAATGCGATTGTCGAAGGCGATCAGGCCAAAGGCATCGCGCTGCCGGTTCATCAGGTAGGCGAGCGCACCGGCCAGGTATGACCCGTATTGCAGCTTGGTGATCGGCCCCGAACCGTAGCCCATCGAACCGCTGACGTCGAGCAGCAGGTGGCAGGTGAGATTGGTGTCCTCTTCGTGTTTCTTGACGAAGTGACGATCCGACCGCGCATAGACCTTCCAGTCGAGCGTGGCCAGGTCATCGCCGGGCAGGTACTGGCGATACTCCGCGAACTCGACGCTGAATCCCTTGTACGGGCTGCGATGCAGTCCCGTCAGGAATCCCTCAACGATCGTCCGCGCCTTCAGGTCGATCGTTGCGAGCCGCGCGACGATCGCCGGGTCGAGGTAGCGCGCCTCGCCAGCCATGGCTTACAGTCCGCTGGCAGGCACCGGCACCGCGTCGAGCAACTGATCGACAATGCGGTCTGAGGTGATGCCCTCGGCCTCGGCGTAGAAGTTTGGCAGCACGCGGTGGCGAAGAATGGGCTTGGCCAACGCCTGGATGTCCGTCACCGAGACATGCACCCGGCCATGTAGCAAGGCGCGCGCCTTGGCGCCGATCACGAGCGCGTGTGAGGCGCGCAGACCCGCACCCCACTTCACCCACTTGTCGATGAAGCCGAGCTTCGCGCCCCGGCCCGGCCGCGAGCTGTCGGCCAGCCGCACGGCGTAGCGCACGACCTCCTCGGCCACCAGCACCTGGCGAACGCAGTCCTGGATGGCGAGAATCTCCGCCCCGTCCAACACCTTCGACGGCTCGGCCCTCTTCGTGCTGGTCGTATCGGTCACCACTTGCACCTCGTCGTCTTCCGACAAGTAGGTCATGACAACGTTGAACAGGAAGCGGTCGAGTTGTGCCTCGGGCAGCGGATACGTGCCCTCAAGCTCGATGGGGTTTTGCGTGGCCAGCACAAAGAACGGCCGCTCGAGCTGGTAGGTCCGGCCGGCGGCGGTGACGTGATACTCCTGCATCGCCTCGAGCAGCGCCGCCTGCGTCTTCGGCGGGGTACGGTTGATCTCATCGGCCAGGATGATCTGCGCGAAGATTGGACCGGGGACGAAGCGCAGTGAGCGGTGCCCGCCCTCTTCGTCGAGCACCTCGGTGCCGGTGATGTCGGCCGGCATCAGGTCGGGCGTGAACTGGATGCGCTTGAACTTGAGGTCCAGGATCTGCGCGAGCGTCTTGACCAGCAGCGTCTTGGCCAGGCCGGGCACGCCGGTGATCAGGCAATGGCCGCCGCAAAACAGCGCCATCAGCACTTCGTCGACCACGTCATCCTGCCCGACGATCACCTTGCGCAGTTCGGTCAGGATTTTCTGCCGGCTCCCGGCCACCCGCTCAGCCAGGCCTGCCACCGCCACGTCCGTCATCCGATTCATGAAACCTCAGTGTGTCAGCGTATAGATCACTTCGTTGATCAGCATCTGGTAGGCCTGCGCCGTCCACTTGATGTAGCCCGGGTATTCCTGCGCGTTCGACCACTCCACGCCGTCGCCCATGTCGGTGTTCCAGTTGATCAGCACCATCGGCCGGCCGGCGTCGTCAAGAATGCCGCGCAGCCGCGCGACGAAGCCGCCCTTTTCCCAAGTGCGGCCGCTCAAAAACGAGCCGAGGCCGGGAATCTGCGGGTATTTCTCGAGGCGGTAGAAACAGGTGTAGATGGGATGCGGTGGCGCGATCTCGACAATCTGCCGATCCGGAAACACCCGCTGCAATTGGCGGACCGTCAGGTCCCACTCGTAGGGACCATGAAAATCGTCCATTGTCAGGGTGCCGCCGCGCAGCAGGAACTCGCGCAGGATCGTGACTTCTTTCTCGCTCAAGACCAGGTTGCTGGGCTCGACAATGTAGAGCCACGGATATTGAAAGAGCTGCTCGTCCTCGAGGTTGAGCACCTGCGGCTCGCCCACTTCGATGGCCGTGACTGACTTGATGCGGCGCGACAGGTTCTGTTCGGCCGCCGGGGCGTCAATGGCCCAGGGATCGTCCCAATAGGCCAACTGCGAATTGCCGCCGTTGCCAGTGCCCTCGCCGGAATACGAGCCGTACTTGATCCGCACGAAGGTCCACTTCAGGCCCTGGAACTTGTCGCCGCCAACGACCGGGATCTGCGCGCTCACCTCTGACGCGAGCCAGACCACAGCCACGAGCAAGGAGATGGCGGCGACCCAACGTGGCTGGCGCATCAGCGACTCCCTTGCGCCAGCTTGAGCAGCAGGTCCTGGGCCCGCGTAAAGGTGGGCGCGATCTCGAGTGCCGCCAAGGCTTCTCTCTTCGCCTCATCACGCTGGCCGGCTTCGGCCAGTGCTTCGGCCAGGTCGGCATGCGCGCTCGCCCGATCGAGCGGCTTGGTGGCCAGCGCGACACGGAAGCTGCGGATCGCATCGTCCAGCTTCCTGGCCTCGAGGTCGAGCCGGCCGAGCGTGGCATGGGCCGCGCCATCGAACGGGTCCACGGCCACGACGCTCTTCAGGGCCAGCTGCAGCCGGCTGCGCTCGCGCGCGGGATCCAGCAAGCTGGCGAGCTGGCGCGCCGATGCGAGATCGGTGTTACTTCGAGCGACCATGCTCTCCAGTGCGCTGGCCGCCCGCGCCTGGTCGCCTTTCTTCACGGCGACCGCCGCGATCAGCGCATTGGGGCTCCCGTCACCAGTGACGTTCGGGACGAGCTGCGCGGCGCGCTCGAAGGCGGCCATGGCGCCGTCGGGATTGCTCGCCATCAGTGCCTCACCGAGCGCCATCTGCGCGGCAAAGCTGCCGGGATTCGCCGAAGCGATCGCCCTGATCTGTTCGGCCGGCATCTCGGGTTTCAACCCCTCGGGTGCCGCAAGGGCCCGGCGCATGCCGGCGTAGCGCGTCTCGAGGAAGGCATCGAAGGACTTCTGCAACGCGTCGATGTCGACACCGAGCGCCTGACGAATAGCCGTCTCGGTGTCGGTGCCGTCGGCGTAGGCCGCGACCAGCGCGCGCAGCCTGGGCTGGCCATAGAGGTCGACAATGTGCTCGACGACCAGTGACGCTTGGTAATAGGAGTACGAGATCTGCTCCGGGTTGCTGAACCCGGAGTTGAGGTCGCGCAGGCTGATCAGCTTGCCGCGCTCCAGGTGGCGCGCGAATGGCACGTCCATCTCGCGGCCCCATTGCGGGCGCGCCCGCCGCTCTTCGTAGACCGACGCGCCCTCGCTCAACCACCGCGGCAGCCGGTTGTTCGACAGCTGCAGGGTGATGACGTGGGCCATCTCGTGCCACAGCGTCTCGCCCCAGTTGAAGCTGCCGGGCTCGCGGGCCTTGGGCGAATCGACGGTGACGACGCGGCCGAAACACGCGCCGAGCGCCCCGATCATGCCGGGCAGGCCCAGCGTCCGCACCGCGAAGTCGTCATGATTCGGAAACATCTCGATCAGGATCGGACCCGTGGGCGTGAACTCCCATCGTTTGCTCAGTGCCTCGAGCGATTCCCTGGCGAGCTGCGGCACGTACTGCCGCAGCACGTCCTTTTCGTCCGGATGCAGCCGAATCACCATGTCGCCTTCGCGAATGGTGTCGAACGTATCGAGACGATCGAGCAGGTCCAGCGAATTGAAAGTGACGACGTTCCACGGGTCGGTCTTGAACGCCGTCTCAAAAGCGCGACGCGCGTTGCGCTCGTCACCGGTCCGCATCAGGTGAGTGCCGAGGTCGGCATAGGCCTTGGTGTTGGTCTGATCGAGGGCGATGCCCTTGCGCACGTGCTCAACGGCTTCGTCAAAGCGATAATAGTGCGCGGTGATGGCACCGACGACGCGGTGAATCTCACCATAGGTGGGATGAATCTTGAGGGCGGCCGCGACTGCCGCGTCGTGATCCGCCGTGCGCCCTTCGACGTAGGCCAGCGCCGCCTGCATCGACAACGCTGCGAGGTGCATCGGGTTGATCGCCAGCACCTTCTCAATCGACTCGACCGCGTCCTTTTTCTTGTCCTGGTAGATCGCCATCTCGGCGACAAACAGGTGCGCACCGAAGTCGATCGGGTTGTGGGTCAGGGCCTGCTGTGCCAGGCCCACGGCCTGGGCGGGATTCTGGTCGGCCACCGAGCGCGCCATGCCAAGCAGGGCCGGACCGTAGTCCGGATCCGCCTTCAGCGCTTCCTGGAACGAACGCGCCGCGTCCTTGTTGTTGTACTTCTCAACGAACAGGTCGCCCCATTCGCTGTTGATCGCCGGATCGTTCGGCGCCAGGCGATCGGCATCGCGGAAGAACGCGTTGGCATCGTCAAACCGGCCCAGGGCGCGAGCCGCACGCGCGGCGCGCAGGTAATCGCGAGCCGTGGGATTACGCTGCTCGCCCAGCATCACCAACTGCAGGCTCCGGCGCGCCTCAACCCGGCGCCCGACCAACTGATGCAGCAGGCCGACCTCGAGCGCGGCCTCACCCGACGGGTTGATGGCGGCAAACGGCTGCAGCACCGATTCGGCGCGGGCGTAGTCGCCGCGGGCCGAGCTGGCCCTGGCACGTAGCACCGCTAGTATCTCGTCCTTGGGAAACGCGTCGGCGAACTTGTCGACTTCGTCGAGGCGGCCGCCCCGCCACGACTTCTCGGCGTTGACGCGGACCGCCGCCACCGCCGGCGACTGGCCGGCCGTGACGAACGGCGTCAGGCCGATGGTGAGCACGACTGAAGCCAGGAGCAGCCAGACGCGGCGAGACATCGTGCGTCGAGTATAGCCTCCGGGCATATGCTTTGGACGCTAGAACCAGCGCGCAGGCTTTAGGATGGTGGCCGTGACGCCGCCCGAATATTTCGCCACCACGCAACTGCGCGACCAGGACGGCATTGGTCTCGTCCTGCACCTGGGAGCGAAGGTGCAGGAGCGACCGGCGTTCCAACTAGAAGATCCGTGGAGACTGCTGAAGTGGCTGGCGAAGGACCTGGCGCAAATGAACTTTGCGGGCATCGACGATGTGACGGGCCACGAAGCGGCCGTCCAGGCGATCGGGCGCCAGTGAATCGCCGCGCTCTAGATCTAAAACAGCGGGCGCCAGGTAAAGAACATCACCGCGACGAAGCCCTGCAGGCAGGCGAAGCACGCGATCCACGCGGTGCGATGGCGCGTGGGAATGGCGCCGCCCATCCACAAGAACGCTGGGAACAACACGGACGTGACACGCCCCATCGAGAGCATGCCACCCGCGGCCATCGGCGGCAGCAGGTTGACCAGCAACAGCACGGCATAGGGCAGGCCGAAGCGGCGATACACCGGCCACACGGCCGCCAGCATGAACAGCACTGCGAGCAGGTAGAAAAAGTCAATCGTTTGCGTCGAGGCGTAATTGTAGACGCCGTTGGTGGCGATGAAATCGACGCGATCCGAGACCAGCGAGTCGAGGCTGCGATACACCCGGCCCCACGCCACGTTCTGCTCGGTCCACTTGAACGGATGACCGGTCAGCCCGTAGATGTAGGCCGAGAACGTCAGCATGCCGAACCCCGGAGCCGAGGCTGCCAGCAGGCACTTGCCCAGAGTCGGCCAGCCGGTGGCTCCGACTGGGTGGCCTGGTCCGGCTGAAGCCGGACGCCACACGCTCCCCCACAGGGGTGCCATCGCCATCAAGCCGAGCGCGAGCGACAGGAAACTGCCATTGGGCCGCGTCAGCCCGCAGAGAAATCCCCAGGCCGCGGCGCGCCACCACTGCTCATGGCGGAAATGGTAGACCGCAGCCACCATGGTCAGCAGGAACAGGCCCTCCGTGTAGGCCGCACTAAAGAACACGGCAAATGGATAGGCGGCCAGTAACATCACCGCCGTCACGGCCTGCTCCTCGTCCTTCAATTCGTCGCGGGCAAGCCGAAGGAAGTAGCTGAGCGCCAGGAAGAACGCCACCAGCGACACCCCCACACCCGTCCACAACGGCTGACGGCCGAGGACGGTTGACAGGTACCGCACCGTCATCGGGAAGGCCGGAAAGAACGCGATGTTCTGCTGGTAGTCGGCCCGCGCATTGGAGTCGAACTTGTAGCCCTCCATGGCGATGCCGAGATACCACCCGGTGTCCCATCGCGCCGGCAGATCGAGGAAGTCGTTCGAATAGATCCGCCAGCGCGAGGTGGCTTCCGGCGGAAAGCCGATCAGGATCACGGCGAGAAAGCCGACCGCCAGCACGCCGCCACGCGTCGCGAGGTGAATCGGCAACACCGTCCTGGTCACCGGATCGCGCCACCAGCGCCGCACCGACTGCACCACCCGCTGCGGCAGTGGATGCTGCCGCACAATGGCGTGGCGGACAATCATCGCAGCCACGCTCCACAGCGCCGGCCGCCACCAGTCGGTGACCGACAGGCGGCTCCCGAAGATCATCAGGCGGAAACCGCCGGCGACGAGCACCGACAGGGCGACGATCGCCATCACGACGGCCACGAAATCGAGCGCCGTCGCCCATTTGGGCAGCTTCACGGGCGTCATTCTACTCGCCCAAGCGCCCGATCTTCGACGCGGATCCGCGCGCGCATCAGCAGGCCGAAGCCGAAGACCGCCACCAGTCCGGTGATCGGCGCCGCGACGACCATCGCAACGCTGACCAACTCGCCGATCACCGAGAGGTAGTTGGGATGCGCGATGAAGCGATAGGGGCCCGAAGTCACCAACGGCATGCCAGGCAGAATCAGTACGCGGTAGCTCCAGCGCGAACCGAGCGAGCCGATGGCCCAGACCTTCAGCGCCTTCGCCAGGCCGAACAGGATCAGGCCTCCCGCCAGGATGGTACCGGGCGATGGTCCCGACCACGCGCCTTCGACCGCCATGGCGATGAACGACACGGGATAGGCCCAGCGCATGATGCCGATGACGTCGCCCGGCGGCTCAATCGCCCCCTTGGTGCGCAGTTGCCGCTCGTTGAACTGCGACAGGACCAGCTCGCCCGCCATCATGAGCAGGGCGGCGACCACGGTGAGCACGGCAATCGCCAGCGCCTGATTCGTCATACCCCGCGGCTGCCACGTTCGGCGTCTTGACCGCCGTAGCCTCGGCGGAGATGGTCAGCCGGAACCTGCCCACAGTCTCCGGCGTAGCGGATGACCGCCTCGAACAGCGACGGCACCACGCGAGCCGCGACCGCGGCGGCGGACACGCCCTGCGGTGAGGTCACAAGCGATCGCAACGTGCGGTTGAAGCGCCACTTGGCGGCGAATGCCGCCTGCCGGCGCCGCGTCAGTTCGAGGTGCGCGGTCTCAGGCGAGAGGCGACCCGCCAGCACTTCCAGCGCCACGGCGGCCGCCAGTTCCGCGCCAGCCAGCGCCAGGCGCAAGCCATCACCGGTCATGGGATCGATGAAGCCCGCCGCATCCCCGGCCAGCAACAGGCCCGGCTCACCGGCGGCCGTGCTGTCGACCGCCATCGGTCCCAGCATGACCGGTTCGCCTTCGGCGCGCGCGTTGGTGAACCGGTCGCGGAGCGCAGGATCGGCATCGAGCCGCCGGCGCATCAGGTCTCTCGGCGCGCCAAACGGCTGATCGCCGGCGGCATGGGGCATCACCACGCAGACATTCGTCAGGCCGCCGGGCACGGGCGCGATGCCAATGTAGTGGCCCTTACGGACGTGCATTTCGCCAACGGCTCCGCAGCCGGCGACGCCGGTGAAGTATCCGCCGATCGCCCAGCGCCGTGGCCGGACCGGCTGATGCGCCAGGCCGCGCGCGAACGCCAGCGTTGACCGCCGGCCATCGGCCGCAATGACCAGGCGGCTGTCATGCCTCGCGTCCCCACCACCGCGCCGTGCCACCGTGATGCCGTGGATGCGTCCTGATGCCACCTGCGCGCCTTTCACCGCGACACCCTCTTCCACCTGCGCACCCGCCTCGCACGTCTGCCGCAGCAGCCACGCATCGAGCACGCGGCGCGTGACGGCGCGGCCGGTCATGCCAGCGCCATAGGTCGCCCGCACGGCAACGCCGCCGGGGCCGGTGATCAGCATGCCGTGGATGTCGTCGCTGCTGGCGAGCAAATCAGCGGTGTCGAGGTGCCGCGAGAGCACCGCGAGCGCTCCGGGATTCAGCGTGTCGCCGCACAGCTTGTGACGGGGGAAACGCGCGCGCTCGAACACCCGGACCCTCGCGCCGGCGCGCGCCAGAATGAGCGCCGCCAACGCGCCGGCCGGCCCGCCGCCGGCAATGACGACATCATCCATGCGAGCGGCCGAGCACCACGGCACTGTTCTTCGAGCCGAACCCCAGGCAATTGCAGAGCGCCGCCTCCGGCTGGGCGGCACGACCCTGGTTGGGAATGAAGTCGAGGTCGCAGTTGGGATCGGGATCGGTCAGGTTGATGGTCGGCGGCAAGAAGCCGCGCGACATCCCGAGCGCGGTGGCGACGACCCCGGCCGCACCGCTGGCACCCTGCGGGTGCCCGATCATCGACTTGGTGGACGACCCGGGAATGCCATCGGCCAGCGCGCCGAAGGCCAAGCGCGTGCAACGCGCCTCGATCGCATCGTTCAACTGCGTCGAGGTGCCGTGGTAGTTGATGTAACCAATTTCCTCAGGCGCGCGTCCCGCCCGCGCCATCGCCGTCTGCATGCAGCGCACGATCTGTTCGCCGTCGGGATCCATCTGCACACGGTGATAGGCATCGCAGGTCGAGGCGTAGCCATCGATGGTGGCGTAGATAGCGGCGCCGCGCGCGCGCGCCCGGCTCTCCAGCTCCAGCGCCAGCATCCACGCGCCCTCGCCCAGCACGAAGCCATCGCGGCCGCGATCGAACGGGCGTGACGCCTCGGCGCCGCGATCGTTGTAGTGGGTCGAGACCGCGCGCATGCGTGAGAAGCCGAAAATCATGCCCGGCAGCACGCAGCCATCGGCGCCACCCGACAGCAGCACGTCGCACTCGCCCGCGCGCAGCAGCATGCAGGCGTACCCCAGCGCGTCGGTGGAGCTGGTGCAGCCGGTCGACATCACGTGGCTGATGCCGCGCACGCCCAGCGCGATCGAGATCTCGCTCGAGACCATGCCGCAGATTCCGAGGGCGATGGCGTACGGCGTCACGTGCTTGCCGCCGGTGGTGAAGAAGTCCTGGTACTGTCGTTCGCCGACGTCGATGCCGCCACCGCCACTGCCGATGATGACGCCGGCGTTGGCCTGGCCGAAGGTCAGGCCGGCGTCGTTCCAGGCCTCACGCGCGGCGATCACGCCGAACAACGCCGCCCGGGAGTAGCGCCTGGGATCGGCGTGCGAGTCGCGGGCGCTTAATTCACCCGCGAGGGGCATGGCCGCCGTGATGTCGACGGGCGGCACCGGTGCGGCCACCTTGCAGGGGTAGGTCGAGACGTCAAATTCGGTGATGGCGCGCGTCCCGCTCTGACCGCGGCGAATGGCGTCCCAATAGACCTCGCGCCCGACGCCAAAAGCGGAGACGACGCCGATGCCGGTGATGGCGATTGGTTGGGTCACAGGGTCTCAGGGGTCAGACCCCGGCGGATGTGCGGGCCGGGGTCTGAACCCTATAATAGTTCGTGCGCACCGCCTTCGTCTGGATCGGCGCCGTGGTCTTCGCCCTGTCACTCGGATCGTTTGCGCTGGTGTTTGGCATCCGCCTCGACACGCCCGCGCCGGCCACCGTCGAACCGGCGTGGCCCATCATCGGCTTCAACGTGGTGCTCTTCACCGTGTTCGCCCTGCACCACAGCCTGATGGCCAGGACTGGCGCCAAGGCGTGGCTCACCAGAACGGTTCCGGCCGAGTTGGCGCGAAGCCTCTACGTGTGGATCGCCAGCCTGCTGTTCCTCGCCGTGTGCTGGCTCTGGCAACCGTTGCCCGGCGTGGCCTGGACCCTCGACGGACCATGGCTCTGGGTGTCGCGGATCCTGGTCGTGACCGGTATCTCAATGACGGGCCGCGCCGCGGCCGCGATCGGAGTGTGGGAGCTGGCAGGCGTTCGCGTCGCGCCTCCCGCTCGTCTGGTCGAGTTCACGGCCACCGGACTGTTCGGCTTCGTCCGGCATCCCATCTACCTGGCCTGGATCCTGATGGTGTTCAGTGTCGCCCACATGACCCACAGCCGGCTGCTGTTCGCGGCGATCAGCACCGCGTATTTGATCGTGGCGATACCGTGGGAGGAAGCCTCACTGATGGCGGCGCACGGCGAGAAGTATCGCGCCTACCAGCGGCAAGTGCGATCGCGCCTGTTGCCGGGTATCTGGTAGTTAGCCGCGCCAGCCTTTGGTCGGCCTGGTGAACCTGGCCGGCAAGGCCGCGCGCGTGGTCGCATCCATGGGCTTGCCCGGCGCCTCGGCAGCGTCGGTCTCGTCCGTCTCCACGTCCTTCGGCAGGCCGTCCAGCTGATCGAGGAACATCATCGAGTTCAGCGACGGAATCTCAAACTTCTTGCCACAGGTCTTGCACGTCACCTCATCGTCCAGGCGCAGCAGGTGATCGCGCAGCTTGTCGAACTTCTTGCGGTCCTCGGCGTTCTGCGGCGCGCCCCTCCTGGTGCGACGCATCCACCGGATGGTGTACTCGTTGATCCGCTTGCAGCGGGGGCAGGGGTACTTGGCCGGCCGAGATTCCGGCTTCTCGGAGAAGAAGGCGCGTTCGTCGAAGCTCACGGCCCTATTGTAGCTTGCCGCGCGCGGTCAGGTGTTCTTGAGAGCCTCGTCGCGCAGCACGATGAACAAGCCGTCGGATTCAGCAATGGCGCTGCCGCCCAGGTCCGACAACGTCGCGCGCAGGTAGACCTTGCGGCCATCCACTCGCTCGACCCGCGACGCCACGATCGTTTCGGACTCGAGCTTCAGCATGGCGATGAACGAGACCGAAATCTTCGCGGCCACCGAGCGGTAACCATTCATCCAGGAGGCGCCGCCCATGGCTTCATCGAGCACCGCCGCCATGGCGCCGCCATGGACATGGCCCGGCGGTCCCTGCGTCTCGCGCCCAAACCACGCCTTGGCGTAGAGCGCGCCGGCTGCTGGTCCGCGGAAGTAGGCAATGCGCACGCTTTCGCCCGACGGGTTGGCGACGAGAAACGAGTGGGAGTCCAGAGACAGAAACGGCTGGACGGGCGTCCAGCCGGGTTCAGGTGTCGCAGGCGGTACGGGCAACGCGGTGCTTAGTCTTTGACGACCGTGATCAGCGTCCACATTTTCAGGACGTTGACTTTTTCAAGCGACACCGGCCGCAGCCCGGCCTGCGCGAGGAATCCCTGCAGGTCGAGGTCGGCGGTGAAGCCGATGTGCACCGTCGCCGGTGAAATCGCGCGTTCGATCCAGCCCATCACGCGATTGCTACTCTTGAAGTGATTGAGGATAATAACGCGGCCGCCGGGACGGCACACCCGGTACATCTCGCGCGCCACTCTCACGGGCTCGGGCACGACGCTGATCACGTAGGGCGCATAGACGACATCAAACGAGTTGTCGGCGAACGTGAGCTTGGTCGCATCCATCTCGACGAGATCGCAGTTCTGCAGGCCCTTCGAGTCGATGCGGCCCTGCGCCTTCGCGAGCATCTTGCTGGACAGGTCGATGCCGGTGATCCGGCAATTGTTCGGATACAACCCGAGATTGATGCCGGTGCCGACGCCGACTTCAAGCACGTGGGTGCCCGCCCTGAGCGCCATCTTCTCGATTGCCTCGAGACGGCCGGGGTGGAGCGTGGGGCCGTAGGTGTAGTCGTAGACGTTGGCAATGCCCTGGTAGACCTTCTCGACGAAGTCAATCTCGACCGTCGTGACCGACAGCGCCCTGGTGGCCGCGTCACCTGATCGCCGTGTTTTTGCGTCAAATAAGGCCATTTTTCAACGATCCCCGCAACCGAACCGGACTATACCACGTCAAGCACGTCGAGGGCGGCGTCGAGCCGGCCCGACGGCGTTGAGATCTGCACACCCGCAGCCATGCCCTTGATGGCGGCCACCAGTTCTCGCGCCACGGCGACGCCTTCGGCCGCCGCGGCCTCGGCGCTGGTGGTGCGCCGCATGCGTTCGACAATCGCCTCGGGCACGGTCACACCCGGTACTTCGTTCGCCATAAACTCGGCGTTGAGCGCGCTCTCGAACGGCCAGATGCCGACGATGATCGGGACCCCCAGGGGCGAGACCCGTTCGAGGAAGCGTTCAAACGTGGGCACATCGAAGACCGGCCTGGTGACGGCAAATTCAGCGCCCGCCTCGATCTTGAATTCGAGCCGCCGCAGTTCCTGGTCGAGATCGCGCGACGGATTGACCATCACACCGGTGTGAAACGACGTCGGCTCACCAATCGACTGGCCGCTGATGTCCAGGCCATGGTTCAGGCGCGTGATCACGTTGGTCAGTCCAATCGAGTCGACGTCGAACACCGCGGTGGCGTCGGGAATGTCGCCGAGCTTGCGGACGTCGCCGGTGATGCCGAGCAGGTTGCGCACGCCCATGGCATGCGCGCCGAGCAGATCCGACTGGATGCCCAGCAGGTTGCGATCGCGGCAGGAGTACTGCAACAACACTTCGACGGCGGCATGCTGTTGCACGAGGACCGCCAGCGACAGCGCGCTCATGCGCGCGCCGGAGCGCGGGCCATCAGGAATCGTGACCACGTCGACGCCGCGCTGGACGAGGCGGCTGGCATCAGCGAGCGCCGCGCTGGCCGAATGTCCGCGCGGTGGCACCAGCTCGATGGCGCGGACGAAGCTGCCGTTGGCCAGCTTGCGGCCCATGCTCGACTTCGCCTCGCGCGGCAGCGAGGGACGGGCGTTGGGCTGGCTGGCCACCGGCGTGCGCACCTCGGCGGTGCCGGCATGACGGGCCAAACCTGGGGCCAGCGACTTTGCGGCGAGCGCCATCTGGCGAATGTGTTCCGGCGTCGTACCGCAACAACCGCCGACGAGACGCACCCCGGAGGCGATGAACCGCCGTGCGTACGACGCCATGTATTCCGGCGAGCACAAGTACAGGTTGCGGCCCTCGATGTCGCGGGGCTTGCCGGCGTTGGGCTGCGCCGACAGCCACCCGTTAGTCACTTCGCTGATGCGCTCGATGGTTTCGAGCATCGGCGCCGGTCCGACGCTGCAGTTGACGCCGACAATGCTCGCGCCACGCGCGATCAGGTCGGGAGCAAACTGCTCGGGCGGCGCGCCGTCCAGGCTGGCGCCATCTTCTTCGGTAGTCATCTGCGCGACGATCGGCAGGTCGCACACGCTGCGCACCGCGGCGATCGCCGCGCCAATCTCGTTCAGGTCGCGAAAGGTCTCGAGGATGAACAGATCGACCTGTCCGTCTACCAGCGCCTGCGCCTGCTCGCGGAACATCGCCTCGGCTTCGTCGATGCCGGTCTTGCCCCACGGCTCGATGCGCACGCCGAGCGGGCCGATGGCGCCGGCGACGTAGGCCGGCTGGCCCGACTTCTCGACCGCGCGTCGCGCCAGCGTGGCGCCGGCGAGGTTGATATCGCGCACCTGGTCGCCCAGGCCAAAGCCGCGCAACTTCATGCGATTGGCGCCGAACGTATTGGTCTCGATGACGTCGGCACCGGCCTTCAGGTAGTCGCCGTGAACAGCCACCACCAGGTCGGGCTGCGTCTGGTTGAGCGACTCGAAGCAGCGGTTGATGAAGACGCCCTTCGCGTACAGCATGGTGCCCATGGCGCCGTCGCACACCAGCACACGATCATCCAACGCAGCGAGGAAGGGCTTCACTGTAGGTAACCCTGATACCGACGGCCATCACCCGGCACGGGTTCACACCGCCTGCCGGCTGGGCCGTCTAGCGCACCGGCCTGGGCGCCTGTTGATCCGCCGCCGCCGGCACCAGCAGTTCGGTCTTGTCCCAGATAAAATCGTCTTTACTGTAGACCGCCAGCTCGTAGTCCTTGCCCATGAAGATCGCCGCGACCGGGCACGCTTCCTCGCAATAGCCGCAGAAGATGCAGCGAGTCTTATGAATCTGGTAGGTCGACGCGTAGCGCGGACCGGCCATCACCGTGCCGTCGTTCTCGGCCGCCTCCAAATAGATCGCGTCGGCCGGGCACGCCACCGCGCACAGGCCGCAGGCCACGCACTTCTCCAGCCCCGCCTCATCGCGCATCAGCACCTGCTTGCCGCGATAACGCGGAAACATCGGCACCTTCTGGTCGGGGTAGTTCACCGTAATAGGACGGCGGAACAGGTGCTTGAAGGTGAGCGCAAAGCCTTTCGCGAGCGGACCAATCATGGCAGGAAATGATACCATTTCCGCCTGCTGCAAGAACCCAAGTTCCTCTCCGCCACGCAATTTCTGCTGACGACCCTGGTCGTCAAACTCGCAGCCATGGCCGCGTTGGCGACCATGCTCGCCCGCTACCGGCGGTTTCGTCACATTCTGATCTTCGAACAGCGCAACTGGCCCTACCGGCTGGTCTTTGCCCTGGGTCTCGGGGTGCCACTCACGGCCGGAGTCGCCGCGCGCATCCTGCTTAACTACGACGCCGCCGATCTGATGCTCGAAGGCGCCTTTCTGGCGGGCCTGCTCGCCGGCTCCTACACCGGCGCGCTGGTCGGCCTGGCCATTGCCCTGCCGGCCCTGGCGGCCGGCGAATACGGCGCCCCCTTCTTCGCCATTGGCTGCGGCTTTGCCGGGGGCGGCCTGCGCGAAGCCTGCCCCAAAGAAGAGATCTGGGGCTTCTCGCCGTTTGTCTTGCTCAGCATGCCGCACTTTGTCTGGCGCATGATTCGCCGGTTCGAAGTGAACTGGCCGGTGGTGTTGTTACTGGCGATCATCGGACTCGAAATGGTCCGCCAGTCCGTCGGCTTCCGCTTCGACACGCGGCTGTTCCACCTGTCGAGTCCCTCGGCCTGGATCACGCTCGTGGTCTACCTCGCCACCATCGTCACGGTCTCGACGCCCATCAAGATCTGGAACAACGCGCGCTTCGAGCATCGGCTGCAGGAGCAGGAGAAGCTGCTGCTGGCGGCCAAGGTCGAGGCCCTCAAGAGCCAGATCAACCCGCACTTCCTGTTCAACACGCTGACGTCGGTGTCATCGCTGATCCGGCTGCAACCCGACACCGCGCGCGAAGTGCTCCAGAAGCTGTCGGGCCTGCTCCGCAAGCTGATGGCCAACCAGGTGCAGTTCGTCACGTTGCGCGAGGAACTGGCCGCCATCGACGAGTACCTCGACATTGAAGTGATCCGTTTCGGCCCGCGCCTCTCAATACGTAAGTCGATCGCCCCTGACACGCTGGACATCGTCATTCCCAGCCTGCTGCTGCAGCCACTGGTCGAAAACTGCATCAAGCACGGCTTCGCCCGCAAGGTCGGCCCCGGGACGATCACCCTGCGCAGTTGGCGCGAAGGCGCCAACGCCATCATCGAGGTGACCGATGATGGGCTGGGCATTTCGCCCGAGCGGCTGCCGCAGGCGCTGTCGAGTGGCATCGGCTTGAGCAACGTCAACGAGCGCTTGCGGGTGTTGTACGGCGCGACCGGCCGCCTGGTGCTAACCGGTTCACCCGGCCGCGGCGCCTGCGCACGGGTTGAGATTCCACTCGATCTCGCCGCCGAGAGAATTACCGCATGACACCACCGGCGCCGAACCTGACCGCGGTGGTGGCCGACGACGAGCAGTTGGCACGTGACGAGTTGTGCTTTCTGCTCACCCAACTCGGCACGGTCGAGATCGTCGGCAAGGCGTCGAACGGCATAGAAGCCCTGGACGAAATTGCCCGCCACGCGCCGGACGTGGCGTTTCTCGACGTGCAAATGCCAGGGCTGACCGGTTTTGAGGTGGCGCGCCGGCTGCTCGCGCAAGGTACCGGATCGGGGGTGATCTTCGTCACAGCTTATGACCAGCGGGCGATCGAGGCGTTTGAAGTGAATGCAGTCGACTACCTGCTAAAGCCGGTCAACGTGCAACGCCTGGAGACGGCGATGGACCGGATTCGCGACCGGCGGGGACGAGCCGAGCCGCTGGTCGGCCAGTTGGATCGGTTGGCCAAGATGATGGCGGGCCAGAAAGGCCGCCGGAACCAGGTGGCCGTCAAACTCGGCGACCGGTTTGTGCTGGTTCAGGCCGACGACATCATCCATGCGTCGCTGGTCGAAGATTCGATTAACATTGTGACCAGCCAGATCTCGGGAACATCCAACGATCGCACGCTGGATGAGCTGCACGGCAGGCTCGACCCGGACGTGTTTTGGCGGGTTCATCGTTCGCACTTGGTAAACATCAACAAGGTCAAGGAGATCGTCCCTTGGTTCAGCCGGAACTACATCCTGAGGATGACAGACGCGAACGCGACCGAGATCCCGGTCAGCCGAACGCAGACGCGCCGTCTTCGGGATTACCTGAAACTGTAGCGGCGGTCGCCGATCCCGGCGACGAGACCACGCCGCCTGCCGTCGCGGCCGACAACGCGCTCCAGCTCGAGACGCCGCTGCCGTTGTCCATCGATCAAGACTCGACGCAGGTGATCCGCCGGCTGGCAGTGTGGCGCGACGAATTCTTCGCCTGGGTCCGCACGCTGGCCTCTGCTGCCGTGTACGCCACCCTGATCGTCACGTTCGGCTTCCAGGTGGCGCGCGTCGAGGGCCTGAGCATGGCGCCGACGCTGGCCGATCAGGATCGCCTAATCGTCAACAAGCTGGAATACCGCCTGCACGCGCCGCAACGCGGCGACATCGTGATGCTCTATTACCCCGTCGACCCCAACAAGTCGTTCGTCAAGCGCGTGATCGCCGAAGACGGCGACACGGTGCGTGTGGTGGACGGCCGCGTCTACGTCAACGACGTGCCGATGCGCGACGACTTCGTCCCGGCCGAGTACCGCAGCCACGACGACTGGGGCCCGCAAGTGATTCCCGAGGGCTACTACTTCGTGATGGGCGATCACCGGAACAACAGCCTCGACAGCCGGCACTGGGGCTTCGTGCCCAAGAAATACATCATCGGCAAAGTGCAGATTCGCTGGTGGCCGGTGCCGACCGCACGGGTCTTTTAGGTCGCGGCATCCCGATCGAGCCGATGCCGCCAGAACTGCCTGAGTTTGAGCGTGCGCAGACGGAAGCCACGGCGGACACGAGTCTCGTCGCCGATGCGGTGATCGCGCCGGAACCGATTGCCATGGCGGTCGCCACTCCGGCGGTTGAACCTCGCCAGCGTCTGACGGCCTGGTGGGCAGAGTTTGTGGTTTGGGCCAGCACGCTCGCGCAGGCCACGGTCTATGCCACGCTGGTGGTGACGTTTGGCGTGCAAGTCGCCCGAGTCGAGGGCCAGAGCATGGCGCCGACCCTGGCCGACCAGGATCGCTTGATCGTCAACAAGCTGAGCTACCAACTGGGTGCCCCTCAGCGTGGCGACATCGTGATGCTCTACTACCCACTCGACCCCGACAAGTCGTACGTCAAGCGCGTGATCGCCGAAGCCGGCGACGCGGTGCGCGTGGTAGACGGCCGCGTCTACGTCAACGACGTGCCCATGCGCGATGACTTCGTCTCGGCCGAGTATCGCAGCCACGACGACTGGGGCCCGCAGGTCATTCCCGAGGGTTACTACTTCGTGATGGGCGACCACCGCAACGGCAGCTCCGACAGCCGCCACTGGGGCTTCGTGCCGAAGAAGTACATCATCGGCAAGGTTTCGATTCGCTGGTGGCCGGTCCCGCACGCCCGGGTGTTTTGAAGGCGCGCTACGCCCAGGTCTCGCCGGTTCTCTGGCGGGTCTTCTTCCTCAACCTGATCGTCGCCACCGCCAAGATCGTGCTGGGCTTGACCTCGGGCGCGGTCAGCATTCTCTCCGACGGCTTCCACTCCCTCACCGACACCGCCTCGAGCATCGTCGCGCTGGTCGGCGTGCGCATCGCCAGCCAGCCCCCGGACGATGACCATCCGTATGGTCACCGCAAGTTCGAGACCATGGCAGCGGTGGCGCGCCTGCAGTCGGGTGGCCGGCCGACCATCACGTGGCTGACGTTCGCCTCGCCGAGCGCTTCGTGATTCCAGAAGAGGCGATCCGCGAGGTCGTGCGCAGCGTGCCCGAGGTGCTGGGCTGCCATCACATCCGCACGCGCGGCTCGAACGACTTCATCTTTCTCGACCTGCACCTGTGGATGGATCGCGACATGCGCCTGGACCAAGCGCACCGGCTATCGCACGTGGTGAAGGACCGGTTGATGGCGCGCTTTCCGCAAATCAAGGACGCGATCATCCACATTGAACCGCCGCCACGCGAGAACGGTCCGGGGTCTGACCCCGAGTAATTGGCCGCGAAGGGTCTGACCCCTTAGTACCCGAGGTCCGGCTCCACCCGAAACCGCAACGCCTCGCCCCTCTCGAACCGCTCGAGATTCTCCGCGAACAGAGCCACGACTTCTTCCCAGTGACCCTGCCGAAAGCCAGAGGTGTGGGGCGTGAGAATCACGTTCGGGCAGGTCCACAGCGGATGCCCGGGCGGCAGCGGCTCCTGCGGATAGACGTCGAGCGAGGCGCCGCCGAGATGTCCGGCATGCAAGGCGGCGATCAGCGCATCGGTGTCGAGAATCTTCGCGCGGCCGACGTTGACGATCACCGCCCCCTTCGGCAAGGTGGCAATTTGCGCTGCCCCGATCAGTCCCAGCGTCTGCGGCGTCAGCGGCGCGGCGATCACCAGCACGTGGGTCTGCTTCAGGAACTGATCGAGTTGGCCAGGCCCGTACGCCTGGTCCACGGCGGCCACCGTCGCCTGGTTGTTCCGACGTCGCAACGCGACCACACGCATGCCAAAGGCGCGGGCGCGAGAGGCGATCTCCGACCCAATGGTGCCGACGCCAATGAGACCAAGGGTCCGGCCGCGCAATAACCACGGCAGCCGCTCACCCATGAACAGGTTCTGGGCCCAGTGCGCATGCCGCTGATGGTCGAGCACCATCGGCAATTGTTTCGACAGGGCCAGGACCACGGCCAGCGTGTGCTCGGCAATCGGCACGGCCTGCACCCCCCTGGTGTTGCTGACGACGACGCCTCGGGCAAACAATTCAGGCAGGCACAGCGTTTCGACGGCGACCGCGGAGGTGTGAAGCCAGCGCAGCGTCGGGGCCGTCGCGAATTCGTCGGCCTTCAGGATCCAGGTGTATGCCACGTCGCAATCGGCCAGCCCACGCGCGCGTTCCTCGTCTGAGGTCGCATGGATGAATTTGATGTGAGGGAACCGCGCCCGCAGGGTGGCGACGCCGTCGGCAGGAATCTGCCACTGCGCCACCCGGTGCTCGAGCGAGATGAGAATTTTCATCGGCGTTGTCAGGTGGCAGGTCTAACTGAACGCCGTGCGCCCTATCGTGGTCCCCGAACGTAGTGACCGGACCGGCCGCCCTTCTTCTCCACTAATTCGATGTCGCTGATGGTCATGGTCTTGTCGACCGCCTTGACCATGTCATACAGGGTCAGTGCGGCGACCGCCACGGCCGTCAGGGCTTCCATTTCGACGCCGGTCTGGCCAGACGTGCGCACCCGGGCTTCGATGGCGTAACCGGTGCGGGTCGCGGTCAGCTCCACCGACACGTGCGTCAAGACCAGGGGATGGCACAGCGGAATCAGCTCGCTGGTTTTCTTCGCCGCCATGATGCCGGCCAGGCGCGCCGCCTGCAGCGGGTCACCCTTCTTCACGGCGCCGGCGCGGATCTGCTTCCGGGCGGCCGCCGACATGGCCATCGTGCCGCGCGCCACCGCTTCGCGATCGGTGACCGGCTTGGCGCCGACGTCGACCATCCGGATGCGGCCCTTCGCATCGACGTGGCTCAATCTATTTCTGGGCATCGCTGTCCTGCGCCAGGTAGAACGACAGGCTTTCGAGCGAGACGGTCAGGTCCACGCCCTTGATCTTGACATCGGCCGGTACCTTGAGCGAGCCCGGCGAGAAGTTGAGCACCGCCTTGATGCCGGCAGCCACGACCTGGTCGAGGACCTGTTGCGCCGATTCGGCGGGCACGGCGATCACCGCGATATCGATGTGTTCCTTGCGGACGACTTTCTTCAGGTCCTTGAGATCGTGGATCGGCACGCCACTGCGCGACTGGTCGCCGATCTTGGCATCGGCCACGTCGAACATCGTCACAATCTCGAAGCCCTCGCGCCTGAAACCGGGGTAATCGGCCAGCGCCAGGCCAAGGTTGCCGGCGCCCATCACGGCGACCCGCAGTTTGCGGTCGAGGCCAAGAATCTGGCGCAGGTTGCGCTTGAGATCCTTGACGTAATAGCCGACGCCTCGCACGCCGAATTCACCGAAGTAGGCGAGGTCCTTGCGAATCTGGGCGGCGTTCAAGTGGAACTGCTCGGCCAGCGCCTGAGACGAAATCGTCTCGACCCCATCTGACTCGAGCTGGCTGAGGCAGCGGAGGTAGACCGACAGCCGATTGGTAGTCAACTCGGACACGGGCTCGGCGGCCAGCCTCCGCTTGTTCGGAGAATTCACAAGCAGGGTGCAGAATACCGCAATCCACGAGTCGAAGCGAGTATCATCCGGCCCATGGCCGACCCCTCGAAAAGTTTTCAGCCCTACATCCCGGCATCGCAGTCCCCGGCCGAATTCACCGCCAAAGCGATCGTGCTGGGCGTGCTGTTCGGCTTGTTGTTCGGCGCCTCAACCGTCTACCTGGGCTTGCGTGCCGGCCTGACGGTCAGCGCCTCGATCCCCATCGCCGTGCTCGCCATTTCGGTGCTCAAGAGACTGGGCGGCTCGACGATTCTCGAAAACAACATCGTCCAGACCATCGGCTCGGCCGGTGAATCAGTGGCGGGCGGCGTGGTGTTCACCATTCCCGCGCTGATCTTCCTGCTGCCGGACGGTCCCAAGTACTTCAGCTATACGCAAATCACCATGCTGGCGTTTGCCGGCGGCATTCTGGGCGTGCTGATGATGGTGCCGCTGCGGCGCGCGCTGATCGTCAAGGAACACGGCGTGCTGCCCTACCCCGAGGGCACGGCCTGCGCGGAAGTGCTGGTCGCGGGCGAGCGTGGCGGTCAGTTAGCCACGCTGGTGTTCAGCGGCCTCGGCATTGGCGCGCTCTGGAAATCGCTGTCGTGGACCTTCAACCTCTTCAGGCAGGAGATTGGCCATTCGCTGGCGCGCACCAGCCAGTTCCCAAACGCCACGCTGAGCGTCGACATCTCGCCCGAGTACATGGGTGTGGGCTACGTGATCGGCCCGCGCATTGCCGGCACCATGTTCGCCGGCGGCGTGCTGTCGTGGCTGGTGCTGCTGCCGCTGGTCTCCATCTTCGGCGCCGCGATCACCAACCACGTGCCGCCGGCAACGGCCACCGATGCCACGGGGCAGTTGTTGCTGATCTCGCAGATGTCGCCGATCCAGATTTGGAGCGGCTACATTCGCTACATCGGTGCCGGCGCGGTGCTGGCCGCCGGCTTGATCACGCTCAGTCGCACGCTGCCGACCATCGTCGCGTCAGCGCGCGAAGGGTTCCGCAGCATGGGCGGCGGTGCGGAGGGCTCGGTGGCGCGCACTGATCGCGACCTGCCGATGATGACCGTGGTGGTGGGCTCGCTGTTGCTGGCCGTGTTCCTGGCCGTCATGCCGGGCCTGCCGACGCAGGGCAACATCCTTGCCGCCCTCCTGACCATCCTGTTCGGCTTCTTCTTTGCCACCGTGTCATCGCGCATCACGGGGCTGATCGGGTCATCGTCCAATCCGATTTCCGGGATGACGATCGCCACCTTGATCATCACCTGCATCATCTTCGTGGCACTCGGCTGGACCGGCGATGCCTACGGGCCGATTGCCCTCTCGGTTGGTGCGATCGTCTGCATCGCGGCAGCCAATGCCGGCAACACCTCGCAGGACCTCAAGACCGGCTATCTCGTCGGCGCCACGCCCAAGTATCAGCAGATGGGTCTGGCGATTGGCGTGGTCACGTCGGCCTTCATCATTGGCATGACCGTGCTCTACATGCACCAGGTGTTCGGCATCGGCTCGGCTGCTGTACCGGCACCGCAGGCCACCCTGATGGCCACGCTGATCAAGGGCCTGTTGTCGCAGAACCTGCCGTGGGGCCTGGTGCTGGTCGGCGTGTTTGTTGCCGTGACGCTTGAGCTGTGTGGCATTCACTCGCTGTCGTTTGCGGTCGGCGCCTACCTGCCGATTGCGACCACCGCGCCGATCTTTGCGGGCGGCGTCGTGCGGTGGTGGGTGGAACGCAAGACCGGCGAGAAGAGCGATTCAGATCTGAGTGCGGGTACGCTGTTCAGCTCAGGCCTGATCGCCGGTGGCTCGCTCGCGGGCATTCTCTACGCCATTCTCGTGGGCGCCGACTGGCTGCGGCCATTCCAGGTGGTGGGCGAAATGATTCCGGCGCTCAGGGGCGAAGAGGCGTCTGGCCAGGTGGCCGGCGGGTTGCTGTTCCTGGTGCTGGCCGTCGTCCTGGCGAGGTTCGCGCAGCGCAAGGTGTGAGCCAGCACGGAGTGAGCTAGCATGGACTGACCATGCGACGGCCTGTTCTCGCGCTTGTTATTGCCTGTAACCTGATGGTCGCGCACGCCGGTGCCCAGCCGGCGGCGCGACGGGCGACGACGATCGCGGCCTTGCGAAGCTATCCCGGCTTTTTTCATCAGCAAACCGTGTCGGTGATTGGCGCCGTGAAGGGTGACCGGGTCGAGACGGCCCTGCTGGCGAGTGACGAAGCCACCATCAGCCTGGTCGCCCGCGAGCTGCCGCGCGACGGCAAGCTTGAGGCCCGCGGCCAGTTCCTCGACATCGGCCGCATGTCGCCAGAGGATCCTCGGCTAATCCCGTTCAACCTGGTCGATCGCGTTCGCACGAAGTATCCCGAGCGCTGGCCGCGGCCCGGCGAGGAGCTGGTGCTGATGCTGTCCGGCACGTTGCCCCCGCCACCGCCGGCCGATGCGGCGGCGCCGCCCCTGCGCACTGTCGCGCTCGAGCCGGCGCGCTTCGAAGGCCAGCGCCTGACCATTCTCGGCCAGTTCCGTGGCCGCAACCTCTTCGGCGACCTTCCTGAAGCGCCGGTGCCGGCCAAGTTTCAATTCGTGTTGCGCTCGTCCGACACGGCGCTGTGGGTGATGAACGTGCAGCCGAAGGGCAAGACCTTCAACTTCGATCCCACCAAGCGCCTTGACGCCGGCCGCTGGGTCAAGGTGCAGGGCACCGTGCGCACCGCGAAGGGACTGACCTGGCTGGAGGGAACGTCGATCGCGTTGGCGACCGCGCCGGCCGAGGCGGCCACCGACGTGGCAATCGCTGCCCCGCCTGCCCTGCCGGTCGACGTGTTGTTCAGCGCGCCGACCGAAGGCGAGACCGACGTCCGGCTGGTGGAGCGCGTGCGGCTGCAGCTGTCGCGCGATCTCGATCCTGCCTCACTCAAGCAACGCGTCCGCATCACGTACGCCAAGGCCACGTCGACAGAGCCCCTGGCCTTCGCGGCCAACTACACCAAAGAGAACCGCGCCCTCGAGATCAGAATGACCGAGCCGTTCGAACCGTTCCGGCTGGTGAAGATTGAGTTTCTGGAAGGCATCAAAGGCACCGACGGCGGCGCACTCGCGCCATTCACGCTAACCTTCACGACCGGCGGATCGTAGCTACGGAATCAGCCGGAAGCCGTAGGTGATGACTTCGGTCTGGCTGCCCGTCTTGATGGTGAACTCCAGGACGTACTCACCGGCCGCAAGCGCCGACAAAGTGACGTCGGCCACACCCAGCCTGAGCTGCGTGGCTTCATCGACGCGGCTCGAGTAGGTCACGATCAATGGCATGGGTTGCCCCTCCCGCGTCAGCATGCGGCCGGTCGCTTCGGTCGCGGGCGCGGCCAGCGGCACCTCAATGCGCAGGCGCTCGGTGCGGCGGAAACGTGGGTCAGCGGTCGCGATATAGGCCAACCCGGTGCTTGGACCACGACGCAGTGCGAGCGCGGCCGAGCCGATGACCGCCGTGTCGGCAGGCACCGTCACAAACGTACTCACCTGCAGCGGGATGCGTCCGGCCCGTGGCGTGATCTCGGCACGAACCAGGTAGCGGCCAGGAGCCACCGGCGCGTTGGTGCCGCTCGCCGTGATGCTGCGCTGGCCGGGTTCGAGCGCCAGGGTGACGGTTTGCGCCGGCGCCGACTTCGCCGATGCGCTCGCGCGTTCGGGCTCCACGGTCAACCGCAAGGTGCCGCCCGACAGCCACTCCGGCTGCTTTGCAGTCGCGGCATCGAGCTCGACGACGGCGCGAATCAGTCCGCGACCACCGGCTGCCTGAATGCGAACGGGCAAATTGCCACGGCTGGGGGCAATGGCGTCGAGGGCGCGAGTGACCGACGGCGACGGTGCCGGGCGACTGCCCGCTGGACGCTCGGGCGCCATGCCGGCCGCGCGCGCTTCAGATTCGGTCGGCGCCAGGTAGCCGGGACGAGCGCGCACCTCGGCGTGCTCGCGCTTGACCTCGACGCGGATGCGACGGAAACGGCCATCGAGCTTGGGGTTCGACGAATAGTAGCTGGCCAGGTAGTACGAACCGACGTCAGCGAACATCTTCTGCATGGCGCCGCCGAGGTCGTTGGTGTGGTTCAGCACGGCCACGCCATCGGTCTGGTCAGCCATCATCTTCAGGTCGTCATGGCGATCGCGCAGCCAGGCGTTATCGACCCCCATCGGCAAGTCGAACCGTGTCGGTTGATCGAACACGATCAGCCCGCGCGCATCAATCGGGTAGAAGCTGACATTGGCGCGGTTGGCACGCTGCAGCAACTGGCGGAACTCGACCTCGTGATCGATAAACGCCAGCATCACCCGCTCACGCTCGCAGGACTCCATCCCCTGCGCGATGCCACGCTGCGGGTCGGAAGCGCCTGGCCGGCGGATGCCACCGGTGGACGGCTCGCTGCCGAGCGGATCCTGGCGCGGCGCCTGGCCGTCGAGTGGACCGCCCAGCTGCTCGTCACGTTGATAGAGCGCCCACCCTTCGGTGAACAGCATCACGAACTTGCGCTCGGGTCGCAGCTCGCCTAGTCGCGTCACCAGGCCAGCGAGGGCCGCGAGCGTCTGCTGCTCGCGCAGCCTCGCAATCATCTTGGCGGCAATGCCCGGATGCAGCGTCGGCGGATAGCACTGCTCAAAGCCACTCTCACGCGGCGACCGCTGGGCCACTTGATCCTTGATGCCCCATGCCCAGTTGTCGGTGATCATCCGCTCGATGCTCGAGGTGCGACGGCTGTAGGTGATCGCCGTCGGCGACATCTCGGGCGTCATCACGCCGACCATGTCGTCGGCGCCAATAATTTTGTCGAGTGCCTCGACGATCGGCTTGTTGGCGCGGTAGGAGCCGGCCACCGAGACGTGGAAGCGATCAAAGAACACCGTGAACAAGCGGGCCGCATCGGCGGCCGCATCTCGCATCTCGGCCAGGGTGGTCGGTTCGCTGCGTGCCGCCTGAGATCCGGATCCGCGCGCGGTCATCAACTCGAGACTTTCGAGCGTCTGTGGCCGGTCATCCTCGAAGACCTCCACCTCTTCCGGCTTCAGGTCGGTGAGCGCCACGCCCTTCACCGATACGTATGTGTCGACCCGCACCAGGTTGGCACCGGCGCGAAAGCGAGGTAGTTGTGCCTCTGGCGGCTGGGCCGCCAACGCCATGGTGGCAGCGGCGACGCCGATGGCGGTCAGCCGGATCCGCATCTCGCCACTTTACCGCGCTTTCCCCGTCTCGGAATGCAGGACCCGGGCGGCCGCATTACGTGCGCACCAGGGCCTCAATTCGCGCGCGGACCGTCTCGATCAGCTCGTCGCGATCGTCGACATTCAGGCCCTTCGTCTCGACCGGCTCGCCAATGCGAATGCGGCACATCACGGGCCGCACGAACCAGCTGCCCTTCCGCATGGCATCGCGGCCGCCCGAAATCGCCACCGGCACGATCGGCGCCTGCGCCTTGATGGCCATGATGAAGCCACCCTTCTTGAAGGGCAGCAGCTCCGACGTGCGGCTGCGGGTGCCTTCGGGGAAAATCAAGAACGAGTTGCCCGCGCGAATGGAGCCGGCGGCTCGTTCGATCGACGCCATCGAGGCCTCTTTCCGTTCGCGTTCCACCGCGACGAAGCCGCCGGCCAACATGACCTTGCCCAGGATCGGCAGCTTCTTGAGCTCGGCTTTGAACAGCACATGCAGCCGGCGATGCAGCGCCTGGAACAGTACCGGCGGATCGACGTTGCTCTCGTGGTTCGAGCAAAACACGACGGCGCGACCGGCCGGCACTTTCTCCGCACCGGTCACCCGATAGCGAATGCCGGCCATGCCCAAGGCCAGGCCGACGCCAATGTGACCCAGCTCGTAGAGCACGCCTTTGAGTTTGAACGGAATCGCGATGCCGAGGCCGATCGGGCCGGCAATGAGGACGTAAAGAGAGACGACCACGTAGGTCAGGACCGACCTGACGGCCGCGATCACAGACGCCGGGCTCATTTCTTCCCTCGGCTCAAGGAAAAATGAACCCGGCGGCCTTCAGAGTTAGGAGGCGCGAGCCTGGCGGCGAGCCGGAGCCGCCACGGGCGTCACGCGTGCCACGGCTTTCGCCGGAGCCGCCTTGATCGCACGGGTGGCAGCCCGCTGAGCCGTCCGGGCCTTCTGGACGAAACACTTCTCGAGGGCGGTGTTGACCCGCTCGTCGATGTCGGCCGCGGTGGTCCGCATGACCTCGGAAATCTCCGAGACAATCAGGGCCTTGGCGCGGTCGAGCATGCGTTTTTCGCGGAACGACAGGCTCTTCGACTTGGCCAGGAACGTCAGGCTCTTCAGCACATCGGCCATGTCATAAATGGAGCCGGTGCGCATCTTGTCGGAGTTGTCCTTGAAACGGCCTTTCCAGTTCTGGTGGTTGTCGATTTTGCCGTCGCCCAGCAGTTGGAACAGTCGTTCAACTTCCTCGTCCGTAATAGCTCGGCGCAGGCCAACGTTATCGACGTTGGCTACTGGAACCAGGACGGTCGTTTCGTTCGAAAGAATCCGAAGGTGAAAAAATCCACACGTGGTTCCGAGAATGGTCTTCTCTTCGACCTTCTCGACGACCCCGAGCCCATGATTCGGGTAAATGACCTTGTCACCGATCTTAAATCCCACGTGCCCCTCGTTTCGAGATGGTGATAACTGGCAGGAATGAGTGCGCTATCAGTTCTTCGCAGTATAGCCGAGACAGGGGGTAAAATCAACGGAAATAGGCCGAAAATGGCACGTTTCCGTGGATTTCGCGCAACCGCTCCGGCCCCGAGTAACCCCTGATTCGACCGACGGTTAGAGGCCTTTTGCCCCCTTGATTTGGCGCCTTGATATGCTCTCGGACATGTTCCGATTTGCACTGCCGTTGAGCCTGGCCGTCCTCGTGACCTCTGGCAGCGTGTTGGCGGGCCAGGTGCCGGCCGCCAAACGGCCCGATGCACCCCAGCTCGCACCCTATGTCCCGACCCCGCACGAGGTCGTCGACCGCATGTTGGTGCTGGCCGGTGTCACCAAAGCTGACGTCGTCATTGATCTGGGCTGCGGTGACGGACGCATTCCCATCGCCGCGGCGAAGCAGTATGGAGCGCGCGGCATCGGGGTCGACATCGATCCGCAGCGCATCGCCGAGGCGAACGCGAACGCCAAAGTGGCGGGGGTCGAACACCTGGTGACCTTCAAGCTGCAGGATGCGATGAAGACCGACGTGTCCGGCGCCTCGGTCGTGACCACCTATCTGCTGTCGGCCTCGAATCTGAAACTGCGGCCGCTCTTGACCGCGCAACTCAGACCCGGCTCGCGGATTGTGGCGCACTCGTTCGGCATGGGCGACTGGACGCCGGAGAAGGTCGACTCGTTTGCCGACGCCGAAGGCCGCACCCGCATGCTGTTTCTCTATCGCGCCGACGGACAGGTCCGCCAGTGACCGACCCTTCGACTTCGCTCAGCGCAAGCATCGAGAAGCTCGGCCTGTTCTACCTGTGGCATCGACTTGGGCCCCCCTTTATGGGGGGGGGGAGGCCAGGACGATGGTAAAACTCTTACCGGGTTTGATTCGTACGATGCCATGAATCAGCACCTACCGGAGGAGTTCGTCGTCCGCGCTATCGTCATTACTTTCCGAAGCTTCGGATAATCGCGCCGTAGCGTATAATTCACAGTTCGCGCCGGAGTGGCGGAACTGGCAGACGCGCGGGACTCAAAATCCCGTACAGGCAACTGTGTGTGGGTTCGACCCCCTCCTCCGGCACCAACCTTCGCTCCCTGAAGCTCGGGAGCTTCGGCTGGGCAAGCCCACAATCGCGCCGCTGAATGCTCCTCGTGAGCGGCACCCATAATCCATGTCTGCGATCGTCATCACGACGTAATTTGTTGTGCCCGCGCGCCCCTCGCCGGTCGTTCGATTGCCTAATAGACCAACACGTCGATTCACCGCGCCACCGTGCGCCACATGGAGACAGTCGAACATCAAGAAGTTGTTGATCCTCGCTTGCGCACTGGTCATCGCCCCATCCGCGTTCGCAGCCCAGGCCAAGCCCATCACGTCCGAAGTGCTCGACGGCAAGACCAAGGCCGAGGCGTCCGCGCTCGGCGTGGGCCGCAAGGTCGAAGTTGAATTTTTCATGGCCGGCGCGCTACTACTTCCCTCAGCCGCCCATCTGATCTAGTCTCTGGCGTGCCCACTCTCCCTGCCCTCTTCACACTCGCCGGCCGCGTCGCGATCGTGACCGGAGGCTCACGCGGACTGGGCCTGGAAATGGCCGAGGGCCTCGCCGAAGCGGGCGCGGCCCTGATGCTGTGCGCGCGGCGCGAGGAATGGCTCACGCCAGCCATCGCCGATCTGCGCGAACGCGGATTCAAAGTCGAGGGGATGACCTGCGATGTCGCGAACCCCGCCGAAGTCCAGGCGGTCGTCGACCAGACCATCGCGGTCTATGGACGCCTCGACATCCTGGTGAACAATGCAGGCATCACGTGGGCGGCACCGCCCGAAGACATGCCAGTCGAGCGATGGCTGAAGGTGATCGACACCAACCTGACCGGCGCGTTCCTGTTTTCACAGGCGGCGGCGCGGCAGATGCTGAAGGTGCAGTACGGCCGGATTATCAACGTGGCCTCCATTGCCGGGGTGATCGCATCCGTGAACGGGCCGCACTACGCGGCGTATGCCGCCAGCAAGGCCGGCCTGATGGGACTGACGCGCGAGCTGGCCGCGTCGTGGGGCCGCCAGGGGATTCGGGTCAACGCGATCGCGCCCGGCTACTTCCACTCGCGACTGGCCGACGGCGCCATCGCGCTCGTCGAGCCCGAGCTCAAGGCGAACAGCCCCCTGGGCCGGGTCGGGGCCGAAGGCGAACTGAAGGGCGTGGTCGTGTTTCTGGCCGCCGACGCCTCGAACTACATGACCGGCCAGTCGCTCGTCGTCGATGGCGGCTGGTCGATTACTTAAGTTCCATCTTCGCGATGGCTTCGATGTGAACTTCATCGGGGCCGTCAGCCAGCCGGATGGTGCGGGCGTACGCCCACGCGGCCGCCAGGCCGAAGTCATTCGACACGCCGCCCGCGCCGTGCGCCTGGATGGCGCGATCGATCACGCGGGCCGCCATGCGCGGCACCACCACCTTGATCATGGCAATCTCACGGCGGGCCGCCTTGTTGCCGACGGTGTCCATCAATTCCGCCGCCTTCATCGTCAACAACCGCGCCTGCTCGATCTCGATTCGCGATTCGGCCAGGGCCGCGCGAATGGTCCCCTGCTCCGCCAACGGCTTGCCGAACGCCACGCGTGACTTGACGCGTGCGCTCATCGCTTCGAGGGCCCGCTCGGCGCAGCCGATCAACCGCAGGCAATGGTGGATGCGGCCAGGTCCGAGGCGCCCCTGCGCAATCTCGAAGCCTCGCCCTTCACCGAGCAGCAGGTTCGCCGCCGGCACGCGCACGTTCGTGAACACCAATTCCGCATGCCCATGCGGCGCGTCGTCAAAACCAAACACCGGCAGCATGCGGCGTTTCTCGATGCCCGGGGTATCCATCGGCACCAGGATCATGGACTGCTGTTGATGCGCGGCGGCAGCTGGACTGGTCTGGCCCATGAAGATCGCGACCTTGCAGCGCGGATCGCCAGCCCCCGAGATCCACCACTTGTGACCGTTGATCACGTAGTGGTCGCCGTCGCGAACGATCGCTGACCGGATGTTGGTGGCGTCCGAGGAGGCGACGCCGGGTTCGGTCATGGCAAAGCACGAGCGGATCTCACCGGCCAGCAGCGGCTCGAGCCAGCGCCGGCGCTGTTCGGGCGTGCCGTAGCGAACCAGCACCTCCATGTTGCCGGTGTCGGGCGCCGAACAGTTGAAGACCTCGGGACCGATCGGAATCGAGCGGCCCATGATCTCGCATAGCGGCGCGTACTCCAGGTTGGTCAGGCCGGCGCCGTACTCGCTGGCGGGCAGGAACAGGTTCCACAGGCCCGCCGCGCGGGCCTTGGCCTTCAGCTCCTCGACAATGGGCGTCGGCTGCCAGCGGTCGCCCTCGGTGACCTGGCGATGGAACGTCGCTTCGTTCGGATAGACCTGCGCGGCCATGAACGCCGCGAGCCGGTGAGGTAAAGTCATGCGCGGAATGATAGTGCACCTGCCCCTCAGCAGCCTGGCTGGCCGGACCGGCGAGGAAATTGGCGTCAGCGACTGGCTGGTCGTGTCGCAGGCCCGCATCGATCAGTTCGCGGAGGCCACCGGCGATCAGCAGTGGATCCATCGGGACGCCGTCCGCGCGGCTCTTGAATCTCCGTACGGCACCACCATCGCGCACGGGTTTCTCACGCTGTCGCTCGCGACGACGCTGCTGGCCAAGACCGTCGCCGTGGACGAAGCGCGAATGATCATCAACTACGGCTGCGATCGCGTCCGCTTCGTTTCCGCGGTACCGGCCGGCTCGCAGGTGCGCGGCCGATTCACCCTCGCGACCGTTGAGGACAAGGGCGACAGCCTGCAGGTCACCTGGGGTGTCGTGATCGAACGTGACGGCCACGACAAGCCGAGCGTGGTGTTCGACTGGAAGGTCCGCTACTACCCGGCCGCGGCCGCAGCTCCCTGACGAGCCAGTTGAAGCACGCGGACGTCGAACTGCGCGAAACGTTCGTCGCGGGTCTGCCCGTTCTGGTAGCGGAAGTAGATCTGCTGAATCACGACGGCGATCTTGAAGAGCGCGAAGGCCTCGTAGAACGCCAGCCGTGAGAGGTCTCGCCCGCTGCGCGCGGCGTAGCACTCGATCACTTCAGCGCGGCTGAACCAGCCCGGCCGATTGGTCACCGACGCCAGCGCGTCGTGGGGCGCCAACTTCGCTCCCTGCGACCAGTACGCCAGGAAAATCCCGAGATCGACCAGAGGGTCACCAAGGGCCGTCATCTCCCAGTCGAAGACCGCGACCAACCGGCCAACGTCGTGCGGATCGAGCATCACGTTATCAAGCTTGAAGTCACCGTGCACAATGGCCGGAGGATCGGCGTTGGGCGGCAGATGCGCCGCCAGCCAGGTCGCGAGCGCCGCCATCTCGGGAATCTCGTCAGTCTTCGAGCGATGCCAACGCTCCGTCCAGCCGCGAACCTGGCGTTCGACGAAGCCGACGGGCTTGCCAAGATGCGACAGGCCGTTGGCCTCAATCGCAATGGCATGCAGATCGGCCAGGGTCTCGACTAGCGCCTGGCTCAGGCGGTGGCGCGCGGCCGGCCGATCAGCCAACGCCGGCGGTTCGTCGGTGCGCACCACGAGGCCGTGCCGGCGTTCCATGACATAGAACGGTGCACCGGCCACCTCTGGATCCTCGCAGAGCAGAAACGTGCGGGGCGCCAATGGAAACAGCGGATGAATCGCATCGAGCCACCGATGCTCGCGGGCCATGTTGTGAGCCGTGGGCGGCAACGGACCGAGAGGCGGACGCCGCAGCACGAGTTCGGCATCTTGGTATCGCAGCAGATAGGTCAGGTTGGAATGACCGCCGTGAAACTGCTCGACGACCGGCTCACGTGACAGGTCGAGGCCGGGGATGCGATGGGGTGCCAGCTGATCGCGAAGGTAGGCGGCCACGCGGGCCCAGTTGAGCTCTTCGCCCGCCCGGACCGGCCGCACATCCTCAGACACGCGCCCCGAGGCCAGCCGCGCCGGTGAGGCCCCCCTTGCACACGCCCATCGCCTGGGCTTCGGCCCGCGGGGCGGCCGACAGCAGGCCCACCACACACAATGCCACCACGCACATCCGCTTCATCGCTGCTCCTCACACTCGTTCACGGCGGCGCCGGTGAACAACCGCTGCCCTTCCGTCACCAGCCACTGCCGCGCCTCGACGTGCCTGGGGCACACGGCGCGCAGGTGCCGCCAGAACCGCTCGGAGTGGTTCAACTCGCGCCGGTGCATCAGTTCGTGCAGCATCACATACTCGCGCACAAAGTCGGGCACCAGGATCAGCCGCCAGTTGAGCGTGATGGCGCCGGCCGCCGAACAGGCGCCCCACCGCGATCTTTGGTTGCGGATCGAAATCCGCGTCACCGTGATGCCATGCCTACTGGCCAGGGCCTTCAGCGTGGGCGGCAGGGTCTTCAGAGCCCGCTGGCGCAGGGCCGGTTCGTCGGGGTGCACCACTGCGGGCCGTGCGCTCCGCACCTGGCGTTGGCGGTCAATCCACGCCTGGCTCGTCTCGACAAACGCCAGCGCTTCCCGCTGCGAGCCCCACCGCGGCAACGTCACCCGCAACGTGCCATCGTCGAGCACCCGGAGAATGTAGCGGCGAGCCCAGCGATGACGAACGAACACCGTCGGGGCCATGCGTAATGGCAAATCCAACTGCATCGGTTGCTGGGAGGATAGCAGCAAAGTAGCCGATGAGGGGTGGTGTCCGGCTTTCGCCGGACCGTTATCGCGACGACCGGCGGGACCAGCCCGCCAGCAGCACGTGGCTGTTGACGCCTGGATTGGTGAACAACTGGTTACCATTCGAGAAGTGCTGAAAGCGGTATGAGAACACGACATTGTCTCGCGGTGAAGTGTGCCACCGCACGCCCCCACCCCAGTGCGCGGTGAAGTTCACTGGCTTAGTGTCCTCGGGGAGCGGGTCGGTGGTCCACAACCCGCCCATCGACATCTCGCCGAACACCGACCACCGCCGCAGCGGCAGGAAGTTCCACCGCCACACGACCGGCGCAATCCCGACACCGTAGATTTGCCTCGGCGCGAATTGTACCAGGAGCGGTGTGCCTTCGACCGCCCACACGAAACAACCACGCAGCCAGCCCGGGCCATGGGGCCGGGTCAACGACCGGCCCCACGACACCGTTTGCACACCGTAGGTGCGATCGGCGGCGGATTGAAACAACGCCACGCTGCGCGCAGCACCGGCCGACACCATCCATTCCGACCGCAACTCGCCAGTGCGGCCAGGCTGCAGGCACGTCGCGACCGGCGTCATCGCCAGTTGCATGGCCACGAGTGCCGACAGCAGCATCAGGTGCCCGACACGCGTTCGGCCAACGCGATCACGTGTCGGCCTGGATCGGTGCTGAGGTTGGGGGTGACGGAGACAAACATGAAGTTCTTCAGGTGGTTATGGTGCCCTAATTCCCCCTGGTTTTGCTGCTATGCTGCGGGAGATGGCGCGCGGGTGGGAAAGCAAGTCGATTGAGTCGCAGCAAGACGAGGCCGGACGCAAGCCCATGGGCGGCCGTGACCTGACGCCGGTCCAGCGGGTCAGCCTGCAGCACAAGGCCGGGCTGCAACTGGCGCTGGCCGAGACCCAGACCCAAATGGGCGCCGCTTGCCGGCCGGTCCACCGGGAAATGCTGAAATTGCGCCTCGAGGCGATTCAGGCCCAACTGAAAGACTTGTGAGTGTAGGGTAGATTTGCTAAGCTACCTGCCCAAGCCAAAGCCAAACCAACATTCCACATCCACGTTGGATTTGAACAAGAACACCCCATTGCCTTCAGCCGTCACCCGTTAGAGTTCACCAGTGCCACCAGTCCGATTGTTCGTGGGCAACTTGCCCTACCAGGCGACCGAAGACGATTTGCGCAACCATTTTGCACAGGTTGCGCCACCCACTCAGATTGTGCGTCCGCTCGACCGGGAAACCGGCCGCGCCCGCGGATTTGCATTTATCGAGTACGCGGAGCGCGCCCCTGCGGAAGAAGCCATCAAGAAGTTCGACGGCCAGTTGTTCATGGGCCGCCCGCTGGCGGTCAGCGAAGCCCGCGCTCGCGAAGCTGGCGGACCACCGCGGCCGAGCGGTGGCTTTGGTGGCCCCCCGCGACCGGGGGGCTTCAGCGGCGGCGGCTTCAGTGGTGGTGGCGGTGGGTTTAGCGGTCCGCGGCCCGGCGGCTACGGCGGCGGCGAGGCCACCGGTGGCGCCAAGAACTTCGGTCCGCCGGCTCCGCCGAAGGACAAGAAGAAGCCCTTCACGAAGAAGGACGACAAGCCGCGTGGCCCCATTCCGACCAAGTTCACCGGTCGCATGTACGACCTGGATGACTCGGAAGAAGACGCCATCGACGCGCTGCCCGATTTCATGAAGCCCGACGTCCCGGACCTGGACGCCGCAGCCGAAACCGCCGTCGACGCGACGCCGGACACCGACGGCGGCGAGTCCGAAGGCGGCGACGAGCCCGCAGGCGGAGACAACAAGGAGTAACGAGTCATGCCGAAGCGCGAGGAGGTCAACTTCTCGTTCGCCGGTGAGGTCAGCCTCGCCTACGTCTCGCGGGTGGTGAACACCGCCGCGCAGCAGGGTATCGCAGGCCTGTTCGCCCTCTCGTTCTAGTTCAATCCACGTAATCTGCGTTAAATCTGCGGCCTAGAAGCACAAGCCGAATGCGCCGCGGAGGCAACCGGGTGCCGGCCATCCTGATTTCCGGGACGCTCGCCGTGACGCAAGGTATTCTGTGGGCGCTGGTCGCCGTGTCCAGTGCGCGGCTGGTCACCGAACATGTCCACTGATTCCCCCATCCTCACCGCCGCCATTGACGAGTTCCAGAAGATCAAGAAGCTCGCCGACAAGGCGATCGAACAACTGTCGGATGAACAGCTGCACGTCACGGTCGATGCCGAGGCCAACAGCGCCGCGGTGATCATGCGCCACATGGCCGGGAACATGCGATCGCGCTGGGTCGACTTCATGACCAGTGACGGCGAGAAACCGAGCCGGATGCGCGACCAGGAGTTTGCCGCTCCCACCCAGTCCCGTGCCGAGCTCATCGCCGAGTGGGAGCACGGGTGGCAGTACGTGTTTGACGCGCTGACGCCGCTGACCGACGCCGACCTGCAGCGCACGGTGGTCATCCGCGGCGAACCCCACTCGGTCTACCAGGCCATCAGCCGGCAGGTGGCCCACTATGCGGGCCATGCGTACCAGATCCTGTTCCTGGCCAAGCACCTGCTGGGCCCGGGCTGGAAGACCCTGTCGATTCCGCGCGGCCAGTCCGAAGAGTTCAACCGCCGCATGCTCGCCAGACTCAGGACTGAAGGCTGATGTTGCGCTGGGGCATTCTCGGCACGGCGCGGATCAATCGTCGTCTCATTCCGGCGATTCGGGTTGCGCCGAGAAGTGAGTTGGCGGCGGTGGCCAGCCGAACGCGCGCCAGGGCCGACGCCTACGCCGCCGAATGGCAGATCCCGCGCGCCTTCGAAGGCTACCAGGCGCTGCTGGACAGCCCGGCGATCGACGCGGTCTACATCTCACTGCCCAACAGCCTGCATGTGCCGTGGACCCTGGCGGCCATCGCCGCCGGCAAGCACGTGCTGTGCGAGAAGCCGATGGCACTGCACGCCGCCGACATCGATCGCATTCACGCCGCCTCAACCGCGGCGAAACTGGTCGTCGAAGAAGGCTTCATGTACCGTCATGAGCCGTTGACAGCGAAGGTGATGGAACTGGTGCACGGCGGCGCGCTCGGCACGGTCTGCGCCATCGTCTCTGGCTTCACGTTCGCGCTCACCGAGGCCGGCAACTCGCGTCTCGACCCGGCGCTCGGCGGCGGGTCGCTGTGGGATGTCGGCTGCTATCCGGTGACCTACGCGCGCCTGCTGACGGGTCGCGATCCCAAGATGGTGTTTGGCTCGGCGCACTGGCATGCGTCAGGTGTGGACGAGGAGTTCATGGGGATGCTGCGCTTTCCTGGCGGCACGACCGCCACCGTCTATTGCGGCTTCCGCGCCGCCCTGCGCACGTGGCTCGAGGTGATCGGTAGCGACGGTTCGCTGACGGTGCCCAATCCCTTCAAGCCGGGCATTCGCGAGATTCTGGAACTGGAGCGCGACGGCCGCATCGAGACCATCGAGGTCGCCGGGTCACCCGAGTTATTCGTGCGGCAGGCCGAGCACTTCGAAGCCTCGGTCCTCGACGGTGCGCCGTCGGTCGTGACCCATGCGGACAGCCGGTATGCCGCCGCCACCATGTCGGCGCTGCTCGACTCGGCGCGGGACACGGCGGCGATGTATCCTGACTAGGTGGAGACGGCGGCTCCGACGGTGCTGTGGCGCCTGTTGAAGGTCGGCAGAGAACATGCCCACGCGGTGATGCTGCCGGGCGGGCCGCCCTACACTCTGGCCTTCTTTGCCAACGACCAGCTGGACCGGGTCGAGAACTTTGACGCGATCGACATGGCAATCTTTCGCGCGGACGGGATCAAGCAGTCGCTGACCGCCGACGGTTGGCACGAGGACTAAGCACGGCATGTTGAGTATCGACAAGCGGCATCGGACGGTCGGCGTGAAGGTCGGCCACGTCATGGTGGGCGGCGGCGCCCCCGTGGTGGTGCAGTCCATGACCATGACCGACACCGCCGACGCCAAGGGCACGGCGCAGCAGTGCCTTGAGCTGTGGCAGGCGGGGTCGGAGATGGTGCGAGTCACCGTCAACGTGCCTGACGCCGCGGCCGCGGTCCCCGAGATCAAGCAGCGCATGCTCGACGCCGGCTGCACCGCGCCGTTGATCGGCGACTTCCACTACAACGGCCACCTGCTGCTCAGGCGCTATCCCGACGCCGCACGTGCGCTCGACAAGTACCGCATCAATCCCGGCAACGTCGGCACCGGCAAGAGGCGCGACGAGCAGTTCGCCACCATTTGCCAAGTGGCGATCGAACACGGCAAGCCCGTGCGCATCGGCGTCAACGGCGGCTCCCTCAATCAGGAGCTGGTCATGGCCAAGATGCAGGAGAACACCGACCACAATCTTGGCAAGGAGTCGGACGACATCATCAGCGAGTGCATGGTGCTGTCGGCGGTGCAATCCACCGAGCTCGCCATCGAGACCGGGCTGCGACCGGATCAGATCATCATCTCGTGCAAGCTGTCACGGCCGCGCCACCTGATCGAGGTTTATCGCGCCCTTGCGAAACAGACCACGCAACCGCTGCACCTGGGACTGACTGAAGCCGGCATGGGCACCAAGGGCCTGGTGTGGTCGTCGGCGGCCATGGGCGTGCTGTTGGCCGAGGGCATTGGCGACACCATCCGCGTGTCGCTCACCCCCAAGCCTGGCGGCGATCGCCGCGAAGAAGTGTATGCGGCGTGCGAGTTGCTGCAGTCGCTGGGCCTGCGCACCTTCGCGCCCAGCGTCACCGCTTGCCCCGGCTGTGGCCGGACGACGAGCTCGACGTTCCAGGAATTGGCCGAAGCCGTGCAGGCCTACATCCGCGAACAAATGCCCGCCTGGAAGAAGACCTACGAGGGCGTGGAGTCGCTGACGCTGGCCGTCATGGGCTGCGTTGTGAATGGCCCTGGCGAATCGAAGGCCGCCAACATCGGCATCTCGCTGCCCGGCACGGGCGAAGCGCCCAACTGCCCGGTGTTCATCGACGGCGTCCACGCGACCACGCTCAAGGGCACCTACGAGGAGCTGGCCCTCGCCTTCCACCAGTTGCTGGACGACTACGTCGAGCGCAAGTATCCAAAGAAAGCCGTGCCGGTCGCCGGATGACCATTCGCCCCGCGCAACCCGCCGACCGCGATTTCGTCCTCGCCCTCGCCGACCGGCTGGTGTCGTTCGAGGTCCCGGTTTTCCGCTCGAAAGAGGAATTTGCCGACGGCGATCGCCGCGCGCTCGCAGCATGGTTTGACCGCCTGCCGGACGATGAAGCCCTGTTCATTGCCGAACTCGACGGGCACCGAGCGGGTTGCGCCTACTTGGTCACCCTCGTCGACTTTTTCACCGAGCGGCCGCACGCTCACCTGTCGGTACTGGCGGTGACGGCAGCGGCCGAAGGCCGCGGCGTGGGTTCAGCCCTGCTCGACTATTGTCAGGCCTGGGCCCGCCAACGCGGCTCCGACCATTTGACGCTGAACGCCCTGGTCACCAACGCCCGCGCCCGCGCCTTCTACGAACGCCGCGGCTTCGCCGGCGAATACCTCCGTTACCTCCTGCCGCTCAAGTAAAAACAGGAGGCTGGGAGATAAAGAGTTCTCCTGATCTCTTGACCTCCGGTAAAACAGTCTAGAATGCGGCAGCATGATTTTGCGCATCTCGTTGGCAGCGTTGCTCTCGTTGGTCTCACTCGCGGCCCAGGCTCCCCCGCAGTTCGACCTCCTGATCAAGAACGGCCGCGTCCTCGATGGCACCGGCAACCCGTGGTCTCGCGCCGACCTCGGCATCACCGGCGATCGCATCCGCGCCATGGGCACGCTGACCGGAGCTACCGCCAAGACCGTGATCGACGCCGCTGACCGGTTCGTCACGCCGGGATTCATCGACGTCCACTCCCACGCCGGTGAGGGACTCGCCACCGAGCAGTTGAAGCACGGTCAGCCGTTGCTGGCGCAGGGACTGACCACGGTGTTCGTCAATCCCGACGGCGGTGGTCCCGTTGACCTCGCCGCGCAGCGCGCCACCTACGAGAAGCAGCGCCTTGGCACCAACGTCGGCCTGTTCGTGCCGCACGGCTCGATTCGCCGGGCGGTGATGGCGATGTCGGATCGCGATCCGAATGCGACCGAGCTCGCGCGCATGGTGGAGTTGTCGCGCCAGGGGATGGTTGATGGCGGTGTCGGCCTGTCGAGCGGCCTCTACTACGCGCCCGGCAGCTACTCGAAGACCGCGGAAGTGATCGCCATGGCCAAGGCGACTGCGCCGTTCGGCGGCGTCTACTCCAGTCACATCCGCGACGAAGCCGATTACACCATCGGCGTGGTCGCCGCAGTGCAGGAGGTGATCGACATCGCGGAGCAAGGCGGCGTGATCGGTGTGGTCTCGCACATGAAGGCGCTCGGGCCGGCGAGCTGGGGGCTGTCAAAGACCTTGATCGAGCGGATCGAAGCGGCCCGCACCCGCGGCGTGCAGGTGTTTGCCGATCAGTATCCCTACGAAGCCAGCGGCACCGGCATCGTCGGCGCTTTGATGCCGCGCTCGGCGCAAGTCGGCGGTCGCGAGGCGATGATGAAGCGGGTGCTCGGCGAACTTCGACCCGAGATTCTGGCGGACGTGAAGACCAACATCGCCCGGCGCGGCGGCGCCGAGACCTTGATGATCAGCCGCTACCGCGCCGACCCGTCGTTCGAAGGCCAGCGGCTGTCGGCACTGGCCGCCAAGGCCGGGCTGCCGCCCGAAGAGTTCGCGTTGAAGATGCTGGAGAATGGCGACGCGAGCCTCGTGTCGTTCAACATGTCTGAAGGCGACATCGAAGACATCATGCACCAGCCGTGGACCATGACCTGCACCGACGGCGACCTGGTGCCGATGGGCGTCGGCGTCCCCCACCCGCGCGCCTACGGTGCCTTCGCGCGCAAGCTCAAGCGCTACGTCCGCGAGCGCAACACCATCGACATCGCGGCCGCGGTCCGCTCGATGACGACGCTGCCTGCGACCGTGTTTGGACTGAAGGATCGCGGGCAATTGCGCGCCGGCGCGTTTGCGGATGTGCTGATCTTCGACCTGGCTAAAGTCAACGATGCGGCCACCTATGAGAAGCCGCACCAACTCGCCGAAGGGATGAACGACATCATCGTCAACGGCGAAGTGGTGCGGCGGGATGGCAGGTTCACGGCGGCGCTCGCCGGCCGCGTGCTGCGGCCGGAGCGGCGCTAGGTACGGTCACATCCCTTCGGGGAACTCGACCTCACGATCTTCGAGATCGCCAGTCGGCGGCGGCGCGGGCTTCGCGCATCAACCGCTGGCGGACTAGCCGGGCTCGCTCCGGACCGCCTCACCGATGATCGCCACTTGGGTACGTGAGCCATCGCCTATATTCTATTGGCTATGGCGAAGCCTGGTGCCGCTCCCACTGAGTCCCACGTGCAGACCGCGTGTCCGCTGGATTGCCCCGATGCCTGCACGCTGGACGTGACGTTACGCTCGGGGCGCATCACGAAGATCGATGGGTCGAAAGACAACCACATCACTAGCGGCTACATCTGCGCCAAGGTGCGCGGCTTCCACGAGCGCATTTACGGGGACGATCGCCTGCTCTATCCGGCGGTGCGCCGCGGCGCCAAGGGCAAAGGTCAGTTCAGGCGCGTGAGCTGGGACGATGCGCTGGACTTGATCGCCGAGAAGATGCGGCACACGCGCGACACCGACGGCGCCGAAAGCATCTTGCCTCTCTGCTATGGCGGGTCTAACGGCTTCATGACGCAGGACTATGCCGACGCCATCCTGTTCCGGCGACTCGGCACGTCACGGCTATTGCGCACGGTGTGCGCCGCGCCGACCGGCGCCGCCAACATGGGCCTCTACGGCAAGATGGCTTCGGTCGTCTACGAGGATTACCCCGCGGCCAAGATGATCATCATCTGGGGCGTGAACCCCGGCGTGTCGGGCATTCACCTGATGCCGTTCCTGAAGGAAGCGCGCGACCACGGCGCCTACGTGGTGGTGCTCGATCCGCGCGCGACCACCGTGGCACGCCAGGCCGACCTGCACCTGGCCGTGCGTCCCGGCGCGGACCTGCCGGTGGCGCTGGCCATTCATCGTCATCTGTTTGAAGAAGGCCTCGCCGATCAGGCGTTCCTCGATCAGCACACCACGGGCGCGGCCGACCTGCGCAAGAGGGCTGAGCCATGGACCTTCGCGCGTGCCGCCGAAGTCAGCGGCCTCGACGCCGGGCAACTGCGGGGACTCGCGGAACGCTACGCCAAGACCTCGCCTGCACTCGTGAAGTGCGGCTGGGGGCTGGAGCGCAACCGCAATGGCGGCAGCGCCGCCGCGGCGGTGCTCGCGCTACCAGCGGTCGCCGGCAAGTTCGGCGTCCGTGGCGGCGGCTATTCAATGAGCAACGCCGCCAGCTGGGACATTGACCGCACGTGGCTGGCCGACGCCGAGCCGCCGACCCGCGCCATCAACATGAACAAGGTCGGCCGCCTCCTCACGGAACCCGAGAGCGCGCCGGTCAACATGCTGTTCGTCTACAACTGCAACCCCGTGGCGATTCTGCCCGACCAGCACCGGGTCATCCGCGGCTTCGAGCGCGAAGATCTCTTCACCGTAGTCTTTGACCAAGTGATGACCGACTCGGCGATGTATGCCGATGTGGTACTGCCGGCGACGACGTTCATGGAGCATTACGACTTTGCCCGGGGATACGGCGCCATCACGCTGCAACTTGGCAAGCCGGTGATTGATGCCGTCGGCGAATCGCGGCCCAACAGTGACGTCTTCCTGGAACTGTCGCGCCGGTTGGAGTTGTCGGTCGAGGGCGACCCCGCAGACGATCTCGAAGCCATGCTCGCCGTACTCGGTCACTTGCCGGAGCAGATCGGAAATGACTTGCGCGAGAACTGGACGGCCAGGCCGCCCTACGATGGCCGGCCCGTCCAATTCGTCGACGTGTTTCCGAAGACGGCCGACCATAAGGTGAACCTGTTCCCGTCGCACCTCGACCAGGAGGCGCCGCTCGGGTTGTATGGCTTCCAGGTCGATCCAGCGACCACCGAATTTCCGCTGGCGCTGATCTCACCCGCCAGCGACCGCACCATCAGTTCGACCCTCGGTGAGCTGGCCAGGCCGGAAGTGAGGCTCGACATCAATCCTGGCGATGCGGCGGCGCGCGGCATCGAGGAGGGCGACTCGCTGCGGATGTGGAATGCGCTGGGCGAAGTCCACATCAAGGCCCACCTCACCCACTTGCTGCGGCCGGGCACGGTCGCCATGCCCAAGGGCGTGTGGCGGCGTCATTCCGCCAACGGCTACACCTCGAACGCCCTCTCGCCGGATACGTTGTCGGATCTCGGCGGCGGCGCGTGCTTCAACGACGCGCGCGTGCAGGTGGAACGACGCGACGTTGGGGCGCGACCCACGGGATCCCGACGGCCACCGCCCACGACCATCGAGTGATGTCCAAAGCGAAGCTGGGGCTCGTCGGCGCACTTGCCTTGCTCGTCGGCGCGGCGGCCTTCTTCAGCCCGCGAGGACAGGCGTTTGCCGGCTACCTGCAGGAGAATCGACGCTGCTGTCAATTGCCCCTCACCCGGGCGTTCGCCATTGCCTGGCAGGAGACGCTCGGCACGCCGCCGTACCCGTCGGAGATTGGTCAGGACAAGTGGGTGGCCGAGGCCATCTTTCCCGACGTCCACGACGGCGTGTTCCTCGACGTCGGCTCGGGCCATGGCCAGATCGGGTCGAACACGCGCGCGCTCGAAGACCGCGGCTGGACCGGGATCTGCGTCGATCCCTTTCCCACCGCCATGGCGGGACGCACCTGCCAGATGATCACGGACGTGGTCTCGAACGAAGCCGGCAGGAAGGTGCTGTTCCACACCCACGACGGGCTCGGTGGCATTGCCGACACTCTCGGGAAGTGGAAGGGCGAAGCGTCGAAAGCGCCGGCGGTTGAGATGACGACGACCACACTGGGCGAGGTGCTGGCGCGAGCGAAGGCACCTGCCTTCATTCATTTCCTCAGCCTCGACATTGAAGGCGCGGAGCTCGACGCCTTGCGCGGTCTTCCGTTCGACCAGTATCGATTCGGCGCCATGGCCATCGAACACAACGAAGAAGAGCCGAAGCGGACCGCGATCATCGCGTTCCTGGAGGCGCGGGGCTACCGGCGCGTCCACACCTACCAGCAGGACGACTTCTTCGCGCCGCGGAACTAGGAATCGGCGCCTGGCGGCCGGTCTGCACGCTTCGCCTTGAAGACGTCGCAGCCATCGCAGTTGCGCAGGTCGAACTCGTAGCGAACGACGGGCCAGTACATGGGGTGGGCGCAGTAGACCAGCTCGCCGTCCACGATGGTGTGCGAACCAATATCTTCAGGCAGGTCGGCCGTCCGCCGGCCATACCAGCAGCTCCAGTGTCGTTGCTCAGGACCCACAACGCTGATGATAGCCGGGAAGCAGGGCCGGGGTAAGATTGCAGCGGAGGCGTCAACGATGAGTATGTGCGGAGGACCGTCCGGTCCACCCAACCAGGAGACCACTAACCAGTCTGGCCGCAAGGTCTTCTGCGTGAAATTTCAGAAGGACCTGCCCGGCCTCGACGCCGCGCCCTGGCCCGGTGAGATTGGCCAGCGCGTCTACGAGAACGTCTCGGCGCAGGCCTGGAAGCTTTGGGAAGATCGCCAGAAGATGATCCTCAACGAATACCGCGTGATGCCCTGGCAGAAGGAAGGCCAGGAAGTGATCCGCACGCACATGGAGGATTTCTTCTTCGGCGCCGGCTCGGCGCTGCCTCCTGACTTTGTGCCGGTGCAGTCCAAGTAGGCCGCGGATTTAGTACAGCCGCAGATTTACTGCCTCACGACTTCCAGCCTCGGGTCAATCGTGACGCGCAGGCAGGCATGCGCGTCCCGCACGGCACGCTCCGCCGCCTCTGGCGTCAGCGCGTGCGCGAAGATGAACCCCAGGTAGCTGGCGCCTTCCGGTAACGCAATCAGGTGCTGGTCGGGTTTTGCCGTGATCAAGACGTCGTCGATTCCGGCCATTGCCGTCGCCTCGGCCACGCCGGTGACGCCGCGAAAGACACCACTGCGTGGGATCGGGATCATCATCACGGCCGACGCCGCGGCCTCGCGTTGCCACTCGCCCACCGGTTCTCCCAGGGCCAGCCGCAGCAGCAACTGCTCGAGGCCAATTGACGCCTCGCCTGGCTTCACGAACCGCAAGGCCTTCGCACACAGGCCGCCAATCGGTCGCGCCGCCACCTCAAGGACGTAGACGCCGCGAGCGCTGACGCGACACTCCGCATGAATCGGCCCGTGCTGCAGGCCGATGGCTGTCGCGGCGCGCGCAACCACTTCCCTGATCTGACGTTGCCTGCCGGCGTCGGCCCGCGACGGCGTGACGTAGATCGATTCCTCGAAGAACGGCCCCTCGAGGGGATCCGGCTTGTCGAAGATCGCCAGCGTCCGAAGCTCACCGTGCTCGAGTAGGCCCTCGAGCGCATACTCTTCGCCCGGGATGTACGACTCGACCTGGATCACGTCTAAATCGGCATCCTGCAACTCGCGCACCTCAGTCGAGGCCAGCAGGCGCCGCACCCGGTCGAACGCCGTCACGAAGCTCAGTGCATCGTCAGCACGAATCACGCCGCGGCTGCCCGACAACACCGTCGGCTTGACGACTACCGGAAACACAACCCGCGACAGGATGGTCGCCGGGTTGATCACCGCCGGCACGGCGAAGAACTCGGGCACCGGCAAGCCGGCGGCCCTGAGCCGCTCGCGCGACAACCGCTTGTCGCGCGCGGCCGCTGCGGCTTCAGGCGGGTGACCCGCAAGACCCAGCAACCGCGTGACGTGCGCGGCCAGCACCGTGGGACGGTCCCCAACCACCAACACGCCAGAGACCGGGCGCGACTCGAGCGCCTTCAGGATTACATCTACGGACCGCCACTCCTCGTGGAAGCGAACGGGAATGGCACCATCGCGCCAGGGATCGTCCAGATGATCACAACGATCGGTCGCGTAGACGATCTCCACGCCCAGCGCCGCTGCCGCTTCGGCGAACATGCGCGTCTGGTACCCGGTCGTCGTCGCCAGCAACAGCACGCATTTCATAACAGAGCGACCTGCTCTGCGGTGGGTTCCGCTCAACAGTACCAAGGCTCGTCGAGGTACGGGACCTCGGTGCGGGGTCGTGGCACCGATGCCAGCGCCATCATCTGCTGCTGAAGTGCATCGACGCGCGGATCGGGGTGGCGCCATGGGAACGTCAGGGTCTTCTGGTCGAATGGACCAACAACGTTCCTGATGTCATCCAGTTCGAGCAACCGTGATTGCCAGGTCACCAGCAGACGAATGCCCCACTGGATGGGCGAGACGTGCGAGGTGAGGCCGAGTGCTTCGACCACTTCCTGCAAGTCGCGATAGCCGTCGAGCGTCGTCCACGGCGTGAACGCCACGAACGTCGGGATCAGCGTGAGGCCAGCGTCACGGCACAGGGTGGCCGCCGCGATGAAGTCGGCACGCGTGTGGCCCTTCTCGAGCTTCGCCAACACCTCGTCGTCCACCGACTCCACCGCGCTCGTGACGAACAGGCAGCCGGTGCGCACCAGCAGCGGCAACAGTTCGCGGTGCTGCAGCAAGTGCTCGACTTTGATGATCGCGTCGTAGGTCAGCGTCGGGAACTCGGCGTGCAGCGCCTCGATCAGCTTGCGCGCGTGAGTTGGGCCATTGAAGAAGTCGGGGTCGCCAAACGTGATGTGCGTCGCGCCCTGCGCCACTTGCGCGCGAACGTCCGCGAGCACCACGGCAACGGGAACGACGCGGAATTGTCCATCGTAGACCGGCACAATCGGGCAATGCCGGCACCGGTGCTTGCAGCCACGCGTCGCCTCGGTCGCGCCAACGACCTTGCGGCTGCCATCCGGCATTTGCAGGCTCGCATAACGGTCAAGTGCCGGCAATCCGCCCCGGTCGGGGCGGATGAATGCGAGCCTCGGCAGCGAGTGTCGAGGCAATCCTTCAGGGTGGCCTGTCGCCCACGCCACCAGGTCTTCTTCTGCTTCCGGCCCCAACACCACGCTGACCCCGTGCTCGCGCAGCAGGGTCTCATTCAACGGCGCGTAGAGGCCGTACGCCGCGATGGTGAGCGACGAATTGATGGCCCGCAGGCGCCCGATCACCGGCATGGCCAGCCGGGTGGCCGTGTGCATCGGCAGATAGAACGCCGCCAGCTGAGCGCTCGAGATGACCGCGGCGTCGAGCTTCTCGCGCGACAGGTCAACGCACGTCACCTCGCACCCGGCCCGCTTCAACCACGCCGCCGGCGACGCCAGGCCAAACGGCTGGCGGCCCACGTCGTAGGTCGAGATCAGTAACACGCGCACGGCCTCAGGTCTCAAGCCCCAAGTCCCAAGTCCCAAGCCCCAAACCTCAAGCCTTCGTCAGCTTCCGCATTGACGGAACAAATGCCAGCAGAATGAAGCCCGCGACGATGGCGAAGGCGGCGACCGATCCGAACAGCGTCGGCAGTGCGAACGACTCGTAGAACCCCGACACCCGTCCGCCGATGAAGTTGCCGACCGAGGTCGCCAGGAACCACACGCCCATCATCAACCCGCCAATGCGGGCGGGCGCCAGGGTCGTCATCGCGCTCAAGCCGACGGGGCTGAGCACCAGTTCGCCAATGGTGTGGAGGAAGTACGTGGCGGTCAGCCACATCGGGCTGACCAGCGCGCCCTGCTCGGCCGGGCGGGCCGGGATCACCAGAATCAGGAAACCGGCACCGACGAAGATCAAGCCGAATGCAAACTTGGTCGGGCTGATCGGTTCCTTGCCGGTTGACGCGAGCCTGACCCACAGCCACGCCAGTACCGGCGCGAAGGCGAAGATGAAGAGCGAGTTCATCGACTGGAACCAGCTGCTGGGGTACGCCATGCCAAACGCTTCGTTGCGCGTGCTGCGATCGGCAAACAGGTTCAACGTGGATCCCGCCTGTTCGAACACTGACCAAAACAGCGACGCCGCAAAGAACAGCACGGTGATCACGTAGAGGCGCTTCTTCTCGTCAGGCGTCCATCCGCCGGAGAACATGAGCCAACCGAAGAAGCCGACAACCACCAGTAACAGGAAAACCCCGGCGGCATCACTGACCTGCGTGGCCGACACTTGCAGCAGACCGAAATACGCGGCGAGGGCAGCCACCACGACCAGCGCAGCACCGCCGCCGACCCAGCTCTGCACCTGGCGCTTCCACTGTGCGGCAATCTCCGGCGTCGGCGCGGGCGCCGGGGCAATGCCCGCGTCACCGAGGTTGGTGCCGCCCATCACGTACTGGATGACGCCGATCAGCATGCCGAACCCCGCGGCCGCGAAACCAAGGTGCCAGCTGACCTGCTGGCCGAGGTAGCCACAGACGAGCGGCGCCAGGAACGCGCCAAGGTTGATGCCCATGTAGAAGATCGAGAATCCCGCGTCGCGGCGAATGTCGGCCGCGCCGTAGAGCTTGCCGACAATGACGCTGACGTTGCCTTTGAGCAGGCCGGTGCCAATCACAATCAGAAACAGGCCGAGGTAGAACGTGGCGAGCGACGGGACCGCCATGCTGAAGTGGCCGGCGGCGATGATGATGCCGCCGTAGAGTACGGCGCGGCGCGGCCCGATCAGGCGATCGGCGATCCAGCCGCCCGGCATCGTCGCCAGGTAGACCATGGAGGTATACAAGCCGTAGACGGCCCCGCCCTGCGCGGCATCGAAGCCGAGTCCACCGGCCGACAGCGGCGCCGTCATGTACAACAGCAGCAGCGCGCGCATGCCGTAGTAGCTGAAGCGCTCCCACATTTCTGTGAAGAACAGCGTCGACAGGCCACGGGGGTGGCCGAAAAACGCGCGATCCTGAGCAGTCGGGGTAGTCATCTGCGAAGCGTATTCTACCCTCCAATTCCGCATCGGGGGCATTCGGCTTCCGGGTATACTTCATCATCACCGTGTCGTCACCGTTAATGCTTTCATGAGGAAGCACATGACCGTTCATGCTCGTCTCGCCGCGCTCGTTCTCGCCCTTGTCGTGGTCGCCACCGGCGTCGTCGCCTACGCCCAGAACACCGCGATTGGCGAATGGGACTTCACGACCGAATCGCCCGTCAGCACCACCAAGTCCGTGCTGGTGATTCGTCAGGAGGGCGACAAGGTCGTGGCCTTCGGCAAGAGCCCCGCCGGCGAGCGCAAGTACGACAGCATCGAAGTGAAAGACCAGGCCATCACGATGGTCATCACGATCCAGTACGAGGGCTCGCCCATGGTCATTACCTACGTCGGCGAGATCACCAAGGACGGCATGGCTGGCGCCGCGGACTTCGGTGGCATGGCGACCGGCACCTGGTCGGCCGTAACGCGCAAGTAGGCCGCGAAGACTAGAGTCGGAACAGCTTGGTTACCTTCACCACGAAGCTGCGATTCAAGATCGGCGGCGCAAAGCCGGTGTTGTCGGTATCGCGCGCGTCGCTGTAGACGATGAACAACTCGCTGCCGGGCTGATACTCCCAGCGGAAGCGCAAGTTATTGGTGACCGCCTTGACCGACGACTGATACTGCAGCAACGCGCTGACAAACATGCGCGGCGTCAGCGTATAGGTGGTGCGTGCGCCGACCACGTTGGTGTCGCCAATCCCGTAGGGCGTGTCGACGTGGTTGAGGGACATTTGCGGCTCGACCGACAGTTGCGGTGACAGCTCGACGCGGCCCCGCCAGGCCAACTCACGCAGGGTGCCGCCATAGAACTGGCCCGCGGTGACACTGGCAAAACCCGACAAGCGGCGCGATGCCGACATGAACCAGGTCGCCTTGGTCTGCCCGAACTGGTAGTCACCAGGCGGGATGGTCACGCCGGGGGCCACGGTGAACGCGGCGGCCAGATGCTCGAACGCGTCGGTGTACTCGATGCCGACATAGTCGCTGGTCGTCAGTTCCATGCGGAACTGGCCCTGGATCTCGCGCGATTCGACCTGGCCGGCGGTGCTCTCGTAGTAGTCGAGGCCGGACTCGAAGAACACCTTCCTGAGCCCGCGGACACTGGTCGGCCGCGGGCTGTAGCGCGCCTGCCCGTACGATCGCTTGAACGCCGAACGACGGACGAATCCGACCTCGGGGTTGAAGTTGTCACCGACGTACAGATGCTCCAGTTGCAGGCCGGTGCGATCGGCATTCCAATTGAACGCGCCCCGATAGCTGGAATCGCGGCCGTCACGGCCGGGCGTGTCGGACTTTGACCAATAGCCGGTCATCGACAGATCGGTGAAGAAGTTGAACGCGGCATCGGCACCGTAGGCGTAGTTCTCCGCGGTCCCGGTCGCCACTCCGGGCGCGCGCCGGGTGGCAATCACGCCGACGCGACTGCGCTGCAACACGTCGCGATTAATGCGCAGCACGGTGAAGTCGGTGGCCACCGCACCGGCGAGAGGCTCATCCTCGGTGCGGATCTGCAGCGCGCCCACCTGGAAACCGCCGCCACGGCCGAGCAGCCGGCCGCCGCCAAGAATGGGCACGGCCATGCCGTTGGAGAGTCCAATGCGACGGCTGTAGAACATCAGCGGTGCCGGGTTGTTACCACCACCACCACCACCACTACCACCACCACCACCACCACCGCCGCCACCACCACCACCACCACCGACGCCGCCAGAGGCGCCGAAGTTGAAGTAGTCCTGCCCCTCGAGAAAGAACTCGCGCTTTTCAGGGAAGAACAGGCTGAATCTGGTCAGATTGACCTGCGCCTCGTCTTCTTCCACCTGCGCAAAGTCGGTGTTGTAGGTGAAGTCGGCGACCACCGACTGGGTGATCGCCCACTTCGCATCGGCACCAAACTCGCCGTTCAGGTCGTTGTCGATCGGCGGCGTCGCGAGCCGATTGCTGAGCAGCGAACCCAATCCGTAGGCCTTCACGTCGACGTTACGTTGCTTCAGCGGTGTGGCAAGGCCGACCAGGGTTCCCGCGGACGACATCTTCATCATTGCACGGCGCCCCCACGACCGCGGCATCGCCGTCAGAAACGTGGTTTCGTTGTTCCACCTCACCGCGCGGCTGAAGTTCACGCCCCAGGTATCACCACCTTCCTTGAAGCGGATCGAACGAAACGGGATCTGGATCTCCAGGGACCAGCCACCATCAAACTCTGCGGTGCGCGCGTCCCACAGAGTGTTCCAATTGGGATTGGCCTGCTCGTTTATGACCTGTGAGTCGCTCATGCCGCCGAGGGCGTTGACGATAAAGCCGTAGCCGTTACGGCGATCGTTGAACGTGTCGAGCGCGATACGGAAGTTGTCATTGCTGTAAAGGTTGTACGAATCGCGGCGCATCTCGTTGGCGACGCGGCGCTCCGGATGCAGCTCCCACAACCGGGCGCTGACATACAGATAGTCATCGTCATAGAACACCCACACTTCAGTCTTGTCCGTGGGTGGGCCGCCTTCGATGGGTTCCTGCTGGATGAAGTCGCCGAACGACGACACGTCGCGGTAGACCGCCTCGTCCAGTCGGCCATCAAACGTGAGGGGCGCGGGCAGCGGCATGGTGCGCACCGTGGCCTGACCCTGTCCATCGCGCACGATCGTGGCCGGTGGCACCGGCACCATCGGCGGGGTCGCCGCCGCGGATGGCGTCTGCGCCATCGCTGCCCCGGCGAACAGTGACACGAGTCCGACGATGAGCGCGGCCCGGGCCGCGAGACGAAGACAATTAGAGACAGAAATGCGTATCAGCGGCATGTTCAGGATGCTCAAATTATACTTCGCCGACTCCGGCAATCGGTATTTGCATGGCACTGGACGACTATCGAAAGAAACGCGACTTCACGAAGTCGCCCGAGCCTTCCGGAGATGCGGCGCCGAAGCGGACGAAGGCCGGCAACAGCTGGCTGTTGAGCAAGCACAAGGACGACTGGTCCGGTCCCATTGACATTGCCGAGTTCGCCCACCCGCGAAGACCGGCGACACAGGAGAGGCGGCCAAGGCGTATATTCGAACAGCTGACTCGGAAGAGTCGTATTCTACAAGCGATGGACAGTTCGAACGGCGGACCACTCGCCGACACCTTGCACGATCTTCAGCACATCTTTGGCGATCGACTGGAGGCCTTAGTGGCCTACGGCCCCGCACACGCGTCACCGGCGCCCAGCGTGGCCGTGGTCCGTACGCTCACGAGCGACGACCTGACGGCCTGCGCCGCGCGCGCCACCGCCTGGCACCGCGACGGCTCCGCCACTCCGCTGTTGCTGACCCGCGACGAGTTCGCGGGGTCATGCGACGCGTTTCCGATCGAGTTCGGCGAAATCATCGACACGCATCGGTTGTTGTTCGGCGTCGATCCGTTTGCCGGCCTCTCGATTCGGCCGGACGACCTGCGCCGCGCATGCGAGGTCCAGGTCAAGAGCCACCTGTTGCACCTGCGCGAGAACTTTGTCGATTGCGGTGGGCGGCCCTCGGCGGTGGCGACCCTGGTTACCGACTCAGCGCCGGCCTTCGGGTTGTTGTTGCGTCGGCTGGCGCGCCTCGACGGCTACCCGGCCGACAGCCACACCGACCTGGGCACCTACGCCGAGCGACGGCCGCGGCTCGACCCGCGCGTGGTCGGCGATGTTCTCGCGCTGGCCTCGGGCGCTTCATCCGGTGGCGTCGACCCGGCGCGCCTGTTCCCGGCATATCTTGCGGCCGTCGAGCAACTCTCGCTCTTCATCGATACCTGGACGCTGGCGTGAGCAGCCGCCGCCATGCGGTGTGGTTCGTACTGTGTCTGTTCGCAGGGGCCTTGCCGGCCCAGGCGCAACCGGCACTCCCCGAACTCACAGCGCCCGTGAACGATTTCGCCGACATCATCGACAGCGGATCGGAACAGCAGATCGTTGCGCTGATTCGACAACTGCAGGCGGCCTCGGGCGACGTCATGGTGGTCGCGACCGTCAAGACGTTTCAACCGTGGGGCGATCTCAAGTCGTACGCCGTCGAGATGTTCGGGAACGGCGGCAAGGGCATTGGCGCCAAGGGCCAGGACAACGGCGTGCTGATCGTGCTGGCGCTCGACGATCGCCAGGTCTGGATTGAATCCGGGTACGGTCTCGAAGGCTTCATCACCGACGGGTTCGCGGGCGAGACCAGCCGTGCCATGACGAAGTTGTTTCGCGGCGGCGACTATGAGCAGGGGCTGCTCGCCGGCGCCACCAGCGTGGCGCAGCGCGTCGCGCAGGGGCGCAACGTCAATCTCGAGGTCGCGCCGATCCAGGCGCCGCGCGCCGAGGGGCGCAGCAGCGGGCGCGGCAACTTCCCGGTCGGGTTGATCGTCATCCTGATCATCATCTTTCTGAATATCAGGAATGGTGGCGGCGGTCGGGGCATGCGCCGCGGCAGCCGATGGATGAGCGGCGTGGGGCCTTTGGGCGGTGGGTTCGGTGGCGGCGGCAGTTGGGGTGGCGGCGGTGGCGGGTTCGGCGGCGGGTTCGGCGGTGGCCGCTCAGGTGGCGGCGGCGGTGGCGCCGGCTGGTGAGTCTTTGACTCCTAATCTCCTGTATGTCTTTTGATCTGTAGAAAGGTAGCTATGAAGAGTCTGAAGCGATTGCTCGTGGTGGTGGCCCTTGGCAGTACGGCGGTTGCCTCGTCTGGCTGTTCGTACAACACGTTTGTGAGCCAGGAAGAGGCCATCAAGACCCAGTGGGCGCAGGTCGAGAACCAGCTCCAGCGGCGCAGTGACCTGATTCCCAATCTGGTGGAGACCACCAAGGGCTTCGCGGAACAGGAGAAGGGTGTCTTCCAGGCGATTGCCGACTCGCGCGCGAAGCTGGCCGGCGCCACGACGCCCGACCAGAAGATGGCCGCCGCCAACGAGCAGGGATCGGCCCTCGCCAGGCTGCTGGTCGTCGTCGAGAACTACCCCGTGCTCAAGTCCGACGCGACATTCGCCCGGCTGATGGACGAACTGGCGGGGACCGAGAACCGCATTGCCGTGGAGCGCATGCGGTACAACGAGAGCATCCAGGCCTACAACACGGCCCGCCGGCAGTTCCCGGCCAACATCACGGCCGGCATCTTCGGGTTCAAGGACACTTACAAGCTGTTCGAGGCGCCGCCCGAGGCGAAAGTCGCGCCGAAAGTCCAGTTCACCAAGCCTCAGTAAGGGTAAGGGGGGCAACCCCCTTCCAACCCTTCCTTATCCCCTGACATCCAATCAG
>NSIL01000006.1 GCA_002737365.1 Acidobacterium sp. | reverse complement strand
CATCCTCCATGAACGTGAACGGGCACTGAAACAGCGCTTGGTCAGTGAGCCGGACGACCACGGCATCGGGCATCCCGTCTCCGGTGCCGGTGTTGGCCATCTTGACTTTTACCTTGGTGAGTTCGGCCAGCCGGACGCTGAAGTTGATGTCGGCGCCAGGGTAGTCGGTGGCCCAGCCCTGCTTCTCGCGCCGGTCGCTTCTGAACATGACGCGGCAGAAGTTGAAGCTGCCGTCGAACGTTGTGGCTGTGGGGAAGCGCGGTGGTGTGCGCCCACCGAAGCCGCCAGCCCAAATCTGCTGCGCGCGGGCCACGGTGACGCCGGCGCCAATCACGCCGAGCAATCCGACCAGGAGCCACATCCGCTGCCCGCCCGATTTCATGGACTTAGGGTAGCCTGATTTGTAACCTGTGTTCACGCTGGCTTTTCCTTGACAGGGTGCGGCTTGGTCGCAAGGATTAGGTGCATGCGCGCCACCGCATGGCTGTTGTGCCTTCACGGCTGCCTTCTGTGGGCGGTGGTGGCCCACGCACAGACGCCCGCGCCGTTGCGGTGGGGCGGCGATGCCGAGGGCGGCGCCCCGTTCGTGGAGGCCGATCCGTCGGACCCCGCCAAGGTATCGGGTTTTGACGTGGAGATCGCGGAGCTGGTGGCCGCGCAGCTCGGCCGCTCCGCGCAGTTCATCCAGATCGCGTTCCAGTCACTCGATCAATCGGCCGGGCGTGGCGATTTCGACATCGGCCTGAGCGGCATTGAAGACATCCCCGCGCGCCGCCAGTCGCTGGCCGCCAGTGTGCCGTACTACGAGTTCCGCGAAGTGATGACGGTGCGTGCAGCTGATCGCGAACGCTTCCGCACGCTCGCCGACCTCAGGGGCAAGCGAGTGGCGACGCTCGGAGGCACGATGGCTTACGACCTGCTGCTCGAAGCCGAGCGGAGTCACGGTCTTACCGCCGTGTCGTACGACGAAGACGTGCATCCCTATTCGGACCTGGCCAACGGCCGCGTGGATGCCGTGGTCCTTGACCACGTGCTGGCCGAACGCGCCATGCGCCGCAATACCGGCCTTGTCACCCATGCGGACGCCCTGGCGATTGGCCACTACATCATTATCACCGCGCCCGAGAACACGGCCCTTCGCGACCGCGTCGACGCGATCCTGCGCGAGGCGATGCGCAACGGCACACTGGAGCGCATCTTCCGCAAATGGAATGTGTGGAACACCGATCAGCCGTCGCTGTTTGCTCGCGTGCTTGGCACCCCTGGCACCCCTGACACCGTCAGTGCCACCAGCGCGCCTCAGTTGTACCTGCCGTCGGTGTTTCGTGCGGCGCTGATCACGCTGTCGCTCAGCTGCTTCGCCATGGCGCTGGCGGTGGCCCTCGGATCGCTGATCGCCGTGGGCCGTGTGTACGGCGATCCGATCAGCCGGGCGCTGCTGACGGCTTACGTTGAGGTGATGCGGGGCACGCCGGTGCTGCTGCAATTGTTTGTGATCTACTACGGCTTGTCGTCCGTGGTGCGGTTACCGGCGTTCATCGCCGCGCTGCTCGGACTGGGCTTGAACTACGCCGCCTATGAGAGTGAAATCTACCGCAGTGCGCTTGAGGCCGTGCCGCGTGGCCAACTGGATGCGGCGCGCATTCTCGGCTTCACCAACTTCCAGGCCTTGCGGCTGATCCGCGCACCACAAGCCTTTCGGCTCGCCTTGGCGCCCATGACCAATGACTTCGTCGCGCTGCTGAAGGATTCATCCCTCGTCTCGGTGATCACGGTCGTCGAGCTCACCAAGCAGACACAGATCTTCGCTACCAATGTCGGCAGCTGGCTGGTGCCGGGACTGCTGTGCGCGGCGATCTACCTCGTGATGTCCCTGCCGCTCGGCTATCTCGCGCGCCGCCTTGAAGAGCGATGGAGGATGCCGGGCGCATGACGGCCACGCTGATTGTTCGGGACCTGCACCTCACGCGCGGCAACCGTGCCATTCTAAAGGGCGTCAACCTCGACGCGCGCGCCGGGGAGATGGTCGCGTTGATGGGACGGTCGGGATCCGGCAAGACCACCATTCTGCGAGTGATCGCCGGACTCGACACGCCTGATTCCGGACAGGTCACCGTCGGCAAGGCCGGCATGGTGTTCCAGTTCCACCACCTCTTCGAGCACCTGTCGGCCCTCGACAACGTGACGCTGGCGCCGCGGCATGTGCACGGGGTTGCCACCGCAGAGGCACAGCGCTGCGCCCGGGGCTTGCTCGATCAACTCGGGGTTGGCCACCGCGCCGGCGCGTTGCCGCGCGAGCTGTCGGGTGGGGAGGCGCAGCGCGTGGCCATTGCCCGTGCCCTCGCCGTCGATCCGCCGCTGCTGTTGCTGGACGAGCCGACGGCGTCGCTGGATCCCGCGCGGAAGAACGACCTGGGCGACGCCTTGCGCGCGCTGGCCGCATCGGGCCGCGCCCTGGTCATGGCGTCGCACGACGATGACTTCGTACGCCAGCATGCGACGCGCGTCGTCGTCCTGGCCGATGGCATCGTCGTCGAGCAGGGAGAGCCGCGGACGGTTCTTGACCATCCTCAACACGCGGCCACCCGGGAATTGCTGCAGATGGAGCGGACGCGGCACGGTGTACAATAAATGATTCGGGCTGGTAGCTCAGTGGTAGAGCACTCGGCTTTTAACCGATTGGTCGTGGGTTCGATCCCCACCCGGCCCACCAACTTTTGCTCTGGTTCACACCAGGATTGCCCACCATAGCGGCGAAGCCGCGACGGTGGGCCGCGCGTACCTGCTGCGAGCTTCGGCTGGCAAGCCATACAAACTGAATGCTCGCCTGCAGTCGTGCCTCGACGAAGCCGCCGGGAAGGCTCGGCAGATGTTTGGCTCGGCGAAAGTACTGGACCACCCGATCCTGGGTGCCCTGTCAGTGAATCAGTGGCTCAAGTTCCACCTCGTTCACACCACACACCACGCTGCGCTGTTCGACTATTCGGCTCTAGCGTTCCCCTTGGGATAGGACGACACTTTCGTTGTGGTCAGAGAGGTGTCTCCCGTAATCCTGGTCGTCGAAGACGACAGTGTCGTGCGTCAGCCGCTGGTGAAGCTCCTGCAGATGCGGCAGGACCCGGTGGTCACGGCCGAGACGGCCTGCGATCAGAGTCGGCCGACCTCGAAACGATCCGACCGAACACGCGGCTGGTCGAAAAGCCCTCCGGGCTGGTGATGCTGATGGACACGCCTGAGGACATGCTCGAGGAGTAAGAGGGCAGCAAAAGCGGCTTTGGCCGCATCGGCGCGCTCTAAGTCCCGCTCCATTTTCAGAGAATGTTTTTTCCAAACGCTGACAGCGCGAGTTCCGTTCCGAGCTCCGCTGTGGTGTTGCGGACATCGAGCGCCGGGTTGACCTCGACCAGGTCGAGCGAGGTCATCTTGCCCGACTCCGCGATCATCTCCATCACCACGTGCGCTTCGCGGTAGCTGAGTCCACCCTTGACGGGGGTGCCGACACCGGGTGCGACCGTCGGGTCGCAGACGTCGAGGTCGTACGAGACGTGAAAACCGCCGGTGCCACGCGAGGCGATGGCCAGGGCGCGCTCCATCACCTCGGCGATGCCAAGCCGATCGATTTCCTTCATCGTGAACACGGTCACCTTAGCCGCCCGCACGATTTCCTTTTCGCGATCGTCCAGGTTGCGAATGCCGACCAGCACGGTGTGTTGGGCCTGCACCGCCGGCGCCTCGTCGGCAAAGTGCGCCAGCTCGGCCGGCTCGGGCCCGAGCAGCGCCGCCAGCGGCATGCCGTGCACGTTGCCGGAGCCACTGGACGTGGGACTGTTCATGTCGCCGTGCGCATCGACCCAGATCAGGCCGAGCGGCTTGCCAAGACGACGAATATGCACGGCAGCGGCCGCCACTGATCCCGCGGCGAGACTATGGTCGCCGCCAAGCGCGACCGGGGTGGCGCCTTCGTCGAGCGATGCGAGCGAGATCTGGAACAGCCGCTGACACACCTTGGCGATCTCTTTCACATACCGCTTGCGTGGATCGCCGGTGCCCTTCGCCTCGGGAATAGGGGACGGGATGTCACCCTTATCCGTGACCGACAAGCCGAGCGTCGACAATTGTTCGCGAATGCCGGCAATGCGAAACGCCGACGGCCCCATGTCGGTGCCGCGCCTGGCACCCCCGAGATCGAGGGGCACGCCGATCATATGTACGGACTTCATGTCACGCCCAAGCCCCAGGTCCCAAGCCCCAAGTCATTGTCGCTTCTTATAAGTCATCGAAATACCCTCGAAGCCGGGCGACACCGTGGTCGTCAGCGCGTACGGGTGCGTCTCGATCAGCGTCAGGAAGTCGAGCATGTCGTTCTTCTTGTTGATGACGTTGTGTGCAAGGAACAGCCCGCCTGGCGTGACGCGCGGGAACACCAACTCGAAGAATTTCTTGTAATCGGGCTTCCACGCATCGAGAAACACCAGGTCAAACTGGCCCTGCACCTTGGGGATCTCCTTGAACGCATCACCGGCGAGCACCTGGACGATGTCGCTGAGGCCGGCGCGCTGGACGTTGGCGGCGGCTTCCCTGGCGCGGACCGGGTCGTACTCGATGGTGACCAGTTTGCCGCCGGTGTCGCGCAGGCCCAGGCCGATCCAGATGGCGCTGTATCCGCTGGCGGCGCCGATTTCGAGCACCTGCCTGGCACTAATGGCGCCGATCAGGACCCGCAGGAAACGGCCATCCTCTTCAGAGACGGCCAACTGGCCCTTGTCGGCCGCTCGGATGCTGGCCAGCAGCTTGGCCAGGGCCGGTTCAACCCCCGACCGAACAGCCGCGGTTGGCTGGTCCACCGTAGCCTTGGCGGAGGCGGGGGTCTTGGGCCTTGGCTGGGCCGACAGGTTTGCAGCGGCTAAAAGAGCTGCGAGAAGGGCCGATCCGCGAAAAACCATCCCCCATTCTAGCCGGGGTGCTGTGACACGCGTGTTATAGTGCCGTGACTTTCTCCTTACCCCAACCCCGAAGAGGCCATTAGTGAGCCCGATTCTCACCCGCCCGGTTCGCGAACAGCTTGAGCACGACCGGGTCATTCGCTTGCTGCAGGCGCGTTATAAGCGTAAGACCGAGGTCATCATTAATCCTGGCAGCGAACAGAACCAGTCGGTGCAGGTTGAAAACCTCGTCCTGTTTCCAGACGTGCTGATTTTCGCCGAGGGCGGCAAGAAACTCGTCGGGACGGTCGAGGTCGAGACCGGTGAGTCGGTCACTTCCCTTGAGGCCCGCGCCCAGTGGGCGAGATTCGCCAAATTACGGGTGCCGCTGCACCTGTACCTGCCGTCGACGTCGGTCGACGCCGCCCGGCGGCTGTGCGCGGAGTATGACATCCTCGTGTCGGAAATCTGGACCTTCCAGACCACCTACGACAACCAGGTGCGCTTCAGCATGGTCTTCCGATCGCCGAATGCGCCCGTGGTCAAGCTGAGCCCGGCTTCCCCCAAGGCTGTCGTGAAAGCGAAGCCGGTGGCCAAGGCGAAGGTGGTGGTCAAGGCGAAGGTGGTGGTCAAGGCGAAAGCCAAGCCCGCTTCCAAGGCCAAGCCCGCAAAGGCAGCCAAGCCGGTGGCGAAGAAGACAGCCAAGCCGGCACCCAAGAAGAGCGCCGCAAAGAAGCGGCGTTAGGGAGGCGGCGTGCCATTCCTCCGATTGACCCGCGATCGCCGGGGCACCGAAAATACCTTCCTGCTTCACGCCGATCGCCCGGGCGATCGGCCGAAGCTGCTGTACTGGTATCGAACGGCGCCGGGCATCCTGCTGGGCCGTGCGCCGCTCGACGAAGATGCGATCCGCACCATCGAAGACCAGCATCCCGAAATTGAGTTCGACTGGCCGGCGATTCTCGCGCTGAGCGAGGCGATGACGCCGGAAGACGAGGCCCCGGCTCGTCTGCGTCCACCGGAAGGCCGCCGCCAGCGGTCGCGCGACCGGTCGCCTCGCCCACGCCAGCAACCCGCCATGGCACCGGTCGCGGTTGATGCCCAGAACGAGACGGCCGAACTCGGGGCCGACGAGATCATGGTGGATGAGCCATTGCTGGATGATGCGGATCCGGACGATGACGTGCCGGTTGCGCCGCGCCACACGCATGGTCTGCTCGAGGAATTGGTAGGACGCGAAATCGCAACGCGCCTGCGTGCGCGCCATTCCGAACTGTCAGCGCGCATTCACGAGCGGCATACCGAGGCCGGCGATCGCGATCGCTGGATGGCGCGGGCCGAGTCGCTGAACCCGGACATGTGGCTCACGCCGGAGGCCGTCCTCGACGGCGTGCGCGGCGCCGACGGTCTGTTCGAATCACTCCGGCACGAGCTGCTGGGATAATCAAACAGGAGTCAAAAAGCTCAGAAGAAATATTTCTCCTGATCCTCTGTACCCCCTGTTACTGGTCTCTCGAGTAGCGGGATTCGACGGCGTCGATCTTGGCAAGGTGCCCGGCCAGGTCGTGCTTCATCTCAAAACCGGCGTGATCCGCCCCGATCGCGATGCGCATTAGGGATTGTCGGGCAGGTGGGGCCAACCGGCCCTGCCAGCCCTAAACTCGTCTTATACTGTCAGGATGAAGACGGCACGCTATCGCCTTGCAGCACTCGCCACCCTGGCCCTGACCACGGCCCTGGGCGCCCAGGCGCCAGCGACGCCGGCGCCGGCGTTACCGTCCCAGGGCGGCCAGCCGCAGTTTCGCGTCGCCATCGACTACGTCACGACCGATGCCATCGCGCGCAACGGCCAGGACCAATTCGTGGCCGACCTGACCAAGCGCGATTTCGAGGTCTACGAGGACGGCGTCAAGCAGGAGATTACCGGCCTCACGCTGGTGCACGGCGGCCGCGTGCATAACCTGGCGGCACCGCCCGCGCCGTCAGCGCAGGAGGGCATCATCCTGCCGCCGTCGCGCCCCAAGAACGACACCGCCGGCCGCATCTTCCTGATCATCGTCGACGACCTGCACCTGGATTTCCGCAACACCGGCCGCATCCGCGACCTGTTCAAGAAGATTTCGCGCACGCTGATCCACGAAGGCGACATGTTCTCGATTGTCTCGACCGGGCCCTCGTCACTGGCGATCGACCCGACCTATGACCGCAAGATCCTGGACGAGGCGATCAAGAAGGTCACCGGGAACGGGCTGAAGCCGGCCGACATCATCCAGGGCTCCGATGGGGCCCAGGGCCCAAGCGAAGTACGTTACCGGGCCAACGTCGCGTTCTCGACGGCCTACGACATGCTGTCGCAGATGGAAAAGATCAACAACCGCCGCAAGGCGGTGATCTGGGTGAGCAACGGCTACGACTTCAACCCATTCGCCGAATCACGACTGGGCGAGGACCCGGTGTTCGGTGGCCGGTTCGGGCAGACGCGCGAGGAAGGCCGGCAACAGCAGGGCCAGTTCAGCGGCCAGCAGTTCTCCGACGCCGACCTGGCGCGCGAGCTGGCGGAGGTGACGCGCACGGCGAACCGCGCCAACGCCACGCTTTACACGATTGACCCGCGAGGCCTGGTGGCGGGCGCCGACCTCGACGAGCAACTGGACCCGGTGGAGTACAGCGAGCACGTGCGCAAGACGCAGGACAGCCTGCGCGTGCTGGCGGAGGAGACCGGCGGCATCGCCGTGGTCAACCAGAACAATTTCGACAAGGCGCTGAAGCGGATTGACGCCGAAACGAGCGACTACTACGTGCTGGGCTACTCGTCGACCAACCCCGACCCGCTCAAGCGCACGCGCAAGATCGAGGTCAAGCTGGTGGACAAGCCGGGCATCAGCGTGTGGTCGCGGACGTCGTATTCGTTGCGGCAGCAGCCGAAAGCGCCGTAGCGGGTTCGACGGCGATAGCGAACGCTACGGCGCGAGCTTCAGCTTCGGGCGGACCCGCTCGAAGGCCTTGATCACTTCCTGCACCGCGCGCGGCGTCCGGCTCATCTTCTGGTAGATCCAGCCCGTCTCCCGCACCAGCGACCGTCCCTCGATGCGGGCACAGTGCATCTGGCCGCTCGTCACATCGCGGGCCACCGCCTGGTACGGGATGATCGTGATGCCGAGGCCGTTGCGGACCAGCGCCTTGATGATCTCGACGTTCTCGGTTTCCATCACGATTTGCGGCTCAATGCGCGCCGACACGAAGAACTCGTCGATCGAGCGACGGGTGTTGGACCCCGGCTCGAAGAGCACAAACGGCTGGCGAACCAGGTCCTGCGGCAGCACCTTCTTCTTGCGAGACAGGGGATGCTTCGCCGCCGTCACCACCAGCAGCTCCTCCTGCAGCACGGGCACCGTCACGAGATCGGGCTGCTCGACCGGCAGCGTCAGCAACGCCAGGTCGCCGGCGCCGGACCGCAGCCGCGCCAGGCACTGCTCCGAACTGCCCGACATCAGCTTCAGCTCAATCTCCGGATGCTGGCGTCTCAGTTCGGTCAGCAGCGGCGGGAACACATACAGGCACACCGTCATGCCGCCGAGCAGGCGCACCGTGCCGCGCAGCGAGTCCTGGCTGTCGGTGATGCCGGCGGTCGTGTCCTTCAGGTCCTGGAAGACCCGGTGGCTGAGCTGGAGCAGCGATTCACCCGCCGGCGTGATGCGGATCCGGCGGCCCACCCGCAGGAACACCGCCTCTTTCAGTTCATCTTCAAGCAGCAGAATCTGGCGGCTGATGGCCGACTGCGACACGTGCAGCTTGTGGCCGGCGGCCGTGAACGACCCTGTTTCGGCAATGGCTCGTATAATTTCCAGTTGTCGAAGGTCCACGAATCACTCCCAGGATGCATGAGAGCATATATCTCCGGCGGAGATGGATTCAAGGACAACTATGGCCCGCGCTTGTTGAGCGCGGCCCGCGCTTGTTGAGCGCGGCCTCGGTCCGAGCCACGGCTTCGGCCAGATAATGCTCGTCGAGCTCGATGCCCACGAAATCCACTCCCAGCTGGGCGCAGGCGACGGCGCTGCTGCCCAGTCCCAGGAATGGATCGAGTGCGAGGCCGACCCGCGGCAGGCCATGCAGCTTCAGGCAGTACGCCGGCAGCCGCCACGGGAAGGTCGCCGGGTGCGGCCGTTCCTTGTCGCGGCTTTGGATCGTTTCATACGGCAGGAACCAGGTGTTGCCCCGGCACCGCAGCCCCGAGCCCGATCCCTGCCAGCGCGTGACGTTCGATTGATCCTGGTACTTCACGCCCACCGCGCGGCGGTCGAGCGGCGTCCGGCCGGTCGGGCTGAAGTGGAAGACGAACTCGTGGCAGTCGTTGACGAAGCGCGCGCTGTTGATCGGCTTGTAGTGGCCGACGGCCAAATCATCAACCAGGCCCGAACCGGAGCCTGCGAGGGACTTCTCGATGGCGATGGATTTGACCCAGTGCAGAATATTCTGGAGTTCGAGGTGGGGCCGCACCGCCTGGGCCACATCAAGTGCCGTCCAGGGGTCCTTCGGCTTGGCACCCACATTCAGGAACAGTGAACCTTCCCGGGCCAGCACCCGCTTGACCGCCTGAATCCACTCGCCGGTCCACGCCAGGTACGCCGGCCGAGGCAGCTCATCGTCGTACGACCGGTATTGAATACCCAGGTTATACGGCGGGGATGTGACGACGACGTCAATCGAGGCAGGGGAGAGCCGGCCGAGAATGTCCAGGGCGTCGCTGTGGAAGAAGCGTAAACGCTGGCTTCCGCGACGCAGATCGGCAAAAGGTTTGGGGAGGCGAGGGGGCACGTCGGTACGATTGTACCGTGCGCCTCAGTGTGGTGTCCGGCCTCTTGCCGGACCTTACGACGCTCTGGCGGTCAGCGTGGTCATGGCGACGGCGGCAAACCGTTCGCGCTCTGCCGAAACCGTGTGGTTGCGACGGTGCGCGTGGCTGTCACAGCCAACGCCTTTTTCTTCTACGTAGATGACCTCGCGCGTGCTGGCCACGTCTCGGTAACGACCGACTACGCACCCACAGCGCAACGTCGAGAATCCCAGAATGCGAACGACACTCATCGAATTGCACCCCCCGCCACCTTACCTAGCAAAGCTCGTGCCGAAGTCTGATCCGTGGATCTTCAGACTAAAACACCTCTTTGTGCAGTCGCGGGGCTGTCTCGGGACGTGTCACTTCTTACACAGCTGGTGGTCTAGCGCACACAGGCAGGTGAAGCCGACCGGAACAGGTACTCGGCCAACTTGGATCAAACTTCAGTGAATTGGATAGCCCTTAGCGAGGTGATTGAAGTGACGCGAGTCCTTCGCGGGCGCTTTGCGATAGCGGATCAACCGTCAGCGCTTCGGCAAAATATTGCCGGGCGCTCGCGCGATTGCCTGCTTGAAGCTCGAGATTGGCGAGGTTGGTGTACGTGCCCGACTCGCGAGGGTCGACCCGGAGCGAGGCTTCGAATGCCGCCCGGGCGGCGTCGGCCTGGCCCATGCTGGCCAGGCACGCGCCGAGCAGGTTGTGGGCCTTGGCGTTGGTCGGTTCCAGGCTGATTGAATTGCGGGCCGCCTGCGCGGCCATGTCGAGCCGGTTCTGTAAGAAGAACAGTGAGCCCGCGTAGTAATGCGCCCAGGTGTTCTTGGGGGCCTCGGCCACCAGCTTGGCCACGACCGGCTCCAGACGGGCCGCGTCGCCGACGTCAGAGAGCACCGAGGCCAGTTGTTCCAGGGCGGGCACGTTGCCGGGGTCGGCCTGGAGCAGGCTGAAGGGGATGCGGACGGCCTGGTCCACGGCGCCCTGCGACGCCAGCACTTTCGACAGCGCGAGCTTGGCCGACGAGTTTGCCGGCACCGATGCCAATTTCGTCAGCACCGCCCGGGCATCGTCAATCCGACCGAGCGCCGCCGCCGACCGGATCAGCCCATCGAGCGACACCGGGTCGTTGGGGTTGGCCGAGAGGGCCTTGGTGAAGTCGGCATAGGCGGGACGCTGGGCATCTGATTGCAGGAACATGAGCCCGCGGTTCCGGTACGTCGCGGCGGTTGCAGTGTGCTCGCCGGCGGTGACCGCGGCCGGCTTGGGACTGCTGTTGGCCAGCTCTCGCAGGGTCACGGCGTTGTCATCCCTTGAGGCGCCGAAGATATTGCGCGGGCCTGAGAACTCCAACCGCGACCGATCGTCGGTCTGCAGGGAGGCGCCGGCGGCCCAGGTCCTCAGCGCGTCGCCCTGCGCCACAAATAGGGAGGTGATGGCGTAGGGTTCGCGGGCTCCGACCGAGGCGAGATCGGCGGCCACCCCGGGGCGCTGCCACGCCTCGGCAATACCGGCGATCCGATCATCGAGCGGCCCCGTCGACCCCACCAGCAACACGTCGGCGTCGCCGATCAGCCACATGGTTCCCTCGGGGAACGCGGTCAGGAATGTCGCGACGATCGAGCGGAGGTCGTCGCGGCTGATGTCGTAGGTGTGCGCCCACTGGCAGAGCATGCCGCCCGGGGCCAATCGCGCCTTGGCGCCCTCGAAAAACTCGCGCGTAAATAGCGAGGCGATGCCGGCCATCCACGGGTTCGACGGCTCTGACACGATCACGTCGTACTGTTCACGTCCGAGCATCAGGTGGGTGCGTCCGTCGCCGACGATCAGCCGCGTGCGGGGGTCGGCGAGGGCGCGATGATTCTCGAGCTCGAAAAAACGCGAGGCGGCCACCACTTCGGGCGAAATCTCGAGGACGGTGGCGGCCTCCAGTGGATGGGTCAGCGCCGAGCCGAGCGTGACACCACTCCCCAAGCCGAGAATGGCGACGCGCTTTGGTGCGGGATGCAACAGCAGCGGCACGTGCGCCAACAGCCGCTGGGTCAGCATGTCGCCGGCGTTCGAGGCGTCAACCTTGCCGTCGATCGCGAGCGACACGGTTCCCGCCAGGCGCCGGACGGCCACTGTGCCGGTGGCACCTTCGCGATACGACAGCAACTCGCCGGCCGCCAGCGCCGTTTCGAGGCTGGGGCCACGCAGGGCGGCGGCGTACTTGTAGGCGCCGCTCGAGAGCAGCAGCGGATCCCACTGGGGCAGCGCGAACCCCGCGGCTAACACCACTGCGGCGAGGACGAAGGCGGCCAGGCGGCCGCGCGCCGGTCCGGCGAAAACCAGCAGGCCGACAGCCGTGAGGCCGACGACCAGGGCGACAATGCGAATGGTCAGGTGCAGGCCGATCGCTGGCACCAGCACAAACCCCGCGAGCAGGGCGCCGGTAATCGCGCCGACGGTGTTGACGGCGTAGATGCGGCCGAGCGACTCGGTGACGGCGTCGTCCGAGCCGGTCGCCAGTGCGACCGCGAACGGAAACGCGGTTCCGAAGGCAATGGTCATCGGCAGGAGCAACGCCGTGACGAGCCACACCTCGCGCAGCATTACGTCGAAGAACTGAAACCCGGGTCGCGCCACGATCTCCGCCATGGTCAACAACGCCCAATCGACCGACGCGGCCGCGGCCAGTGACAAGCCGGCGCTCGTCAGCAGGCTGATCGCGAGCCCGGTCGCGGCGCTTCGCACGCGCGACACCAGCCACGAACCCACCGCCGCGCCCGCAGCGAGGCCGATGATGAAGATCGCCACGACGATACTGAACGCGTAGGTGGTGGGGCCAAGGATCTGCACGAGCAGCCGCGTCCACACCACCTGCAAGGTCAGCGAGGCAAAGCCCGAGGCGCCGAGTGTTAGTGCGGCAAGCCATGGACTGCCTTCAGGTTGCAGGCGTGGGGCCGAACCTTTAGCCTCGGCCTTCCCACCTGCCCGCAGGCGCGGCGCCGAACCTTTAGGTTCGGCCATCGACGTCGCCGCACCCCGCGCGATCGCGTAGGCACCGGCCGCGGCGGCGATGTTCAGCGCGACGCCCACCCAGGTCGCGCCGGTCAGGCCGAGCGCGGGGATCAGGACAAAGCCGGCGAGCACGGCGCCGGCGGCCGCACCAAGCGTGTTGGCCGCATACAGGCCACCGGCGTCCTGCGCCGCGCTCGAGGCGGCGCGCACCATCCAACGAGCCGCGATTGGAAACGTCGCGCCCATGGCCGCCGCCGGCACCGCCAGCAGCAGCACGCTGGTCGCCAGCCTTAAGAACGCGAAGGCAGTGCCGCCCTGGCCATCAGCGTAAGCGCCGGCGAGCAGCGGGCGCACGGCGGTCAGTGCGACCGGGAGGAACAGCGCGAGGACTCCGATCGCGAGTTCGAGGCCGGCATACACCGTGAGCGCGCGTTCGGGGGTGAGGCGACCGCCGCGGCGGCCCGCGACCGCGGCGCCCACCGCCAGGCCGCCCATGAACGCGGCCAGGACGGTGCTGGCCGCGGCGATGCCATGCCCCATCTGCAACGTGAGCAAACGAGTCCAGACGACTTCGTAAATGAGGGCCGCGGCGCCGGAGACCGCGAACAGGAAGAGGAACGGGCCACGCCGCATCGCAGACAGAGTATCAGAGCTAATGTGCCTAAGGTGCCTAAGGTGCCTGGGGTGCTGCGGGCCGGTAAAGCGTGAGGTGCTGGTCACGCTGCACCTCTTCGAGTCGCCACGCGTTGATCACGGCCTGAGTGGATTGCTCGGGGATGAGACGGGAATCGATCACCACGTAGCCCAGGTCGGTATTCGTGACGAAACGCTCTCCTTGGGCTGCCAGCGTCGTGATGTCCTCAGCCGACAGCGGCTGCGGCTCGCTCATTTTCATCAGGATGGCCAGCGTCGGCCGATCGATTCGCATGCGCTCGAAGCGCCGCGTCGAGACCCGCGAGAGGTATCCGCCAATCAGGCGTTTCTCGTGGCGGGTCTGGTTGAACTGCGATCGTGGCCGGAAGTTGCCGATCGACGACACGCCGTCGCGGATGCCGAACGGCAAAGTCAGCACGCGCACGTTGCGCGGGTCACGCGAGATCGTGTCGTAGACGGGGGAGATTGCGGCCGAGTACAACGTCCGCGGTGCCGGCCAGAGTTCGGCCAGCAGCATGACGCCGACCAGCGCGGTGATCGCACGCCGCCGCTGCGGCCACCGGGTGCCGAGCGTCGCGAGCGCGCCGGCGAGCAAGATGGCCAGTCCCAACGCCGCGACAATCGCAAAGCGGGTGGGTGTGCGCGCCAGGCTCATCGGCGTGACGTATCGCAACAAGGCCCACGGGCCAGGGATGTGGGTGTTGGTGCCGGCCAGGTAGATAAACGGGCCCAGCGCCATCAGGGCAAAGCCGATCGTCAGCCACCACCAGACCGGCTTCGGCCGATAGCCCGCGAGCCAGACCGCCGCGGCGATCACGATGATCGCCACCAGGCTGAAAGAGGCCGTGTACTCCACGAAGATCGTCGGTAACGCGGCTTGCGGGTCGCCGAGCAGCAACCGCATGACCGGGTGATTGGGGTTGGGAGTTATCAACGACAGCAGGTCCACGCCGCGAGGGCTGCTGCGCCAGAAAATCCTCGGGCTCACAAACTGGCCATCGATCGCCCCTTCGACCGTGCCATACAGCACGGGCGACAGGGGACCCACGCACGCCAGCACGCCAACCAGCACCGCCTTGATCGGCAGCGGACACAGGTCCGGAATACGCGTCAGGCGGGGCCGCCACCAGGCGGCGAACCGCGCCACCATCAGCACGGTGAGTACCAGCACGGGCGTATAGAGGCTGCGCATGTGGATCGCCACGCCCAGCACCGTGAAGCTGCCACCGCGGCCAAGGACCAGGCCGGTGGCCAGGCCGCCGAAACACACGATCACGACGTCAAGCAACCACACCCACGGCCGGCGTCCTGCCGGCGCCGGCGCGCGCGTGACGCAGATCGCGATGGTCGCGACATACAGCACGGCGATCATCACGCAGTAGACGCCGTAGTACACATCGCACAGGGTTGCCCAGGCGATGCACAGGCCGACCAGCGCGGCGCTGCCGGCGGTGCGGTGCTTCTCGGCGTGCACCAACGCCCAGATGAACGCGGGCAGCGGCGCGGCCGCCGCGAGGCTGAAGTGACCGGTACTGCGGGCGACGAGTACCGGCGACCACGCGAACGCGACACCCGCCAGGAACGCCTCGGTCCTCGTGGCACTGGTCGCGGCGCGCGCCAGCCCGTACGTCATGAGCGAGGTGAGCACGCTCATCAGCAGGTAGACGAGGTTGAACGACGTCACCACGCCGAGCAGCGAGATCAGCGGGAATGCCAGCAGGTTCAGGAAGACGGTGTAGTTGTGCTGCGACAGGCCGATGCGTCCGGTGAGCGACAGAATCTGGTCGGTGCCGAGCGGGTTGTTGCCACGAAGCACTTCCTGGTGGAAGACCCATTGGTTCCAGACGTACACACCGGTATCGCCGCCGGGATCACCCGTGAGGTGAGTCCCGAGATTGAGGAGCAATGGCCACGTGAAGGCGCTGGCGACCAACCCGTAGCCAAGCACGACGGCGAGCTGGGGGGCTGGCACGCGCATGGCAGACAGGGGAGTTGTATCACAGGGCGGGTGGTTGCCCACCCGCCCCTCCTGATCTCGCCGACCTCTTGAACTCCTATCCTAGAAGTCGTAGCGGAAGCCGACGCGAATGACGCGCGGGCTGAGAATCGCCGTCACTTCGTTGAAGTTCACCGACGTCAGGCGCACGGCGATCGGCACACCCGAGTTGGTCAGGTTGAAGACGTCGAACTGGAACGTCATCTTGCCGGCGCGTCCCATGCTGAACGACTTGTCGGCGCGCACGTCCATGATCGCGACGGTGGGGTAGCGGTTGGCCGTAATCGGTTCGACGCGCACGGTCTGGGTGCCGTCACCGGGGAAGGCCACGCTGATGGTGCGGCCGTACTCCTGGCCGCTCTGCACCTTCCACGAACCCGAGAAACCAACTTCATACGGCAGCGTGTAGCGGCCGATGATCTTGTAGTTCCACAGTGTCGAGGTCTCGTAGCCGTTGTCGTCGCCGAACAGCTTGCGCGCCGGGCGATACGAGTCGAAGCGGCCGAAGCCGGTGGTGTCGTGGAGCATCGTTGACCAGGTGTAGCCGAACGACGACAGCATCATCCACTTGCCCGAGAAGCGGCGATTGACCGCCACTTCCATGGTGTGGAAGTCGGCGTCGTTGCCTTCGGGGTTGGTGTAGACGCGCTCGGTGCCGATCGTCGCCGGACGGTCGAACGTCTGGAACGTCTGGTTGTCGGCCGTGGTGGCCGCGTTGTTGTCCGGACCCGGATCCACCAGCGTGTAGGGGATGGTGTAGGCCGGGGTGCGGATGGCGTCGATCTCGCTCCACACGTTGCGCATGTTCTTGTAGACATACGACGCGCGGCCCGAGAATGAGTTGCTGATCTCGCGCTCGAGGTTGATCGACAGTTCGTTGCTGGTCGGCCGCACCAGTTCGCGATCGATCCGCACGAAGCCGGCGCCGCCCTGGGTCGAATTGAACGCGCCGATTTCGGCCGGGCTGTCGAGTAGGCGGTTGCCGTTGAGGTCGCACTGCGTCGTGCGGGTGGCCGTGCAGGGCAAGAACGCGTAGCGCAGCTGCGCGCGGCCCACGGGGTTTTCCAGGTCGGCCAAGGTGTCGGCCGAGTTCCAGCGTGACTGGCCGGCGAACAACTTCAGCACCGTGCGGTTGTCGCCGGTCAGGTTGTAGGCCAAGCCGACCCGCGGCACGAGGGTCTTCGTGTTCGCGACGGTGCGCGCTTCGACGGTGATCGGCGTGACGAACGCGAGATAGCGCGGATCGGTGAAGCCGGCCAACGCGGGAATACCGTTTGGCGTGAACTTCTGCTCCTGCCAACCGTCGGCGTAGGCCTCGAAGCGCAGGCCCAGGTTTAACGTCACCCGGTCGTTGAGCTTCCAGGTGTCGTTGATGTACGCCGCGTTGTAAACGACGTCGTTGATGCCCGTGACCGGCGTGTTATAGAGATCGACCTGGGCCGGGACGCCGTTGGTGTCGCGGTAGAAGATGTCGAACGGCTGGTCGCGGAAGAGGCTGCGGCGATCGCGCTTCCAGTCGTAGCCCAGCTTGACGTCGTGGCTGCCGGCCCAACCGTCCTGGAAATACGAGAGCGTCGCATAGACCTGGGGCTTGTAGCGCTTCTGGTCCTGGTAGCTGTCGGTGGCGCCACCGTCGAACCGTTGATTGGTCGCGGTATCAATGCGGCCGGGTCCCCAGGGGCCGTCGTACAACCCGAAGTCCCGGACCGGGCGCAGCGGGAAGAAGTTGTACCAGTTGCCGTAGAGCACGTCGAGGAAGGCACGGCTGCCCATGACGCGGGTCCACTCGACCTTCCACGGGTAGTTGCGCGACGCCTGGTACTGGGCCGCCGACAGGGGCGTCGTCAGGCTGATGCCGCGCTTGTCTTGCAGCTTCTCGCGCTTGTTCAGGAAGCCGATGATCTGGTTGTTGCGGCCGACCTGGAACGTGCCCTTGAAGGTGTACTTGTTCGACAGCTTCGACCGCTCGAGCGTGTCGCCCAAGCCAAAAATGTAGCTGTATTTGTCGTTGAGCCGCCAACTGGTGAAGAACCAGGCCTTCTGCTTGACGATCGGACCGCCGAAGTTGAAGTTGACGTCGTACTGCTTCTTGGTGGGGTTGCCGCGGCTGAGCGGCGTGCGCGTGAAGAAGCCATCTTCGCTCGGCGTGTTGGCCGTCTGCAGGTAGTCCGGAACGTTGGTGTCGGCCAGCATGCTTTCGTTGAAGTAGTCGCTGTACCAGTTGCCCGTGAAGCGGTCGCCGCCCGACTTGACGCTGATGCTGAGCACCGCGCCGCCGGCGAACGAACTGGCGTCCGAACCCGCGCCGCCGACCTGGAACTCTTCAAACGATCCGAAGTCGAAGTAACCGGCGTTGGCCGCCGTGCCTTCGGTGGTGTCGATGCCTTCCATCTTGGTCTGGTTCTGCGTGTCGAAGCCGTAGGACCGGAAGCCCGACTGGTTGCCGGTGTTCGAGCCACCGACGTCATAGGCCGTCATCTGAATGCCAGGCGCCTGTGCCATGGCGGCCCAGATGTCGCGGGCGTTCGGGATCTCGGTGAGTAGTTCCTTCGTGAAGTTGGTGCCCAGGGTCGTCGTTGAGGTGTCGACGATCGGCGAAGCGCCGGTGACGGTCACGGTTTCCTGCAGGGTCGCGACGTTCAATTGCTGATCAACCGTCAGGGTCTGATTGATGACGACGCGCACGCCTTCGCGCTTGACGTTCTGGAAGCCGGCCAGTTCGAAGCCGATCTCGTAGGTGCCCGGAGGCAGGGCGAGGAAGCGGAACGATCCATCTGCGCCGGTGACCTGCACCTGCGGCTGCATCATCGCCGGGCTCGTCGCGGTGACCGTCACGCCGGGCAGAATCGCGCCGGTGTTGTCGGTGACCGTGCCGTTCATGCGGCCTCGAAAATCTTGTGCGAAAGTGGGAGCTGCTAGTGAGAGCAGCGTCACGCACAGGCACAACACTGTCAGCCTATTCAGTCTAGTCATTCGTCCTCCAACCAAATACAACGCGAGTTAAGTCGCAAACGCCAATCGGTTAAAAATCGTAACCCTGAGGCGGGAGCATTGCAAGTTTAGGTAATCCGTATTTTTGGATCAAACGCAACGGCTGAAGCCCGAAGACGATCGACCTAGGCTCCAAGCCCCAAGCCTTAAGCCTTGTATAGCGACCGGAACTGTTCGAGTTCTGCCGCGCGCTGCGCCCGCATGGCGCGGTCGGCATTGAACAGCCAGATCATGAAGGCGACGTGTGGCACACCGAGTGCTGCCATCTCGATAGGTGTCGCCAGGGGCTGAGCCAACAAGACAGGCAGGGTGTTCACGATCGTCGCCAGGAAGAATACGAGGACAAAAAGCGGATGCCCGCCCACTCCGGGGACGGTGCTCAGCTTCATTGAGACCCGTTCCCATGATGGCGTCTCAGCCAGCGGTCGTTCAGGCTGACCGTCTTCTTCGTAGAAGGCCTGGAGATACCGCCCAATTCGCTCGGCACCAAAGTGCAACGGCCTGATGACTTCGAAGGTTGCGACCAGCGCGAGCAGGGGAATGATGGCGCCCAAGGGGTAGGGGATCCACGCCAGCACAGCCACAAGTAACAGTGCCCATAGCCCAAGCCCAGACAAGGCAAGCGTAGAACGGAGGCCTCCTCGGGAGGCAATGGTTTCCCTGAGGATTCGGTACTCGGTCGCAGCCGGGCGTTCCATCAGGGGTTAGCTTAACTCAAGGAGCCATAAACCCTCTTGATTCTTGGGGATAGTGTGACTACAATTCCCGCAAGTTACTAATGGCGAAGCTCACTCGCATCGCGAAACTGGCCGTGTCCCTGACGATTGCTGCCGTGGCAATGGTCGTTGTACCAGTCCAGGCGAGCGCCGCGAAAGCGCAGGCGACGAGTAAGCAGACCAAGCCGGCCGTCAAGGCGCCGGCACGATCCACGGCCAAAAAGACGACCTATTCGGCGACCAGCGCCCGCACCCGTCGCGCGCGGCTGGCGAGCGCTCGTGCCGCCGCGCGTGCCCGTGAGCTGCGCGACGTGCAGACGCCGCGCTTCCGCGTGGACGAGTTCGGCCGCGAAGTGCCCGACGTGCGGGCCGCGGCCGCGATCATTTACGACCCGACCACCGGTGAAGTGCTCTGGGAAGATCACGCACAAGATCAGCGCTCGATGGCGAGCATCACCAAGGTGATGACCGCGCTGGTGTTCCTCGAGAGCGGCGCGCCGATGACCACGCCGGTCACCGTGCAGCGCAGCGACGTGTCGCGGGCCTCGACCACTTATCTGCGCACGGGCTTCAAGCTCACCGCCGATGATCTGCTGAACCTGCTGCTGGTGGGTTCCGACAACGCGGCGGCCCGCGCGCTGGCGCGCATTTCGCCCTATGGCTCGGAAGGCTTCATCGCGAAGATGAATGAGAAGGCCAGCGAACTCGGCCTGTTTAACACGCGCTACGCGGACCCGTCGGGACTGCTGGCCGAGAACGTCTCATCGGCCTACGACCTGGCTCGCTTGATTGCGCATGCTGCGGCCGACGAGCGGGTCGGCGGCATCATGCGCCAGACGTCGTATACGACTCACTCCGGCAAGACGGCCATCACCGCTCGCAGCACCAACCAGATTGTCCGCAGCGGTGACATCGACGTGGTCGGCGGCAAGACTGGATTCATCAGCCGCTCGGGTTACTGCCTGGCGACCTTGCTGCGGCTGCCACAAACCGGACAGCAGGTCGCGGTGGTCGTGCTCGGCGCGAAGTCGAACGCCAGCCGATTCTGGGAAACACGTCACCTGTTCAACTGGATGAGCACGCGCGCCAAGACGGCCCTCGACGGCGACGCGCAGCACCCGCAAGAACAGGAATAGTTCACTCCTTATCTCGTCCGTCGCATTACTGCCGCGTCCAGCGTTAGCGTCACAATCGGATCAGCGTACGGCAGCAGCGGGCGGGGAGATTTCCTGCCGTCCAGTGCCTTGATGTAGCGGCCGCACGGGTTGCAAATGGCGACGCGGTAGATGCCGTCGGCCGTGGCCATTGACGTAATAGTGGAGCGGTCGCTGTTGCCGCAGTATGGGCAGTCCGTGGCGGCGAAGGGCCATCGCACCTGGCAGCGCCCGCAGACGAGCAGCCGCTCGCCGGTCGCCATGATGACCGCGAAGTCGGGTTCGGCGGCGCAGGCCGGGCAAGTGCCCCGGCGCCAGCTCTCGAAGTTCACACGTTGCTGCAGCACTTCAGCCGTTCGCTGCAGGTACGGCCGGGCCGCCCAGGTCAGCACCTCGTCCAGCATCTCCACATCGGGCGAAGGGGTGCCGTTGAACCAGGCGCGCATCCGATCGGACAGGTCGGCGGCGCGGCCGACGTTGTGCAGGGCGATCACACCGTCGGCATCGACGGCATCGTAGCGGCGCAGGATGTCGGCGACCTGCCGAATCAGCAGCCGCACGTCGTTCCACTCGAACAGGATTTGATCGAACTCGAGCAGCGACTGTCCGTTGGCGAGGCGTGCCATCAGCGTCTCGGTGCTCAATTCGAGCCACGGGGTCGTGAGCCGGCCCTGGACCCGGCGAACCGTTTCGATCAGGCTCATTTGAAGTTCGGCGGCCGTCGCCAGTTCGGGCTGGCGCTCGGCCAGCGCCTTGAGTTCGGCCAGGTCGCGCGCCAGTGCGCGCGCACTACTGGGGGATGAGCCAGACACGCGGGGATCATACCGGACCCCGGACCCCGGCTCCCGAAATACACTGGACGAGCATGCCGAAAAGGGCGGAGCCGAAGACCGCAGCGAGTCGAAACCGCAGCTTGCGCATCTTGATGGTCGCCTCCGAGGCGCACCCGTTCTCCAAGACCGGCGGGTTGGCCGATGTGGTCGCGGCGCTCCCCAAGGCGCTGGGGCGGCTCGGGCACGACGTCACGGTGATCACCCCGCGCTACCGTGGCGCGCCGGACGGACGGGTGGAAGCCACCGTCGCGCTTGAAATGGCGGGACACCGCTTCCATGCGCGCCTGCTCGAGCACGCCATCGGCGTCAACGCTCGCGTCTTGTTGCTGGACTGCCCGAAGCTCTACGATCGCGCCGGCATCTACTACGAAGCCGGCGGCGACTACCCCGACAATCCGATTCGCTACGCGTTCCTGTCGGCGGCGGCCGTCGACTACGCGGCGCAACAGGCGCAGCCCTTCGACATCCTGCACGCGCACGACTGGCAAGCCGGCCTTACGCCGATCTACGCCCGTCTCGCCGAAGCGGCCTCCGGCCGCGCAGGCGGACACCCGGGCACCGTGCTCACGATTCACAACCTCGCGTACCAGGGGATCTTCGACAAGTCGTGGGTGCCGCGGTTGGGGTTAGGGTGGTCGGACTTCACCGTCAGCGGCTTCGAGTTTTTCGATTGCCTCAGTTTTCTCAAGGCCGGGATCACCGCCGCCGAGGCCCTCACCACGGTGAGCCCGACCTACGCCGACGAAATCCAGCGCCCGGAGTACGGTCACCGTCTCGATGGCGTGATCCGCGCGCGCCACGATCGGCTGACCGGCATCCTGAACGGCATCGATGCCGACGAGTGGAATCCGGCCACCGACCCGTTCCTGCCGCAGCCTTTTGATGTCGATCGGCTGGGGGCGAAGGCGGCGTCGAAACGCGCGCTGCTGGAACGCTTTGGCCTCGCCGTGACCGACGAGACCCTGGCGCGACCGATTGTCGGCATGGTCTCGCGCATGGTCGATCAGAAAGGCCTGGACCTGATCGCCGCGGTTGCGTCACAGCTCGCGTCGCTCGACGCCACTTTCACGATTGTTGGCACTGGCGAGCCTCACCACCAGGAGATGTGGCGGCGCTTGTCGCAATGGCGCCCCGACCGCATCAGCGCGTTCATCGGCTTTGATGAGCAGCGCGCGCACCTGGTTGAAGCGGGCGCCGACATGTTTCTCATGCCGTCGCGGTTCGAACCGTGCGGCCTTAACCAGATGTACAGCCTCCGCTACGGCACGGTCCCCATCGTCCGCGCCGTTGGCGGCCTGGTCGATACCGTGCGGCCGTATAACCCGAAGAATGGTCAAGGCAACGGGTTCCTGTTTTCTGAATACGACCCGGGTGTGATGCTCCAGACGCTCGAGGCGGCGTTGGCCACGTTTGCCGACAAGAAAATCTGGTCGCGGCTGCAAAAAAACGGCATGCGCGCCGACTACTCGTGGGATCGGTCGGCGGCTGAGTATGTCAAAATATACCGACGATTGCGCCCCGCGCGTACCACGCGCCGGGTACCGGCATCCAAAGGGTAGAGGGACGTGAATGGCATCCGAGAATGTGAAGGCTTTGACCGACGCGGATTTTGGCGAGTCGGTAAAAAAAGGCGTGGTGTTGGTGGATTTTTGGGCGACCTGGTGCGCACCATGCCGGCGCATTGCGCCGATCGTCGATCAGCTGGCCGATGAATACAGCGGCCGCGCCACCGTGGCCAAGGTCGATATTGATGCGAACCCGATGACGCCCAGCAAGTTCATGGTGCGCGGGATTCCCACGCTGTTGCTGTTCAAGGACGGCGAGCTCAAGGAAACCGTGGTCGGCCTTGCGAACAAGGACGACCTCGCGAAGATGATCGACAAGCACCTGTGAGCGAGCGACCAGTCATCATTATCGGGTCCGGTCCGGCCGGACTGACCGCGGCGCTCTACGCCGCGCGAGCCAACCTGACGCCGCTCGTGATTGAGGGCATCGAGGCCGGTGGTCAGCTCATGCTGACCACCATGGTCGAGAACTGGCCCGGCTATCGCGACGGCATCATGGGCCCTGACCTCATGACCGAACTGCGGGCCCAGGCCGCGCGTTTCGGCGCCGAGATCATTCAGGGCGACGTCTCGTCGGTGGACCTGTCGAAACGGCCGTTCACCGTGACGATGGGCCAGACGCAGTACCTCGCGCAGACGGTGATCGTCGCCACCGGCGCGTCGGCCAAGTGGCTGGACCTGGGCGTCGACAAGAAGCTGTCGGGCCGCGGCGTGTCGACGTGCGCGACCTGTGACGGGTTCTTCTTCAAGGGGCGCCCGGTCGCCGTCATCGGCGGTGGCGACACCGCCATGGAAGAAGCCATTTATCTGTCAAAACTGGCGACCTCGGTCACCGTGGTCCATCGCCGCGACAGTCTGCGCGCCTCGAAGGTCATGCAGGACAAGGCCATGTCGATGCCGAACGTCTCGTTCATCTGGAACACCGAAGTGGTCGACATCAAGGACCTCGACAAGGGCGTGGTCACTTCACTGGTGCTCAAGAACACGCAGACCGGCGTCAGCAGCGAGCTGGCCGTCGATGGCGTGTTCATCGGCATCGGCCACGTGCCGAACACCGCGCTGTTCAAGGGGCAGCTCGCGCTGCACGACAACGGCTACCTGAAGACCCACGAAGGATCACGGACCAGCGTGGCGGGTGTGTTTGCGGCGGGTGATGTGCAGGACCATATCTACCGCCAGGCGGTGACGGCCGCCGGCTCGGGCTGCATGGCCGCCATCGACGCCGAGCGCTTCCTGTCAGGGACGTTGCACCAGGCCGCGGCGGCCCACGTGTAGCGTCAGTCGATCCAACCGCCGCCCAGGACCTCGTCTCCGTTGTAGAAGACGACCGCCTGGCCCGGCGTCACCGCAGTCTGGGGCGTGTCGAACTCGAGTTCGACGCGCCCTTCGTCCGTGGCCCGAACTCGCGCCGGTGCCGCGGCATGACGATGGCGAATCTGCGCGGTGATCGGGAGCCACGCTGACGGCGCGATGCCGCTGACCCAATTGACCGTTGCTGCCGTCAGCGCGGTCCGGCCTAACGCATCCTTCGATCCCACCACCACCTGCGCTTCGTCCGGCTTGATCGCCAGCACATACAACGGCTCGCTCGTCGACAAGCCCAGGCCCTTGCGCTGGCCGATCGTGAAGCGATGCACGCCACCGTGCATGCCCAGCACGCGGCCCTCGCCATCAACCACCGTCCCGGCACGCAGGGCCGCGGGCGCCTGGCGTTCCACGAACGCGGCGTAGTCGCCGTCGGGTACGAAGCAAATCTCCTGGCTGTCCGGCTTCGAGGCGACGCCCAGCTTCAGCCGGTGCGCGTGCGCGCGCACGGTGTCCTTGTCGAGATGGCCGACCGGGAAGGTGGCCCGCGCCAACTGCCGCTGCGTCAGTGAAAACAGGAAGTAGGTCTGGTCTTTCGAATTGTCGGCGCCGCGGTGCAGGTGATAGCGGCCGCTCGCATCCTGTTCAATGCGCGCGTAGTGGCCGGTGGCGAGCTGGTCGGCATCGTAGGCCCTGGCGCGATCCAGCAACTCGGCGAACTTCAGCTCGCTGTTGCAGTGCGAGCAGGGGATGGGCGTGCGACCAGCCACGTACTCGCGTACGAAGTTCGAGACGACGTGCTCGCCGAACTGCGATTCGAAGTTGACGATGTAGTGGGGGATGCCGATGGTGGCGGCCACCCGTCTCGCGTCGTAAAGGTCGTCGATGGTGCAGCACGTGCCGAACGCCTTCTGGCCCGACACCGTCGTCTGGCCCTGGTCATACAGCTGCATCGAGACACCGATGACGTCATGACCCTGCTCGGCGAGCAGGGCCGCGGCGACCGATGAATCGACCCCGCCCGACATGGCGACAACAATGCGCATCAGAAACAGGAGATCAAGAGATCAGGAAAAGCTCTTTAACTCCTTATCTCCTGTTCTATTTTCTGCCGCCGACCGTGGTCAGGCTGCGGAGTTTCTCGACGAGCGGCGGCAAGACCTCGATCACCCGATCAATGTCGGCGTCGGTGGTCGCAGCCCCCAGGCTGAAGCGGATCGACCCGAGCGTGCGTCCGTGCGAGAGGCCCATGGCCTTCAAGACGTGCGATGGTTCGAGCGTGCCCGACGAGCAGGCGGAGCCCGATGACACCGCGATGCCGGCGAGATCCAGGCCAATCAGCAAGGACTCCGATTCGACGCGCGCGATACTCAGATTGGTGGTGTTCGGCGTGCGCGGACTCGCGGCGCCGTTGCGCTCGCTGCCGGTGACCGTGGTCAGAATGCCGGCCTCGAGTCGGTCGCGAAGGGCGCCAAGTCGGGGACCTTCACTCGCGAGTTTTCGCTGGGCCACGTCCGCGGCCACACCGAGGCCCACCAAGGCCGGCACATTCTCGGTGCCGGCGCGGCGATTGCGCTCCTGCTTGCCGCCGCTCGCCGGTGGCACCAGGCGCACGCCGCGCTTCAGCCATAGGGCGCCGGTGCCCTTCGGGCCATAGAACTTGTGCCCGGCAATCGACGCCAGATCGACGCCGAGCGAGGTCATGTCCAGCGGTAGCTTGCCGGCGGACTGCACCGCGTCGGTGTGAAACAGCGCTCCGCGTTCGTGCGCGATCGCCGCCAACGCCGCGATTGGCTGGATCGTGCCGATCTCGTTGTTCGCGTGCATCACCGAGACGAGCGCGGTGTCGTCGGTGATCGCCTCGCGCAGGCGGTCGGGCGAGACGACACCCGAGGCGTCGACGGCGAGGATGGTCACGCGCCACCCGCGCCTGGCGAGTGCCTTCATGGTGTTCAAGACCGCCTCGTGCTCGATCGCCGAGGTGATGAGGTGTCGCCGGCCGCCTGGCTCGAGCGCCTCGGCAGCGCCGCGAATGGCGAGGTTGTCGCTCTCGGTACCGCCAGCGGTGAAGACGATTTCCGAGGCATCGGCACCCATGAAGCTGGCCACCGCCCCCCGCGCCTCATCCAGGGCCGCCTTGGCCTGTTGACCGAAATGATGCACGCTGGACGCGTTGCCCCAAACCTCGCGCATGGCCAAGGCCATCCGGTCGGCGACCAGGGGATCGAGCGGAGTGGTCGCGTTATGGTCCAGGTAGATGCGCATGGGTGCAAAACTGGATCGTAACATTCCTGCTAAGTCTCAGCAATAAAAGGACTAGACAACGGTTTACGGGGGCTTCTATACTGGCGGGGACTTTAGTAGCAAAACCCATTTTCCCCGGGTTTCTAAAATAATTGGCACCCTCGGGCGGGATTTTCCAGCAGAGGGGGAGGTTTCAGCGATGTGGAAGCGGGATGAGTCGGTCAAACCGGCCACGCCACCGGCACAGACTCCGGTGACGACGCCCTCGTCGCCTGTTGCCGCTGGGTCGGCTGCCAGCGATTCGCGTACCCAACTGGGGAGGGACAACGTGAATATCGGAAAGTCCGTCATCATTAAAGGCGAGTTAAGCGGCAGTGAAGATCTGACGATCGAAGGCCACGTCGAGGGCCGGATTGATCTGAAGGGCAACGCCCTGACGATTGGTCCCAACGGCAAGATCAAAGGGGAAGTCTTCGCGAAAGTGGTCGTAGTACTCGGTGAGGTCACCGGCAACGTCACGGCTTCCGAGAAGGTTGATATTCGCGACAACGGCTCGGTAGACGGCGACATCGTCTCTCCACGGGTGGCCATTGCCGAGGGCGCGCACTTCCGCGGCGCCGTCGACATGCAGCGCGCCGGCGCGAAGGCGCAGGCCCAGCCTGCGGCATCGTCTCAAGGGCAGGCACCGCCGCAGACCCAGAAGGTCGGCGCGTAACCGAGCGTCATGGCTGACGCCAGGTCGCTGACGGACTTGTTCGGGATTCTCGGCTCCCGCCGGGTGGGCGAGACCACTAGTGTTGGTGATTCCTCCGTGACGCAGGTCACGGAGGTGTCGTATCCGACGCAGGCCCTTCAGAAGTTCCTGCGGTGCCTGAAGGGTGCCGACAATCCTCTTGTCCTCGATCTCGGGCCCGGCGTCGGCACTAACGTCACGTTCTTCGGCGAGCAGCTAGGGTGTCGCATTCGCGTGGAAGATGTCGCGTCCGACATTGACACGCATGTGAAGGAGGGCAAGATCGAACGGTTGCCCGAGTTCTTTGCCGGACGGTTTACGCAGGCACCCGGCTCGGTTGACGGCATTCTCTGCTGGGACATTTTTGATTATCTCGATCGGCCGGCTGCGCAGGCGCTCGCGACGGCGCTCTGCCGTTTGCTGAAGTCCGATGGCTGCCTGCTCGGTCTGTTCAGCACGGCGGAGACACCCGGCCAGGCCTACACGAAGTACGTGGTCGTTGATGAGTCGACGTTGCGGTACCGCCCCTATCCTGGCCAGCGACAGCGGCAACGCAACTTGTTGAACGGCGACATCATCAAGTTGTTCAAGGACCTGCGCGTCACCGACTCCTTCCTGATGAAGAGCAGGCTCCGCGAGATGCTCTTCCGCAAGCCCGCGCCCCGGGCCTGAGGTTCGGGCATTCATGGCCCGACCGATGCCACTAGCCACAGGACACCTTGATGGAATCTGATCTTTCGCTTGAGTTCCTTCGCGTCACCGAACAAGCCGCCATTGCCTGCGCCCACACCATGGGACAGGGCGATCGCCATGGCTCCGACCAGGTCGCAGTCGAGGCGATGCGCCGAGAGATGGACACGGTGCCGATTGACGGCACCATTGTCATCGGCGAGGGCGAGCGCGATGAAGCGCCCATGCTCTACATCGGCGAAAAAGTCGGTCTCGCCCAGAAGAAGAAGAACAGCGGTCGCGTCTTCGACGAGGTCGACATCGCGGTCGATCCACTCGAGGGCACCAACCTGTGCGCGACCGGCGCGGCCAATGCGATTGCGGTGCTGGCGGCGTCTGAGAAAGGCGGCTTGCTCCACGCGCCAGACCTCTACATGGAGAAGTTGGTCGTCGGGCCGACGTCCAAGCACCTGGTCGATTTGGATGCGCCGGTCCGCGAGAACCTGCGCGCGATCGCCCGCAGCCTGGGCCGTCAGATTGACGAGCTCACGGTGGTCGTCCTGGATCGTCCGCGCCACGACAAGCTGATTGCTGAGATTCGCGAGACCGGCGCCCGCATTCGCCTGATTGGTGACGGCGACCTGTCGGCCGGCATTGCGGCCGCGGTCTCGGGCACCGGCGTCCATGCCGTCATGGGCACCGGTGGTGCGCCCGAGGGCGTGTTGACAGCGGCGGCCATGCGCTGCTTGAACGGCGAAATCTTCGCCCGCCTGGTGGTTGCGAAACCGGAAGATGAAGAGCGGTGCCACGCCATGGGGATCAAGGACGTCAAAAAGATCTACAAGTCCGAGGACCTGGCCTGCGGCAAAGACATTGTGTTTGCCGCGACCGGCGTGACCGACGGCTCGCTGATGAAGGGCGTGCAGTTCTTCGGCGCCGGCATTCGCACCAGCTCCGTGGTGATGCAGACCAACCCCCATCGCATCCGCTTCATCGACAGCATCCAGGTCTATCCCGGACCGTCAGTCAAGATTCGATTCTGATTGGACCAACGACAGTCCCGGCGAAACGTCTTTGCCGCGGCGGCGGCTGGCGGCATTGGCTTCACCGGCTTCACGCTGGTGATGCCGTTTCTCCCGCTCTACATCGCCGAACTGGGTACCACCGACCTCGGTGAAATTGCCATGTGGACGGGCCTGACCCTCGGGGCGACCCCAACCGTCACGGCGATCAGCGCGCCGTTGTGGGGCCGGGTCGGCGACAAGTACGGCAACAAGGTCCTGGTCATCCGGTCGCTGACCGCATTCATTCTCACTAAGGCGGGCATGGCGTTTGTGACGGCGCCGTGGCAGTTGTTTGCCCTGCGCGCGTTGCTTGGCGTGTTTGCCGGCTACGGCGCGCTCACCATTTCGATGGCCGCCCAGTCAGTGCCGCGCGATCGCATGGCGCGGGCGATTGGCGCCGTGCAGACCGGTCATCGACTCGGCCCGGCGATCGGACCGGTCATCGGCGGCCTGCTGGCGCCACTGGTGGGTCTGCGCCACTCGTTCCTGTTCGCGGCGGCCTTCTATGCGGCGGCGCTGGTGCTGGTGCTGGTGCTCTATCAGGATCCGCCGCGGCCGCCGGCCACTGAGAAGGCCAGAGGTGGCTGGGAGGTCTTCTCGCACCTGCTGCGCCTGCCCGGATTTATGCTCGCTCTGTTTGTGATCTTCGGCTTGCAGACGGTCGACCGTAGCTTCGGTCCGGTGTTGCCGCTGTTTGTGGCGCAGGTCGGGATTGATCCGCAGCGCATCCCGATCGTGTCGGGCATCCTGTTCTCGCTCGGTGCGGTATCGGCGGCATTCGGCTCCCAGCTGGCGCCACGGCTGCTCGGTCGTCGGTCTGCCAAAGACGTGATCGTGTCGGGCACGGCGGTGGCCGCCGTCGCGATGGCCGCCATCGTCGCGGCGCCCTCGCTGTGGGTCGTGGGCCTGTCGATGTCGGCGGTGGGACTGGCGATTGGTGTCGCCACGACCACGATCTACTCGGTGGCTGGCTCGTTGTTGCCCGCCGACGCGCATGCCACGGGCTTCGGCATCATGACCACGGCGTCGCTGGTCGGCCTGGCCGTGAGTCCGGTGGTCGCCGGCTTCATCGGCGGGTCGGGACTGCGCATTGTCTTTGTCGCCGATGTGGCGCTGCTGATTGTCCTCGCCGTGCTGGTCGCCCGTCGTCTGCGCGCCGAGCCGGCAGCCCCGTCAACCGGGGCGCCGTTGGCCGACAGTTAGCGAACTCCTAGAGCCAGCGGAACATCGCCGCCGCGATCAGCGTCGGGATGGCCGCGGCCAACAACAAGCCCCTGGGGCTGATGGCGCCGTCGAAGTAGCGGCCGAGCAGCGCTTGACCCGCGGGGTTGGGAGCGTTGGCAATCACCGTCAAGCCACCGCCGGTGACGGCGCCTTCGACCACCGCCGCCTTCAGGCCGTCGCTCAGGTTTGGCACCAACGTCGAGAGATACGTAATCAAGGCGTTGTCGTTGAACGCCGTCAGCACGGTCGCGCTCCAGAACATCGGTTCCTCGCTCAGGCTGGCCAGTACCGGTGCGATCCACCACGCCTGCAATCCGCCGTGGACGACAAGGCCGGCGAGGAACAAACCGACCAGCAGGGGAGTCTTGATGTCGACTGCACTCTGATAGGCCGACGTGGCCTTGGCGAAACCCAGGAAGAACATGAAGCCGCCGATCACCAGCGCCGGGTAATGCAGGGTGGCCACCGACCAGGCCATGAAGGCCAGGTGCGCCACCGTGACCCACCAGGGCACCGGCAGCAGCGAGTAGCCGACGACGGCGTCTTCGGCCGGCCGTTCGATGTCGGGCGGCGACAGTCGCGTGGCCAGCCTGGCGAACTCACGCCTGAACAGCAGCGCGTAGCCAAGTGTGGACACCACGATCGCCGTCGCCGCGCGCCAGCCGAAGTGGTTGATCATGAAGGGCGTGTCCCATCCCCACGGGCCAGCGACCATCAGCACCGGCGGCGCCGCGAAGTGTGTCAGGGTGCCACCGATCGACACGTTCACGAACAGCAGTCCCAGCGTGGCGTAGCGCAACTTCAGCGATGGTTGCCGGTCGAAAAATTTCTGCGCCAGCAGCAGGGCGGCAATCGTCATCGCTGCGGCTTCGGTGATCAACGATCCCAACAATGGCGCGACGATCAGGATCGTGATCCACCACGCCATCGGCGTGCCGCGGCCCAACTGGGCGAGGCGCTGCAGGATCCCTTCAGCGAGATGCAGCACTGGCCGCGTCGAGGCCAATGCCATGATCACCAAGACAAACAGCGGCTCGGCATAGCTGACCGTGTTGTTGAGGTACGCGACGGCCGTGTGCCAGTCCCGGGATGCGGCGATCGCGCCGATCAACGGCAGGGCCCAGATCGCGAAGACCACCTCGATCTCACCCAGGAAGTGGAGCAGTTCGGCCGCCACGCCGGGTCGCAACGGCCGCCCCGCCGCCGCGGCCGCCGCGTCGTGACGCGCCTGGACGTGGTGGGACGCGGCGGTGAAGCGCGCGGCCACAAAGGTGTGGCTCACGGCCAGGACGAAGATCGCGGTCGCGACGGCATTGAACGGATCGGCCTCGATGCGAGTGGCGAGCAACTGCCAGAGCGTCTGACCGGCGATGGCCGGGTAGGACCCGAGCGGCGTTGGAAACGGCGAGGCAAGTTCATGCATGCGCGTCCCGATTATAGATGTTGGAGTAAAATCGAAAAGCAGATGAGTACACGGCGTCCAGTGCTGGTGGAGCGGGTGGCGCTCGTTGGCCTGGTCACCGGCGGCGCGCGGCGGATTGACGCCGAACATTCGCTGGAAGAGCTGGGCGGCCTCGCCGAGGCGGCGGGCGCGCGCGTGGTGCTACGCGTCCTCCAGGAGCGCCCCAAACCCGACTCCGCGACGTTTCTCGGCAGCGGCAAGGTCGACGTGCTGGCGGCGGCCGCCTCAGAGGCCGACGCCGACGTCGTCATCTTCGACAACGAGCTGTCGCCGGCCCAATTGCGCGAGCTCACCAAGCGGCTCGATCGTAAGGTCGTCGATCGCACCCAGCTGATTCTCGACATCTTTGCGAGGCGGGCGCGCACCCGCGAAGGCAAGCTGCAGGTCGAGCTGGCACAGCTCAAGTACCTGTTGCCGCGGCTGATCGGCGCGAGTGTGGGATTGTCGCAGCAGGGCGGCGGCATCGGCACGAGGGGGCCAGGCGAGACCAAGCTGGAAGCGGATCGCCGGCGTATTCGGGTCCGCATGAAGGTGCTCTCCGACGAGATCGACGTGGTCCGTCGCCGGCGTACGCAGTTGCGCGAACGGCGCCACAAAATGGATGCCCCGACCGTCGCGCTGGTCGGCTACACCAATGCCGGCAAGACGACGCTGTTCAATCGGTTGACCAAGTCCAACGCCGAGGCCTCGGACGCGCTGTTCGTGACCCTCGATCCGTTGGTGCGCCGCGTCTCGTTGCCCGATCGACGTGAGCTGCTGGTCAGCGATACCGTCGGTTTCATCGATCGTCTGCCGCACACGCTCGTGGCCGCCTTTCGAGCCACGCTCGAGGAAACCGCCGACGCTGACCTGGTGCTCCACGTCATCGATGCGGCCAACCCGGAACGCGAACGGCACATGGCGGCCGTGACGCGGGTGCTCGAGGAGGTGGGCGCCCACCTCGTGCCGCGGATCGAGATCTACAACAAGGTGGATCAACTCTCACCGGATGAGCGACGGCGGGTGCAGGCCGCCGATCCCTCGTCGTTGTTAATTTCCGCCGTCACCGGCCAGGGCTGCGCTGAGCTGCTCGAGAGTGTTGCCTCGCGCCTTGCGCTTGACCAGCAGCGGGTCACGCTCGACCTCGACCTTTCTGATCCAGCCCAGGCCGGGCGTCTCGCGTGGGTCTATCGTCATGCCACGGTCCACAGTCACGCCACCATGGGCGATTACGCGACCCTGGAGATCGACCTGCCACGCCGGCTGTTGCCCAAGGTCGGGATGGCCACTCCGGCGGTGCCAACGGTGAGAGGCCGTCGTGCTTAGACGCCTGCTGTTGTGGTCGACGTGTCTGTCGGTCCTGGCGATCGGCGCCTGTGCGCCGAAAGCGCCACCAGCGGTCGTCGGTGCGCCCAAGCATCCGGAGTTCATGTTTCCCGCGGCGCCTGACGGCACGCTGTCGGCGCAGGCGGCGCGCCTTGACCGCGGTTGGCAGTACCTGCAACTGGGCGACCTGCGCAATGCCGAGCGCGAGTTCGCGGCCGCGCTCAAACAACAAGCGGCATTCTTTCCCGCCGACGCGGCGCTGGCCTATGTCTGGCTTGCGCGCGGCAACGAAACCGACGCCCTGGTACGGTTCGAGCGGGCCCTGGTTGGTGACGCCGCCTATGTTCCGGCGTTGGTCGGTCGCGGGCAGGCACTGCTTCAATTGGACCGCGTCGGCGAGGCGCTGGCGAGCTTCGAGACGGCGCTCGCGAAGGACGCCTCCCTGACCGACCTCAAGTCTCGCGTGGATGTCCTGCGATTCCGTGCCACGCAGGACATGCTCACTCGCGCCAAGTCGGCGACCGAGGGCCAGCGCTGGGACGAGGCGAAGGCGGCGTATCAGCAGGCGATTGCCGCCTCGCCGGACTCGGCATTTCTGTACCGTGAGCTGGCCGTGGTGCTGCAGCGGGCTGGCGATCCCGTGGCTGCGCTCGATGACTACCGCAAGGCCGTCGAGCTCGACGCCGCCGACGCGCGCTCGTGGGCTGCAATTGGCGGATTGCTGGAGGGGAACGGCGATGTGGTGGGGGCGTTGTCGGCGTATGAGCGCAGCCGCGCGCTCGACCCGGCCGAAGTGCCCGAGGGCGCCGTGGCTCGAGTGCGGGCTCGGGCGGCGCTGCTGAAGTTACCGGCCCAGTATCGTGCCATTCCCGGCAACGCCGGGGTCGCGCGTGGTGAGATCGCCGCCCTGATTGGGATTCGGCTGGAGGCGCTCGTCGCTCGTGCGCGACCGCGTCAGTTGATCATCACCGACATTCGTGGCCATTGGGCGCAGGCGTGGATCAACGCGGTGGCCGGCGCCGGCATCATGGAGCCGCTGCCCACCTACGAGTTTCAACCTGGGTTGCGCGTCCGTCGCGGTGAACTGGCATTGACGGTGTCTCGCTTGCTGGGCTTGATTGGCGCGGCCAAGCCGGGCCTGGCCAAGAAGTGGGACGCGACCACGGCCGCCGTGAACGACGTGCCGGTCGGACACCTCAGCTACCGGTATGTGTCGCAGGCCGTGGCGGCCGGGGTCATGCTCCTGAACGCCGGCAACTTCGACCTGTTGCGCAACGTGACCGGCGCGGAAGCGATTGAGATCATCAGCCGCCTCGAGGCCCTGGCCCGGCCATGAGCACCCAGGTCTTCACGCTGGCGAATCAGCTCACCATCCTGCGGATCCTGCTGGTCCCGGTGTTCGTCCTGCTGACTCTGTACGGAAAGTCCGGCTGGGCCCTGATGACGTTCATGTTCGCGGGCATTACCGACCTGCTCGACGGCTTCGCCGCGCGCAAGACCAGCGGCAAGACCGACCTGGGCGCGTGGCTCGATCCGATTGCCGACAAGTTGCTGATCGGCGCCACCTTCATCGTGCTGACGTTGCCGAACATCGGCCTCGTCAATCGCCTGCCCTTGTGGCTCACCGTCACGGTGATCAGCCGCGATGTCGGCATCCTGCTGACCGTCGCGATCGTCAATCTGGCGATTGGCCCCCGCACGTTTCGCCCGTCACCACTGGGCAAGCTGGCGACCGCCATCTTCGTGCTGTCGTGCGTGGTGGTGATGTACTTCAACTACCGTGGCCATTTCTCGGTATGGGTCGACGTAGCGATCTGGACGTCATTTGTCGTGACCATCGCGTCGTGGGTGGATTACGTGTGGCGCCTCGCGCGAATCATCAACAAGTAGGCGCCTCGCCTACGTTCGTCCGCGCCGCGGCGGCCCGCTGCGCTGGCCGCCTGGTCCACGCGGCCGCCACGAACCACCAGCGGCACCACCAGGCCGATGACCACCGGGGCGCGCGTGCGACCGTCCACCGCCGGGCGGCCGATGTCCGGTGCCTGGCGCTCGATCCGCAGACGGCGTTGGGTGAGGCGTGTTCGCGACAAACCCTTCGAGCTTACGTCGCGTGATGCCGCGACCGAGAAAGCGCTCGAGCCGGCGCAGGTCGTCCATCTCGTCGTGTGAGACAAAGCTGATGGCGTCGCCGACGGCCTGCGCGCGGCCGGTGCGGCCAATGCGATGCACGTAGTCTTCAGGCTGTGGCGGGAAGTCGTAGTTGATGACGTGGGAGATGCCGTCGACGTCGATGCCGCGCGCGGCGATGTCGGTGGCGACCAGGCAGCGTACCTCGCCGGACTTGAAGCGCTTGAGGGCGAGGATGCGCTGGCCCTGCGTGCGGTTCGAGTGCAAGGTCGCGCAGCGGATGCCGGCGTCTTCGAGCTTTCGAGCGATGCGATCGGCGCCGTGCTTGGTGCGCGAGAAGACCAGCACCGACTCGAGAGCGGCGTCCTTGAGCAGATGGACCAGTGCCGGCACCTTGGCGGCCTGTGACACCTCGACGATCCACTGGGCCACTGCTTCCACCGGGGTCGAGCGTGCGCCGATTTCCACCAGCACGGGCGTTTTCAGAAACTCCTTGGAGACCGCCTCGATCTCTTTCGACAGCGTCGCCGAAAACAGCAAAGTCTGCCGCACCGTGGGCGTCGCCGCGACGATTTTGCGGATGGGCGGCAGGAAGCCCATGTCGAGCATACGGTCAGCTTCGTCGAGCACCAGGACCTGTAGGTTGGCGAAGCTGACGTGTCGCTGCTGCATCAGGTCGAGCAAGCGGCCTGGGGTCGCCACCGCGATGTCGACACCCCGGTGCAAGGCCTGAATCTGCGGACCTTCACCGACGCCGCCGAAGATGGTGGCGTAGCGCAATTGCAGGTGACGCCCGTAGGCGCGGATGTTCTCCTCGATTTGTGCCACCAGCTCGCGGGTCGGCGCCACCACCAGCGCGCGCATGTGCTTCTGCGAGGGTGACGCGCTCAACCGTTCGAGCAACGGCAACACGAACGCGGCGGTCTTGCCGGTGCCGGTCTGGGCCACGCCAATGATGTCGCGGCCTTCGAGAATGACGGGGATGGCCTTGGCCTGAATCGGGGTGGGTTCGACGTAGCCCTGTTCCGTGAGCGCGGTGGTGATCTTCGCGCCGAGCCCGAGCGAGGTGAATGGCAACTAGGAACCCAGGACCTTTGCCCGGCAGTAATCGATGGTCTTGCCCAGGCCTTCCTCGAGCGACACCTTGGGCTCCCAGCCCAGCAACGTGCGCGCCCGCGTGATGTCCGGCTGCCGCACTTTGGGATCGTCGGTCGGCAGCGGCTTGTAGATGATCTTGCTGGTCGAGCCGGTCATCGCAATGATCTGGCGCGCGATCTGCTCGATCGTCATCTCCTGCGGGTTGCCGATATTGATCGGGTCGTTTTCCTTTGACAGCATCAGGCGAATCAGGCCGTCGACCAGGTCGCTGATGTAGCAGAAGCTGCGCGTCTGGCTGCCGTCGCCAAAGACCGTGACGTCCTGATTCAGCAGCGCCTGCGACATGAACGCCGGCACCGCCCGGCCGTCACGGATGCGCATGCGCGGACCGTAGGTATTGAAGATGCGGACGATCTTGGCGTCGAGGCCGTGATAGCGATGGTAGGCGGCCGTCATCGCCTCGGCGAAGCGCTTGGCCTCGTCGTAGACGCCGCGTGGGCCAATCGGGTTGACGTTGCCCCAGTAGGTTTCCTTCTGCGGATGCTCCAGTGGATCGCCGTAAACCTCCGAGGTCGAGGCAATCATGAACGTCGCGCCCTTGGCCTTGGCCAGGCCAAGCGCCTTGTGCGTGCCGAGCGCGCCGACCTTCAGCGTCGGGATGGGGAGTTCCAGGTAGTCGATCGGGCTGGCCGGGCTGGCCCAATGCAGCACGTAGTCCACCGGACCATCGACATCGATGTAATTGGTGACATCGTGGCGAATGAACTGGAAGTCGCGATCGCGCAGGTGCGCGATGTTGGCGAGGTCGCCGGTCAGCAGGTTGTCGATGCCGACGACCGAGAAGCCGCGGTCGAGCAGCGCTTCCGACAGGTGCGACCCGATGAACCCGGCGGCGCCGGTAATGACAACTCTCGGCACGTTACACAGCTCCGCGATTAGGGGCCAGGACGCGGATCAATGTCAGCCACATGATTTTGATGTCGAGAGTCACCGACCAGTTCTCGATGTAATACAGGTCGTACTCGATGCGTTTCTCGAGCGAGGTGTTGCCACGCCAGCCGTTGACCTGGGCCCAGCCGGTGATGCCGGCCTTGACCTTGTGGCGCAGCATGTATTGCGGGATCCGGTGCTTGAACTGCTCGACGAAGAACGGCCGCTCCGGCCGCGGGCCGACAATCGACATCTCGCCGACCAGCACGTTCCAGAACTGCGGCCACTCGTCCAGATCGTGCGCGCGCAGCCAGGCGCCAATGCCGGTGGCGCGCGGGTCGTTCTCGTCAGACCACACCGGGCCTTCACGTTCGGCGTCGATCGGCATGGTGCGGAATTTATAGACCTGAAACTGCTTGCCGTCGAGACCCATGCGCTCCTGGGTGTAGAACACCGGGCCGGGCGAATTGCGCTTGATCAGCCATGAGATCAGCAGGCCGGGCAGCGCCATGGCCGCCAGGGCGCCCATCGAAATCAGGATGTCGAGCGACCGCTTGATGAAGGCGCTCACCCCCTGCATGGGCACGTCGTTCAGGTTGATGACGGGCACGCCATCGAGGTCCTCAAGGCGCGCGCGCAAGGCGATGAATTGCAGCAGGTCCGGCACGACCTTGACGTCGACGCCCTCACGGCTGGTCGACTCGACCAGGTCGAGCAGCTTCATGTGTTCTTCGAGGGGCAGCGCGACATACAGGTCATCGATCTTCTCGTTGGCGACAATCGCCGCCGCCTCGCTCAATGAACCGAGCAGCGGCAGGCCCCGATAACCCAGGTGATCGCCGCCGGCCTTGTCGTCCACGAAGCCGACCAGTTGGTAGCCGAGCTCACGATGCTCGAGCATGCGGTCGGCGACGACGCGGCCCAGTTCGCCGGCGCCAGCAATCAGAATACGCCGCAGGCCGACCCCCGCCAGCCAGCGCCGTTCCAGCGCTTCGCGAATGAACTTGCGCGACAGATACCCACACGCGATGTTGCCGGCCAGAAACAGGCCCCACACCAGCCGCGACACGGCGAAGGCCCCGATCTCGCGTTGCCCATCCGAGGCGTAATAGGCCTGGAAGTAAAGCGTGCTGACAATGCCGAGCACCACCGCGAAGATGCTGCCGACCAGCACGTTGAAGAAATCGTCGATGCGCGAGCGGCCGCGGCGCAGGCGATAGAGACCCTGGAAGTGGAAGCCGAGCGGCACCACCAGCGCGACGAACGGCAGCACGCTGAAGTACTGCTCGATGGGTGGCTGGCCGCGCGTGATTTCGAACAAGCCCGACTCGAAGCGCAGCACGTAGGCGAGCAGAAAGGCCATCATCGCCATCACCGCATCGGTGCCAACGTGGAAGGCGACCAGCAGGCGGTTGTGGCGCCTTACCATCGCGTACCTGCCGGCGCGCGCAAGGTGTCGTCGACGACCTGTTCGATTTCGGCGACAAACCGGCGCCGTGAAAAGGTCTCCGCGTGAGCGCGGATGCGGGTCGCACTCCACGGCGTGGTGGCGGCGCGCTGCAAGCCTGCCGCCAGCGAGTCCACCGTGGCGGCGCCGAACAGCACGCCCGTCTCGCCGTCAATCACGGTCTCGAGCGCGCCGCCGCGGCCCAGCGCGACCACGGGTCGGCCGCAGGCTTGCGCCTCGACCGGGACAATGCCGAAATCCTCTTCGCCGGGGAGGATGGCGGCCGTGCAGGTGCGATACAAATTGCGAATTTCTTCATCCGTGCGCCAGCCGGCTAGGGAAATGCCGTCGCCCGCCAGCCGTTCGAGGTTGTGCCGCTCGGGACCGTTGCCGACGACCGTCAGGCGCACCCCGGCACGCCGAGCCGCCATCATGGCGAGATCGACGCGCTTGTACGGCACCAGGGCCGACACCACCAGAAAATGTGGCGAGTTGGCGATCTGGTGATCGGGTGAAGTGGCTGGGGGCACGGCGATGGCCGCCTCGTTCGAAACGGGGTTGTAGTAGTCAGTGTCGACCGGTGGGTACACCAGGGTCGATTCACGATTATAGTACAGCGCGATCCTCCGCGCAACATATTGAGAAATAGCAAGATAGCGGTGTACGCGGCCCGCGGTCGCGCGGTCCCATCGGGCCAGACCCGCCAACACCGGCCGTAGCAGCGCACTCGGCACTGTCCCCACGCGCTCGGGCCCGAAATACGCATCGAACTGGTCCCAGGCGTACCGCATCGGCGTGAGGCAATAGCACAGGTGCCGGGCCCGCCCGGTGACCACCACTGACTTGGCCGCGCAGTGGCTCGTGCTGATCACGAGGTCATAGTCGTCCAGGTCGAACTGCTCAACGGCCATGGGAAACAGGGGGAGGTACTGTCGGTAGAGCTTGCCCGCGAACGGCAGCCAATGGACCGGCGACTTCTTCACCACGCGCCGCTCGATCATCGGCGTGACGGTGCCCTTCAGGTAGACCAGCGTGAACAGGTCGGCGGTGGGGTAAAGCTCGCAGAAGACCTCGAGGGCCTTCTCGCCACCGCGCATCCCGGTGAGCCAGTCGTGAATGAGGGCGACGCGCATTACCGGTTAGCCACTTCCATGTAGATCTGATGAATTTTCGCCACACTCTGCTGCCACGAGAAATCGCGGGCGCGGGCCAGGCCCCTGGCAATCATCTCCGCGCGCAGTGGCTCGTCAGTGACGGCGCGGACGATTGCGGTGGCGATGGCGTCCGAATCGAGCGGGTCGACCAGTAACGCCGCGTCGCCACAGACTTCGGGTAACGACGACACGTTCGAGGTCACGACCGGCGTGCCGCACGCCATCGCTTCGAGCGGCGGCAGGCCAAAGCCCTCGTAGAGCGACGGGAACACGAATGCGCGGGCCAGCCGGTAGAAGGCGGCGAGCGTCGCCTGCGGCTGGAAGCCGAGGAACCGGACATGCTTGTCGAGCTTGTGACGGTGCACCGACTGTCGCAGCACCGGATACTTCGACAGCTCGTCGCCGATGACGATCAGCTTGAGGTCGTCCGGGCCGGTGCGCCGCGCGATCGCAAACGCCTCGACCAGCCGCCCGATGTTCTTGTGCGGCTTGATGTTGCCGACGTAGAGCACGAACGGGTGATCAAGCTGGTACCGTTGCCGCGTCAAGTCCATGTGGACCAGGTCGGCAGGCCCCAGGAACCGCTCGTCGATGGCGTTGTAGACCACTGCCACTTTCTCCGGCGGGATGTCGAAGAAGCGCAGGATGTCTCGCTTGGATGCTTCCGATACCGTCAGAACACGGTCGGCCTTGCGCGTCGCGCTCCACATCGAGCCCTTGGCGTAGACATACGCCAGTTTGCCCGGCAGGTACTGCGGGAACATCAAGTGGATGCAATCGTGAATCGTCACCACCGACCGGCAGCGGATGGCAGGCGGCAGCACATAGTGCGGCTCATGCACCATTTGCACGCGCTCGCGGGCGAGCGAGAGCGGAATCCGGTACTGCTCGGCGAGCGAATAGGGCGGCGCCGTTTCGGGCACCATCCGGAAGTTGCGGCCCAGCACCTCGCCGGACTCCTGGTCGTCTGGACGGCACAGCACGACGTACTCCGTCGTCTGATCGAGGCGCGAGAGCTCGATGAGGATGTTGCGGATGTAGGTGCCAATACCGAAATCGCGCAGCTTCCGCGCGTCAATAGCAATGCGCATCGTCAGTCCGCAATCGGCTTGCCGGTGAGTTTCAGGTAGGTGCGGAGCAGTCCCGCCCACCGCGGCAGGTGCTTTTCGTAATAGGCGACCTGGCTCTGGCGGTACATCCGCTCGGAGGCAGGGTTGCGGGCGGCCGAGCGGCCGCGATAGTGCAGCACCTCGGCGGCGGCGATGTACAGCACCGTCCGGCCACGTTTGGTCATGGCCAGGCACAGGTCGACGTCTTCGGTATACATGAAGAAGCGCTCGTCGAGCAGGCCGGCAGCTTCAAGATCAGGCCGGCGAATCGCCATGCAGGCACCGCTGACCCACGCCACTTCGCGGCCTTGCCGGCTCAGCTTGTCGACCCGGCGGACGATGCGGCGGATCTTGCGGTAGTAGAGGACGGAAAATATCTTCCGCTTGAGTTCGTTCCACGGCCCGATCGGGTTGCCCCACGACAGCTCAGGAAAGCCGCGTTCGTTGAGCAGCCGAGCCCCGGCGATGGCCGCGTCCGGATGCGCCGCCAGCCCGTGCACCAGGGTCTGGATCGCGCCGGGTGGCGCCACCGTGTCGGGATTCAACAGCAACACATAGTCGCCACTGGTGGCGCGGATGCCGAGGTTGTTGGCGCGCGAGAAGCCGACGTTGGTCGGCGACTCGATCACCTGCACACTGGGCCAGCGGTCGCGGACCATGCCGGCAGTCCCGTCGCCAGACGCGTTGTCGACCACCGTGATGGTGGTGGGAAACGGGCCGGTGTGGCCGACCAGCGAGTCGAGGCAGGGCCCGATCTCCGTCGCCGAGTTGTAGGTGACGATGATGATCGCGAGGGACGAGAGGTTATCTGCCACGTGCCGCCCCTTCAATCGCTGCCAGCGTCCGCGCGGCCGTCACGGTCCAGTTGTACTGCGAGAGTACGCCCGGCGCGCGGTCGAGAATGGTGTGCCGCACGTCCTGATCCGTGAGCACGGCGATCAGGGCGTCGGAAATGGCCTGGTGACCGGCGCCGGCATCGACATACCGGGCCGCCGCGCCAGCGGTCTCCCGGGCGACCGGCGTGTCGAGTAACACCGGCGGCACGCCCGCGGCCAGCGCCTCGAGCGGCGTCAAGCCGAAGCCCTCGTATTCAGACAGGAAAGCGAAGGCCGAGGCACGGGCATACAGACGGCCCAAGGTCGCGTCGTCCACGTAGGCGCGCAGGTGGATGCGGTCGTGATGGCGCGACTGCCGGCAGAGCGCCGCAAGGTCAAGACGCGGATGCCGGGTCCGGTTCTCGCCGACGATTTCCAGTTGTGCCGCCGGCACCTGGTCTGCCACTGCATCAAATGCCGCGATCAATCGATCAACCCTTCGTCGTTCGAATACCGAGCCAACGTATAGCACGATTGGTTCTCGCGGCGACGCCGCCAGATCAAGGGTCGCGTCCGCCGTCACGCGCACCGCTTCGCGAATGCCGAGGGGAATCACCCTGATCTGCGATGCCGGCAGGCCGATGTGACGCGCGATCTCACCCTGTGAAAACGCCGTATCGGTGATCACCGTCCGGGCGCGGCGTGCCGACCACCCCGTCAGCAGCCGCCGGCGCGCGCCTTCCCGGAACGAGAACCATTCCGGGTGTGCGTAGAACGAGACATCGTGAACGGTCAGCACCACCGGGGCCGGTGCGGTCAACGGCGCGGAGTAGGCCGGGGCAAAGATCACGTCAGGCCGCCGCGATCCCAGGGCCCGTGGGAACGCCCATTGCTCCCAGGATGTCCCGCCGTCGCCCGCGATCACTCGCACCGCGGATTGCCAGGCGACCGGGACCTGCGGTGGCGCGTGCGCGAACAATGTCCACTCGTGACGCATGGCGCCGGCCTCGGCCGCCCACTCGGTGAGTAACTCGCCCAGGTAGCGACCCACACCGGTCGGGTGGCCGCAGAGTTCGCGCGCGTCAACCGCGATGCGCATGGACCTCGATCGCCGAGGCGTACGCCGTCCGCGCGGCTGCCGCGCAGGCGGTCCAACTGTATTTCGAGGCTTGCAGCAGCCCGCGCTGCGCTGCCGAATCGGCCTGGCCATCATCCAGCAAAGCTCGCATCTGCGCCGTCATCGCCTCGGCATCGTCGGGATCGATTGGCACCGCGGCACCACCCGCGACTTCGGGCAGCGAGCCGCGCGACGAGACGACGACGGGGACGCCGCAGGCCATGGCTTCAAGGACCGGCAGGCCGAAGCCTTCTTCGTATGACGGCAAGACGAGCATGCGCGCATCTGCAAACAGCTCGATGCGCCGCGCCAGGTCGACGTAGCCCGTGATTTCGACGTGACCCGCGAGCGGCGCTTCCTTGGCGCGGGCCTCCCACGGCGCCGAGGCTGGCGTGGTGTGGCCGGCCAGCACCAGTCGGGGCGCGCTCGGCACCTGGCTACGCAGCCGGGCGTAGGCTTCGAGCAGCGTGCCGACGTTCTTACGCCGGTTCAGCGTGCCCATGAAGAGGATGGTCGCGCCGCGTCGCACGGCCTGTCGCGCCGCCACCGATACGGCCCAATCGGGACGGCCCGGCGGGCAGACGTACACGCGCGAGGCGCTGACGCCCAACTCCCGAGTCATTTCACCCGCCGCGTAACGTGACGACACGATAAGGGCGTCGGCACGCTTGGCATGGGACCGCGCCAGCCGCGGATAGTCGCGACCAATCTCGGCCGCCATCTGCTCGGGGTGCCGCAGGAAATCCAGGTCGTGGATCGTCACGACCCGAGCGCCCTGGGTCGTCGGGATCAGCATGGGGCTCTGGCTGTGGACCACGTCGTGTTCGCCCGCCAGCCATTCGACCGGCGGCCATTCCAAACGGTTCCAGGCCCACATCAGCGCGCGAACGGGAATCTGAACGTCGGCCAGGCGGACCGTTGGCAGCTCAACCGGCAGCTCAGGCGACAGCCGGTCCTTCCAGGAACTGCTGAAGAGGGTAATCGTGTCGGGGGAGCCGGTCTCGGCGCACAGGGCGGTGGCCAGCCCGTGCACGAATTCACCGACGCCCGTCCGTTCGCGTAGGGCCGGACGGTAGTCGACCAGGATCCGCACGCCAAAGAGGCTACCACAAGACCAGCAAGTCCTTTGGGTTCAGTATGTTGACAGCATAGATCCCGGATGATAGGCTTTCGTGTTTCGGGGGGCTGATGAAGATCGCGGTTGTCGGGACAGGGTATGTGGGACTGGTGCTTGGCGCGTGCATGGCCGAGTCAGGCAACGACGTTACTTGCGTGGACAAGGACGCCGCCAAGGTTCGCATGCTTCGGCGCGGCAAAGTGCCGATCTATGAGCCGGGCCTCGAAGAGATGGTCAAGCGGAACAAGACCGAGGGCCGCCTGGTATTCACGACCGAATTGCCGAAGGCCGTTCGCGGGGCCGAGGTGGTGTTCATCGCCGTCGGCACGCCCCAGGGCGAAGATGGCTCTGCCGACCTGCGCCACGTCATGGGCGTCGCGCGAGACATTGCCCGCGCCATGAATGGCTACAAGGTCATCGTCAACAAGAGCACCGTGCCGGTGGGGACCGCCGAAAAGGTGCGCGCGGTCGTGCGTCGCGAGACCACCCACCCGTTCAGCGTCGTCAGCAACCCCGAGTTCCTCAAGCAGGGCGCGGCGGTCGATGACTTCATGAAGCCCGACCGCGTCGTGATTGGAGCCGAGGATCCACGGGCGGCCGAGCTGATGGTCAAGCTCCACCAGCCGTTCACGCGCACCGGCGCGCCGATCATGGTGATGGATTGCCCGAGTGCCGAGCTGTCGAAGTACGCCTCGAATGCGTTCCTGGCGACCAAGATCTCGTTCATGAACGAGATTGCCAATGTCTGCGACCTGTTTGGCGCCGACGTCGACCGCGTGCGACAGGCCGTGGGCGCGGACCGACGCATCGGCAGTTCTTTTCTGTTTCCCGGTGTCGGCTACGGCGGCAGTTGTTTCCCCAAGGACGTCAAGGCCGTGATGAAGTTCTCGGCCGACAAGAAATACGACTTCAAGATCCTGAAGGCCGTTGACGCGGTCAACGATAGCCAGAAGCGGGTGCTGGTGAAGAAGATCGAGGCCCATTTCGGCGCCAGCCTCAAGGGTAAGACCATCGCCGTGTGGGGCCTGGCGTTCAAGCCGAAGACTGACGACATGCGCGAAGCGCCGTCGGTGCCAATCATCGAGGCGCTGCTCGCCAGGGGCGCCAAGGTGCAGGCCTACGATCCCGAGGCGATGACAGTGGCCAAGGGCATTTTCGGTGCCCGCATCACCTACAGCGCCCGCAACTACGACGCCCTCACGGGCGCGGACGCGTTGGCAGTAATCACCGAGTGGCAGGAGTTCCGCGAACCGGATTTTGTCCGCATCAAGAAGTTGATGCGCACGCCGGTGGTGTTCGACGGCCGCAACATCTACCAGCCGGACCAGATGAAGGCACAGGGCTTCACCTACTTCTCGATCGGACGCTAGCCATGTCTCGCGTGGTCGTGACCGGGGGCGCGGGTTACATTGGCAGCCACGCGGTGCGCGCCCTGGTGGACGCGGGCCACGCGGTGGCGGTGTTGGACGATCTGTCGGCCGGCCACGCCGAGTCGGTGCCGGCCGGCGTGCCGCTGGTGCGCGCCGCCATCCACGATGTCGACGCGGTCCGCCAGCTCTTGCTCGACCATCGTGCTGATGCCGTGATGCACTTCGCCGCGTGGCTCGCGGTCGGCGAGTCGGTGCAGAAGCCCCTCGACTATTACCAGAACAACGTCGTCGGGACGTTCGGCGTGCTCGAAGCGATGCGCCAGGCCGGCGTCCGCCGCTTCGTGTTCTCGTCAACCTGCGCGGTCTACGGCGAGCCGTCGCAGGTGCCGATTGTCGAGACCCACGACCAGCAGCCGATCAATGCCTACGGCGAGACCAAGCTGGCGATCGAGCGCGCCTTGCCCCATCTCGAGCGCGCTTACGGGCTGCAGTGGATGGCGTTGCGGTACTTCAACGCCGCCGGTGCGCATCCCGATGGCACCATCGGCGAGGATCATGCAGTCGAAGTGCACCTGATCCCGCTGGCGATCCAGGCGGCGACCGGTGGCCAGCCGCTGCAGGTGTTTGGTGAGGATTACCCGACGCCTGATGGCACCTGCCAGCGCGACTACATCCACGTCTGCGACCTGGCCGAAGCCCACTTGTGCGCGCTCGCGGCGCTCGAGCGAGGCGCGGCGTCGGCGGCCTACAACATCGGCACCGGCACGCCGCAGTCGGTGCGGGCCGTGATCGACACGGTCAGCCGGGTGGTCGGTGCGCCGGTGGCGTGGCAGGCGGCGCCGAGGCGGCCCGGCGACCCGGCCAAGCTGTATGCGGCCAGCGATCGCGCCCAGCGCGAGTTGCACTGGACGCCACGCTACGCCGACCTCGAGGTGATTGTCCGCCACGCGTGGCAGTGGCATTCCAGCCACCCGACAGGGTATAGGGTGTCTGACACCCGCTGATGAATCCCTTCTTGCGCCTCCTTCGCTACGCGACCCCCCACAAGACGGTCATGGCCGGCGCGGCCGTGGCCATGGTCGTGTACGGGGCCGCGTCCGCGGCGCTGGCGTACCTGATCAAGCCGATCATCGACGACGTGCTGCCGACGGGCGGCAACCTGGCGTCGATCATGGCGGCGATCCTGATCGTGAACCTGCTCAAGGGGCTTGGCTCGTATTTTTCAAGCTACCTGATGGAGGGCCTGGGCCATCGCGTGGTGATGGTGGTGCGCAACCAGTTGTTCCGCCACCTGCTCGATCAGTCGGCAGCGTTCTTCGCACGCCGCACGGCGGGGCAGTTGCTGTCGCGCATCAACAACGACGTCGGCATGGTGCAGCGCGCGGTGTCGGAGACGATTGGCGACCTGGCGCGCGAGTCGCTCACGCTGCTTGGGTGCGCCGGATTGTTGTTCTATTACGACGCGAAGCTGGCGCTGGTGTGCATGACCGCTGCGCCGCTGGTGGTGTATCCGATTGTGCGCCTCGGCAAGCGTGTGCGGCAGGTGTCGCGCTGGAGTCAGGAGGCCCAGGAGCACATGTCGCACGTCGCCGGCGAAGCCTTCGCTGGTCATCGCATCGTCAAGGCGTTTGGCGCCGAAGGGCGCGAGGCGGTCAAGTTCGAGCGTGCCTCGGCGACGTTGTTCCGGACCAATCTGAAGGTCACGCGCGTGCTGGCCACGCTGCCACCGCTGATGGAGTTTCTGGGCGGCGTCGCCATCGCCGGCGCCCTGTGGTACGGCAGCCGCGAGATCGCCCAGGGCCGGCTCACCGCCGGCGAGTTCACCTCGTTCCTGGCCGCCCTGCTGTTGATGTACGGGCCGATCAAGAAGCTGTCGCGGGTCAACGCCAACCTGCAGCAGGCCATGGCGGCGTCGGATCGCATCTTCGAACTTCTCGACACGCACACGGAAGTGACCGAGCGTGCGGGCGCCGTCCCACTGCCGCCGTTCACGGGCGCGATCGAGTTCCGCGACGTTAGCTTCGGCTACGAGGATGGCGTCGGCCGCAGTACCCTGCGCGGCGTGTCGTTCTCGGTGCGGGCCGGGCAGATGGTGGCCATCGTCGGCCGCAGCGGCGCCGGCAAGACCACGCTGGTCAACCTGCTGCCGCGCTTCTATGACGTGACGAGCGGCGCCGTCACCATCGATGGCCGGGACCTTCGCGATGTCACCCTCGCGTCGCTGCGCGCGCAGATTGGCATGGTCACGCAGGAGACGGTACTGTTCGACGACACCATCGCCGCGAACATCGCCTACGGTACGCCGGGTGCATCGAGCGAAGCGATCGAGGCCGCCGCCCGCGCCGCGAACGCCCACGACTTCATCGCCGCGCAGCCGCAGGGCTACAAGACGACAATTGGCGAGCGCGGCCAGCGCCTGTCGGGCGGTCAGCGCCAGCGACTGGCGATTGCCCGCGCGTTGCTCAAAAACTCGCCGCTGCTGATTCTCGACGAAGCCACTTCGGCGCTTGATTCCGAATCCGAACGCCTGGTGCAGCAAGCACTCGCCACGCTGATGATGAATCGCACCTCGTTTGTCATCGCGCATCGGCTGTCGACGGTCCAGAAAGCCGATGCAATCATCGTGCTCGAGCGGGGCCGGGTGGTGGAGATGGGCAAGCACGATGAGCTGGTGCAACGGCCGAGTGGTGCCTACGCGCGGCTGCACCAAATGCAGTTGCTCGAAACCCGCCCGGACACCAAGGAACTGAAGGCGGAAACCCGCCGGCTGAAGGCCGAAAGCACCCTATGATCAAGAGCATGACCGGCTTTGCCTCACTCACGCACGACGATGAGCGTGGCGCGATCGGGGTGACGATTCGGGCGGTCAACCACCGCTTTCTCGACCTCCAGCTGCGATTGCCCACGCCGCTGGCCTCACTCGAACCACCGCTGCGCGCATTAGTACAGAAGCGCCTGGGTCGAGGCCGCGTCGAAATCGGCGTGTCACTGCAGAGCCGTCAGGCGTCGGTGCCACGCATTGAGTTGAACGCCGAATTCGCCCAGGCGCTGTCGGCGGCCATGGCGCAGGCGCGGGCGAAGGGCCTGGTAAGCGGAATGCTCACGCCCGGTGACTTGTTGCGATTGCCGCAGGCGCTGACCATCCAGGAACAATTGCCCGAGTCTGGTGGCTTGGCCGAGGCCCTGGGCGCGCCGGTGGCCGCCGCCGTGGACGCTGCGATCGAACAACTCGAGACGATGCGGGTCCGCGAGGGGCAGCACCTGCGCGTCGACCTGGATGCGCGCAAGGCGCTGCTGGCGGAGCTGATTCTTCGGATTGCCGCCGCGGCGGAGACCGGACGGCAGGAGCTCGAGGCGCGGCTGTTGGAGCGCACCCGCGAACTGGCCGGCGCGCTGCCGCTCGACCAGTCGGCGCTGGCGCAGGAGGTGGTGCGCGTGGCGCAGCGCTCGGACATCAGCGAAGAGATCACCCGCTTTCACGGTCACCTGGCGCATTGGGATGCGCTGTCTGACAGCCCCGAACCCTGCGGCCGCAAGCTCGACTTCCTGCTGCAGGAGATGAATCGTGAGATCAACACCATTGGCTCAAAGGCCGATGGGCTGCAGGTCTCGGAGGTTGTCATCGAGGCCAAGGCCGAGCTGGAGAAGATGCGCGAGCAGGTCCAGAATGTCGAGTAAGAGCCGCGGGCTGCTGTTCATCATCTCGGCTGCGTCGGGTACGGGCAAGACGACGCTGGCCGAGCGGCTGGTGCAGATCATGCCCAACCTGCGGATGTCGCGATCGTACACCTCGCGCGCCGCGCGGGCCGGAGAGCGGCCCGGCGTCGACTATAATTTCGTCAGCCGCGAGACTTTCGAAGCCATGATCTCGCGGGGCGAGTTTCTGGAGTGGGCCGACGTGTTCGGCAACCTTTATGGCACCTCTCGCGTGGATACCGAAACGTGGTTGGACTCGGGCCAGGACGTGGTGCTGACGATTGATGTGCAGGGCGTCTTCCAGGTGAAGGCGCTCGGTGTCGACTACACCGGGATTTTCATTTTGCCGCCCTCATTTGAAGTGCTTGAACGCCGGCTGCGAGGGCGTAGTGCCGACAGCGAGGATTCGATCCAGCAGCGCTTGAAGACCGCTCGCCGCGAGGTGTTGCACTACGCCGAATATGAGTTTGTGGTGATCAACGATCAGCTCGAGTCGGCGACCGTGCGACTGCAGGAGATCATCGCAGCGGCGCGGTCACGAACGCCGCGCATGCAAGCACTGGCGCTGAAGATTATCGACACCTTTCACGGGTAGGCAGGCCATGGCATTGATCGCACTCGGCGTGACCGGCGGCATCGGCGCCTACAAGGCGGTGGAGATTGCCCGCGGGCTCCAGAACAACGGGCACGAGGTGATCGCGATCATGACCCGATCGGCCACCCAGTTCGTGGGGCCGCTGACGTTCGAGGCGATTACCCGGCGCGAGGTCATCACCGACCAGTGGAAGGCGGGTGCCAACGCCGACATCGAGCACATCTCGATCGCCTCGACCATCGACCTGCTGCTGGTGGCGCCGGCGACAGCCAATACCGTCGGCAAGTTTGCCAACGGCCTCGCCGATGACTTTCTCTCGTCGCTGTTCGTCGCCACCAAGGCGCCGGTGCTGATCGCTCCGGCCATGAACACCAACATGTTCGAGCACCCGGCGGTGGTGAAGAACCTCGAGACGCTGATGGCGCGCGGCGTCCACGTCGTCGATCCCGGGTCCGGTTACCTGGCCTGCGGCTGGATTGGCAAGGGCCGCCTGGCCGAACCTGAGGCGGTCGTAGCCGCGGCCGAGCAACTCCTGCGTATTAAGGCTCTGGCGCTTGGCGCGCCGAAGCCGGCAGGTGAAGGCGGCACCATGGCCGGACGCCGTGTGATGGTGACGGCCGGACCGACCTACGAGGACCTCGATCCCGTTCGCTTTGTCGGCAATCGATCCAGTGGCCGCATGGGATACGCGCTGGCGGCCGAGGCGATACGCCGTGGCGCGACGGTGACGCTCGTGAGCGGCCCCACGCATTTGGCCGCGCCCCACGGCGTGGACCTGATCGCGGTGCGCAGCGCCGCTGACATGCACACGGCGGTCATGGCGCGCGCGGCCGAGCAGGACGCGGTGATCATGGCGGCGGCGGTCGCCGACTACACGCCGGCCAATCCCGCCGGGCAGAAGGTGAAGAAAGGGGAGGGCGATCTCACGATCACCCTCCAGCGAACCAAGGACATCCTGGGTGACCTCGGCCGGTTACCCTCGCGGGCGCAACGCCTGCCGGTGCTTGTCGGCTTCGCCGCCGAAACCCAGGACGTGGTCGCGTACGCGACGGGGAAACTCGAGAAGAAGGCCGTCGACCTGGTGGTGGCCAATGACGTGTCGCGCGCGGGTATGGGCTTTGACGTCGACCTAAACGCGGTGACCATCGTGTCGGCCGATGGCGTTGAAGACGTCCCCCTGCAAAGCAAGAGTGCCGTCGCCGCGCGGGTACTCGATCGGCTCGAGCAATTGCTGATCGCCGTGCCGTCGCGCGCGAGCGCCGCCAAGGCCTGACGCCATGTCACGCGAGATTGCCGATCACCTGCGCTACTATGCCGAGTTGGGTGTCACGGGGCTGAGCCGTGATGCCAAGTGGCGCGCGCGGGCCGATGCGGTCCCTGAGGTCCGCCTGAAGGCGGACGCCACAGGACAAAGCGCCACCGAATCCCTTGACCTCATCGAGACCGAGATCGGTCCGGCCTGCACGCGGTGCAAGCTGTGCACCCTGGGTCGAACGCAGGTCGTGTTTGGCGTCGGCCATCCGAAGGCGCGCCTGATGTTCGTGGGCGAGGCACCGGGTGAGGAAGAAGACGAGCGCGGCGAGCCCTTCGTCGGCCGTTCCGGACAACTGCTGACCAAGATCATCGAAGCCATCGGCTTGTCGCGCGAACAGGTCTACATTGCCAACGTGATCAAGTGCCGGCCGCCGAACAATCGTAATCCTGAGCCGGACGAGGTCGCGGCGTGCGAACCCTACCTGTTCCGCCAGATCGACGTCATCAACCCGACGGTGATCGTTCCGCTCGGCAAGTTCGCCGCGCAGTGCCTGCTGAAGACCACCGACCCGATCACTAAGCTGCGCGGGCGCCGGTTCGACTATCGCGGCACCACCTTGATCCCGACGTTCCATCCTGCCTACCTGTTGCGCAACCCGTCAGCGAAGCGCGAAGTGTGGGACGACATGAAGCTGGTGCGCGCTATTCTCCAGGGCGACGCGTAGGCACCACGTGATCGACCGTCTCGTCTCTGTCGCGGTGCCGGTGCCAGTGCTCGGCCTCCTCACCTATTCCGTCCCCTCCGGCCAGGACATGCCCGTGCCGGGCGCGCGCGTGATCGTGCCGCTCGGGCCGCGCCAGTTGACCGGCGTTGTGGTCGGACACCTCAGTGCGGTCGATGTCGCCTTCAAGGTCAAGGACATCGTCCGGGTGCTCGATGCCGAGGCCTTCGTCCCGGCCGACGTGGTCAAGCTCACCGGGTGGGTCTCCGACTACTATCTCGCCGGCCCTGGCGCGACGCTGTCGGCCGCGCTGCCGCCGCGCGGGCTGGCGAACCGCGTGGCTCGCTTCAAGACCGTTCGTGTCGTCACGCTGACCGAACGTGGCATGGTCCGCCTGAAGGCGGACACCACAGCCGTCGATGTAGCGTCCGGCTTCCCTGTCCGCCGAAGCCCTGGCGAAGGTGGAAGCCGGACCTTGCCGGGCCTGGGGCCGAAGCAAGTGCAGGCCCTGCGGTTGTTGGCGGATGCGCCCGATGGCCGCCCGGTGCCAGAGCTGGCAGCAGCAGGCATTGTCGCTGCCACCATTTCGCGCCTGGCCGGGCTCGGCTATGTTGCCATCCGCAACGACCGCGTGGACCGCGACCCCTTTGAGCATGCCGTCGGCGCGCACACACCCGATGCGGGCGGATCGCGCCGGCCGCTGACAGCCGAGCAGCAAGTCGCGATGGAGCAGTTGCTGCCGCTCGCGGCCGCGCGGGCGTTTCGCGTGGCGTTGATCCACGGCGTGACCGGCAGTGGCAAGACCGAGATCTACCTGCAGCTGGCCGACGCGGTCAGGCAGAGCGGGCGCGGCGTGCTGATGCTGGTGCCTGAGATTGCCCTCACGCCACAGGTGGCGGCACTGTTCCGCGCGCGCTTTGGCACCGCGGTCGCCATCCAGCACAGTGGCCTGTCCGATGGCGAGCGCCACGACCAGTGGCACCGCATCCGCGCCGGCGCCGTCGATGTCGTGATCGGCACGCGCTCCGCCGTGTTCGCACCGCTGGCCAATCCCGGACTGATCATCGTCGACGAAGAACACGACACCTCGTACAAGCAGGACGAAACGCCGCGCTACCATGGTCGCGATGTCGCCATCATGCGCGGCAAGTTTGCGGACGCGCTCGTGGTGATCGGATCGGCGACGCCGACGCTCGAGTCGTATACCCATGCGATCGAAGGCCGCTACACCCTGGTGACGCTCAATCGGCGCGTCCTCGATCGGCCGATGGCTCGCGTCCAGGTCGTCAACATGCGCGAGGAGATTGCCGCCACTGGCGCCGAAGTGGTGATCAGCCGGCCGCTGCGCGAGGCGATCAAGATCCGGCTGGATGAGGGCGAACAGTCGCTGATCCTGCTCAACCGCCGCGGGTTTGCCACCGCGGTGGTGTGCCGGCAGTGCGGCGCCAGCCTGGAATGCCCGAACTGCAGCGTGACGCTCACGGTGCACACGCAGGGTCGCGAGTGGCGAGGGCGCTGTCACTATTGCAACTTCACCAAGCTCGTGCCGAAGCAGTGCGAGCAGTGCGCGGCGCCGTACCTGGAGCGCATCGGGTTTGGCACCGAGCGCGTCGAGGCTGAAATACGCGAGGCCTTCCCAGCGGCCCGGGTGGCGCGCGTCGATCGCGACACCGTGCGGCGCAGGGGCAGCCTCGTCGAGATGCTGGAGCAAGTGGCGCGTAGGGAGATCGATGTCCTGATCGGCACGCAGATGATCGCCAAGGGGCATGATTTTCCCGAGTGCACGCTGGTCGGAGTCATCTCGGCCGACGTCGGCCTCGGCACGGCGGACTTTCGCTCGGCCGAACGCACATTCCAGTTGCTGACGCAGGTCGCCGGCCGTGCCGGCCGGGGCGAGCGGCCGGGGCAGGCCATCATCCAGTCGCTGGTGCCCGAGCATTACAGCGTCCGCCTGGCGTGCGATCAGGACTACCGCGCGTTTTATGACAAGGAAGTCGAGTTCCGGCGCGCCATGCGCTATCCACCCCAGGTCGCCATGGTCAACGTCGTCGTCCGAGACCAGACGTTCGAAGGAGCGATGGCGACCGCTCGCGATCTCGCGACTGGCTTCCGCGGGGCGAAGGGGTTTGTGGTCCTGGGCCCGGCACCCGCGCCGCTCATCAGGCTGCGCGGCGAGCATCGCGTCCAGTTGTTCCTGAAGGGCACCAGCCGAAGGGCAATGCGCGAGAGCCTGCAGCTGGCGCTGTCGCGGCTGAACAAGGGGACCAAGGCGATCGCCGTCGACGTTGACCCGTTGTCGATGCTGTGACTAGGGTGCGCCGATAAACGGACCGATCGGTGCCGGCGTGAAGCACCCGACCAGGATGGCGAGCGCCACGGCAGCGAGGATCAGGCGTCCACGATCGAGCGGCTCATCCTCGTCCAGCGTCGGCGGGTGCCGCGGGCCCATCGTCACGATCATGATGACCAGTAACACCGTCCAGGCGATCCAGCTCGACGACACGAAGGTCAGGCCGACCGCAACGCCGATCATCACGATGGTGATCGCGGTCGAGCGACGGCCGAACACCGCGTACGAGATGTGGCCGCCGTCGAGCTGCGAAATCGGAAACAGGTTGAGCGCGGTGGCGAGCAAGCCGAACCAGGCGGCGAACGCCATCGGGTGCATGTTGATGGTGTAGCCGTCGGCGACGTCACCCCAGACCACCCACGCCGCGAAGCGGAAGAACAGCGGCTCGCCCAGTTCCATCAGGTTCGAGGCATCGGCCGGCAGCCGATCCACACGCGACAACCACAAGCCAATGAACAACGCGGGCACGGCGACCACGAATCCTGCGAGCGGACCGGCAATGCCGATGTCGAACAGCGCAATCTTGTTGGGAATGCGCGAGCGAATGCGGATGAACGCGCCGAGCGTACCGGTGAGGGGCAGGGGTGCGGGCAGGAAATACGGCCGCGTCACATCCACGCCGTAGCGCAGGCACGCGAGGTAGTGGCCCATCTCGTGGCAACCCAGAATGGCCAGGACGGTCAGGCTGTACCACAGCCCGCGCAGCCAGAAGAGCGGATCGGAAAACAGGACCGGCGGCGCCGCGCTGGTCGGCACGTCGTTGATCGTCGACAGGTCGGTGGCGAAGCTGTAGTAGTGACACCCACCGACCAGCGTGGTGGTGATGACGGTGGCGGCGAGAAGGGTGAGTTGAACCCAGAGCCGCCCATGGTTGGGTGGGGACACGAAGGCTTAACCGATGTTCTGCAGTTCCTTGCCGGGCTTGAAGCGAATGGTCCGGCCGGGAGGAATGCGTACTTCTTTGCCGGTACGGGGATTGCGGCCAATCCCGCGCTTTCGGGGCTTTACCTGAAACACGCCAAACCCCCGCAGTTCAATGCGTTCGCCGCGTTGCATCGAGTGACGCATCGCTTCAAATACGGCATCTACTGCCAGCTCGGCCTTCACCTTGGTGACGTCTGCCACCCGTGAGACCTGGTTCACGATGTCGACCTTGATCATGCTGCTTGGTCGCTCCTCAATCGGTGTAACTAGCTTAAATCAAGGCACTTACGCTGTCAAACGGATAAGTGCTTTGTCTGGATGTATTTATCGGCATTGCGGTGCAGCACTGTAGGGGAGTGACCGGCGCAAGCCCTTTGAAACCTGTAAGATAAAGGCAATTGTGTCGTCCAAGCATTTGCCCCGTGTCGTGCTCGTTGGCCGCCCCAATGTCGGTAAGTCGACGCTGTTCAATCGGTTGAGCGGCGCCCGGCGGTCAATTGTGACGGCCATTGCCGGGACGACCCGCGACGTCATTACGCATGAGGTGACGTGGGGCGAGGCGCGGTTTGACCTGACCGACACCGGCGGCCTGTTTGGCGCCAGCGAGGATCCGCTGCACGAGCTGGTGGTCGAACGCGGCCAGCGCGCACTCGCCTCCGCCGAACTCATTATTTTCGTGGTCGATGGCCGCGAAGGGCTCATCCCCGGCGACCAGCAGATTGCCGCCGCGGTTCGCCACACCGGCGTACCGGTGATTCTGGCCATCAACAAGATGGACGACCGCCGCGGCAAGGACGGCGCGCTCGAGCTCTATCGCATGGGCTTCGAGTCGGTCGTCGAGATCAGCGCCGAGCATGGCCGGGCCGTCGGCGACCTGTTGGAGGTCGTCGTCAAGATGCTGCCGCAGGTGAAGTCGCGCGCATCGGATCCCGTGGACAGCGAGGCGGGTGCGGATGACGCCGAGGCCGCCGACGAGATCAAGACTGAGACCGCGATTGCAATTGTCGGCCGCCCCAATGCGGGCAAGTCGTCACTGGTGAACAGGCTGTTGCGTGAAGAGCGGATGATCGTGTCCGAGATGCCGGGGACGACGCGCGACTCGGTCGACTCGGTGTTGATGTGGCACCGGCGCCAGTTCCGCATTGTCGATACCGCCGGCATCCGCAAGCCCGGCAAAGTGTCGAAGTCGGGCCAGGTCGAAACCCTGAGCGTGATGCTGGCCAAGCGCGCCATCGAGCGTGCCGACGTCGTCGTGCTGGTGATTGATGCGACCGTGGGACCGACCGATCAGGACGGCGCGATCGCCGGCGCCGCGAAAGACGCCGGCCGCGGCGTGATCGTCGCCGCCAACAAGTGGGATCTCATGAAGGACCAAGGTCCCGAAGCCGCCAAGGTGTTCGACGAGAACCTGCGCTACCAATTGAAGTTTCTTGAGTTCGCGCCGATCCTGCACATCTCGGCCGCCACCGGCGAGCGCACGCCGAAGCTGATCGAGACGGTGGACAAGGTCTACGCCGCCACGCGCAAGCGCGTGCCGACGGGCGAGCTGAATCGCTTCATCCTGAGAATCACCACCGGCGCGCCGCCGGTCACGGCCGGCCGGCGGAACATGCGCGTGATGTATGCGGCGCAAGCCGCCGTCGCGCCGCCGACCTTCATCCTGTTCACCAACAGCCTGACCAAGCTGCATTTTTCCTACGAGCGTTTTCTGGAGAACCGGCTGCGCGAGGAGTACGGCTTTGTCGGTGCGCCCATTCGCATCCAGATTCGCGGCCGGGCCGAGCAGCGCGGCGGTGATACCCGCAAGACAGCGAGCGAGCGCGCGCCTGAACGGCGCAGCCCGGTCCGCAAGGGACCTGGGTCGTCGCCCTCCAAGCACGAACGGCTGAAGGCGAAGAGCAAGTCGGCCAACAAGGGAGCCTGGGACAAGTCTCCCGCCATGCGAGGCAAGGCGGGTAAGGCAGGTGGGGCCGGCAGGGCGGGTGGGGCGGGTAAGGGGAAGCCCGTGTCGGCGAAGCAGAAGGCGCGCGCCGCGAAGCCGAACTTGTCGAAGAAGTCGCGTTCCAAGCAGGGACCCAAGCGGTCGGGCCGCTGAGGCCTGCGTGCTATACTCCCCGCTGGAGATTGCCTCGATGGCTGCACCCAAGCGCGAGCTCTTCAAGGCCGCGGACGTCTGCGAAGTGGTGCAGGTTCAACCTTACGTTCTAAGGTCGTGGGAGGCGGAATTCCCGCAAATCGGCCAGATACCAGAGAGCGGCGGGCCGCGCCTGTATCGCCGCGCCGATGTCGAGCTGGTCATCCGGATCAAGCAGTTGGTCTTTGAAGAAGGCCTGACGCTGTCGGGCGCGCGACGTCGTCTGGCCGAGGACGGCGAGACCGGCGACGGAGGCGAGGAAAGCGGCGCGGCGGTCCTGGTAAGAGAGGTCGTCGGCGACCGCGTGAGGGACAGCCTGCGGGACGTCAAGACGGGCCTGCAATCGATTCTTCGGCTGCTGGCGAAGGACGGCGTCGAGACGGCGGAACTGGAATTGGTGCCACCGTCCCCGGTCGAGAAGAAGAAGATAGTGGCGAAAGCCACCAAGAGAAAATAGAATCGGAGACGACAAACCTTTAGGTTAGTCGTTGCGAACCCCGCAAGTCCGTCAGCTCGTAGTGGACGGGATGTAGCGTAGCCTGGTAGCGCGCCTGCTTGGGGTGCAGGAGGTCCCGAGTTCGAATCTCGGCATCCCGACCAACCTTCGCTCAGGTTCCTGATCGAGTGAACCTGAGCTACGGTTGGCAGGCCAACCCTTGAAACCATCTCCCAAGACCCTCGTTCAACTCACCCCGATTGCGGTCGCCGCGGTCATGGCGCTGGCGCCGCCGTCCGCTCAGACCGTGGAGCGCTACTATGCGCGCGGGCTGTATCCGTTCATCCAGGGCAACCTCACCGCGCTGTCAAATCGATCCCCGGTCGCGTGGTTCGACGTGACGTTAGGGTTCCTGCTTCTGATCGTGACCGGGTCTTGGATTTACTGGCTGCGCCGCGTGCGGCGCGAGAAATCGATCAAGCCGATCGCACGCGGCCTGTTCGCGACGCTTGCCGGAGGGTCAGTGGTGTATCTGTGGTTCCTCGCCGCGTGGGGACTGAACTACGCGCGGCCGATGATCGAGACGCAGATTCCGTTCGACGAGTCGCGCATCACGCCGCAAGCCGTGCGCGGACTGGCCGAACTGGCGGTTCGTGAAGCGAACCGGTCCTACGCCGCCGCACATGCCGAGGGCTTCCCGGCGATTCATGATTGGCCCACCGCGCTCAGCGACGCGCTGCATCAGGTCGAGCGCGAGTTCGGGCGGCCCAGTCCAACGCGCGTGGCGCATCCCAAGACGTCGATGCTGTCGCCGTTCTATCGCGCCGCCGGCGTGAGTGGCCAGCTCGCACCGTTCTTTCTTGAGACCCTGCTCAATCCGGATCTCACGGGCCCCGAGCGGCCCGCGGTGTTGGCGCACGAGTGGGCGCATCTGTCGGGCTACGCACCGGAATCAGCCGCCAGTTTCGTCGGCTACCTGGCTGCCTGGCGGGCGGGTCCCGCGGCCGAGTACAGCGCGTGGCTGGACTTGGTCTCGGAATCGACGAACCAGTTGCAGCCGGTCACCCAGCGACTGGTGCTGGAGAAGCTGGAGGCCGGTCCACGGCAGGATCAGGAAGCCATCCGGCAACGCCTCAAGGCGCTGGTGCGACCCGTCGAGCGCGCCGCGTGGTCGACGTATGATCAGATGTTGAAATCACAGGGTGTCGAAGAGGGTGTGCGAAGCTACAGTCGCGTGGTCCAACTGCTGATTGGTACTGAGGCCTTGACCGCCTCACGCCTCAAGCCCCAAGCCCCAAGCCGATGATCACCCGTATCGTGGCGGTCGATCCCGCGCAGCCCGACCCGGCGGTCATTGAGCAAGCCGCGCAGGCGTTACGCGCCGGTTGCCTGGTCGCCTTTCCCACTGAGACCGTCTACGGGCTCGGGGCCAACGCCCTCGATGGGGAGGCGGTGGCGCGAATCTTTGAAGCGAAGGGACGTCCGGCCACCGACCCGCTGATCGTTCATCTTGCTCACATCGGGCAACTGTCGATGTGCGCGTCGCACGTGCCGCCGGCCGCGCGCAAGCTCGGGCTGGCGTTCTGGGCCGGCCCATTGACGATCATCCTGCCGAAGAAGCCGCAGATTCCTGACAGCGTGACGGCGGGCCTGCCGAGCGTCGCGCTTCGCGTCCCGTCGCACCGGGTCGCGCGCGCCTTGCTGGAGATGGCCGGCGTGCCCGTGGCCGCGCCCAGTGCCAACCGTTTCTCACGACCGAGCCCGACCACCGCCGCGCACGTGCTGGCGGACCTCGACAGCCGGATCGACCTCGTGCTCGATGGCGGTCCGACCGACATCGGCCTTGAGTCCACCATCGTCGATTTCACGGTCGACCCACCGGTCATGCGCCGGCCGGGCGGCCTGACCCTGGCACAGATCCAGTCGGTGGTTCCCGCGGTCGTCGCCATCGCCGCGCGTGGCCATGCGGACGTTGCACAGTTGGCGCCAGGACAGTTGACGCGGCACTACGCCCCGCGGGCCGAGTTGACGCTCTACGACGGAATGGCGGACAAGGTGATCCAGAGGGTGGCCGCCGACACCCGGACGCTCGCGGCGACTGGTGCCAGGGTCGGCATTCTCGCGCCCGAGGACGACCTGGTGGCGCTTGCACCGGAACTGGCGGCGTTGGCGTCACATGGACGAGTCGAGGTGCAGCCCTACGGTTCGCGGCGCGACCCGGCGCGGGCCGCGCGTGAATTATTCGCCGCGTTGCGCGCGCTCGACGCCACTGGTGTCAGCCATATCCTGGCCACGTCGATCGGTCCCGAGGGGTTGGGCCTGGCGGTTAGGGACCGGCTGGCTCGAGCGGCTGAAGGCCGCATCCGCCGGGTCTGACCTTGGCCTTGAACGAACGTTCAGGTTCAATCTCCGACCGCTAACAACGTAATTGCATTGTGACAGTTGGTGTTATCATGCGCAGCTATTCGGGGGGATGGGCTCAATGAGTCAAGACGGCATGACGGACGTACCGGGTCTTCAACCCGGCCACTCGCGACGTAATTTCATCAAGGGTGTCATCGCAGCGGGCGCGACCGTGTCTGCGTCGGCATACCTGTTCCGCACCACCATCATGGGCCAGAACGATGGCATGGCTGGTGCGGTTGAACGTCTCATCACGCTCGACGTGAACGGCCAACAACGCCGTGTCGATGTGCTGAAGAACGAGACGCTGGCCATGACCTTGCGCTACAAGCTGGGTCTCACCGGCACCAAGTTAGGCTGTGACCGCGCCGAGTGCGGCGCCTGCACCGTCACGGTCGACGATGTCCCGCGCTACGCGTGCTCGGTGCTGACGCACAGCGTGCGCGGCAAGAAGGTCGTGAGCATCGAGGGCCTCGCCAAGCCCGATGGCACTCTGCACCCGGTGCAGCAGGCCGTCGTTGATGGCCAGGGCTTCCAGTGCGCCTTCTGCATGCCCGGCTTCGTGATGGCCACGGTCGGCTTCCTGAAGACCAATCCCAGTCCGACGCGCGAACAGCTCGCGCATGGCATCTCCGGCAATCTCTGCCGGTGTGCTGACTACAACAAGATTCTGGACGTCATGATGGTGGCGGCCGACAAATCGAGGGGGGCGTAATCATGGCTGAACAGCAGAAGCCAGTCGCGCCGGCGAAACCGGTCGAGCCACCCAAGAAAATGGAATTCAGGCTCCTCGGTCACAACTACGTCACGCCTGATCTGGTCGCCAAGGTGACCGGCAAGGCGAAGTACGCCGAGGACTTCCGGGCCGAGGGCATGGTCTTCATCAAGTTGATGCCGAGCCCGCGTCCGCACGCGAAGGTGATTAGCATTGATGCGTCAGCGGCGCTCGCCATGCCTGGCGTCCACGGCATTCTGACGGCGAAGGATCTGCCCGTCCCGGCACCGCCCGCAGGACCGCCGCCAGCCGCCGCCGGTGCTGCGGCACGTCCGGCCGGCGCACCCGCTGCGGCAGCAACTCCTGCGACAGGCGCGGCCGCTCCGGCTCCTGCGGCGGGTGCCGCGGCTCCGGCCGCCGCCGCTCCGGCCGCTGGTGCTGCAGGTGCAGCCCCGGCCGCACCGCCGGCTCCGCCCATGCCCCAGGAATATGCGTTGACCGACGAACCGGTTTACGAGGGTGAACCGATACTCGCGATCGCCGCCGATAGCGAAGAACTCGCCGCCGAAGCCATCGACAAGATCGTGGTGGAGTTCGAAGCCTTGCCGTTCGTCATCGACCCGCTCGAGGGCATGCGCCCCGGGTCGCCGAATGGCCGCACGCAGGGCAACGTCTTTGTTGGCCCCAGCATGAAGACCATCAAGTGGACTGCCGCCGACATGGCGACAGTCGACGCCGGTAAGTTCCCGGTTGGCGCCGAGGCGACCGAGACGCTGGTGTTCGGCGACATCGAGAAAGGCTTCAAGGAAGCCGACCTCATCGTCGAGCGCGACATGTATCAACAGACGACGTCGCACCAGCCGCTTGAATCGCGGTCGGCGATGGCGTACTGGCAGAACGGCAAATGCCACCTGCATGTGTCGACGCAGAGCCTGGCGCGCACCGTGGCGTCAGTGGCCGGCTGGGTGGGTGTCAAGCCTGAAGAACTCGTGCTCATCAGCGAGTACACAGGTGGCGGTTTCGGCAGCAAGATTCCGGGCGCGCAGTCGATAGCGATTCCGGCTCTGATGTCGAAGAAGCTGAATGGCCGCCCGGTGATGATGCGTATTTCGCGCGCGGAAGAGACTTACATCGGCCGCGTCCGCCCTGGCTACCAGGGTTGGGTCAAGATGGGCTTCAAGAAGGACGGTCGCGTCACCGCGATCGACACGTTCATCGTTGAAGCCGCCGGTCCGTATCGCCGTCAGGGCGATCACGCGACCACCGCGAACCTCGGTTCGTTGTTGTTCCAGGCGCCGAACATGCGCTTCCGCGGCCTCTCGGTGGCGACCAACACGCCCCCCGGCACGTCGCAGCGCGCCCCCGGCGGCCTGCAGGCATCGGTCTGGTTTGAGCCGCTGGTGCATGAAGCCGCGAAGAAACTTGGCCTCGATCAGGTCGCGATTCGCAAGCTGAACGCGCCTGAAGGACAGGCGCTGTTCGGACTGGTAGCGCCGGAAACGCCGCCGGGACGTCCGCGCAACAAGTTGACCAGCTGCTTTGTCAAAGAGTGCCTCGACCAGGGCGCCGAACTGTTTGGTTGGGAAGCGCGCAAGGGCAATAGCGGCAAGCGCACGGGCAGCAAGGTGCGCGGCGTCGGCGTCGGGACCGGTGCCTATACGGCCGGTTCGATCGGCGTCGACGGCCTCTGCATTCTGCGGCCTGACGGCAAGCTGGAAATTCACCAAGGCATCGGTAACCTCGGCACGCACTCGGTGATCGACACCGCGCGCGTCATCGCCGAGGTCGCGAATGTGCCGTGGGAAAACTGCGAAGTGGTCTGGGGCAACACTTCGAAGGGCCTGCCGTGGTCTTCCATCCAGGCCGGCAGCCAGACGACCTACGCCCATACTCGCGCGAATTACGCGACGGGCATGGACCTCAAGAAGAAGCTGACCGAAATTGCCGCGAAGGACTTTGGCGGCACGGCCGATCAGTACGACACCAACGCACAGGGCGTCATCCGCAAGGGCGGCGGGCTCCGGTTGACGTGGGCCAAGGCGGCCGAGCGCGCTATTTCCCTCGGTGGCATCTACGACGGCACGGAAGTGCCGAAAGAGATTAACGCCATGACCAAGGCCGCGGCGGCGGCGCACAAGGGCCGCGGGCTCATGGGCGTGGCGCGCGACAACCTGCCACGCGACGGCCAGACCTACGGCTTCATGTCGGCGTTTGCCGAAGTTGAGGTCGACGTGGAAACCGGCGTCTGGACGATCGTGGATTTCGTGGGCGTCGCCGACGTCGGTACGGTGATTCACCCGAACTCACTGGGCGGCCAGATCAATGGCGGCAGTCTCCAGGGCATTGGCCACATTCGCAGCCAGAAACTGGTCTACGACCCGCAATACGGCGCCGGCCTCTCGACCCGGATGCATCACAACAAGCCGCCGACGATCCTCGATGTGCCCATCAACGCCAAGTGGGGCGCCGTTGGGTTGCCGGATCCGAGCAATCCAACCGGTGCCAAAGGCATCGGCGAGCCTTCGACCGTCGCTGCAGCCGGCGCGGTGCTGGCGGCCCTGGCCGATGCAGTCGGCGACGACATTATCAGGCGCACCCCGGTGCAGCCGGAACACATTGCCGAAGTGCTGGCCAACGGCCGCAAGCCGGTGATGGCCAACCCGCTTCAAGCGTTCATCTAAGGGGAGACTGACAAATGCCACCGATTCGCGACGTAATGCCGGCATTCGAGCTCTTCCAGCCGGCGAATGTGGGTGACGCTCTTGCAATTCTCGACCGCCATGGCGCCGATGCCTGGGTCATGGCCGGCGGAATGGACACCTTCGATTGGCTGAAGGATCGCATCAGGAAGCCGAAGGTCGTCGTTGACCTCGGTAACGTCACCGAACTGCGCGGGATCAAGGACGCCGCGGGCGGCCTCGAGATCGGCGCCATGACCACGCTGACGAGCGTGGCAGACGACCCGCTGGTCAAGGAGCGTTTCCCAATGCTGGCCGCCGCGGCGTTGAAGGTTGCGTCGCCGCAAATTCGTAACCAGGGCACCGTCGGCGGCAACGTGTCGCAGGACGCGCGCTGCTGGTACTACCGCGCCGGTTGGCCCTGTTATCGTGCGGGCGGCAACATCTGCTACGCCGATACGCCGACCTCGATCAACCGCGAGCATGCGATCTTTAATGCCGATCGCTGCGTCGCGGTGAATCCATCGGACACGGCACCGGCGCTCATCGCGCTCGACGCCGAATTCGTGATCAAGCGCGGCTCCGCCGAGCGTGTCTTGCCGGCCCGTGAGTTCTTCGTCGGCCCCGGCATCGACATCACCAAGCTGACGGTACTGCAGCCTGGCGACCTGCTGACGGCCATCCGCATCCCGGCGACCTGGGCAGGGAAGGCGCACTACTTCGAGAAGGTGCGCGACCGCCAGGTGTGGGACTTCGCGCTCGTAAACATTGCCGCCTCACTGAACATGTCGGGCACGACGATCAGTGAGGCCCGCCTGGTGGTCAATGGCGTCGCCGCCGAGCCGTATCGGCTCGACGCGGTGGAAGCCGCCATCAAGGGCAAACCACGCGACAAGGCCACGGCCGACCTGGCCGCTGACCTCGCCGTGCAGGGTGCCGTGCCGCTGCGTCACAACGCCTACAAGATCCCGCTGGTTAAGGCGCTCGTGAAGCGCGCCATTCGCGGAGAGGCTGAATGGGCAACCTCGTAAGTTGGGCGCGCAGTCCGTGGGGTGAGTCGGTACTCATCCACATTTCCTGGGATCTGTTCTGGGCGGCGCTCGTGGGCGGCCTGTTGTTCCTGCTCGCGCACGGTGGCTACATGCTGTTCTCCCAGCACCACAAGCGCGACTCGTCGGAAGTGGATCGCTTGGAGGCCGCGCGCAAGGGACTCCCGGCTAATATCACCCGTCACGGTTTCGTGGCGCGGATGTTCCACTGGGTGATGGCATTCAGCATGCTCACGTTGCTGGTCACGGCCTTCCTGCCGATCGTCGGCGTGAAGTTCGCGTGGGTCTATTGGCACTGGATGGCCGGCATCCTGCTGACGGCCTCGGTCATGTTCCATATTGTGCACGCCACCTTCGTGCTGGACTTCTGGTCGATCTGGATCGGCCCGAAGGACATCCCGGAGTTCAAGGCCGAGATGATGCGCGACTTGGGACAGGAGACACCAGGCGCGCCGAAGCCGGGCAAGTATCCGCTTGGCAACCGCCTCTATCACCTGGCGGTGCTGGTCGCGGGTCTGGCGGTCATCGCCACCGGCATCCTGATGATGTGGCGTGTCCGCACCGGCATCGTCGAACGCAACCCGTACATACTGACGGACGCGACCTGGGGCATTACGTATGTGGTGCACGGCCTCATGGGTGTCGGTTTTGTCGGCCTGGTCATCGCGCACATCTACTTCGCGCTGCGACCAGAAAAGCTGTGGGTCACCAAGGCGATGATCTTCGGCACCGTGACGCGACGTGAGTACCTTGAGCATCACGACCCTGACCGCTGGGTCGCCGACAAGTGACCCCAGAGGCGGCCCGAGAAGAACTGGCTCGACGAGCCGAAGCCATCGAGGCGGGTTACGAACTGATGCTGGGCTACGCGGCTCAGGGTCTGCACACCGATCAAGGGGCTGCCAATAGCGGGCAGCTCCGCGATCACCTCCAGCGATTTGAGGCGGCGCTCACCGACCTGGCGGGCACCTATCGTGAGTGCGGCAAAGCTGTCGGTGTGGGGCCGGTCGACGCGCTCGACACCTTCTTGGAAACCCTGGCACGAGACGCGGCGGCCACCCAGGCCGCCCTGCGCTTGCTGCTCGGACAGCCAGGCATCAGCTCACAAATGGTCGACAACGTGAACGCATCGATTCATGTGCGCGCCCTGCTCACCGACGTGTTCATCGTCGACGAGATTCTCAAGGGCTCCCGACGCCTCGGCGAAGGTGGTTAGCCGGACCAAATCCGGCATTACGAGCGATCGTTTGGCCTGGTCAGACTTCAGCAATTCCGTCGAGTAGTAGCACTCCAGAATCGACGGCTTCCACACCAGCAAGTCGGGATTGGCCGCGCTCGGCGCTATGGCCGACAGGCTTTCCGGTGACCTCGGTCCATAGCGCCGGTTCGGTCACACCTTCGCTGACCAGCACGAGTACGCGTGAGGTGGGGCCAAGGCGCAGGCGCTCGCGGACCTGCTGCATCGCCGGGTCACCGCAGACGGCGAGCAAGCCACCGAGCGCCGCGGCTCCAGAGGCGCCGGCCGCGAGCATGGGATCGCCCTCGGCCGGATCGGCCAACGTCCGCATCGCGTCGTTCGCCCAGACATCATCAATGGCCAAATACGCCGCCACCGTCGCGCGCAGCGATTGAAACGCCAGGGGCGACACCTCGCGATTGCGCAGGCCGGCCATCGTCGTGGCGAGCGGGCCGCCGACGGCGGTGGGTCGTCCGGCACGTGCCGACGCTTGCAGGCAGGCGGCGGTGGTCGGTTCGACCGACACCACCGCGCTGGTTGGCGCGTGAAACGCACACCAACTGGCGATGCCGCACAGCAATCCACCGACGCCACCCTGCACGAACACAGAATCGAAGGCCGATGACGCGTGGTCATCCAGCGCCGCAGATGACACAGATGGCTCAGATTTCAGTGTCGCCACGATTTCATCCATCATGTGGGTGTAGCCCAACATGATCAGTCGCGGAATGCGTTCGTAGCCGTCCCACGAGGTGTCCGACACAATGGTCCAGCCGTGAGCGGCCGCATCCGCGCTCAGTCGGCGGACCGCATCGTCATAGGAACCATCCACCCGCACGACGGTCGCGCCTTCGCCGACAATGGCGTCCACGCGCGCCGGCGCGGCGTCGGCGGCCATGTAGACCCGGGCCTGGCAGCCGGCCTCGCGCGCCGCGCGAGCGACGGCGCGGCCATGATTGCCTTCGCTGGCGCAGACGACCGTGTGTCCGGGCGGCAGGGCGCCCTCGGCGGCGAGGGTCTCCATGGCGAACCGGCCACCGAGCAGCTTGAAGGCGTTCAGTCCAAATCGGCCGGTCTCGTCCTTGATCATGACGCGACCCAGGCCGAGTCTGCGGGCCAGGCTGGGCAGGTCGAGGAGCGGTGTCGGCGACAGGTGCGGTCGCGCCGCGAAGAAGGCACGAACCGCCCAATACTCATCAGCCGTGAACAGCCCGCGGACGGTTGATCCACCTTCAGCCGGACCATTCGGCACGTACGCGCTGACCGTGGCTTGGGCTGGGATGATGAAGTGATTATAGTTGCCCACAATGAGCTTGCTCCGCGATCGCTTGATTCCGGTCCTGGTCATTTGCGGCGGGACCGTGGTCGACGGGAGCGGCGGTGCACCCACCCGCGGGGACGTCGCCATCGGCGGCGATCGCATTGTCGCGGTGGGCGACCTGTCGGCCGGCCAAGCCGGGCGCGTGATCGATGCGAGCGGTCTGACGGCGGCTCCCGGCTTTCTCGCCGTGCAGGGCCAGTCGGACACCACCCTGCTGGCCGATGGCAATGGCGAGAGTCACCTGCGCCAGGGCATCACGACCGAGATCATCGGTGAAGGCGGCTCTCCAGCGTACTGGACCAAGGACACCGCGGATGTCGATGCGCTGACCCCAAGGGCCTCACGGGCGCGCGGCCGGGCCGGCCGGTGTACGGCCCCGCCAGGAATCCACGCTAGGCCGCAGACGGACAGCCGCAGATTACCGATCTCTTAGAACGTTTTCCGACCGTTGATCCACACCTGCTCGATGCTCCGGGTGTTGCGGATGTTGTCGAGCGGGTTGGCACCGAGGATCAATACGTCGGCGGCCGCGCCCGGCGCCAGCGTGCCCAACTGCCCGGCGCGCTGATGGCAGCGCGCGGCATCGCCGGTGGCCGACACCAGCGCCTGCATCGGCGTCAGCCCAGCCTCGACCATCATCTCGAGCTCCAGGTGCTCGAAGAACCCCTGGAAGCGGGCCGGTGGCCCCGTGTCGGTCCCGAACGCGATGCGCACACCGCGATCCACCAGGGTTTTGAGATTGCGCTTCGCTACTTCAAGGCCGGCCTTGTATTGCTGACCGGCCTTCCAGCCCGCGCCGTTCCGGATCTGCTCCTGGCGCTTGGGATCCTTGAGCTGCGTGATGATGTCGGGCGTGACGCCCTTGACGAAGAACGGGTCGTCAATCCAGGTCGGCGTCGCGTCGTAGATGAAGGTTGAGATCTCGCGCGTGAGGGTGGGCGAGTAACACACGTCGCGGCTCTTCAGCGCCGCGATCAACCCTTCGTCGACCGGCACATCGCGCACGCTGTGGGCAATGAAGTCCACGCCGCCATCGAGCGTGGCCTTTGCGTCGGCCAGCAAGTAGATGTGGACCGCGACCTTCAAGTTCCGTCTGTGCGCCTCGTCGATCACGGCGCGCCAGGCTGGCTCCGGCATTTTTCGACTGGAGCCCAGGTTGTCGTCGACGCGAATCTTCAACAGGTCCGGCTTCATGTCCGCGACCTTGGCCGCCATGGCCCTGGCCTCTTCGGCGGTGCTGCCGGTAATGACCGCGCCGGCAACAAAAATCCTGGCTCGATCGAGTGGGCCGCCGGCCTGCTCGTTCCGCATCTCAAAGCCCAGCGCCTGGTCGTCGCCAAGGCTGAACACCGTGGTTACGCCGTACTGTGCATACGTCTTCAACTGCCGCGTGAGGTTGTCACGCGTATACGAGGCGGGATCAGAACGCAGCCCCACCGTCGCGGCGACATGGCCATGCGCGTTCACCAGGCCGGGTAACAGGGTTTTACCCTTGACGTCCACGCGGGTCGCTCCCGCCGGTACCGCAGTCGCGGCCGGGCCGGCGGCGACGATGCGGCCGCCGTCGATGATCAGGGTGCCGTTCTCGATGACGCGGCCAGTGCCGTCGATCAGCCGGCCGCCAACAAAGGCCGTGACCTGCGCCGAGGCCGAGCTGGCGGTCAAAAGGACAAGGATGAGGCACCACGACAGGGCAGCAACGGTTCGCATGGCGCGGATGATAACACTCGGCCATGCCTTCGTTGCAGGGTCTCCACTAAACCCTGGGAACTCCATCAAGAGCCTGATTGGATAACCAGGAGTTCAAGAGATCAGGAGAATAAAGTTCGCTTTATCTCCTTAGCTCCTGTATTCGGATCCCCATAGCGCGCCAGATACTCGCGCAGCCGTAGCTTGCGGGCGGCGTTCTCTGACGTCATGTAGCGCACCACGCCGTAGATCGGCCGCTCCGGAAACCACGGACGGTCGTAGCGCCCGAGGACCCAGAAGATGCCGCTGTAGGAGTTGGGGTCGCGGCCATCAAGCGCGTACTTGTTGTTCAGCTCGATCATCGCCGCCAGCGCCTCGCGTGGCGTCGCCGACCACTGCAGGATCTTCTTGCCCCACAGCATGCGCAGATAGTTGTGCATGCGCCCTTCGCTCACCAGTTGCCGCTGGGCGGCATTCCACAGCGGGTCGTGGGTGCGAGCGTGCTCGAGCGTAGGCAAGTCATAGACCCACTCGCGCTCGTCGCTCTCGTGCGCTGCCAGTGTCGCGAGCGCCCACGGCGGTAGTGACTCAAACAAGTCGTAGTCGGCGCGGTTGGCGGTGAAGTTGAAGCCGAGTTCACGCCACGTGATCAACTGATCGAGAAACGCCTCGGCGTCGGCGCTGACGCCCCACCAGCCCTCGCGCGCGCCAGTGGCGCGCCGAGGCGTGTCGCCGAGCCATCCCTCGCGCGACATCACGGCGGCAAACGCCTCGTGCGGTGACAGGTGGCCCCAATGCAGATACGGCGAGAGTCCGCTCGAGGCATCGTGGTCGGGATGATTGCGGCTGGCGCCGTAGGCGGGCAGGCCATTTGCGACGAAGGCGTGAAGGGCCGCCCGCGCGGCCGTCTCGCCGCCGCGCATGTCAACCGGCGTGACCCGGTGATCGATGGCCAGTCCTGAGAGCGTGCCGGCCCCGTCAAGCCAGGCGAGCGCATCGGGCCATCGTGTCGACAGGCCGGCCGGCAGAGCCGGAGGGGATCCGGTGAGTGGCGCGAGAGGATCCTCGAGCGGCCGTTGCGGCAAGTGCCGCGGCAGAGCCTCCTGCAGCATCCGCCGGAACGAGTACGCCGTGGCATGGACCTTGGCTGCGCCGCGCACCGGCAGCAGGCCATTGGAATCGACCGCCTCTAGTACCACCGGCAACTGGCTGGCAGCCGCTGTGACCATGGCGGGAAGAAAAAAAGCGGGGTAGTCGTCAGTGACGACGACGGCGGCATTCGCGGCCAGCGCGACCAGCAGCCCGCGGCCCTCACCGTCGGCGCACTCGAGGTAGGGATGGTAGCGAACGCCGGCGCGCTGAAACCCCCGCGCGTTGTCGCGCATCCCATCAATGACGAACTGGTGAAAGCGGGACGAAGCCCAGCGGTGTCCGGCGCGTAACGCTTCGAGCACGACCAGGGGCTTGCCGAGCTGGATGGCGTGTTCGACGGCGCGCTGGAGCCCAAAGTTGTAGCGGGAGCGGCGAGCGGCGATCATCCAATACAAAACGTAGTCGCCGTCCATGCGAACGGGCGCGCGGTTGAGGGTGGAAATGCGCTCGGCGGGAACCATTGCAGTTACAATAGCAGTCAGCGGAATCATTAGTGGGACGCCGGTTTGTTTGAAGAGGATTCAAGACACATGATCATTCAACGCTATCCGGAGCCGTTTATCGCGCCCATGCGCGCAGAGTTAGCCCAGCTGGGCTTCAAAGATCTCAAGACGCCCGACGCGGTCGAGGCCGCGGTCCAGCAGGCCGGCACGACGCTGCTCGTCGTGAACTCGGTGTGCGGCTGCGCCGCGGGCAAAGCCCGCCCCGGCATTGCGCTGGCGTTGCGCCAGGGCAAGCGCCCCGAGCACCTGACGACGGTGTTTGCTGGTGCGGATGTGGAAGCGACCGAAGCCGCCCGCGCGCACTTCGCGCCGTATTCGCCGTCATCGCCGTCGATTGGATTAATGAAGGACGGCAAGTTGGTCTATTTGATGGAACGCAAAGACATCGAGACCCGCTCGTCGGACATGATCGCGGCTGAACTACAGAAGGCCTTCGAAGCGCACTGCTAGGGGCTGAGCCCTTCGCGGCTACCCTCCACGCGTGTGCATTTCCAGGTGGGGATCCCTCCGCAGGGCGCTCACCGGAATCAACGGTGAGCGTTCGCGCTGGGACAAGCGCGCCTCGGCACCGCGATCCGTGCGCGTGCGCCACACGCTGGTGACGAGGTCGCGCAAGGCCTCGTCGCTGACGCCGCCGCGCAGCGGCCCGCGCAAGTCCACCCCCCGCGCGCCATACAAGCACAGATACCAGAGCCCGTCGGCGGTCAGACGGCTGCGATCGCACGACTTGCAGAACGGTTCGGTGGTTGAGGCGATGATGCCGAAGACGGTGCCGTCGGTCAGCCGATAGCGTTCTGCCGGTGCCGAAGACGACTCGCGAACAGGCTCGACCGGACCGAAGTGCGCGGCGATGGCGGCCAGCATGTCGTGCCGCGAGTAGACCTGGTTCATCGACCAGGTCGTGGCGCCACCAACGTCCATGTATTCGATGAAGCGGATCTCGGCGCGCCGCTCGCGCGCGAACTCGAGTAGCGGAATCAGTTCATCGTCATTCACGCCGCGGATCATCACGGTGTCGATCTTGAAGCCGGGGAACGCGTCGACGGCGGCATCGATGCCGGCGAGCACGCGCGACAATTCGTCGAACCGCGCCAGTTTGATGAACCGATCGCGCTGCAAGGTGTCGAGGCTGATGGTCAGGCGGTGTAGTCCAGCCGCCTGCAGGTCGGCCGCCGACTGGGCCAGCAAGACCGCGTTGGTGGTCATCGCGAAGTCTTTGATCCCGGGTTTCCTGCCGAGTCGCGCCACCAGTTCGGGCAGGTCGCGACGCAACAGCGGCTCGCCGCCGGTCAGGCGGACCTTGTCCACGCCGAGAATCAGGAATTGCTCGACCAGCCGGTCGATCTCCTCGAACTGCAGGATGTCCTCGCGTGGCAGCCAGAGGTAGTCCGCCTCGGGCATGCAGTACTGGCACCGCAGGTTGCAGCGATCCGTGACCGACAGGCGCAGGTTGCGCAAGGGGCGCTGGTGAGCGTCGAGAACGGGCACGGCTTGATCATAGTGCCTAAGGTGCAGGCGTAGTTGGCTCGGTTGCGGTCGCTTGACGTGTTCCGGGGGCTGACCGTGTAGCCCCCGAGGCAGCTGACGCACCCTTATCGTGGCTGCTTCATCCGTTCAAGCAATTCGCCGAGCCGTTTAATTTCTTCGCCGTACTTCGCCCAGTCACCGGCGCGTTGCGCATCGAGCGCTCGTTGATACGCCGCGCGTGACTCGCCGGCCATGCGCTCCCACTCGGGCGATGCCGTCGGCGTCGCCGCCGAGGGGGCCGCACCCGCGAGCGCCGGGGTACTCGCGGCCGGCGCCGCGGCCGGCCGGCCGGTCCGATCGCTCTCACCGAACAGCCGCGCGATCGCTTCATCCAGCGTCCGCTCCATGACAATCCGGTTCTGGTAGGCGACGATCACGCGAGTCAGTTCCGGAATGCGCCCGGCTTGCGCGCGCAGGTACAGCGGCCGCACGTAGATCAGTGACTGCTCAATCGGAATCACCATCAAGGTGCCCTGGATGACCTGTGAGCCCTGCTGGTTCCACAGCGTGATCTGCGGCGAGATCACCTGATCCTGGTTGATCCGGGCCACCACCTGCTGCGGACCGAAGACCAGGGTCTGCTTGGGGAACTGGAACACCTGCAGCTTGCCGTAATGCTCGCCGTCGCTGCGAGCCACCATCCACGATGCCAGGTTGTCGCGCCGGCGCGGCGTGAACGGCAGCATCTGGATGAACTCGGCATCCTGCTCGCCCGGCAGCTTCATCATGGCGTAGTACGGCTCCATGCGGCGGGTCTCACCGCTGCTGTCAACCGCCGGCGCTTCCCATTGGTCTTCCTTGTTGTAGAACACCGCCGGGTTAGTCATGTGGTAGGTCGCATAGACCGACGATTGAATCTGGAAGATGCCTTCCGGGTAACGGACGTGGCTGCGCAAACCCGCCGGCATGTCGCTGAGCGGCTTAAGCAGCGCCGGGAAGATCCGCGACAGCGTCTGCGCGATCGGATCGTCCGGTTCGGCGGCGTAGAAGTCGACCGAGCCGTGGTAGGCGTCGATCACGACCTTGACCGAGTTGCGGATGTAGTTCACACCACCGGCAGCGGTGGCATACGGGTAGCGGTCGGTCGCCGTGTAGGCGTCCTGAATCCAGAAAATGCGGCCGTCGTTGACGACCGGGTACGGATCCTCGTCGAAGACCAGGAACGGCGCGATCTTCGAGACCCGCTGGCGAATCTGGCGGTCGAACATCAGCCGGCTCTCGGCCGTGATGTCGTCGCTCAACAGAATCTGATAGGACCGGAACCGGGCCGCGAACAGCAGCTTGTTCCAGAACGAGCCGACCGGCACACCGCCCGTGCCGTTGTACTCCGCGTAGACGTTGTCTTCGCCCTTCGGATAGTGGAACTCCTGCGCCTTGCTGCGCACGATCACGTAGTCGCCAGCCAGCTCGCCGTAGTAAATGCTGGGCTCGGTGATCTCGATGTCGACGGTGGTGACCGGCGGCAGGTCGCGGACGAACAGCACCGGCAGACCTTCGCTCGTCACCTCGTTGACCGGCCCGAGCGTCAGACCGTAGCCGTGGGTGAAGACCAGGCGCTCGTTGATCCACGTCCGGTTGGGCAGCGCGGCCGGGTTGAGCTCGCGGACCGAGAGCATGACCTGGCGGTTCTTGCCGTTGATCATGTAGCGGTCGTTATCGACCGAGACGAAGTCGTAGTAGGCGCGGATCTCCTGGATCTGCCCGAAGGTGTCGAGCAGCGGCTGGTGGTCCCACAGGCGGACGTTGTCGAGCGTGCCGCGGTTGGCCTCGAGATCGGCCCGCGTCAGCGTGCCTTCGCCCGGCAGCTCGCGCTCTTCGACCTGGTCCAGGGCGAACGCCTCGCGGGTGGCGGCGATGTTGTATTCAATGAACGGCGTCTCGCGCACCTGCTCGTTCGGCGTCACGGCGAATCGCTGGAGCATGGTCGCGTAGCCTTCGCCGCCGAGCATCGTCAGGACATAGAGCGCCGCGCCGGCAATTAAGAGCCGATTCGAACCGCTGGTGGCCGAGGCCGCGGCCAGGCCGGCGGCGACCACCGCCGCGACCATGAGGACGAGCGCCGCCGGTATACGCGCATGGACGTCGGCGTAGCTGGCACCCTGAATGATGCCCGACGGCGCCACGATCTCGTTGAGACGGCTGAGCCACGCGCCCACGGCCAGGGTGAGAAAAAACACCGCGGCCAGCCACGTGAGATGGCGCCGTGCGCGATCCTGAACGGTCACGCCGAACGGTGTCAGCGCCATCTGGCCGGCCGCCACATACAGCGCGGCGGAGCCTGCGGCGGCGAGCATCACCAGGCCCACCACCAGGCCGCGGGCCAATTCCAGGACGGGCAGCGTGAAGATATACAAACTGGCATCGTGTCCGAGTACCGGGTCAACCTTGCCGAACGGCGACTGGTGCCACCAATTGAGCACCGTCATCCACTGGCTGGAGGCGAACGACGCCACGAGAAACGCGGCGACGACCACCGCGATCATAACGAGGGGGCGCAGCTGATCGCGAGTCGGCAGCGCGACGGTGAACCCCTCGCGGGTCGTGAAGGTGACCGGCGCCGGCGAGAGGGCGGCGAGCGCCATCCGCATATGAAAGGTCAACCAGGCGGCGGCGACCACGAACACGGCCACGGCCAGCGTGGCGCGCGCAGTGATTTCAGTGGAGTAGACATCCCGGTAGCCCACCTCACCGAACCACATCCAATCGGTCAGGAAGTCGACGGTAAAGGGCAGGAAGAAAAACAGGACACCGGCCAGGAGAAGGATCACAAAGCGTAATGGCACACCGCCATCTTACTCCCCCCGCTTCAACCTCCGCAGCGTGCGGCGCTGGTCACGGTCGGGCCGGGTCGGCGGCGTGGCGGCGGCCCGGTAGATACGCTCGAGCTTGCGCAGCTCGATCTCTTCGGGCGTCGGTTTGGGCGAGGTGTCGTCGTACAGCAGCCGGGCTTCGGCCCGCGAAACACTGCGGTCGGCGACGCCGAGCACGGTCAGTAACTGCTTGCGACCCATCGGCCGCTGGATGATCAACCGGTCGCCGGCCTTGAGGTCGCGATGCGCCTTGGCGAGCTGGCCGTTGACGCTGACCTTGCCCAGCTTGCAGGCTTTCTGCGCCTCAGAGCGCGTCTTGAACACGCACGCGACGTCAAGCCAGACATCGAGCCTTACGGAGTCCACCGAGTCAGCTTAGTGCAAACATGCAGAACACGAAGGGGACGTGGTTGTATGATCCAGCGCGATGAGTAGACGTCCGCATTCCTCGCTGGTGCTTGATGGTCCCGAACGCGCGCCTGGCCGCGCCATGCTGCACGCCGTGGGTTTTACGCGGGCCGACTTTCAGAAGTCACAGGTCGGCGTGTGCTCGACCTGGAGCCAGGTGACGCCGTGCAACGTGCACATTGATGTCCTGGCGCGCCACGCTGCCGAGGGCGTGAACGGCGCCGGCGGCAAGGCCTCGATCTTCAACACCATCACCGTCTCGGACGGCATCTCGATGGGCACCGAAGGCATGAAGTACTCGCTGGTGTCGCGCGAGGTGATTGCCGACTCGATCGAAGTCGTGATGGGCGCCGAGGGGCTGGACGGCCTGGTGGCGATCGGCGGCTGCGACAAGAACATGCCGGCCTGCGTGATGGCGATGGCCCGGCTGAACCGGCCGTCGGTATTCGTCTACGGCGGCACGATCATGCCGGGCATCTTCCAGAACCAACCGGTCGACATCGTCTCGGTCTTTGAAGCGGTGGGGCAACACGCGGCGGGGAAGTTGTCGGCTGCCGCGCTGGCCGACCTCGAACAGCACGCGTGCCCCGGTGCGGGCTCGTGCGGCGGGATGTACACCGCGAACACGATGGCGTCGGCGATCGAGGCGCTCGGTCTCAGCCTGCCCAATAGTTCCGCGCAGGCGGCGATCTCCGATGATAAGAAGCGCGACTGCGCCAACGCCGGCGCCGCCGTGGTGAGGCTGGTTCAGGACAACCTGCGGCCGCGCGACATCCTGACCCGCAAGGCGTTCGAGAACGCCATCACCACGGTGATTGCCCTGGGCGGGTCAACCAACGCGGTGCTGCACCTGCTGGCGATCGCGCATGCGGCAGAGGTCAAGCTGTCGCTCGATGATTTCACGCGCCTCGGCAAGCGCGTGCCGGTGCTCGCGGATCTCAAGCCCAGTGGCAAGTTCATGATGGCGGAGCTGATTAAGATCGGCGGCCTCACGCCGCTCTTGAAACGGCTGCTCGACGCGGGCTTGTTGCATGGCGACGCCATGACGGTGACCGGCCGCACGCTGGCCGAGAACCTGCGAGACACCAGGGACTATCCGGCCGGGCAGGAGGTGGTGCGCGCTGTGGCGGACCCGATCAAGAAGAACAGCCACCTGGTCGTGCTGCGCGGCAATCTGGCGCCGGAGGGCGCCATGGCGAAGATCAGCGGTAAGGAAGGGGAGACGTTCACCGGCCGCGCCCGGGTCTACGACCGCGAGGAGGCGGCGCTGGCCGCGATTCTGGCCGGCAAGATCAAGAAGGGTGATGTCGTGGTGATCCGCTATGAAGGTCCGCAGGGCGGTCCCGGCATGCGCGAGATGTTGTCGCCAACCAGCGCCATCATGGGCCGCGGCCTGGGGGCCGAGGTGGCGCTCATTACCGACGGCCGGTTCAGCGGCGGGACTCACGGCTTTGTGGTGGGCCACATCACGCCCGAGGCGTTTGTCGGCGGTCCGCTGGCCCTGGTCAAGAACGGCGATACCATCACGATTGACGCCCGAACGCGCCAACTGAGCATCGACATCACCGAAAAGGAGTGGCGCGCGCGACGCAAGGCGTGGAAGCCCCGCAAACCCCGATACATTCGCGGCGTGTTGGCCAAGTATGCGCGCCAGGTATCGACGGCCAGCACCGGCGCGGTCACGGACCTCGACTGATCCAAAATTCCGTAGTGGGCGGCGTGTCATCCATGCGTACGGCGCTTGCAAAGGCCAAGCTGGGTGGCCTACACTTTTCCATCTTTGTCACACCTTGTCACTGGTCCGGTTGCCGGGCCAAGGACTTGAATCTCTAGGGGCAGCGTTTCGGTCTTGATTTTGGAGGAAAAGCGTTTATGAGGAAATCCTTGTTGCGGTGGTGCTTCCTGGCACTGCTGATTATTCCGGTGGTCTCCGGCTCTGCGTTCGCCCAGTCGTTCACGGGCGGCCTGCGTGGCTCAGTGAAAGATTCCGGTGGCGTGGTCCCCGGGGTCACGGTGATTCTCGTCAACGAGGGATCGGGCGCGTCCCGTGAAGCCGTGTCGAACGAGCAGGGGCAGTACAACTTCGCCGCCGTGCCGCCTGGCACCTACACGGTGAAGGCCGCCCTCACCGGGTTCAAGACCTACGAGAACAAGGCTGTTCGCATTGCGACCCAGCAGTTCGTGACGCTCGACGTCACGCTCGACGTCGGGTCGCTACAGGAGACCATCACCGTCACTGGTGAGGCGCCGCTCATCGACACCTCGAACGCGTCGACCGGTAGCGTCATCGATTCGCGTCAGCTCGAAGCGCTGCCAAGTGGCGGCCGTTCGGCGTTCCTGTTCGCCGTGACCGTGCCCACCGTGGTGGCCTCGGGCGACGCGCAGTTCAACCGCCAGCAGGACCAGACCAACGCCTCGCTGCTGTCGCTCGGCGGCGGTGCGCGCCGCGCCAACAACTACCTCGTCGACGGCGTGCCGGTCACTGACCTGCGCAACCGCGCCTCGGCCAACCCGTCGATCGAATCACTTGAAGGCGTCAACGTCCAGGTGCACCAGTACGACGCCGAGACCGGCCGCACCGGTGGCGGCACGTTCAACGTCGCGACCAAGTCGGGCGGCAACGACTGGCACGGCAGCGGCTTCTACCAGACGCGCCCGAAGTGGGGCTCGGCCAACGGCTTCTTCTCGGTTCTGAACGGCACGCCCCTGCCGGACGTGAATTTCATGCTGGGCGGCGGTGGCTTCGGCGGCCCGATCGTCAAGAACCGCACGTTCTTCTGGTACGGGCAAGAGGGCTATGCCTCCAACACCACCCGTAACGGTTCGCTGCGTTTCCCGACCAGCCGCGAACGCAAAGGCGACTTCTCGCAGTCGTTCGACGCCGCGGGCAACCTGGTGGTGGTTTACGACCCGCTGACGGGCAACGCCGACGGCACGGGCCGCACGGCATTCCCGGGCAACGTCATCCCAGCCGGCCGCATCAACACCGTCGGCCAGAACCTGGTCAACACCTACCCCTCGCCGCAGCGCGACGTCAGCAACGGCAGCGCGAACTACGGCACCGATGCCCAGGTGAAGGACTTCGCGATGATGTATACCGCGAAGGTTGACCATCGCTTCAGTGACAGGGTGTCGCTGTCCGGTTTCTATCTCTACAACACGACCGATGAGCCGTGCTCCAACTACTGGAATCCCGGTGAGCATGGTCCGGCCGACCCGAACGACTACCTGCTGGCGCGCCGCGTGCAGATGGTGGCCTTGAACAACACCTGGCTGCCGAGCAACAACACGGTCATCACCCTGCGCTACGGTATGACTAAGTTCGTGGACGACGACACGCTGGCGGTTGACTTCGACCCGGCCTCGCTTGGATTCAGCTCGAGCTTTCTGAGCAACACGCAGGTCAAGAAGTACCCCGTGATCGCCGCTACCGACTACGACAGCCAGGGCGCTATCGACCCGACCCCGCGTAACTGGTACTCGTGGAGCGCCAACGGCACCATGTCGAAGTTGTACGGTAATCACACCCTGAAGGTCGGCATGGACTACCGGACCATCGGCGTGAAGACCCAGTCATTTGCGGGCGGCGCTGGCGACTTCCGGTTCGACCGTTACTACACCTCGTCGAACCCCCTGGCCAACGGCACGGGTGGCTCGGCGCCGTCGGGGAACGCCGTGGCCTCGATGCTGCTCGGCTATCCCTCGGGCGACCCCGGCAACCAGTCGCGCCAGGGCATCTCGACTCCGTTCAATGCCTTTGTTCACTACATCGGCGCCTATGTGCAGGACGACTGGCGCATCGGACCCAAGATGACGCTGAACTACGGCGTGCGTCTCGAGAACGAGTCGGGCCTGATGGAAGAGAACAACGGCTTCACGGTCGCCTTCGATCGCACCCTGAACCCTGGCGGTGCATTGGGTGCCGTCACGGTGAACGGCCAGCCAACGCGTGGCGGCCTGGTGTATGCCGGCCAGAACGGCGCCAACGAGTATCAGGGCAACCCCGTGGCGCTCAAGTTCTCGCCGCGGGTTGGCGTGGTCTATTCGTTCAACCCGAAGACGGTGGTCCGCGCGGGTTACGGCGTCTACTGGGCGCCGTGGAACTACCAGGGCGTCGGCGGGGCCAACTACGGTCAGATTGGCTTCAGCCAGCAGACCTTCATTAGCCAGGGCCAGTTCCGGCCGACGGTGTCGATCACCAACCCGTTCCCGACTGGCGTGATTCAGCCGGTCGGTAACAGCAAAGGCGCGCTGACCGGTGTCGGTGGGCAGATCGAGTTCATCGACCAGAACAAGAAGTCCCCCTATGTGCAGCAGTACTCGGTGGACCTGTCGCGCGAACTGGCCGGCAACATGGCCGTTGGCTTCGAGTACGTCGGCGCCACCGGCCGTCAACTGGGTCTCGGTGGTTCGAATGACGGCTTCATTAACATCAACCAGGTGCCCAAACAATATCTGGCACAGGGTAGTGCGTTGCTCGAGGCCGTGCCCAACCCCTACCAGGGCGTCGCCGGTGTGACCGGTTCACTCGGGACCAGTGCCACCGTACAGCGTCGTCAGTTGCTGCGTCCGTTCCCGCAGTACAACGACATCATCATGCGCCAGTCGACCTTGGGCATGAGCCAATACCATGCCGCGGTCTTCAAGTTCGAGAAGCGCATCAGCAATGGCTGGGGTGGCCGCATGAACTACACCTACAGCAACCTCAAGGACAACCAGTTTGCCGAGGGGAACTTCTTCTCGCGCAACTCGGCCGGCGCCCTTGATGCCAACAACCTCGACGCCGAGTACTCCACCGGCCTGCTCGACGTGCCCCACAAGATCACCATTTCGCCGATCATCGAACTGCCGTTCGGTGAGGGCAAGAAGTGGCTGACGAGCGGCATCGGCGCCGCCATTCTCGGCGACTGGACCATTTCGTCGATTGTCTCGATCGAGAGCGGCTTCCCGATCGCGATTGCGTCGAGCACCAACAACACCAACCTGTTCACGTCGGTGCAGCGCGTCAACCTGACGGGTTCCGAGCAGGCGACGTCGGGTTCGGACTACGAACGCATTGCGCCGCCTCCGGGCTCGTCGTGCATCGCCGGTCAGGAGTGCGGCATCGGGCTGTGGCTGAACGGCGCGGCGTATTCCATTCCGGCCGCCTACACGCTCGGCACCTCGCCGCGCACCGACGGCAGCGTGCGGACGCCCGCTCGTAACAACTGGGACTTCGTGGCGAGCAAGGGCATTCCCTTCAAGGGCAGCATGCGCGGCGAACTGCGCTTCGAAGTGCTGAACCTCACCAACACGGTCAAGGTGCGCGGTCCCATCCACACGGTGGGCAGCTCGACCTTCGGCCAGATCCGCTCGCAGTCGGGCTTCATGCGCCTGACCCAGCTGATGTTCCGCCTGTCGTTCTAAGACGGAAGACCGCTAGTTCGGACGGGGCGCTCCAAGAGGGGCGCCCCGTTTTCTTTTTGCGCGAGGCTTATTCCACATGCGTCCGTTTCTTGTGTTGGCTCTGGCGTGCATCGCCTTGGTGTCCCCGCTCGCACAGTCTGGCGCCCAACTCGGGCGCGCTAACTTTGCCAACTCCGGCAGTCCCCCGGCTCAGGCCGACTTCCAGCGCGGCATCGCCTGGCTCCACAGCTTTGGCTACGAAGACGCGATTGACGCTTTCAGGGCGGCGCAGAAGACCGACCCAGGCTTCGTGATGGCCTACTGGGGCGAGGCCATGAGCTTCAGCCAGCCGCTGTGGTTCTACGAAGAGCTCCCGCAGGGGCGCGCGGCCCTCGCCAAGCTGGGCCCCACACCCGAGGGGCGCATCGCCAAGGCGAAAACGCCACGGGAGCAGGGATTCATGCGCGCCGTGGAGGCGTTGTTCGGGCCTGGTGAGAAGCCCGCGCGTGCTGCGGTTCACGCCCAGGCCATGGCCAAGGTCGCCGCCGAGAATCCGGCGGACGATGAGGCGCAGACGTTCTACGCGCTGGCCTTGCTGGCTACGTTGCCGCGTGGCGATGCGTCGTTGCCGCTCCGGCGGCAGGCCGGTGGCATTGCCGAGAAGGTGTTTGCCCGCAGCCCAAATCATCCCGGGGCTGCGCACTACATTCTGCATGCCTATGATCACGTGACCCTGGCGGCGAAGGGCCTGCCGGCAGCCCGGGCCTACGCGAAGATCGCCCCGGCCGCGAGTCACGCCCTCCACATGCCCGCGCATTCGTTTCTGCAAGCCGGATTGTGGGACGAAGCGGCCTTGTCCGATGAGGCGTCCTGGAACGCCTCCATCGCCTGGGCCAAACGGCGCGGCCTGCCGGTGTCGAGCCGCGATTTTCACAGCCTGACCTGGTTGCAGTACGAGTGGACGCAGCAGGGCAGGTTCTCAAAGACCAAGGAGGCATTAGCCCTCGTCGATGCGGCAATCAGGACTGCGAACGACAAACCTGAAGGTTTGTCGCCACCGGGTTTGTCCCCGCAGCATGCCGGCGGACACGGCTACGGCGAGAGCGAGATCGGCCGCGGTTCCGGGCCGGCCGCCCTTCGCAATGACCGCGCCTCGATGCGCGCGCGCTACATCATTGATGGCAGTAGCTGGACCGAGATGAAGGGGCAGACCGCCTTCGAGAACGTCGACGAACTGATGGCATTGGGGCTGAGCGCCGTCAACCTCGGCGACGCGGCGAGGGTGAGCGCCGTCATTGACCAGTTGCGCACCGCCTCGTCGCCGAGCCAGCCGCCGGAACTGCGCGAACAGGCCGACGTGATGCTCAGGCAAATGGAGGCCGTCGATCTCTTCGCCCAGGGCCGACGCCCAGAGGCGTTTGCGAAGATGGATCAGGCGGCAGCGTTGCAGGCCCGCATGCCCAAGCCGATCGGACGACCGTTCCCCGTTAAAGATGCGAATGAACTCTACGGCGAACTCTTGTTGCAGGCGAGCCGCCCCAAAGAGGCGGTGATCTGGTTTGACCGTGCCCTCGCGCGCACGCCGAACCGCAGCAAGGCGGTTCTCGGTCTCGCGCGCGCCTATCGTAATGCCGGCAACGCCGTGGCGGCGAAGGCCACGTACCAGCGCTTTCTGGCGAACTGGAGACTGGCAGACCCCGGCCTGCCAGAGATCACCGAAGCGCGCGCCGCTGTGCGTTAGACCTCTTCGACCTTCACCTGCCGCATGTAGTAGCCCGTCTCGAGCCGCCGCTGTGGCATGGACGGGTCGGCCACCTTCAGCGCGATGTCGTAGGTGCCCGGTGCGGTCGGCTGCCAGCGGTACTCCCACAAGTTCCATGTCGCGTGCGTCCTGGGCGTCGGGCACACCGCGAAGGGCGTGAACTCACCGGTGACTTCGCTGAAGGCTTGGGGCTTGGGGCCTGGGGCTTGAATTCGGATGGCCAGGCGGTCGACGGCTTTGGTGCCGCCCCACACGATGCCGACGATGCGGTACTCGATGCCGGCGGCGGTGCGGCGCTTCTCGATCCGCACCGGCGTGGCCGCGGTCTGAATGTCAGCCGGCGTGTAGTCCTTCGCCAGCTTGAACGGCTCGGCCTGGTGCGTGCGATTCGCGAACTCCACCATCTGCGTCGTCGCGGCCTCATCCGGGCCCACCAGGCGAATTTCGTTCACCCACTTGATCCACGTGCAGCCATACCAACCGGGCACGACCAGGCGGACCGGCTTGCCGTGGTCCGCAGGCACCGGTGCACCGTTCATGCGCACGGCGAGAAAGGCGCCCAGCTTGTCGAGCGTGGCCAGCGGGAAGACCCAACTGGCGCCGACGATGGAGCGCTGCGAGACCTGGCCGATGTGATCAAAGCCGCTCACCAGAACGCCCGTGGCGTCCTTGGTGGGCTTCAGGGCTGAGACGATACCCGTCAGCGGGATGCCTTCCCATTCGGCGACGCTCATCAGGCCGAAGTTCGAGGGGTTGGCGTTGCCGGAGCATTCGAACAGGTGGGGTCCCATGGCCTTCGATTGCCTGGCGATGGCATCGAGGTTCAGCGTGCCGTCCTTGGCGAGGAGGCCGCTGGCCGCAATCGTCCACGGACCGGTATGGGCGGCCGCGGCGGCCGGGATTTCGGTGCGGATGTAAGCCAAGTCGTTTGGCGTGATCAGCTTGCCCGGTTCGAGAATTGAGAGGTCGGTGACCATTCGAGCGTCGAGCCCGGCGCCCCCGTATTTGACGCCGAAGGCCTGCACCTGCGCGCGGTCGCGGAACAACGGCAGGGTGCCAAGCAGTTCACCGGCAGGAGCCGATGCGGTGCAAGGGACGTTGGCGGCAAGTCGGGCCAATACCTCGCCCGGATCGACCAGCGTCGCGGCACCGGCGGCGGCCAGGGTGCCAAGAAGCTGGCGGCGTGTCTGTTCCATGGCCGACATTATACTGTCGGGATGAATACTGCCGGGATGAAGTGCGCTTTCACAGTGGCGGCCCTGGCGGTGATTGGGCTCGGCGCGGACATGGTCCGGCTGAAACCGGACGCTACATTGCTTGCCCAACAGCCCACGTTCCGCGGCGGCGTCACGCTGGTGAACACCGATGCCATCCCTCGCGACGACAAGGGCCGGTTCGTGTCCGACCTGACACGCGAGAATTTCACCGTGTTCGAGGATGGTGTGCCGCAGGTCGTGACGTCGTTCTCGCTGGTCCAGGGGGGCCGGACGTTCAACCTGCTGAGCCCGGGGCCGGCCATCGCCGCGCCCGAAGGCATGGTCTTGCCGGCGGCCCGCCGCCGCCCCGACGATTCCGGCGGTCGCGTCTTGCTGATTTTCATCGACGACCTCCACTTTGATCCCGAGATGACGCCGCACGTGCGCAAGCTGGTGCAGACCCTGGGCGACACCTTGATTCATGAAGGCGATCTCGTCGCGCTCGTCTCGAGTGGGCCGTCGTACATCAGCATCGGGCCGACGGCCGACAAGAAGATGATGATGGAAGCGGTCGGCAAGATCCGCGGCAGCGGCCTGATTCCCGCCGAGATCTTCAAGATGCTTGAGTCCTCGCAGGGGCCTGCCGACATCCGTTCGCGGGCGCAGATTGCGTTCTACACCGCTTACAGCATCCTGAACGACCTGGAGCAGGTCAACAATCGTCGCAAGGCCGTGATCTACATCAGCAATGGTTACGACTTCGATCCCTTTGCCGAGGGTCGAGCGGGCCGTGACCGGGTGCAGGGCGGCCGCTTCTCGGATCCCTTGCGTGAGATGAATGACGAAGAGAATCCCTATTTCCGCCTGAGCAGTGTCACCGCTGACATCGACCTGCACAAGCTGATGCGCGAGTTGGTGTTATCTGCCAATCGGGCCAACGCGACCATGTATACGGTGGACCCGCGTGGGCTGGCGGGGGTGGTCGACCTCGCGGCGTTCGCCGACCAGAGTGAATGGCGCACCCACATCCAGAAGACCACCAGTACGCTGCGCTACATGGCCGAAGAAACCGGCGGCTTCGCGGTGGTGAATACCAATGACTACGTCTCGGAGTTCAAGCGCATTGACGCCGAGACCAGCGATTACTACCTGCTCGGATTCTATTCGAGCAATCCGGACACGACGAAGCGCACGCGGGCGTTGGAGGTCAAGGTCGACCGGCCCAACGTGACCGTGGCCTCGCGGCGCGCCTACTCGCTGAAGACCGGCGGTAAGGTCCCGTCGCCGCCGACGGTGAAGAAGAAATAGTTTATTGTCCCTCGCGACCGAGGGCAGCGAGCCAATCGGCCACGAGGGCGGCGTTGGCCCCACCGGCGGCAATGTACGCCAGAGCCGCGGTCGTGAACCGCGTGCGATTACCACCGGCGCCTCGGACGATGCTGCCGTACAGGGCCTGCAGCAGGAGCCAGCGGGCCTCGCCATCATCCGGCGTCCGCGACAGGTGCGCGTCGAGCACGACGATCGCGTCGCGATCGCGGCCGCCCGCCAGGTGTGGGGCCACCTGCGCTCGAAGCCACGGGCCGGCGGTTGGTCGCAGTGTGAACTCGGCCGGCACCAGTGCGGCCGCACGGTCCGCATCGCCGCGACGCAAGTACGCTTCAATCAGTAAGGGCCTCACCACGCCAGGCGCCATGCCGGAGGATGCGGACAGCTCCCAGGCCGCAATGGCATCGGGGTCTCGGTTCTGCGAGGCCCGCACCGCGCCAATCAGGAACTGCACCGCGGCGGGTGGCGCACCAAGGGAGAGGGCGTGCTGGAACTGGCTGGCCGCGGAGGCATCGCCAATTATGTAGAGCGCCAGGCCGGTCAGCGCGACGCGACTGGCCCGTTCATTCTCGGGCACCACCTCTTCCAGCAGCAGGTCGACAAACCTCCCGCCGGCCGCTGCCTCAAGCGCGCGGCGCAGGGCAGGTGAGGCCGCGTCAGGCGTGAGCGCCAGCACCACGGCTGCCAGCGCCTGCGCCTCGATTGCGGCCTCGCGGCGGAAGGGCCGGCCAAGCGCCGGAGCCTCGGCGAGCAGGGAGGCTGGCGTGCCGATGACCTTGAATGCCGTGTCGGCCGTCCGCGCCGTGCCGGCCCGGCGGTCAGTGGCAACGATCTTCAGTCGGTAGTCGCCACGCGGCAGCGTCGCCAGCGGCACACTCATCGCCGCCAGCAGCGGGTGGCCGAGGCGAAGGTCGAAGTCGAGGGGCATCGAGGTGTGGTCGTATGACTGCGGGTTCAGCGACGCGAAGGACAGTTCACGTTCGCCATCCATCCTGATGATCTGAAACGTAATGCGCAGGTCGGGCTTGCCGCTATCGCTCGGTCTGGCGTTAATCACCTGGAAGGCCACGGCCAGGTTGTCATCCCTCGTGAAGATGGCGTCACGGGCCGGGACAATCTCGGTCAGGCCAATTGAGTACGGATGCGAGGCTTGCTCAGCCGCCGTGTACGGGCTTGCTCGAATCGTGATGCGGTCGGCGACGATAATGCTGCTGGTGGCGAGGGCGTCGGTGGTGACGATGGGCAGGGTGACCGCCATTTGGCTGACATGGATCGTGTCGACCGGTCGGCGGGCGGCCGGATCAGCCCACGCCACGAACAGGTCGTAGTCGCCCGGCCCCGCCGTCAGGGCCCGGCTGACGATGCGACGGCCGTCCGCCGCGAATGAATGGGACCGGACATCGAAATCCTCAAATGGCACGGTGCCGCGAAGCACGGTCTCCTTGCCCTCGAGCTCGGCGCGGCGCTGCTTGGCGGCGTCCTCCTTGTCCTGACGCGCTCGCTCGCGCTCGAGCGCCATCAGCTTGAGGTCCATGGAGCCAGTGGACGGCGTTGAACCACGCACGCCGATGGCGCCGGCACCGAATGCCGGCATCTCGCCGATGGCGATGCCGCGCCCCGGCAGCATTCGCGGGTCGACGCGTTGCCCGGCCAGCCACTCGCTGATTGGCGAGCGTTCAGGAGTCATGGTTGCCCCATCAGGGGGGCGGGCCGTTGCCAGCCGCACGTAGAGCAGCACGGGTCCCGGCGGCAGCTTCGCGGTGCCGAAGGAATCGATCGAGAACGCCAGGTAGTGAGAACCGTCGGATGCTCGCATCACATGGAGAGGCCACGGAGCTTCAGTCGAACTCGGCTGCGCGGTGGCCGCATCGACCGCGTTCAGGACCGACTGAAGCAGTGTGCGCTGATCTTTTGAGAGCGCCGGTGGTTGGGCCTCGGCGGCCGTCGCGAACGAGAGACAACCGAAGACAACAAGGGCGATTGCCGCCAGCCCTGCCTTGGCGTAAACTACGATTTCTTTCTTCATTTCCAGAACCTACCAAAACAGATGTGTAGACTTGATTATCGTTATTCGTGTTGTCTGCGGTTCGTGCTCGTGTGTGCCGCCGTCCTGACCGCCACTCCGCTGGTTGCCCAGCAGCCGCCTCCACCCCCGACCTTCACGGTTGGCAAGCTCGCCGATTCCGCCGAGGCTCCGATCATCGACGGCAAGGTGAACGAGGCCGTGTGGCAGACCGTACCGCCGTACGCCACTTTTACGCAACAGGACCCCGTCGAAGGGGCTCCGGCCAGCGAGAAGACCGAAGTGCGCGTCCTGGTCGGCAAGGGCACGTTGTATATCAGTGTCATTGCCTTCGACAGCGACCCGTCGAAGATCATCGTGTCGCAGGCGCGTCGCGATGGATCACTCAGCGAGACCGACTCCATTGTGCTGGTGCTCGACACCTTCAACGATAACCAGAACGCGTTTGTGTTTGGCACCAACCCGCTCGGGATCGAATACGACGGCCAGGTCGCTCGCGAAGGGCAGACGAGCGGCGTGTCGCTCGGCGGTGGCGGCGCGGCCGGCATCCAGCGTGGCGGCATCAGCGCGTTCAACCCCAATTGGGACGGCAGCTGGACGGTGAAGAGTCAGGTCACTGATCGTGGCTGGGAGACCGAACTGGCCATTCCACTGAAGACGTTGCGCTACCAGACCGGCACGAACCAGACCTGGGGCTTCAACCTGATGCGGAACATCCGCCACAAGAATGAGCAGGTCTACCTCGCCACCATCCCGCGTGGGTTCGACATCTACCGGGTCTCGCTGGCCGCCAAGATGTCTGGCCTCGATTTGCCGCCCCGGCGCGACCTCAAGCTGATCCCCTACGCGCTGGGCTCGGTGAACAAGGACTACACCCGTATCGTCGGCGACAAGGTCGACAAGAAAGCGGTCGTCGGGCTGGACTTCAAGTGGGGGATTCGTCCGAACCTGACCTTGGATGCGACGGTCAACACCGACTTCGCGCAGGTCGAGGCCGACGAAGAGCAGGTCAACCTGACCCGCTTCGATTTGTTCTTTCCGGAGAAGCGTCCGTTCTTTCTCGAGAACGCGTCGACCTTCCAGTTTGGCAATCCGCAGCAGATCGATTTGTTCTTCACGCGCCGCATCGGCCTGTCGGCGACCGGCGTGCCGATCGACATCCTTGGGGGCGGCCGTCTGAGCGGCAAGCTCGGAGGGTGGAACGTCGGTGCCCTGAACATCCAGACCGATGAAGCCGAGAACGCCGCTGGTACTCAGGTGGTGGGGCCGGCGAACAACTTCACGACCCTGCGCGTCCAGCGCGAGGTGGGCCGCTCGAGCTACGGCGCCATCTTCGTGAATCGGCAGGGCACCGGCAGTTCCGCGCCCGCCGGCGACTTTAACCGGGCCTACGGCGTCGACGCCAATATCCAGTTGTCGCCCAGTCAGCGGCTGTCCGGGTTCGTCGCGCGCACCGATTCGGGCGGCGCGCGAAAAGCTTTTGGAAGCGACTATGCCGGCCGCGCCTTCTATAACTTCACTAATAGCCTGTGGCAGATTTCCGGCGGCTACTCGCAGGTGGGGGAGGGCTTCAATCCCGAAGTCGGCTTCCTGCCGCGTCGTGGCTATCGCCGCCCGGAGTTTCGCGCTTTTTTCCAGCCGCAGCCCAAGAAGATCGAGTGGATTCGCCGGGTCGCGCCGCACGTATCGTTCAACTCGTTCTACGACTTCAACGGCAATCTTCAGAGTGAGGCGTGGCACATCCACCCGTTCGAGATTCAGCCCAAGCAGGGTGGCCGCTTCGGTTGGTTTGCCGATTACTCCAAGGACAACCCGACGGCATCCTTTGCGGTCTACAACCGCGACGGCCGGAGGGTGGTGATACCGGCCGGTCAGTATGCTTGGTGGCAGAACGCCTTTGAGTATTTCCATAACCCGAGCGCGCGGGTGACTGGAACGGTCCGCTTCCGGGTCGGCGATTATTACGACGGCGACTTCACGTCGGCGGAGTTCACCAGCGAGTACCGCATCACGCCGAAGGCCACCGCCAGCGTCGGCTGGACCCACCAGGACATCAAGTTGCCGTATGGCAATTTCGTAAACAACCTGGTGCCGATCAAGGCGAACTACTCGTTCACGACCCTGGCCAACATCTCGGCGCTGCTGCAGTACAACAGCCAGACCGGACAGTTCTCATCGAACGTCCGTTTGGCGATGCTGAACCGCAGCGGTACCGGATTGTTCGTGGTCTTCAACGACCGCCGCGACCTGCTGAGTTCCACCACGGCCGAGACCTTGGGTCGATCGTTCGTCATCAAGTACACGCGCCTCGTCGACTTCTAGCGAGCGCCGCTGATGCGTAGGGGGCGCACTTCAGTGCGCCCGAGGAGGCATTCGCGCGCACCGGAGGATCCCTTCGCGCGTGGGACGGCGAGCAGGTCGTCGCCCCAACTCTGTCGGTGGCCAACCTCAAGCCGTCCGGTCCCCTGGACGAGGCGTACTGGTGGAAAGTCCGCAGCCAGTTCAATATCCTCGACGGCATGAACTTCATGAATAACGGCACCGAAGGTCCGGTGCCGTCATGGTGAGCCACCTGACCTACGTGACCGGGCTGGCCACGCCGGTGAAGGAACTGGCCGACCTGGCGCGTCGCCGCGGCCTGCTGATCTCGGTGGACGGTGCCCATCCGCTCGGGATGATGGACCCTGGACCTGAAGGCCATGAACGTCGACCACTATGCGGCCGCCGGGCAGAAGTGGCTGATGTCCACGGCCGGCACCGCGAAGGTGCGCGACGAGTCTTGCGCCGCCGTCACTTCTGCATTACGGTCAACTTGGTGTCTTTACGTTAGTCCAGATTGGAGGAGAACCATGGGAAGCAAATGGCGGACGACTTGTTTTGGCAGCGCGGCGGTGCTGGTGTTGTTGTTCGGCGTGACGTCAGGGGCAGGCGCGCAGAGTGGGCTCGGTGGCCTTCGAGGGTCGGTGACCGACCAGCAAGGCGCGGGACTGCCGGGCGTCACCGTGACAGCCACCTCTCCCAACGTGCTGCGGCCGCAGAGCGATGTCACCAACGAGCGCGGTGAATATCGGCTGAATAACCTGGCGCCGGGAACATTCACCCTCACGGCCGAATTGCCCGGGTTTGCGACGTTCCTACGCGAAGGCATTCTGGTGCGGGTCGGCGCCACGTTTGCCGTGGACGTCACGATGCAGCTCAGTAGCCTTCAGGAAACTGTCACGGTCACCGGCGACTCGCCCATGATCGAGGTCGACAAGCCCGGCAACGTGCTCAACATTGACGGCGACTTCCAGCGGCTCATGCCGATTCAGGCGCGCCGTAACTACAGCGACTTCCTCGAATTGACGCCGGGAGTGATTTCGCGCAGCTTCGACGATGGCAGCGGCCGGCAGGTGTATTTCGGCCACGCCACCGAGCACTTCGCGCACGTGCTGCAACTCGAAGGCACGATCGCCACCAACTATCACGACGCGCAGCTGACCTATGTGTCGATGGGCGCCGACATGGTGCAGGACATCCAAGTCAAGACCGGTGGCGTGGATGCGAGCTCGCCGATGGGTGTCGGTCTCGTGATGAACATCGTCACCAAGAGCGGCGGCAACAGTTTCAAGGGGAGCGGGGCGTTTGCGTATCAGCCCTTTGGCTGGAACGGCAACAACGTCGACAACTGCTCCGCGGCGCCCGGTTGCAAGCCCGGGACGGGCGGCACGCCGACGACGGCCTACGTGAGGCAGTTCGACGTGGCGCTGGGTGGGCCGGTCATGAAAGACAAGGTGTGGTTCTTCGGCGCCCTTCGCCGGGCAGTCTCTTCCGCCGGCATCAGCCGGACCTCGGCCGAGGTCGAACGGATCAAGGCGTACAAGCCAGACGCCGTGCTCTTCAACAACGAGAGCGAGAGCTGGCAGCCGTTCCTCAAGATCAGCGGGCGGGCCGGCCGGCACGACATCCAGGGTTTCTTCCAGCAGGACCGGCTGTTGCTGACGGGAGACCGCGAGTTCAACTACGAGCAGATTTCGGCGCAGTCGACTGGAGGCCCGCTCTACAGCGGCAAGGTCACGTCGGTGTGGGGTCTGCGCACGACCACCACCTTCACCGCCTCGTATAACGGCAAGGGTGGATCGGATGCGTCAACCTTCGCGGCGCTCGGGCTGTCAGGCCCCCAGGTCGTGATCCACGACTCGGCGAACGTGCAGGGCGGCACGGTTCAGGGGTCGGGACGCATCCTCGAAGGCGGCAATCTCCAGTCGTATAACTTCCAGCCCGCCTCACAGATCGTGGTGCGCGGCGACGTCACGTACTACAAGGACGGCTGGATGGGGAGCCATCAGTTGCAGACCGGATTCTTTGCCGCCCCACGCAGCACCTACGACCAGCAGACCGAGTATGTGAACGGCGGGTTTGTGCTGGAACAGCGCCGCCTGCGCACACCCGGAGATGTCGCCGGCGGCACGGTGCCGTTCCATCGCCGTTATAACTCGCCCGTTTCGCTGACCACCCGCGCCGCCCGCGACAGCGACATCGGCATCTACGTGCAGGACACGTGGCATCCGAACAGTCGGTTGACGCTCAACCTCGGTATTCGGGCCGACTTCGTCACCCGCAACGACGACATCTTCAACATCCAGCGACAGAACAGCATCTCCATCGGCCCGCGGTTCGGCTTCTCCTACCTGCTCACCAAGGATTCGCGTAACGTGCTGCGCGGCAGCTACGTGCGAGTGCACGAACAGGTGATGGGCCGCGACGCGATCACGCTCTTCGGCGCCAACGAGGCCGCCGGGGAACGTAACGAGTACGACGCCGACGGCGACGGGCGGTTCGAGATTGTCATCCCTACGGCGGCCCGCACGGCATCGATTGCCGCCGACGAATTTGCGAAGGGCCTGCATCAGCCGTACGTCGACGAGATGATCCTCGGGTTCCGCAAGCAGTTCCCCGGCCAGATCAGCCTCGATGTCGCCGGCATCAGCCGCAGCTATAAGGACATGTGGGCGCGGGTCGACGTCAACGGCATCTACCCGAGCGGACCCGACCAGCCATTTGGAGGCTTCGGCAAGATCGACCCGACACGCGGGATCATCTTCCAGCAACAGAACAACTCGTGGAGCACGCTCGAGTACCGGTCGATCGAAGTCACCCTGGCCAAAAACCTGTCGAAGGGCTTCCAGGCGCTCGTCGGCCTCAATCGCCAGTGGCATCACTTTGGCGGCACGTGGAACCCCACCGATCCGGCCAGGTTCATTCAACCGAATACGTTTGCCAGCGACACCTTGCTCTACATGCCGCGAGGCAACAACGAGGACAACAGCCTGCCCATCGCCACTGGAACCACGGTCCACACCTACGGTCCGACCTGGCAGAAATACTCGACGCGCTTTGGTGGGTCCTACCAGGCGCCCTGGGGTGTGAACCTCTCGGCGAGCCTTACGATTCTTGCCGGTCCGTGGTCGGGGCCGATTGTTGACCTGCTGCCGGTCGGTGACCCGCAGCTGGCGGCCTTCGGGCCGGCTCGGACGTCGAATGGCCAGACCAATCCGCTGTCGACGCGGATGCGTTTCGTGAACCCGACCCGCGGCGAAGGGCAGGAACAGGCGCCGGCGATCAAGACGCTGGGGCTGAACGTCAACAAGTCGGTTGGGCTGGGTGGGGGCCGTGAAGCCGTGTTGAGCGTGGCCGTCTTCAACGTGATGAACGGCGGCAACTACACCCAGTACAACTACAGCGGCGCGAACGAACGGTTCAACACGACGAACTTCCTCAGGCTGCGCAACCAGCAAGCGGCCCGTGCGGCGCAGGTCACGGTGCTCGTGAAGTTTTAAAGACGGGGCCCAACTCTGGAGGTGTTTTGCCCATGCGGCGACTGCCTGTTCTCGTTGTGCTACTGCTTGCGCTGAGCCCCGTCGAAGGGCTCAGCGTCTGGACCGCGCGCGGCGATGCCCAGACAAAGACGGCGCTGACGCTGGCGCTCGAGGCCGAGCTCGACCGGTGTCCTGCCAGAACCAGCATCTATCTGCAGCACCTCAAGATCGGCGAAGAGGTAGAGGTCCGCGCCTTCCAGCTCGCCGAGGCGCGAAAGCTGGATTTCGACGAGCGCGTCACATTGGGACGCGCCGACCTGCGCGACGGCACCGGCGTGTTTCAGTATGCGGACTTGGGCCTCGCGTCGACGGTTCGCGATCTCATCCTGCAGATGATCATCACCAGCGACAACACCGCCACCGGCCAGATCACCACGAAGGTGGGTGGCGTCGATGGGTTGAACGCCTGGCTCGCGTAATCCGGCTACCGGATGCACATGCTGAATCGCGGGCACGAATACCGGTGAAAACTTCTCGCGCGGCTCGACCCGCGGCTGGCGTCCGCGATATACTCATGAATCTCGCCATCGGCCAGGTAGCTCAGTTGGTAGAGCACACGATTGAAAATCGTGGTGTCGGGGGTTCAATTCCCTCCCTGGCCACCAACCTTCGCTCTGGTTCTGCCGAAGGTTGCCCACCATAGCGGCGACCTGTCCGCCATAGCGCGCAAGCGCGGAGGTGGAAGCCGCGGCGGTGGGCATTCCCGGTCATTCGAGCTTCGGTTGGCAGGCCCTTCGGCGAGCGCTTGGTTGGTTAATCCCGCCTGCTAGCCTCGCCGCGGCTTCGTCCCCCGAGCACAAACCAGGCGCAGGCCAGGCCCACGATGGCTCCGGCCAGCACGTCGCTCGGCCAATGCACACCGATGTAGATGCGTGAGACGGCCACCAGCATGCCCAGCGGCCACAGGATCCACGCCGCCGCCGGGATCATCCGCGCGCCCGCCAGCGCGCCAGCGACGGCCATCGCCGCGTGTCCCGATGGAAACGAAGCGGTGACGGGCTTGGCGTCGATGACCGGCAGTTCCGCAATCACGGTGAACGGGCGCGGTCGGTCGAAGACCGGCTTCAGCACGTAATCGTTAACGAGGAAAGCGAAACCGACGGCGAGCAGGAGTCGCCACGCCGCGGCCCGGCGGGCGGGGAAGACCGCGGTGATGAGCGCGAACACCCACCAGATGAATCCGCCGGCGGCCAGCGCGCTGGCGAGAGTCATCACGTCGTCCAGCCACGGGCGTCGCAGCTGGATGACGTGATGCAGGAGAGTAGAGTCGAAGTCCACCAGCTAGGCAACCCTAAAGGATTACCGCTACCTTATCTCATGCCCCGACGGTGGCGGGCTCGGGCTCGCGTGACATGCCGAGCGCCTTGCGCACCTTTTCTTCGATGGTGGTGCGCAGCTCGATGTGTTCCTTGAGGTAGGTCTTGACGTTCTCGCGACCCTGCCCGAGGCGCTCGCCGCTGTAGGAGAACCAGGCGCCGCTCTTCTCGATGATCTTGTGTTCGACGGCAATGTCGATGAGGTCGCCTTCGCGCGACACGCCCTCGCCATACATGATGTCAAACTCGGCTTCGCGGAAGGGCGCCGCCATCTTGTTTTTGACGATCTTGACTCGGGTGCGCCCGCCGACCACCGCTTCGCCATCCTTGATGGCGCCAATGCGGCGGATGTCGATACGGACCGACGAATAGAACTTGAGCGCGCGGCCACCGGTCGTGGTTTCAGGGTTGCCGAACATCACGCCGATCTTCTCGCGCAACTGGTTGATGAAGATGAGCGAGGTCTTCGACTTCGAGACCGCGCCAGTCAGCTTGCGCAGTGCCTGCGACATCAGGCGGGCCTGCAAGCCCATTTGCGCTTCGCCCATGTCGCCCTCGATTTCAGCCTTGGGGACCAGGGCTGCCACCGAATCGACGACCACGACGTCGACGCTGTTGGAGCGGATCAGCACCTCGACGATCTCGAGGGCCTGTTCGCCGTTGTCGGGCTGCGACACCAGCAGGTTGTCGATGTCCACGCCGAGCTTCTTGGCGTAGGCAGCATCGAGTGCGTGCTCGGCGTCCACGAAGGCCGCCAGGCCCCCGGTTTTCTGGGCCTCGGCAATCACCTGAAGGGCCAGGGTGGTCTTGCCGGAAGATTCCGGTCCGAAGATCTCGATGACGCGCCCGCGGGGCACGCCGCCGATGCCCAGCGCATAGTCAATGCTGAGCGCGCCGGTGGAGATGACCTCCACGGGGCCGACGGCCTTGTTCTGGCCGAGCCGCATGATCGATCCCTTGCCGAACTGCTTTTCGATTTGGCCAACGGCAATGTCGAGGGCCTTGATGCGTTCCTGTCGTTCGTCTGATGCCATGTGAATTGGGTCCTTTCAGGACAGAATTGATCCTAGAAACGTGCCAAGCGAAAGTCAAGCGTAAATCCGTGCATCCATTAGCTGCTTTAGGTTCATTTTCAACACTTTAGGGGAATCAACCACTTTCGCCTGTTTTCAGGCCTGATCGCAGGGATTGCCACCAGAAAGTTTGACCGATAAGGCAGAAACCTCGTACGGTGAGGGAATGCCCAGCCCCGTCGGACATGCCCTTGGCGGCCTGATTGTTGGCTTGGCCCTGAACCCCCGCACCTTAGGCACCTTAGGCACGATCGCCTGCGCAGCAGTTTTTCCTGACGTCGACTTTCTGTGGGGCGGCCATAACCGAGAGACCCACAGCTTGGGGGCTGCGATTCTGGCCGGGCTGGTCGTGCTGGCCTGGACGCGAGGTCGAAACCCGCGGCTGGCCATCGCGGTGACCCTTGCGTGGTCAACGCACGTCTTGTTCGACTGGCTGGGATCCGACGACACGCCGCCGCTGGGCGTCATGGCCCTGTGGCCCCTGAGCTCGACGTTCTATTTCGGGGATGCGTTTGTGTTCGAGGCCATCTCGAGGCGGTATTGGCTACCGAACTTTGTCAGTCATAACGCGTGGGCCGTGATCAAGGAGACTCTGATCCTCGGCCCACCGTTCCTCTTGCTTACCGCACTTCGATGGCGAGCGCGACGCCGTTCCCGCCGCCCAGGCACAACGTAGCGACGCCGCGTTTCAGCCCGCGATCCTTCAGCGCGTAGATCAGCGTCGTCAGGATGCGCGCGCCCGAGGCGCCGATCGGGTGGCCGAGGGCCACCGCGCCGCCGTTGACGTTGACCTTGCCCGGGTCGATGCCGAGTTCCTGCATCACGGCCACGGCCTGTACCGCGAACGCTTCGTTCAGTTCCATCAGGTCGATGTCGGCGATTGACCAGCCGGCCTTCTTCACGACCTTGCGCGTGGCTTCCACGGGCGTCATCAACAGCATCTTCGGCGCCAGGCCGCTGGTGGCCTGCGCGACGATGCGGGCGAGGGGCTTGAGGCCAAGGGCTGCGACCTGGTCGTCGCCCATCACCACGAGTGCGGCGGCGCCGTCGTTGACGGGTGGGGCGTTGCCGGCCGTCACCGAGCCGTCCTTTTTGAACGCCGGCTTCAGGTTGCGCAGCACCTCAGCGGTCGTCTCGCCGCGGACCGATTCATCTGTCGAGAACACGAGCGGGTCGCCCTTCTTCTGCTTGATCGAGACGGGCAGAATCTCGGCGTCGAACTTGCCGGCAGCCTGCGCGGCCGCGGCTTTCTTGTGGCTGTCGGCGGCATACTGATCCTGCTGATCGCGCGTGACCTTGTAGAGGTCGGCCACCGTCTCGCCGGCATTGCCCATGTGCCAGTTCTCGAACGGGCACCACAGGCCGTCGTGAATCATCAGGTCGACCACGCTGCCATGTCCCATGCGCAGGCCTTCGCGGACCTTGGGGACGATGTAGGGGCAGTTGCTCATCGACTCCATGCCGCCGGCCACCGCGATGTCGATGTCGCCGGTCTGGATGCCTTGCTGGGCCAGCATCACGGCCTTGAGGCCCGAGCCGCAGACCTTGTTGATGGTGAGCGCGGCGACGTGATCGGCGAGCCCGCCCTTGAGCGCTGCCTGCCGGGCGGGCGCCTGGCCGACCCCGCCCGACACGACGTTGCCCATGATGCATTCGTCCACGCTTGCGGGATCGATCCCCGCGCGCGAGACGGCTTCGCGAATGGCCATCGCGCCCAGTTCGGGGGCCGTGAAGTCCTTCAGCGTGCCGAGGAATCTGCCGGTAGGAATACGTGCGGCACTAACGATAAATGCGCTTCGCATGGCAGGTCTATCCTACCTGTCAAAGGTGCCAAGGTGCACTCTGGCACTCTGGCACCCTCTATCTGAACTCAAGTCTTTTGACTAAGTTCTCACCCAGCAAGTCGCCCATGCGGATCTGGATCAGGGAGGTCGACTTACGGACCGCGTCGATCCAGGCCTGGGAGTCAGTCTTGATGTGCAGGGTGCCGTCCGGCACCAGCCGGACCGTGGTGACCTTGGCAATCTGTGGTCCCACGGCCAGGCGCCAGGCGAGCGTCACCTTCTCGTCGCACATGGGCCCCTTGCGGATGACCTCTGCCAGGACAGCGGGCATCACTTTATTCGCTTGAATCACCGCGCTAAGAATATCATCTGCCCCGGGGAGACTCACTCTATGCGCAAGACTGTGGCTGGTTTGCTCGGAGCGGTGGCGGTGGCGTCATTTGGATTGGCCCAGGTGAAGGGCCAGGCCGCGACACCGTGGAACCTGGTGCCGCACGAGGTCGCAACCGACCTCCGCGGCGCGTATGCGGTCGATGCCGCCGACATCAACAAGGATGGCCGCGTCGATTTGATCGCCGTCGCGGGCGGCACGCAGCAGCTCATCTGGTTCGAGAACCCATCGTGGACGCGCCACGTCATCGCGTCGGGGGTCATGGGGCTGATCAACGCGGCCGCCGCCGACACGGACAAAGACGGCATCCCAGAGATTGCGATCGCCACCGGTTTCGCGACGGTGCCCGAGAAGAGCACCGGCGTCGTGACGGTGTATACGCACGGCGCGGATGTCAATGCGCCATGGACGGCGAAGGAAATCGACCGCGTGCCCGTGTCCCATCGCTTGCGATTTATCGATGCCGAGGGCAACGGCCGCAAGTGGCTTATCAACGCACCCCTCGCGGGTCCCACCGCAGCTGTGCCCGACTACAAGTCGAAGAACACGGTCTACGCGTATGACCCCACCGATTGGAAGCGTCAGATTGTCACCGATGCTGAAGATGGCGTGATGCACGGCATTCTGGCCACGGATTGGGATGGCAAGGGTCGCGAGGCGTTGCTGACGGCGAGTTTCCTTGGCGTCCACATCCATCGATTTAACGACGGCAAGTGGACGCGCACCCGGCTGGTCGAAGGGTATCCGGCGCCGTGGCCCGGTAACGGCGCCGGGGAGGTCGCTGCGGTTCGTACGAAGGGCGGCCGCATCCTGGCCACGATGGAGCCGTTTCACGGCAACGTGGCGCCTCGCCCTGACCTCGAAGTCGTTGCCTATTCGGGGAGTGGCGACAAATGGAGCGGAAGAACAGTGATCGATAAGGGATTGAACTATGGACACGCGCTGGTGTCCGTGGATCTTGACGGTGACGGTGCTGACGAACTCGTTGCGGGTTCCAACGGCAAGCCGAGCGGCGTGTATGTCTACCGGCGTAGCGCGGACGGCACGTGGTCCAAATCCGTTCTTGAAGATAACGCCATGCCGGGTAGCGGCTGCACGGTAGCGGATTTCAATAACGACCAGCGGATGGATCTTGCGTGCACCGGCGGGACGTCGCTGAAATGGTACGAGAACCTGCCGGCGAAATGACCGGCGATGTAGCGTCCGGCTTTAGCCGGACCATTGTGCTCGCCAGCCGATCGCCACGTCGATCGGAACTGCTCGCGGCCGCCGGCATCCTGTTCGAGGTGCTGGCGGCCGACATCGACGAAACGCCCCACGCCCATGAAGCGCCCGAAGCCTATGTCGAACGCCTCGCGGTCGAGAAGGCCACCGCCGTGCTGGCGTTGTTGCTCGACAAACCGAAAGGTTTGTCGCCACCTGATCTCGTGGTCCTCGGCGCCGACACAACCGTTGTGATCGACGGCCTGATCCTCGGCAAGCCAAGTGATGCACAGGAAGCGACCGAGATGTTGCGGCGCCTCAGGGGCCGCGTCCACGACGTGTTCACGGGCGTCGCCGTCGTCAGCACGGCCGGGGTGCGATCCGCTGTGGAGCGCACGCGCGTCTGGTTCGATCCCATGACAGACGAAGACATCTCCTGGTACGTCGCCAGCGGCGAGCCGGTCGATCGAGCTGGAGCGTATGCCATCCAGGGGCTGGCGTCGCGGTTTATCCCCCGAATCGAAGGGTCGTACACCAACGTGGTGGGGTTGCCGGTGGCGCTGGTCAGTAGTATCCTGATCTCGGAGAAGCCAATCCGGCTAAGTCGTTAATTATGAAGTACAAAGCGATCAAGATCGGTCTCACGAGTCTGGTTCTTGCCCTGACCTTCGGCGGTCTTCTGTACACGACGATGGCCGAGGGCACTGAATATTACAAACACGTCGACGAGGTAATGACGCAGCCCGAGCCGTGGTACGGCAAGAAATTGCAGATGCATGGCTTCGTGGTGCCGGATTCAATCAAGCGGCGTCCCAACAGTCTGGACTACATTTTTCAGGTGCAGAGCAACGGCCATGTCGTCAATGCCAGCTATACCGGCGTCGTGCCCGACACCTTCAAGAGCGACTCTGAAGTCGTGCTGAAGGGGGTGCTCTCGGCCGATGGGTTCAAGACGCAGCCCAACGGCGTAATGGCGAAGTGCCCGTCGAAGTACGAAGCCAAGCCCACCGGCGCGACCGCCCCTTCCGGCAAGTACTAGGGCCGCCGCATGGCTTCACTCGGCGCGCTGATCCTGCTGATTACGTTCGTGACCGCGGCTTACGCGGTCGCAGCCTCCGTGGCCGGCGCACGCCGGCGTAGTACCCGCCTCATCGAAAGCGGTGTCGCCGCGTTCTATACCGTCGCCGCGCTGATGACCGTGGCTTCGGGCATCATCATCTACGCCTTCGTTGCCGGCGACTATTCCATCCGCTACGTGCAGCGCTACTCCGACAGCGTCCAGCCGGTGTTCTACAAGATCGCCTCGTACTGGGGCGGTCTCGACGGCTCGGTCATGTTCTGGGTCTTCCTGCTGTCGTGTTTCGGCTCGGTGGCGGTGAAGGTCAACCGCGATCGTCATCGCGAGCTGATTCCGTATGTGGTCGCGGTGATCGCGTCAGTGGAGATGTTCTTCCTCTTCCTGATGATCATCCATAACAACCCGTTTGCGACCTACCTCACCGAGTCGCCGATCGATGGCCGCGGGCTGAACCCGCTGCTGCAGAACTTCTACATGGCGATTCACCCGCCGACCATGTATCTCGGCTTCGTCGGGTTGACGATTCCGTTCGCCTTCGGCATGGCGGCGCTGATCACCGGACATCTTGACGACTCGTGGCTCCGCGCGGTGCGCCGCTGGACAATGTTCTCGTGGTTCTTCCTGTCGCTGGGACTGACGCTGGGCATGATCTGGGCGTACGAGGAACTCGGTTGGGGCGGCTACTGGGGCTGGGATCCGGTCGAGAACGCCGGCATGCTGCCGTGGTTCACGGCCACCGCGTTCCTGCACTCGGTAATGGTGCAGGAACGGCGCGGCATGTTGCGGGTCTGGAACGTGTCGCTCGTGATCATCACGTTCCTGCTCACGATTGTCGGAACGTTCCTCACCCGCTCGGGCGTGGTGCAGTCGATTCACGCCTTCGGCGAAGATCCGGAGCTGGCGCGCTACTTCATCGCCTTCATGATCTTTACCATCGTGTTCAGCTTCAGCTGGGTCGTCTACCGGTTGCCGCTGCTCAAGGCGCGTCACGAACTCGACTCGTGGGCGTCGAAGGAGGCCGCGTTCCTCGCCAATAACTGGGTGCTGCTGTTCGCGGCCGTGTTCGTGCTGTTTGCGACGCTGTTCCCGACCATCACCGAAGCCATCAACGGCGAGCGCCTCACCGTCGGGCCGCCGTTCTTCAATCGCTGGATGGTGCCGATTGGCCTGATCTTGCTCCTGCTCACGGGCACCGGTCCGCTGCTGGCCTGGCGCAAGTCGACCATCATGAACTTGAAGGATCAGTTCCTGTGGCCGACGGTCTGCGGCCTGGTCGTCGGCGGCATCGTCGTGGCGATGGGCGTGCGCGTGTGGGGTTCGGGGCTGTGCTTCGCGCTGAGCGCCTACGTGTTGGGTACGCTGAGCCAGGAATTCATTCGTGGCGCCAACGTGCGCCGTGGCATGACCGGCACTGATTTATTGACGGCGATGATCGGCCTGGTGGCGCGCAACAAGCGCCGTTACGGCGGTTACATCGTGCACGTCGGCATCGTCCTGATCTTCCTTGGCTTCGCCGGCGAGGGTTTCAGCCGCGATCAGCAGTTGCTGCTGAAGCCGGGCGAAGAGGCGACGGTCGGCGACTACACCTTGCATCTGGATGCCATCCGGGTCACTGACGATGGCCAGAAGCAGATGGTCACCGGCCACATCACCGTGAAAGATAAGAACGGCGCCGTGCTTGAGCAGATGAAGCCGGCCAAGTGGTATTTCCGCAAGCACGAAGAGGAGCCGACCACCGAGGTCGCGATTCGGCGCATGTTCGCCGAAGACCTGTATGTCGTCATGCCGGCGTTCGAGATTGAAGAACAGACCGCGAGCATTGAAGTGCACATCAACCCGCTCGTCAACTGGGTGTGGTTCGGCTTTGGCATTCTCGCAATCGGCACCGGCCTCGCGCTGTTACCGGAAACGGCCATGGCCTTCGCCGTCGCGAGTGCGCCGGCGGGTGCGGTGACGGCATCCGTGTTGCTGCTATGCCTGCTGCTGCCAACCGGAGTGGCGTTCGCCCAGCACGCGGAAACCGGACAGGATCCGCGCCTCGCGCAGATCACCTCGCCCGAGGCCAGGGAGGTCGCGCACAAGCTGGCCTGCTGGTGCGGCGGCTGTTCGAAGTTGCCGGTGGGGCAGTGCTCGTGCGGACACTGCGCCGTGGAGCGTGCGAAGATCGACGTGATGCTGACGGAAGGCAAGAACGAGAGCCAGATCCTGCAGTTCTATGTCGACACCTTTGGCGGCAATCAGATTCTGAGTGAACCGCCCAACAGTGGTTCCGGCCGTGTCGTGTGGCTGATGCCGATCGTGGTCGGTGTCGGTGGACTGCTGACCGCCGCCTACCTCGCCCGGCGCTGGTCATCGCGGACCACCTCGGTCGCGGGTATGCCGGCGGGCATTGCCGATCTCGAGATGACGGCGCGTTTGAACGACGAACTGCGCAACCTCGATTAATGGCCGGGTCACTTTCTCAGGATAAACCTAAAGGTTTGTCCCCACGTGATGGTTTCTCCCCACAGGCTGAGGAACCGTTCCTACAGCCGTGGCAGTTTTTCCTTCTCGGTGGCATGCTGGCCGCTACCGCGACGGTAATCGTCGCGACCGGGCAGTCGCCGGCCAACATCATCATTCTCAGCCTGACGGTCGTGTCCGTGAGTTTCGTCGGCCTCGGCGCCTATCGAATGCTGTCGCCGCTGGTCGCGCCGGAGGTCGATGCGCCGCTGACGATTGGCGGCCGCACGCGCGTGGCCCTCGAACGTGAAAAGGCGCTCGTGCTGCGTTCGATCAAGGAACTCGAATTCGACTTCGCGATGCGCAAGATGTCGCAGGCCGACTTCGACGAGATGGCCGGACGCCTGCGCCAGCGCGCGCTCGGCTTGATGGAGCAGCTGGACGCCGGCGGTGGCTATCGCGAGCAAATCGAGCGCGAAGTTGCCAGGCGAATTGGCGTCCCCGTGGCCGAGGTCGAGTCCGAGCCGACCTGCCGCTGCGGAACCACGAACGATCCCGACGCCAGATTCTGCAAGTCTTGCGGCCATCGATTGAAGACAGCCGCAGATTAGACATCGATGAATTCCCATTTTCCATGGCGGCAGGCATTTGCGATTGTGGCAATTCTTGGGTTGCTGACTGTGCCGGCGTTCGCCCAGATGGCGACACCCGACCCGAGCGCCATGGCTGGCTTGCCGTTGCCGGCCGGCGACGTGCCCGACGCCAGCGTCACGGTGCGGGTGCTGCGTGAGCGGATGGGGAACAACATCAGCGGCCAACTCGTGACGCTGCGGGTCGGCACCGAATCGCGCACGGCGACAACCGACGCGCAGGGCCGCGCCCAGTTCTCGGCGCTGCCGGCCGGTGCCAGCGTCCAGGCCTCGACGACGGTTGACGGTGAGGTACTCACGTCTCAGGAGTTCCCGGTACCTGCCAGAGGAGGCATTCGCGTCGCGCTGATTTCGGGCATTCAGAAAGCCGCCGATGCCGAGAAGGCGGCTGCGGCGGCCGCGGCGAAGGAACCGGCCCGGCCCGGCGTGGTCGAGTTCGGCCCCGAGTCGCGGCTGATCTTCGAGTTCCAGAACGACACGCTCACCGTGTTCTACCTGCTTGAAGTCGTCAACAGCGCGCGCACGCCGATTGACATTGGCGGCCCCATCCTCATGGAACTGCCGACCGGCGCGTCGGGCGTGTCGATGATGCCGGGGTCGTCGCCGACCGCCTCGGTGAGTGGTGACATCCTGACAATTACCGGACCCTTCGCGCCGGGCAAGACCTCGGCGCAGGTTGGCTTCTCGCTGCCGCAGGTCGGCGCGGCCTCGACCATCCAGCAGAAGTGGCCGATCGCCTTGGCACAGTTGTTCGTGGCTGCCGAGAAGGTGGGCGCTATGCAGATGTCGTCGCCTCAATTGACCGATACGCGTGAGATGACGTCGGACGGGCAGCAGTTCATCATGGGCACGGGCGGGCGCATCAACGCCGGGGAGACGGTGAGCGTCAACCTGTCGGGCATGCCGGCGCAGAGCCGGTGGCCCCGCAATGTGGCGCTCGGTGTGGCGGCGCTGGTCTTCGCCGTCGGCCTGTGGATGGCGGTGTCCCCCCAGGCCGCGCGCGCGGCGGAAGGTGCCAAGCTCGAAACACGCCGCGAGCGGCTGCTCTCCGAGGTGGTCGCGCTCGAGCGCAAGCGGCGGCAGAAGCCGCTGGCGGCTGCTGACGAGACGCGCCTGCAACGACTGACGTCGGATCTCGAGAAGGTCATGGCCGCGCTCGATCTCGCGCCCAATGAACAACGACTTTGAAACGCTCTCGGTCGTAGACCTGGCGCGACACTACGGCCGTCGCAAGGCGCTGTCCCAGGTGAACTTCACCTGCGGCGCGGGCGACATTATCGGCCTGCTCGGGCCGAACGGCGCGGGTAAGTCGACTCTTCTCAACATCCTCGCAACGTTGATCAGTCCCTCGCGCGGCCGCGTCGAGTACGGCAACCGCACCGCCGCGGAAGGCGGCGCCGAGGTACGTGGCCGCATCGGGATGCTCGGGCACGATCTGTTTCTGTATCCGGAACTGACCGCCCGCGAGAACCTGGTGTTCTTTGCCCAACTGTACGGGCTGCCCGACGTGCGGGCGGTGGCCCAGGCCAGCCTGGCACGGGCCGGCCTCGCCGATCGCGGCGACGACCTCGTGTCGGGATTCTCGCGCGGCATGCGCCAGCGCGTGGCGCTTGAGCGCGCCCTGTTGCACGAGCCACGCCTCGTGCTGCTCGACGAGCCGTTCACCGGCCTCGACCAAGCTTCAACGGCTTCCCTGGTGGCCCGGCTGCGCGAGCGCCAGCAGGCCGGCTGCATCCTGGTCATGGCCACGCATGACCTCGACGTCGCGGACGGCTTGCTGAGCCGCGCCATCTACCTGAAGAACGGCCGCCTCGTCGGCACCGATTCCGACAGCCATGGCCTGAGCGAGCGATATCGGTTGGCGATTCAATGATCAGTGATTTCTTCCGCGTGGCCTGGCACGTGATGCGCAAGGACCTCACGGTCGAAGTGCGCAGCAAGGAAGTGTTGCTCACCACGCTGTTCTTCGCGGTCTCGGTGGTGCTGGTCTTCTCCTTTGCCATCGTGCGCGAGGGCCGCGCGCCGGACGATGTGGCGGCCGGCATCTTGTGGGTGGCCGTCTCGTTCTCGGGAACGCTGGCCATGGGCCGCACGTTCGAGCGCGAACGCTACAACGACACGCTGCGTGCGCTCTTACTGGCGCCGTCTGATCGGCCCGCCATCTATACCGGCAAGTTGCTGGGGTTGTTGGTGCTGTTGGCGCTAGTGGAGATGGTGCTGGTGCCGCTGGTGGGATTGCTGTTCAATGCGCCGGTGCTGGCGTTCCCGGGCACACTGGCGGCGTTGTTGGTGCTGGGCACGGTCGGGTTTTCCGCTGTCGGGACGCTGTTCGCGGCGATGCTGGTTCGCGTCCGGAGCCGCGACACCTTGCTGCCGGTGCTGTTGTATCCCATCACCATTCCGGTGATGATCGCCGGGGTGCGGGGCACGGCGGCCTTGTTCCAGGAGACGCCCGACCTGCCGATGGCCCAGTTCTGGATTGGGCTGTTGATTGTCTGGGATGCCATTTTCATTACGCTGGCTCTCTGGACGTTCGAGCCGGTCATGACGGAGTAGAATTTCAGGCAACCCGCAATGACGAAACTGAACCCGCTGTTGATCGGTCTCTCCGCGGTCATGCTGGGCGCGGCGCCCTGGATGATTGACCGGGCGCCGTACGAGTCGACGATGGGGCTCGTGCAGAAGGTGTTCTACTTCCATTTTCCGTCGGCGATCCTGTTCCTGGTGGCGGCGCTCATTTGCGGCGTCGCGAGTGCGATCTTCCTGTTCGGCAAGCGGCCGCGCGCCGACGGTTGGGCGATCGCCGCGGCTGAACTGGGCCTGCTGTTCGGCAGCCTGACGCTCGTGACTGGTCCACTGTGGGCCCGCAAGGCGTGGGGCGTGTGGTGGGTGTGGGATCCGCGGCTGACCTCCAGCCTGCTGCTGTGGATGATCTTCAGCGCCTACCTGCTCCTGCGCCGCTACGGCGGGCCTGGCTCTGACAAGCTGGGCGCCGGCATGGCCCTGTTCGGCATGGCCAACGTGCCGTTTATCTACGTCTCGGTCAACGTGTGGCGGACGCTCCACCCGCAGACCTCGGTCGTGCCGACGTTGCCGACCGACATGGGGCTTCCGCTGTGGTACTGCTTTGCGGCGTTCACGATGTTGTTCATTGCCCTGCTGAATCTGCGGGCCCGGCTCGAACACCAGCGGGCCCGAGTCGAAGCTCTTTACCTTGCTGAGGACGAAGCGTGATGCGATTCTGTCGAACCTTCCTGATGTTGATGGCACTGGCCGTCGCGGCGCCCGTCATTCACGCGAGCGCCATGCAACCGCCGTCACAGAGTGAGTTCGTGCCGGTCTCGGACATTCCGCCGGGCGAGCAGATTCCGGCCATGAACATTGTCGGCGCGGCCTACGGCTTCGTGTGGGTGGCGGTGCTTGGGTACGTGTGGTCGATCGCCCGCCGCCTGCAGACGGTGGAAGCGGAATTGGCCGACCTGGAGTCGCGGGCCAAGTAGATGGAATTCGGCATTCCCAACGCGTCACATTTCATCTTCATTCCCGGCGTGTTGATTGTCGGGGTGGTGCTCGGCTGGATCTTGGGATCCCGCGCGGCGCAGGACGCGCTGGCGGCGGAGATGCGCAAGCGCGAAGAGCGCGCGAAGAGGACCTAGCGTCCCTGCGCGAGCCGCTGGGCCAGCACGTCGGGCAGCCCCTCCTCGAGAATGCGCGCCTGCGCCTTCGCCACTGGGTATTCCACGCGATAGATCGTCACTTCACGCGCCGCCGTGTCGACGATGGCGAATCCGGCGCGCGGGTCGCCGTCCCTGGGCTGCCCGACCGAACCGGGGTTAATCAAGTATCGGCTGGCGTCATCCAATGAGATCGTGAGCGGACGCTGGTCGTCGGCGGTCGACAGGCCGAACTGATCGCGTGACAGGTAGTGGCCGACCTGGACATGGGTGTGACCGAACAGGCACAGCGGCCGGCGCGCGGCATGCATCGCGCGCAGCGCGTCGAGGTCATCGAACACGTAGGCGTCCTCGTCGAAGGGTGTGCCGTGGCAAATCTCGATCAAGTCATCGACGGCCATCGGCCCGGCCGGCAGGGCGGCGAGCCACCCGCGATTGCTCTGAGTCAGCGCGTCGTAGGTCCAGCCGATGGCGCTGCGGGCGACGGCGTTGAAGCCCTCGGAGCTTTCGACGCCAGACCCGACCTTGTCGTGATTGCCGCGAATGAGCGCGTGTGGGTTGAGCGCCCGAATCCGGTCGCAGATCGCGTTGGGGTCGGCGCCGTAGCCGACCAGGTCACCCAGCACGAGAACCTTGTCGTAGCCGAGCGGAGCCGCCGCGGCCATGACGGTCTCATAGGCCTCAAGATTCGCGTGAATGTCGCTGATAGCCAGGTAGCGCATTAGGTATTTAGCCAATCCACGATGTGATCGACGAGTTCCTCAACCGAGCCTCGTCCTGCGTCCACCCTGAGGTGCGCCTGACGGTATGCCGCGCGGCGCTGATTATAGAGCTGTTCCATCTCCAGGCGATCGGCGGCGAGCGGACGCCGGCCATCGAGGGGGATGCGCGCGAGAATCGTGGCAAACGGGGCATCAAGCCAGACCACCGCGCCGTCATTGAGCATCAGCTCGCGATTGGCGGGGTCCGAGAAGGTTCCGCCGCCAGACCCGACGACCACCCCACGCTCCGGTAGCAGGCCAACCAGCACCTGGCGCTCGCGGGACCGGAAGTAGGGTTCGCCATCCTGGCGAAAAATGGTGGGGATGTCGCGCCGCTCCGCGCTTTCAATGCGGGCGTCGATGTCTTCTACTTTCCAGTCGAGCCGCTTGCCCAGGGCGCGGGACGCGGTCGTCTTGCCGGCGCCCATGAACCCCACCAGGTAGACCTTGTCAGCCTTCACGCGCCAGCCTCTCGAGGTCCTCGAAAAAGGCGGGGTAGGACACGGCGACGGCATCGGCGCCTTCAATCATGGTCGGGCCGGCGGCGCCGAGCGCGGCCACGGCAAAGGCCATGGCCAGGCGGTGATCGTGATTGGCATGGACGGTGCCGCCAGTGAGCCGGGCGCCCGATCGAATCTGGAAGCCATCGGGCTGCTCTTCGGCGTCGGCGCCCATGGCGCGCAAGCCCGCCACCAGTTCGGCAATGCGGTCGCTCTCCTTGACCCGCAGTTCGCCGGCGCCCGAGACCGTCACACTGCCGCCGAACGTGCCGAGGGTGGCCAGCACGGGCAGTTCATCGATGACCTCAGGCACCTCCTCCGGCGCAATCACGAGGTCGTGCATCGCGCCGTGTCGTACGCGCACGCGGCCGACCGGTTCGCCATTCCACTCATCCTCGATCGTGATGTCGATCTGCGCGCCGAAGCGCCGCAGCACGGCCAGTAACCCGGAGCGGCTGGGGTTCAGGCCGACGTCGGTAATCGTGACGTCAGACCCCGCCATCGCTGAGGCCGCGACCGCCATGAAGGCCGCGGAGGAGAGGTCGCCAGGCACTCGCAGGGGGCGGCCCGAGAGCCGTTGCCCGCCGCGCAGGGTGATCGCCCGGCCCGCGATCCCAATCGTGGCGCCAAACGCCACCAGGGCACGCTCGGTATGGTCGCGGGTCGATACCGGCTCAATCACCTGGGTCACACCGGCGGCTTGGAGTCCGGCCAGGAGCACGGCCGACTTCACCTGGGCGCTGGGGGTGTCGGGCGCGAAGCGGATGCCGGTGAGGGCGCCGCCGTGGATGACGACCGGTGGCCGATCGCCCGGGCCCGCGGTGACCGTCGCGCCCATCTGGGTCAGGGGGCCAATCATTCGACGCATGGGACGGCGCGACAGTGAGGCATCGCCAATCAGGGTCGCTACCCAGGGATGAGCGGCGATGACTCCTCCCAGCATCCGCATGGTGCTGCCGGAATTGCCGCAGTCGAGAGGGCCGGCGGCGGCCTGCAAGCCGCGTCGGCCACGGCCCTGGACGGTGACAATCGGCGGATCCCCATCGTCTGGAGCCGGAGTTCGTGAGACGATAACCCCCAGTGACGCCAGACAGGAGAGCGTCGATGCGCAATCGGCGCCGGGCGCATAGTTGGCGATCTTGGAGGGGCCATCGGCAATGGCCGCAAGCAATGCGTAACGGTGCGAGATGGATTTGTCTCCCGGCACTCGCAGCACGCCGGTAACGGCGCGCGCGGGGGACACGGCAATTCGGTCGGCCACTCGCATCATGTTCAACTATAGCAACTTGACCAGCTTTGAAACGCGATGGGACTAAAAAGCCTGCGCTTCTCCTGTCTTCTTGAACTCCTGTGGAGCCTGTTCATTCGATGATCCCACCGCACACGGTCCGTCTCGAGTTCAATAGCGCGTATGACATGCTCGACTTCGTGCAGGTCATCAGCGATTACGTTGGCAAAACGGTGGGGCTCGATGAAGATCAGCTCCACTGGGTCAGCGTCGCAGTGCGCGAATCGGTCGTCAACGCCATCAAGCACGGCAACCAGAACGACAGCAGCAAGCGTGTCATTGTCGAGTTCAGCCCGGTGCCGCCGACCGAGGCCGGCGAGTTGGTGATTCGCATCGAAGACCAGGGCGAAGGCTTCGTGCCGGAGGAAGTGGCCGACCCCCTCTCGCCGGAAAACATTCTCAAGTCCAGCGGCCGCGGCATCTTCCTCATCCGCAACTTCATGGACGAGACGGTGCTGAAGAAAGTGCCGGGCGGTATGGAGATTCGGATGGTCAAGAAGATCGCGAAAGGCCTTGGGGCTTGAACGATCCGAAATTTCTGGCCACGGCCGTTGAAGCCGTCATTCGCGCCGGCGAGATGCAGATGGCCAAGTTCGGGACCGGTGTCCGCGTCGACAAGAAGGGCGCCATTGACCTGGTGACCGAGGTTGATGTCGAAGTGGAGCGGATGTTCCGCGCGCTGGTCGCCGAGCGGTTTCCGGATCACGACGTCCTCGCGGAGGAGTTCGACACGCCGCCGACCGGCGCCCGGCATCGCTGGGTGTTCGACCCGCTCGATGGCACCACCAACTTCGCGCACGGCGTCCCCATCTTTTGCGCCTCGCTCGCGCTCGAGATCGATGGCGAGGCCGTTCTCGGCGCCGTCTACGATCCGAACCGGAACGAGCTGTTTACCGCGGAGGCCGGGGAGGGCGCCCGCCTGAACGGCCGCCGCCTGCAGGTGTCCACCAATGCGACGGTGCTCGACGCGATGCTGGTGACCGGATTTCCGTATCACGTGCAGCAGGACCCGGATCAGTTCGTCAAGGTGTTTGGACGGGTGCTGCGGCACGCGCGCGCGGTGCGGCGCCTGGGCTCGGCGGCGATCGATCTGTGCTGGGTCGCGGCGGGGCGCATGGAAGGGTTTTGGGAGGCGAGCTTGAAGCCGTGGGACACGGCCGCGGCAGCGCTGATCCTGCGAGAGGCCGGCGGACGAGTCACGGGCATCGACGGCGGGCCCTGGCAGCCCGAGCGCCCCGACGTCCTGGGGACGAACGGACTCATTCACGACGAGGTCCTGGCGATCCTCCGATAGAGCGCCACGTTTCCGCCTTCACACACCCGCTCATATCCCCGCAGGAACGCCGGCCACGCGGTGGCCTTCTGGTGCAGCATGTCGCCGCCCTCGGCGGCTTCTTCGATCAGCACCCATCCGGTGAACGCGACCGGCCCGGTGGCATAGGCCGCCTGCCAGGTCGGGCCGCTGCCTTCGTGCAGGAAGTCCGCGAGATGAAAGCCGGCGAGCGAGAGCTCCTGCATGTAGTGCGCGAGCGCGCCCATGCTCGCCATCACCGTGGTGCCGTCGTACGACTGCCGCAGGCACGCCGTGACAGTTTGCCGTCCAATACCGTTCTGGCGATCGAGTTGCGCTTCGACGATCATCGGCGCCTGGCGATCAAACGGGCGTGCCTGGACCACGATCGCGACAAACAGAATTACCGCGATGCCCGGTGCCGCACGCCGGGCCAGTCCGACGCTGGCGCCGATGCACGCCGCGCACCCGAGGATCAACGGCACCTCGTAGCGAATGCGGAACGGGTGCCCCGAGATGAACGCGTAGAACGGGAGCGCAGCAGAGGCCAGAAGCGCGAGTGGCATCACGAGCGCTGCCGGATGAGTTTTAGAAGTCAGCGCCGCGACCAGCAACACCGCGGTCGCGACACCTGCAGCAAGGACCAGGCGTGGCCCGCCGAGGTCGGCCACGCCTTCGAGAATTGCCTCGAAGACCATGATCGGTTGGCCCTGCAGCTGCGGGTCGGGCACGTAGAAGCCGCCGGCCACGAACCACTCGCCGATGCTGGCGAAGCTCATGCCCATGAAGAACAGCACCGCGCCGGCGGGGTAGCAGGCGAGGCGTGCCGTGCTCGCGACCACCTGAGCCAGGGGCGTGCCGCGCCGCCACTTCACCCACGCCGCAAGGGCCATGGCAACGCCGACAATCGGCCACGCTTCGTAACGAGTGAGGCAGGCCGCCACCACGGTCCATCCCACCGCTCGCCGCACGGGCACGGCCACTGACAGCGCCCACTCGGCCAGGTGTAACACCACGAGGCTCGACAACGCGAACAGCAGTGGCTCGGTCATCGGCGTGCTCTGCAGGTAGAGCACATTCGGGTTGGCCGCGAAGATCGCGGCGGCCAGGCCGGCGCCCCAGGGCGAGCCGGTCACGCGCATCACCAGGGCCGAGAGACTCGCCACCGTGACGGCAAAGGACACGATCGAGATCAGGATGGCCGAGGCGCCGGTTTGGTACATCCAGTCGATCTGGACCGGCAGGGCATTCAGGACATGGGGCAGCGGCAGCCAGATCGCGCCGATTTGCTCCCAGCTGGGGGTCAGGCTGTCGAGGATGCGCCGGGCCACGACCAGGTGGGCCTTGGCGTCGTAATGGCTCAGCGACAGGCCGGCTGACCAATAGACCGCCGCCGCGACCGCACCCAGCAGGGCGGCCCCGGCGCCCAGCGCGCGCGAGAGGGGATCGAAACGAGGCACGGTCTCGCTATATAATGCCCCGTCCCGCTCAATGCATCCCGAGCTTTCGATCGTCATCCCCGTCCACAACGAGTCGCCCAACATCAAGCCGCTCTATGAGGAGCTGACCCAGGTGTTGGGACACTACGGCCGCGCCTACGAATTGCTGATCGTGGACGATGGGAGTACCGACGATTCGTTCGAGCAACTGGCAGCGCTGCAGGCCCTCGACCCGCGGTTGCGGGTGATCCGCTTCCGCCGCAATTTTGGCCAGACCGCGGCGTTCGCGGCCGGCATCGCGGCGGCCCGCGGCCGGCTGGTGGTGACCTCCGACGGCGATCTCCAGAATGACCCGCGCGACATTCCCGCGATGGTGGTCCTGATCGACCAGGGCCACGACATCGTGTGCGGCTGGCGCAAGGACCGCAAAGACACGTTCATCACGCGACGCTTGCCGTCGGTGATGGCCAACAAGCTGATCTCGTGGGCCACCGGTGTGGCGCTTCACGACTACGGCTGTTCGCTGAAGGTGTTCCGCGCCGAAGTCGTCAAGCCGCTGCGGCTCTACGGCGAGATGCACCGGTTCCTGCCCGCGATCGCCAGCCAGATCGGCGTCAAGATCGCTGAGATGGAAGTGAACCACCGCGCCCGCCAGGCCGGCACGACCAAGTACGGCCTGTCGCGAACCATTCGCGTGGTGCTGGACCTGGCCACGGTAAAGTTTCTGCTCGATTACTCGACGCGCCCGCTGCAGATTTTTGGCCTGTTTGGGTTCATCGCCGGTGGCCTGGGCGTGCTCATCACCGGTTGGCTGGCCTACGTCCGGTTGTTCCTGCACCAGGCCATTGCCGACCGCCCGTTGCTGCTGCTGGGCGTGATGTTGGTTTTCATTGGTGTGCAGCTGGTGACGTTCGGCTTGCTCGCCGAGGTGATGGCACGCACCTACTACGAATCCCAGGACAAGCCGACGTACGTGATTCGCGAGGTGCGCGAGTCGCCCGACGTCGTCGCGGTTGCCCGCTGATGGCGACCCGGCCCGGGCGCGAGAACGATCCGCGGATCACCGTCATCCAGCAGGAACTGTTCAACGAGAACCGCTCGAAGGCTGACAAGTACCGCGAGCTGTTCGTCGGCCGGCCCGGGACCTGGGCCCTGATCCAGTACGAGTTGGTCATGGTCCTCACCAGTTGGGTGCCCGGGGCACTGGGTCTGGTGCTGCGAGCGAAGCTCTTCCCACTGGTCCTGGGGTCGGTCGGCCGTAACGTCGTCTTCGGCGTGAACGTGACCCTGCGGCACCCCCACAAGATCCACCTCGGTGACAACGTCGTGATCGACGACCTGTGCTGTCTCGATGCCAAGGGCACCGACAACAAGGGCATCCAGATCGGCAGCGGCGTATTCATCGGCCGCAACACCATTCTCAGTTGCAAAAACGGCGACATCGTGATCGACGACCGCGCCAACATCGGGTTCAACTGCGAGATTTTTTCGGCCTCGCGGGTCCACCTTGGCAAGGACCTCCTGATGGCCGCCTACACCTACCTGGTCGGCGGCGATCACCTCTACGACCGCACGGACATCCCGGTGCTGCAGCAGGGGCGGACCGCTCGCGGCATCGACGTGGCGGACAACGTCTGGCTTGGCACCCACGTCGTTGTCACCGACGGCTCGACCATCGGCCGCGACGCCATCATCGGCGCCGGCGCCGTGGTGGTCGGCGAGGTCCCCGAATTCGCGATCGCGACCGGTATTCCCGCCAAGGTGGTCAGAGACCGTCGGGATCCGGGACCCGGGACCCGGGATCCGAAAGACGCGAACTAACCATGTGCGGAATCGTCGGGATTGTCGATCGCGATCTGAGTCGCCCGGTCACCGACGGCGAGCTGCAGCAGATGGTGCGTATGCTGCACCATCGGGGCCCGGACGAAGAGGGGACCATCACGCTCAGCGGCGTTGGTCTCGGCATGCGTCGGTTGGCGATTGTCGACCTGGCGACGGGGCAGCAGCCGATCCTGAACGAGACCGGCGACATCAAGATTGTCGCCAACGGCGAGATCTACAACTTCCAGGCCCTGCGCGACGAGCTCGAGGGCCAGGGCCACACCTTCCGGTCGAGCCATTCCGATATCGAAGTCCTGGTCCATGCCTACGAACAGTGGGGCGAGGATTTCCTGCCACGGCTGCGCGGCATGTTCGCGTTGGCGATCTGGGATGGCCGGACCAGGACGCTGATTGCCGCCCGCGATCGCGCGGGCGAGAAGCCCCTGTACTGGACGCTCACACCCAAGGGCCTGTTGCTCGCCTCCGAGGTCAAGGCGTTGCTGGTGCGCCCTGAGGTGTCGCGTGAGCTCGACCCGATTTCGCTCGACCAGTTCCTGACCTACGAGTACGTGCTGGCGCCGCGCACCATGATCAAGGGCGTGCACAAGGTGCCGCCGGCGCACTTTCTGCGCTATCGCGACGGCGAAGCGTCGGTGCATCGCTACTGGGACGCCGCCGATGTGCCGTTGCGCGAGTGGAGTGACCAGGACGCCACCGAGGCGCTACGCAGCGCCTTGCGCCGGGCGGTCGAGGGACAGCTGATGGCCGACGTGCCACTCGGCGCCTTTCTGTCGGGTGGCATTGATTCCAGTTCGCTCGTGGCGTTCATGAGCCAGGCGACCTCGCAGCCGGTGAACAGCTTCAGCATCGGCTTCAGCGACGGGACCTACAACGAGTTGCCGTACGCCCGCGAAGTGGCGGCGCTGTTCAAGACCAACCACCGCGAGCGTAGCGTGTCGCCGGATCTCGGCGACCTGTTTGAACGCCTGGTCGTTCACCTGGACGAGCCGTTTGCCGACGTCTCGATGTTTCCGACGTTCAGCGTCTCGGAGCTGGCGCGCGAGCACGTGAAGGTGGTGCTGTCGGGCGACGGTGGGGACGAGTTGTTTGGCGGCTACGATGCGTACCAAGCGCAGGCGCTGGCGGCGAAGCTGGGGTGGATGGGCGATGCCTTGATGCCGGCGCTGGCCGGCGTCGCCGCGGCGCTGCCGCCGACCGAGAAAAAGAAGGGCCTCGTCAACAAGGTCAAGCGCTTCAGTGCCGGCGCCACCAGTGCGCCGACCGACCTGGGGCACTACCGCTGGATGGTGTACCTAAGCGCGCGCGACAAGGCCCGCTTGTATCGAGCCGGCTTGCAGGACGCGCTCGGGGCCACCGACGTCTACGCGCCGGTGCGGGATGCGTTGGGCCGCTTCAGCCAGGACGACCTGCTCAATCGCCAGCTCTACGCCGACCTCAGCTTGTACCTCGCCGACGACATTCTCGTGAAGGTTGATCGCATGAGCATGGCGACCTCGCTCGAGACCCGCGCGCCGTTCCTCGATGGCGACTTGATGGAGCTGGCGTTCTCGATGCCGGGGCACCTGAAGATTCGCCACGGTGAGCGCAAGTGGATTCTGAAGCAGGCCATGCGCGGCATTCTGCCGGAGCGCATCCTGTCGCGGCGTAAGGAAGGCTTCAGCATTCCGATGAAGAACTGGCTGCGTCGTGAGCTGCAGCCGCTGATGCGCGACCTGCTGTCACCCGAGCGCGTGGCGCGGCGGGGCCTGTTCGATCCCGCGGTGGTGACGACAATGATGGACGCGCATACGGCCGGCAGCGAGAATCACGCGCATACGCTGTTTCCGTTGATGGTCTTCGAGCGCTGGGCGACCGCGCATCTCTCGTAGGTCACTTTTTCGTAGGGACAAAACTTTAAGTCTGTCCGAGTACAAAAGAAAAGGCGCACGGTTGACCCGTGCGCCCGTGATCTCCGAAGCGTCGTCCTACTTCAGGTGCTTGCTGACCAGCTTGGTCATTTCGAACATGTTGACCGTGGCCTTGCCACCGAAGACGGGCTTCAGGGCGGCATCAGCCTTGATCATGCGCTTGTTCTTCGGGTCCTGCAGGCCGTTCTTCTTGATGTAGGCCCAGAGCTTCTTGGTGACCTCGGTACGCGGGATCGGCTTGCTACCGACGACTTCCGCCAGAGCAGCGCTCGGCGTAACGGGCTTCATGAAGGCGGCGTTTGCCTTACGAGCCGGCTTCTTCGCGGCTTTCTTCTTCGCAGTCTTGGCCATCTGTTCTCCTAGTTAGGCAACCGCTCAACGACAGCGTTGCAGAGGGGAGGTTACTATAAGTTCGCACTTTTTCCCTATGAAAAGTACGTCCGCCCCGGCCTAGTCCCTCGGGAGCCGGTAGAACGCCTCGACTTCGGCGACCTCGTTGCGGATGCGCCACTCGTCCCAGGCATGCGCGCGCGCCATGATGGCGGCGGCCCGCTCGAGGGCGTCGGTGCCCGGGTGCCCGGCCGCGCCGGCCTCAGTCCGGCGAATCACGGCGTCGCCCAGCTTGAGGGCCATTTCCCGCTGCGCGGCATAGAGGATTTCAGCCCCCAGCACCTCGCAGGAGCGGCCGAGTGGGCGCGCCAGGGCCGGCACGTCGCGGGCGTTCTGGAGCACCTGGTCGTAGCCGGTGCCGTAGGTCGAGGCGATGCGCCGCAGGGTGTCGGTGCCGATGCCGGCGACGTCCCGCAGCAGGACGGCCTTCAGAAAGTTATCTACATGGTTCATGCTGCCGCCGAGCAAGGGGGTCTCGGCGGTTCGGCACGGGGGCGGTTTGGCATGGCCCAGGGACCTGAACACCGCATCGACCGCCTGTTCGGCGGTGTGCCGCGCGGTCGTGTAGCGCACGCCGAAGACCGAGACCAGCCCGGGGAGTCCATGCCGCGCGTGGTCCACGACCTGGCTCTCCTTCAGCAGGCGGACATCGTGGCCGTCGCCCGAGACCATGGGCAGCAGCCCGCGATGAATCAACCGCACGTCGCTGGTCGTGAGGCCGGCGTGAGGAAAGGCCTCGCGGGCGTCCTTCAGGAAGGCCTCGAGGTCCCAGCGCGAGACCTTGAGCTGGTCGGGTGAGCCGTCGTAGGCGTCGTGACTGGTGCCGAGCATCGAGACCTCGCGCCACGGCACCATGAACAGGTAGCGTCCCCCGGCCACGCCGCCACAGGCGTGCGAGTTGACCACCTTGCGGGTCACGAGGTTCATGGCCCGCGACAGCCGTGGCGGCGGCGCACCCTGTGCCGCCTGGGGTAAGTCCGTGAGCATCGAGGCGGCCCACGGACCCGCACAGTTGACAACCACCGAGCCACGGATGTCGAAGGTGTTGCCGGTGAGGCTGTCTTCGGCACGGACGCCGACGACACGGTTAGCCTCGCGGATGAACCGGTTGGCCTTGACGTAGTTGGCCGCCGTCGCGCCGGCATCGACCGCCGACAGCAGGAACGACAGCGTGACCCGATCGGTGCTGATCATCTGGTAGTCGTACCAGACAGCACCGCCGGTCACGCCGTCGGGCGAGATGACTGGATTGAGGCGCAGGGCCTCTTCCCTCGAGATGATCTCGCTGCCGGGCAGGTGCGACCCCGGGTCGGCCAGGCCCTCGTTGCGGTCGCGGGCCACGGCATCGTTGATGGCAAACGCGACGCGCATCAGCAACGACGAGCGCTTGGGGTTCCGGGTGGTCCCGACGACGAAGGGCAACGGCCGGACCAGGTGGGGGAGGATGCGGGCCAGCGCACGGCGCTCCCGGATGAACAACCGCATCTGCTTGAAGTTCAGGCTCTGGAGGGAACGCAGGCCGCCATGGAGCGTCTTCAGGTTGTTGAAGGAGGTGGCCGCGCCGAAGTCGTCCTGGTCGATGATCGCGACCGCCAGGCCCCTTTGGGCAGCGTCCCACGCCACCGTCACACCGTAGAAGCCGGCGCCGACCACAATCAGGTCAAATTTCGTGTCCGCCAGACGGCGGAGGTCGCGCGTCATCAGCCGCTCATTGTACGATACGGGGTCGTGATCACAGAGATACAAGACTACTGGAACCACCGCATCCACGATTTGGAGATGACCGACCAGCCGGTCGGCACCCGTGGGTTCTTCGACGAGCTCGATGACTACCGCTACGACAAACTACGGTACTTGCCGCAATTGGTCGACTTCTCCTTTTACAAAGGGCAGCGCCTGCTCGAAGTGGGCTGTGGCATCGGCACCGATTTGGTGCGGTTTGCCGCCAGCGGCGCGCGCGTCACCGGCGTGGACCTGGCGCAGACGGCCATCGACCTTGCCCAGAAAAACTTTGCGCTGCACGATCTCTTTCCGGATGAACTTCGGGTGGCCAACGGCGAGGCCCTGCCGTATCCCGACGCGTCGTTCGATGTCGTCTATGGTCACGGGGTCATTCAATACACGGCGGACGCCGCGAAATTGATTCGCGAGTGCCATCGCGTGCTGAAGCCGGGTGGCACCGGCATCTTCATGGTCTACAACCGCGTGTCGTGGCTGAACGCGCTGTCGAAGGTGATGAAGGTGCCGCTCGAGCACGAGGACGCGCCGGTGCTGGTGAAGTACTCGATTGCCGAGTTCAAGACCCTGCTGGCGCCGTTTGCCGAGGTGCGGATCGTGCCAGAGCGCTTCCCGGTGAAGTCGCGCCTGCACGGTGGCTGGAAAGGCCTGGCGTTCAACACCTTCTTCGTGGGCACCTTCAATGCCTTGCCGCGGTCATGGGTGCGTCCTCTCGGGTGGCACCTGATGGCCTTCTGCCGCAAAGGCTAGCGCGCCGCACGGACCCCGTAGATGGCAATTACCGCACCTGATAAAGGCGGATGCCCCCGTCTTCGGCGAGCAGGTGAAGCTCAGGTCGCAGTCCGACCGACTCGAGCGCCTCGGCCCCTGACCGTTGTGCGAATGCGGTCACGTGTACGGTCACGTGCGTCACACCGAGCGCCCTCAGCACCGTGATGGCTTCGGTCTCGGGAAACGTCTCCAGGTGCCGCGCCCGTTCGACATAGGTGTCCGGCTCAAAACCGCTGTAGCCATTGACGAGTGGCGCGAAGTAGCGCGTGTTGTTCAGGACGTACGGCCCGTTGCCATTGGCGCGTGGTCCTGAATAAAACGGAAACTCGGCCAACACCAACGGTGAGGTTGCGGCGAGCCGGTCGTAGATGGCGGGCACGCCCGAAAAATAGGTGAATCCCACCGGCGCGCGCAGGGCTTCAGCCGTGACCAGCAGAGCCAGAAGCACCATGACCGGCCGGCGCCACCTTGCCAGCCAGCCCTGCCGCTCGATGACCGCCGCGCCGAAGCCGCCGAGGATCGCGACGGCCACCAGGCCGAGCCAGCCCCAGCGGGCCGCCGCCCGCATGCTGGTGAGTAACGGCAAGTGCGTGTGGAGGAAGGCATAGCCCGGAAAGGCTGGGCCAAACGAGAAGCACACGCCGACCACGCCGAACGCCGTCGCCATGCGAGCCCGGGGATCGCGCCACGCGAGTCCAGAGCCCACGGCCACGGCCGCCAGCACCACGCCGATGACGCCCGGGAATAGTGCCGCGTTGCCGTTGACAAAGGGGTGGCTCCACCACTCATGAACCTGCGCGCCGGTCGCCAGGTAGTCCTGCCAACGCGCCGAGTATCGCGCGACCTCATCGAGGGATCGAACCAGTCCCTGGCCGGTCCGCACCTGGTAGTACGGCCACAGCAACGGCGCGACCGCGAGGGTGCCGGCCACGCCGGCCAGGCCCAGGCTCGCCAGCGTCGGTCGCCGGTTGCGCGGCAGCCACTCGTTCCATCGCACTGCCGCTGCGACCACGAGCGCGAAGGTCGAGAACACCAGGAAGTAGTTCGAGCAGAGCGACTGCAGCGCGAATGTCGCGGCCAGCAGCCACCGGTCGCGCGGCGCATTGCGCGTCAGCACCCGGTCCATGGCGTAGAGCATGATCGGAAAGAACTCCGCATGCTGTGCCTGCAGGTGGGGAAAGCGCATCAGCACATGCGCGTTGAACCCGTAGAGCAGGCCGGCAATCACCCCGGCACTGCGGCTGCCGGTCCACCTGGTCATCACCAGGCACATGGCAAATCCTGACGCGCCCAGCCCGGCCAGGAACAGCAAATTGTGGACGAGGACTGGCCCCGCACCGGCCCATAGCAGGGGCGCGCCCATCACGCTCGGTACGAACATGTGCTCGGAGTAGGCGAGGGTGTGAAGCTCGGGATAGAAGATCGGTGCTTCGAACAGCCGCCACGGCGCCAGTGGCAGAATGTGGGCAGTCCAGGCGATAATCCACGTGTTCAGCGCCGCGTCGTCATTGTCCAGGCGCGAGAGATGGGCGAGGTCGCCGGCCAGCGGCCACGAGTGGACGACCGCCAGGAGGCCGAACAGGCCGAGCATGACGAGCCGGTTTCGATTGGCCGTGAGTCGATTTTCGATAGCTAAATTGTATGTCCGGATGGTCCTTGTCATAGTGCAGTCGATGTCCGGTGTGTTCTCGCGAAGCATTTCCGCGATACTCGCCGCCTTCGCGGGCGCCTCGGTCTGGATCTCGTTGGGCATCTTGGCGGTGACTCAATCGGATTCCCGGACCCGGATCGTCGCGCTGCCGCCGTTGTGGTTCTTGGGGCTGCTTGTCGCAGTCCCGGCGGTGATCGTGTGGCGACGACGGGTGGGGGTCCGGCGACTACGACCGCTGGCCATGACTGCGCTGTTGTGGCTCCCGTATCTGCCGGGTCAAATCCCCAGTGCCTTTCTGCTCTGGCAAGGCCCCATCGAGGGACTTGTCTGGCTCACGGTTGCCGCCGGTTTCGTTGCCGAGGCAGCCTGGTCAGTTCCGTCATTCCTGCCAAGATTGACGCAGGATCCTGTCCTCGCGCCGTGGGTAGCCGGTGGTGTGTCGGCGCTGTTACTCATCGTCGGATCGGCGGCACTTGCCGATCGTCTGCCGAACGGCGACGAGCCGCACTACCTGATGATTGCGCAGAGCCTGCTGCACGATCGGGATCTGCAGATTCAGAACAATCACGACCTGATCCAGTACCAGTCGTTCTGGCCGAACAAGCTAGAGCCGCACTACGTGGCCCGTGGGCTGAATGGTCAGATCTACTCCGTCCATTCGCCGGGCGTGGCCGCAATGGTGCTGCCGGCGTTTGGCCTGTTCGGGTATGTTGGCGCCCAGGCGACCGTGATTGCCGCCGCTGCTGTCACCGCCGGACTCGTCTGGTCCACCGCCTGGCTGCTGACGGCGAGCGCGATGGCGGCATGGTTGGCATGGGCGGCGCTGTCGTTGTCGACGCCGTTCTTTCTGCATGCCTTCACGGTTTTCCCCGATGCCCCGGGCGCCCTGTGTGTGGCGGTCGCGTTGGCGTTCATCGTCCAACTCGAGTACCGCGGAACCGCCAGCGCCGCCTCGGCTTGGGTAACCGGGGCCGCGCTCGCGGTATTGCCGTGGTTGCACACGCGCTTCGCCGTCCTCGCCGTGGCGCTCGGCCTGGTGGTCGCGCTGCGGCTGATTGGTCGGCAGGCCATCCTGGCCGCTCATGTCTTCGTCGTCGCGTGTGTCTCGGCACTCGCGTGGTTCGGCTACTTCTGGACCATCTGGGGCACCATCAACCCCGCTGCGCCGTATGGCGACCTGACCGATCTGGACTGGCGCCACACCGGCCCCGGCGCATTGGGGCTGCTGCTTGATCAACGCTACGGTCTGCTGGCCACGGCCCCGGGATTTCTCTGTGGCATCGCCGGTCTCGCACACCTTGCTCGGCGCCGCCCCAGGCTCGCGACCGAGTTCCTGGTCGTGGCAATCCCCTATGTCGTGGCGGCGTCGTCCTATGGGATGTGGTGGGGAGGTTTTGGCGGACCAGCCCGTTTCCTCGTTGCGATGGTTCCCATTGCGGCCGTCCCGGTGGCGTGCCTGTGGGCATTCGGTGGTCCCGTCGCCCGCGCGCTGACCGCATTACCTCTGCTGACTGGCGCTGCTATCCTGGCAGCACGAGTGTTCGCCGAGGCAGGCTCGATGGCCTATGCCGAGACCTTCGGCCCAGACCCGGTTGCCGCGTGGGCCGCGCCCAGCGTCAACTTGCCGGAAGCGCTCCTCAGTCTGGGCGCCAACAGCGTGTGGCGTGACACTTTCATTTGGTGTGCGATCGGCGGTGCGACCATTGGCGGCGCGATTTGGATCGGCCACCGGCTACGCCTGACGGCTGGTGCGGCCTGGCAGTTGGTCACCACTTCCGCCGCACTCGCCTTGATGTTGGGCGCGACGGCTAGTTGGCGAGGGCGCGACGACCGGGGGATCTCACCACTCGAATCTCAGTTGGCGTTTATCAGCGGATGGAACCCTGGGACCCTGCCCACGGACCTGCAGTGGCGGCGCCCGTATCGGGCTTCGCCGTCGCAACTCATGCGCCGGATTGACGTGCCGATGGCTGCCCACGCCATGACCGAGCGGACGCGAGCTTCCGACCTCACGGCAGGTCCGCACTTTGGCGCGGCGGACTACGCGATCGCGCTTGAGGGGGCTTTGCCGCTGCATGGCGAGGTGATGGTGAGAGTGGGCGACACGACGCTGCCCTTGGAGCGATGGCGGCTTGATGACATGACGGCGGGTCCGCTCGCGCTGCCACTGCGCCTACCGGTGCCGGTCGCCGGCCTTCGGCTCTATGCCGATGACGCGGCCATGGCGTCGATCAAGAAGGGCAGCTTGCACCTGATGGCGGTGCGTCCGTCGGCCACCTGGGCATCCACCTGGGCCCATCGGGCGGCGAGATTCGGCAGCGTCCGGGCTTTCTTTCTCGATGACATGGCTTACCCTGAGCCCTCGGGCTTCTGGACTCGCGGAGCCGCGGAGACGACGGTAATGCTGGATCACGGTGCGACTGAACGGTTCACCGAGGTGACGGTCACCGTACAGTCAGGACCCATTACGACGACCGTGGATCTATCCATCGAGGGAAACCAACGCCGCGTAACCCTCGGTCCCAGTGAGCGGCGCGAGGTTGTGCTGCAGGTGGCTGATGGGGACGCGGCTCGCAGGCTGTCGGTCCAAACCGGAGCGATGTTTCGACCGGTTCAACACGACGCCAGGAGCGGTGACTTTCGACCGCTCGGGGTATGGATCGAACTGCGGTAGCTACGCGGGTGCGTGGACCTGGGGCGAAGATCCGCGGCGCTTTTCCATCGAGGCGCGGACGAGGAAGCGCGCGTAGGGCATGACCTGCTTGATGGCGGCCACGTTCATCTGGCACGGACTGAGGCAGGTCGGGCACTTGTGATCGCGAATTTCGCGGCGATGCGCCTGCGAGGTCTCGCGGAAGTAGATGCCTTCCGCATCTTCCTGCGTCACGTTGCCCATGATCTCGCTGAGTTCGCAGAAGAACAGGTCGCCGTTCGGGTTCAACATGACACCCTGCGTCTGGAACGGGCAGGGCGCGGTGCGGTGATAGCCGTTGGCGATCATGTCCGCGTAGTGCATGTAGATGTAGTTCTGGCCGTCGAGCAGCGGGTCCTGCCGCACCCGGTCCATGAAGAACTTGCGCATCGTCTGCTCTTCGGCACCGATCGGCTTCAGGCCGGCCTCGAGCTCGCTGTTGCCGAGCATGGCGTCGGTGAACCGCACCATGTTGAAGACGATGTCGAGCTTTTCTTTCTTGGCCCACGCCAGGATGTTGTCGGCGTCCTCGAGGTTCTTCGAGAAGATGGTCGACGAGATCCCGAAGTTGAACTTGTGGGTCTTCTGCAGTGCCTGCATGGCGGCGATGGTCTTGCCGGCTTTCTCGAAGGCGTTGCGGACGTTGCGCACCGAGCCGTGCATCTCGTTGACGCCGTCGATCGAGACGCGCATCGAGAAGATGATGTTGCGCTCGTTGCACAATTGGACCACTTTGGTCAGCATCGGGATGGCGCGGTGGTGCGTGATGCCGGTGGTGTTGAGGGTCAGCTTGCGGAGCTTGGGAAACTTGTCGATCATCACTCGGCAAATTTCGACCATGTCGTTGCGCGTAGTCGGTTCGCCGCCCGATAGCGACGCGTTCTCGATGTCCTTCCACAGGGGCGAGCTGAACGCTGTTTCGATCTGCTCCAACGTCATGTCTTCCTTGCGGTTGCCACGCGTCCAGTTGCTGCACATCTCGCAGCGGGCGTCGCACACAAACGTGCAGTGGAAGATGAAGACGGTCGGGTGGAGGGGCGTGTACTTCGCCACCAGGCCGCGAACCAGGTCGCGGGGGGCGCTCATCGCCGCTTTGGCGAGATATTTGGCAGCGTATGTCTGGGCCATGCTAAATGCAGGATTCTACAGGATTTCCAGTAACCACGCAAACCGCTGGCCATCACGAATCTAGCGCGCCCGCTTGAGGAACCCCCGGGGATTGAAAGTCAGGAAGAACTTGTCCATCGCTTTGTCATGGGCGAATTCAGGATGGCCGGGCAGAAAGTCCATGAGGGCCTCCATCGGGCCTGGACCATGGTCGGGTTCAATCGGGTGGCCGTTGAGATTGGTATCCTCCACGACGAGGTAGCTGCCGGGCGTTACGAAGGGAGCGTAGGCCTCGAGTTCGGCCCGGACGTGATCCCGGGCATGGTCTGAATCAAGCAGTACCACCACCGGTGAGGCGTCGCCGACCAGTGCGCGCACCTGCGCCACCATCGTGCTGGCGGTCGACGAGCCCGTCAGGTAGGTGACGCGGGGATGCGACGGGCGACCGGGACGCTCTTCGATGTCGATCGTAATTACCCGGCCGTGGCCGAGCAGGTCCATCATCGAGGCTAGGAAGTGCGCACTGCCGCCGAAGGCTGTGCCCGTTTCGATGACGACCGCCGGGCGGACGGTGTGAAGCATCTCCTGGTAGAGCCACAGGTCGAGCGGACACTTCAGGATCGCGTGGCCCATCCAATAAGTGTTTCGCCACGTCATATTGAACGCGCGCGCGTCGAAGTACAAGCGGTGGAACTCGTCGACCAGGGCGCACTCGTCCTTGGGGTTGACGGAAATCCGGCGGTACAGCGCGCCGCGCAGGGTCTTGATCTCGTGGACGATCGATCGTCGCAGGGTACTGAGCGTGCTCATGAGGTTTCGTTTCTCGCTCGGCCGGTGGCGAACAGGAGGGCGCCTGGCAGGTTGCCAATCACGCCGGCGCCGACAAATACTGTCGACAACAGGAACGCTGCTGTCGCGGGAACCCCGAGCGGGCCAAGGGTCCACACCATCGCGCCTTGCGGCAGCCCAAATCCCCCGAGAGAAACCGGGATCAAGATGACGAGGATGTTCAAGGGCATGAACGCCCAATAGTAGCCGAAGGGCAGCGGGATGCCGAGGCTGGCGCCGATCAGCCACGCCAGTACGATCCGACTGCCTTGCACCGCCACCGAGAGTACGGCGACGCGTGCCAGCGCTGAAGGGTGCGATCGGTAGGCGGCCAGCGCATCGCCGAGCCGGACGAGCTGTCGCCCAGCCCATGAGTGGCGCATTGCTGGCGGCATGAACCGCTCGACCAGACGCTCGGCATAAAGACCTGCGCCACTGCCCACCGCGAGCAGTGCCGTCAGGCCAATCATCGGGTAGAGCAACGGCGCGAACAGATCGAAGGGGACCAGCAGCAGCCCGAGGCAGCCCGAGATGCCGACCGCCAGCAGGCCGAGCCACCGATCGATGACCACGCTGGCCACGGCGGCGCCCGAGGTGCTGCCCCCACGGCTCACCGAATAGGCGCGCGCGACGTCTCCGCCAATACCCGCGGGAAGGAAACTGCCAAGGAATGCACTCACGAAGAAGATGCGGGCGAGGTCCGCCTCGCGCAAAGTCGTGAATGGTCGAATCAGAATCCGCCACCGCAGGTACATCAATACCCGGTCGACGGCCACCAGGCCCAGGGCCAGCAGCGCAGCAGACAGAGGGAACCGGCCGAGCGCTGTGACGGCGGCCGGTCCATCCAGGTCGCGGGCCAGCCACGCCAGGATGCTGACGGTGACGACGACCCGGGTCGCCGTCCAGGCCCAGGCCTTCACCGCGCGGCCGGGCGTGCCACGAAGGTCAACGTCTCAAACAGGTTCTTGCGCACCTTGAACAGCAAGTCCTCGGTGCCGAGGTAGCGAGAAAGGGGGTCGAGCCCAGGGAGATTGGCCAGCATCGCCGCCGCAGCCAGGGCATCTCGAGCCGGTCCCGTGGCGAGGCCAATGCCACGCTCCACGTGCAGGATGTCAAAGCCGCCATCGTTGAACAGCTGCTTGACCCGCCGCTCCGTCGTCACAAAATTATGGGTGTAGTCGACATCCCAGAAGAACGTGCGTTCTTTAAGGTAGTCGGGGACCACCACAAAGAGCACACCGTCGGGGCGGAGCGCTCGGAGTGCCTCGGCCGTAAGCGCGCGAGCCGCATCGATGCCGCTCATGTGCTCAAGCACCTGGTCGGCGTAGACGACGTCGACGCTGGCATCGGGCACCGGAATCGGAGGCGCCCACGACTCGATCACGCGCAGGCCCTTGTCGCGCAGGACCTTGATCAGGATGGGGCTGGCTTCGATGGCGGTGTACTGCCAGCCGGCCTCGACAGCCTGCTCAGCCAGCGTGCCATGCCCGGGGCCGACTTCGACCATCTCCCCGGGCGCCTGGCGAAAGCGATGGAGCAGTGCCAGCCGGTGTTGTTCAATCCGGCCGCGGCGGGCGCTCCCGTAGCTGGTGAGCTTCTTTTCCGAAAAGGACTTGTAGAACGTCGATGGTTCAGACAAACGGGGTTATTCTACAGGAACCCGACAGAAATCCCTGACCCCCACGGCTCAGGGGGAGAAGTCTTTGGCGGAATTGCACGTAACCCTCGCCGCCGGTTATAGTAACCGGCAGCATGAATACCTTTCGTCGTCTGACCCATCCTGCCGTATTTTCCGTTTGCTGTACGCTGGCATTGACAGCATGTGAAGGCGGGATGGCGACACCGGTCTCGCCCTCAGCCGTGGTGGGTACGGCCAATGCCCTTAATGCCGACGGGTCAAATTTGAAGGCCACTGCGCCAAATGCCGTCTTCCCGATGCCGGATGCGACCAGCGTGCCGGTGGAAGCGATCCTGACCGTTCAGGCGGCGAAGGGCACCCAGATCACCTCCAGCTTCCCACACCGATTCGAGGTCAGCGACTCCGAGAGCTTCGGTACGCTGCTGTCGAGTGGCACGGGAGCCGCCGATTCGCAGGGGCTGATTCGCTACTCCACAACGGCGTTGCCGGCGGCCAAGAAGGTCTTCTGGCGCAGCCGGGCCGAGCAGAGCGACAAGTACGGTCCCTGGTCGCAGGTGCTCTCGTTCACGACGATCGGCACCACCACCCCGACGACCCCGACGACGCCAACGGATCCGAATGCGCCGGCCGTCGGCCCGCGCCCGAACGATCCGCCTGCCGGCGGGCGCTTGCCGCTGCCCAACGCCAGGCCATTCATCAACGCCATGTCCGGTCTGGTAGCGACCTTGCCGTCGTGCCCCTACGGCCGGAAGTATTCGAGCAATCCCTGGCTCGACAAGCTGGTGGATAACCTGCGTGCGTCGGATGCGCGCTGGGGCTACAACGGCAAGCCCAGCCGCACGGCCGCTGACAACAACGGCTTCCCGGTCACTTGTGCAGGCGATGAAATTGCTTATCACTATGGCGCCGGCGACAGCCTGAACTCGACGAACGTCTACTTGATCGACGCGCTCGCCGGGCACTGCGGACCGACCCCCGCGACCACCTATCGGGATTTCACCGGAGAAGAGCCTGGCTTCTGGACGCTGACCCGGACGCCGTCACGCTGAGCGATGCCCCCCGCGACCTCGATTGTTTCAAAGGCAGGCCAACGGGTCTGCCTTTGTTCTGTACCGCAATTGGCGCGATGATCAGTGTCGTCGCGGGCACGCTGAGGCTGGCAGGCCGACTGACGGCTCAAGTTCATGACGTGGATCAAAAACAAAAGCCGGCCCGATTGGGCCGGCTTTTGTCCGGAAGCGTCTGATCGGGACGGTTAGGTTAGCGACGTCCCGGTCGTCGTCCTAGCGACGACCCGGGCGGCGCGTGATGTAACGGCCGACTGAGCCGGCGTTGGCCGTGACATCGGTCACATCCAGCCAGGTCACACTAGGGGACGCGCCACAGTGCCCGGATATAAGGTCGATGATGTAAACCTGCGTGCTGCCCTCACTGGGGCCGGCCCCGTAGTGGTAATCCACGACGTCTTGCGATGGGTCGTTGGAATTGCCGCGCTTGCCGTTATAGCCCCATCGCAGGTCGGTGGCCTGCAGGGCATCGACTGTGAGGTCCATGAACTCCCAACTGCCGCCATGATCCTGACACGAGTTCTGCAAAGCCCTGGGGTTGGAACTTGCCACCCGTTGCACCACAGGGAGTCCATTCACGCGAGGCAGACGCTGTCCCGCCGGTGGGTCGGGTGTGCGGAACCCGGTTGGGGTTGGGGTTGGGCTTGGGCTTCCGGTGGTCGGAGGCGGCACGACCACGACCGGTGCCGTGGCCCTGAACTCAGCCCAAATCGACCACGGACCGACCAGTGTTCCCAGCGCGGCGCGGATGCGCCACGAATACACGGTGCCCTGCGTCAGTTCGAGTTCGATCCGGTGGCTACCCGTGTTGGGGGTCTCGCCGACCGTGCGTGTGTAAACCACAGCCGCTGGCGTACTCACTTCAAGGGTGTACGCCAGGCCGACGGAGCCGTAGTGGCCCGTCGAATTAGCCCAATACAAGGTTGGCGTCCGGGTGTCGACGGTCACGCCATCAATCGGCGCAATAATGGCTGGCGAGGTGACCTTCAGGGTTGACCCGTCGCTCGCGGTCGCTGCAGCGCTGCCGACGCTCGCCGCCGATGGCGAGGTCGGGCTCTGGGGCGAGGAGGAGCAGCCGGACAGAACCGCCGCCAGCACGAAGCTCAAGCCAGCCGGGTAAAACGTCTTCTTCAATTCGAATCTCCTGTTGCCTCTCTCAAGTCCTTGCGCATCGCGGCGCTGGGACACGGACCGGGAAGCAAACGCCCTTTGTTTTTACCGTAAATGCTGTAAAAAGGCAAGTTAGCGCCTTTTGTCGGCAAAGAATCTCTTGCCCGTGGCGGCTATGCTAAAGTCTTCGAGGACGGGTTATCCCACGACCCACTTTTTCGGAGCGAAAACAACACGATGCGCAGAATTGCAATGACCTTTGTAGCCGCCAGCCTGATCCTGGCTGCGGCACGAGATGCCTCGGCTCAGAAACCGTGGGAAGACCGTGTCTACATGAACATCGGGTTCGGCGTTGAGTCTGGCGACAGCACGCTGACCGATAGCCGGCCGCTGACCATTTACGAAGAAACGGGCAGCGTGTCGACGACCAGCACGTTCAAGTCGGGCAGCTTGTTCGATGTCGGTGTGGGCTGGCGCCTGTGGAAGAACCTCTCGGCCGGCGTCTCTTACCACCAGGAACAAAACGACGCCGATGCGATCGTGACGGGGTCGATTCCCCACCCGATCTTCTTCAACCAGCCTCGGACTTTATCTCCCCCTGTCACCGTGTCGGCCATGGAACGCAAGGAAAGCGCCGTTCACGCCCAGTTTGGCTGGATGGTGCCCATCGGGACCAAATTCGATGTCCTGGTGTTTGCCGGTCCCTCGTTCTTCCGCCTGCAGCAGGAAGTGATCTCGTCGGTCACCGTGACGGAAAAGGGCGCACCCTACTCGGAGGTGGCGGTGACCGACACGCGGGTGACCCGCAAGAAGAGCTCAACCGGCTACAACGTCGGCGCCGACATGACCTATGTGGTCTGGCAGAACGACTCGGTTCGTCTCGGGGCTGGCGCCTTTGTTCGGTACACGACGGCGAACACAACTGTTCTGATGCTGCAGACCGAACAGCCGACGACGGTCGGTGGCTTGCAAATCGGGTTCGGCGGCCGCATTCGCTTCTAGGCTTTGATCCTGGGGCAGGCATGCGCCTTGAGCGTGTGCCTGCCACCGCCAGCCCTCGCGGTGTTCTGGGGTCCGTCCTTGACACTCTCATGCTCCAGCAGTAGTTTCCCAGCGTGAGTTCCGAATCGAGTCCTGGATTGGTCAGCCGCCTCGCCGCTGAACGTGCGGAAGCATATCGGCGATACAACGAGGCGCTGACAGCCCTCGATCGCGCCATTCAGGCCCTGCCTGAGCTCCCGGCGCCACCGCCCCCCTACGACGAGCAACAGCTACCGGTCATCAACGAGGCGTTGCGGAGCATTCCTGCAGGCCAGCCAGCCCGCTCGTCGTGGTGGCACAAGACCATCGTTGACAGCACCTGGCGCGTGATCGGCCCGATGTTCGAGCGGCAGGCGGCGTTCAACGCGGCCCTCGTCGATCACCTCAATCGCAACGCGGTCGCCCATCGTGAGGTCAGCGCCGCCCTGGCTGCGGCGTTGCCCGCGACGCGGGCCGGATTCGAGTCGCTGATTCGTTTCGAGTCGTTGCTGGTCCAGTTCCTTCAGCAGATCACGCCGCTCGCCGACGCCGGTGACCGTGAGCTGCGGGATGCGATCGCGAGCCTGCAGGGCGTCGCAGAAGTAGCGCAGCGCGCATCGGCGCGAGCCAGCCGCGAGATCGAGCGCCTCGGCACCGTGTCGCCGGCTACCGCCGGCGGGCAAGCGCCAGCTGCTGTCGTGGCAGGCCAACCCAATAATGCCGTCGATGCGCTTAAGTATCTCGGCTTTGAGGATCGCTTCCGCGGCTCCGAAGCCGAGATTCGGGCCCGTCTTATCGATTACCTTCCGTACTTTGACGGCGCCTCAAGCGTGCTCGACGTGGGGTGCGGCCGGGGTGAGTTTCTTCAGCTATTGAAAGAGCGTGGCGTCGCCGCGCGAGGGCTCGACCTCAACCCCGAAATGGCCGAGGCCTGTCGCGCGCGCGGCCTCGAGGCGGCAACGGGCGATGCCCTGGCGACGCTGCGCGCGTTGCCTGATGAATCCCTGGGCGGGCTGATTGCGGTACAGGTCATCGAGCACCTGAAGCCTGCCTATCTTTCGCAGTTCCTGCAGACCGCGTTCTTCAAGCTGCGGCCCGGTGCGCCGCTGATCCTTGAGACGATCAACCCGGCCTGCTGGGTCGCGTTCTTCGAGAGCTATATTCGCGACCTCACGCACGAACAGCCGATTCATCCCGAGACGTTGCAGTACATGTTGCAGGCGAGTGGGTTCGCGTCGGTAGATGTCGTGTATCGGTCGCCGATCGCCGAGGGGGGACGCCTGCAACGTGTCACGCCGCGGCCGGAACATTTTGGCGAAGTGGCCGACCCGGTCACCGAGTTGGTGTCGACGTTCAACCACAATGTTGATCGGCTAAACAGCCGATTGTTCACATTTCAGGATTACGCTGCCATCGCCCGCGTTCCCGATGTTCGGTAGATTCGCGACCCCGGATTTTCGCTACGCCACGATCGTCGCGTTCGGCTATTTGCTCCTGACGCTGCTGTTGGCGTACCCGGTCTCACTGCATCCTGGGACGATGGTGATCGCCGACAACCCCGATACGCATTTGTTCTTGTGGACGCTCGCCTGGGACGTTCATGCCTTCACCAGCCAGCCACTGACCCTCTTCGACGCCAATATCTTCCATCCGCACTTAGGGACGCTGGCCTACTCCGAGAACTTGCTGGGCAGTGCGCTGCTGGCAGCGCCGGTGATTTGGCTGACGGGCAACCTGGTGCTGGCACTCAATCTTGTGCAGCTTGCGACGTGCGTGCTGTGCGGGCTGGGCGCCTATGTCCTGGCGCGGCGGCTCGGCTTCAGCCGTACCGCCGCCGTGCTGTGCGGCGTGGTCTATCTCGCGGCTCCGCCGCGGTTCTTCCGCATCGGCCAGTTGCACCTCACCGCGGTGCAATGGGTGCCGTTTGCGTTGGCATACTTCCACACCTACCTGGACCACGGCGGGAAGCGTAACCTGCGAATCGCACTCGGGTTCTTGACGCTGCAGGTGTTCAGCAGCGGTCACGGCGCCGTTTTCCTGATCGTCGCGATGACGCTAGTCATGCTGTATCGCGTCTCGCTTGGGGAACCGGTGGCCGTCGGGCGCCGCCTCGGTAATCTGGGCGTCCCCGGTCTCCTGCTGCTGGCGCCGATTGCCGCGATGATCGTCCCGTACCGGGCCGCGCAAGTCGGGGTCGGTTTGAAGCGCTCGCTCGAGAACTGGCTGCCGACGCCAGAGAGCTATCTTGCGTCTCCTTCACATCTGCACCAATACCTCCAAACCTGGCTGACGAGTACGGACGTCAATGGGTTGGCCAGTGCCTGGCTCTTCCCTGGCGTCACCGTGCTCATTCTGGGGACTGCTGCGTTTCTGCCCGGTCCGTCGACCGTCGAACCGGCCGGTGGTTGGCGCGAGCGACTGCGCCGGCGGCCCGAGGTGTTGTACCTGTTGATGCTGATCGTGTCGGTCAGCATGTTCGTGCCACCGCCATTCAGCCTGTGGCCCTGGGTCTACGCGTGGCCCGGGTTTAACTTCATTCGCGTCCCGTCGCGCTTCATGATTCTGGCCATGCTCGCCCTGGCGGTGTTGCTCGGTGCGGGTTTCGATCGGCTCTTTGGTGGGCGCAAGGTGGGGCCGCGGGTCGCGGCCGCCCTGGTGGCCGGCAGCCTGTTGCTGGCCGAATATGCGAGCATGCCGCTGGCCTTCGTCCCGTACACGGTGGAGGTGCCGGCTATCGACCGGTGGCTGAACACCTTGCCCAAGCCTTTTGCAATTGCCGAAGTGCCAATGCCCAGGATCGGTGACCTGGGGGCATACACGCGCCACAACACCATGGCCATGCTGCATGCCACGGCCCATTGGCAGCGGACGGTCCATGGCTACAGCGGCATTCAGCCGGCCCTGCACCAACGCCTCTACGACGAGCTCTCGCGGTTCCCCGATGCGGTCAGTCTCGCAAGCCTGCGTGACCTTGGCGTCACCTACGTCGTGGTCCACGAGGACCAGTACCCGCCAGACAGCCGGGCCCAAGTCGACGAGCGGTTCCAGCGGTTCGCGGAGCAGTTGCGGCTTGAACACACCGAAGGGGAGGGCCGCGTGTATCGAATCCTGCCCCCGCCGGTTGAGCCTTTCCCCTGAGGAATCCACCATGTTTCCTGAGAAAATTGTCACCGGCAGGCTGATGCGGTAAAGTCAAGGCCTAGTCGTGGTGCAAGTATTTCCATCGTCGCTCCGGGCTCGGTTCATCCTCGCAGCGGTGCTGGTCACCGCCCTCGGAACGGCCTGTAGCGGTTCCACCGCAACCTCACCCACCCCGACGCCTCCGCCCCTGCCCCCGCCGCCGCCGGTCGCGGCCGAACCGACCCTGGCCTGTCCCAATCCCGTGTCGGCGAGTACCACCGCGACGACCGGTATTGCCGTCACCTACACCGCGCCGACTGCCGAGGGTGGCCAGTCGCCAGTCACCGTGACCTGCACGCCGGAATCAGGAACGATGTTCGGCGTCGGCCAGGCCAGCGTGGAGTGCACGGCCGAGGACTCGTTGGCGCGGACGGCGTCGTGTTCCTTCCCGGTCACGGTGACCAGGATTCCATCCATCTCGAAGACCAGGCTTCTCGCCTTCGGCGACAGCATCACCTACGGTGAAGTGAGCTTTCCGGTCTCGTCCAGTGGCGGTCTTGGCACGTCGTTCAAGCTGGTGCAGGTGCCTTCGGCGGCGTATCCGACTGTGCTGGGCAAGCAACTCGTCGCGCGATACTCGTCCCAGAAAGACAGCATCTCTGTTGCCAACTACGGCCTCGGTGGAGAAAAGGCGGTCAACGCCAGGGATCGATTCTTTGCCGCGCTGAATACCGCACGGCCTGACGTCGTACTGCTGATGGAGGGCAGTAACGACATTGCCCTCGGTGAAGACGGGGCCGCCAGCAGCGCGGCGCGGGAAATTGGCATCATGGTCGGCGAAGCGCGCCGCCGTGGCATGTTCGTCTTCCTGGCCACCATTGCCCCGGGCTGGCCGGGAGGCAGCAAGACCATTTCGCCCATCTTGTTGACCGACTACAACAACCGCATGCGCTCGGTGGCGGGGTCGACTGGCGCGACGCTCGTCGACATCAATGCCGCGCTGGCCACCGATGTCACCCGCTACATTGGCGTGGACGGCCTGCACCCGAACGAGGCCGGGTATGCGAAGATTGCCGAGACTTTCTACAACGCCATCCGCTCACAGTTCGAGCTTCCCTGAGTCAGGTCTTCCTCCTCCTGACCTCGCATCCTCCTGATCTCCCGTAGCTCCTGATCTTCTCCCTCAGAAGCGCCCGCGCGAAATCCACCGGCCAATCGAGCCGGCGTTGGCGGTCACAGCCGTCACGTCGATCCAGCCAGCTGTCGGCGCACTTCCGCAGTGGCCGCCGATGATGTCGATGATGTACACGTTCGCGGTGCCCTGGTCACTTCCGGAACCGTAGTGGTAGGCCACCACGTCATGCGACGGGTCACTCGCGTTGCCGCGCTTGCCGTTGTAGCCCCAGCGGGTGTCATACGTGCGCAGGGTATCGACCACCAGATCCATGAACTGCCAATTGCCACCGTTGTCCTGGCAGGAGTTCTGAAGCGCGCCCGGGTTGGCCCTGGCGACCGCTTGGACCACGCTTGCCATGTTGGGAAGCGGCAGCCTGCCGGACGTCGGATCGGGGGTGCGACCTCCGTTGCCGAGCGGTACACCGTTGCTCGGGCCGGGCGTCGGTGCCGGCGGCGCCGGCGGGGGCGGCGGGGCAGGCGTGCGGAACGACAGCGTCGATGAATAATTCGACTGCTTCGTCCCGTCGGTCGCGAAGGCGCGCCAGTAGTACGTGGTGTTGTACGGCAATTCGCCCAGCGTCATGGTGGTCGTGCCGTTAGAGCCGGGCGTGGCCGTGACGAGCGCCGTCAGGGGACTCATGCTGGCCGACTGCGAGATCTCAAATCGGTAGACGACCCCAGAGGTGCCGGAGATGGCGCCGTTAGTCAGGCGGAAGTCGAGCTTGTTGGTGGTCAGCGTACCGCTGGGGGCCGTTGCTGTCGGCGCGTCGATCACCACCGGAGGAACCACACTGAAACTCGACACGGCCGAGTACGGCCCGACGTTGGCGCCGTCCTGCGCGCGGGCGCGCCAGTAGTAGGTGTAACCGGCACCGAGCGGCTCTGGCAGGCGATAGGTGGTGCGTCCGCCCTCGCCTGGCGTCAGCCGGTCAGCGCTATGGACGATTTGCTGGAAGCCCGCATCGGTGCCGACCTCGACCTGCAACCACAGGGTGCGCACGCCGCTGGTGCCTGAGTTTTCGATCAGCAGGGTGGGCGGCTCACCGCCGAAGACCAGGGTCGAACCGGCGCCCGGTTCGAGCGGCTTCGGGGCGGTGATCGAGACGCCGGGAATGGGACCGGCCACGCTTGGGGCCGTGGGGTTTGCGCTCTTGGCCGCTTCGCAGCCACCAAGGCAAACTGTTGCAATTAGGGCAATTAGCCCTCGATAGTGGTGGAGTCTTCGCACTGCAGGGTTCCCTCTAGAGATGGAGTATCGGCCGCAATTGCCCGCACCTTTACACCACGACACTTCCTGACACGCCCCGGTCAGGCCCAGCGCCTCCGCAGGAACATGTATCCACCAGCGAGCGACAAACCCATCACCAAGCCCGTTGACACGAGGGAGAGTGCCACCGCAGCATCGATCGGGAGCCCGAACCGACGAAAGAAGAACGCGAATACCGCTTCACGAACGCCGAAACCGTTGATGGAGAGTGGTGCCATCTGGACCGCCAGACTCACTGGGATGAGCACGGCGCCCAACAGAATTGGCAGCGGAACCGCCAACCCTTGGGCAGTTAGCAAATAAAAGGCCACCATGGTGACCTGGACGACAAGAGCGCCGGCGAACGCGCCGACTAGTGCGGAGGGCGCTTCTCTAAAGCGAATAATGGCGTCTTCGAGGCGCTGGACCCGTTCGTCCACCCACGGTTTCCGTAGCAGGCGCAAGGGCCGCAACAAGTACGTCGTCAATTTTGGTATCACGATTACAGGCATCGCCAGGGCCACACCGGTGGCGGCCACGATCCATAGCCACCTGGCGCCAGGCACGTTAATGCCCACGAGCGACGCCGCGAACGCACCGAAGGAAGCCACGATGATGAGCGCCGTGAGACCCAGCACGCGGTCCACGAGCACGACGGTGGTGGCTAAGGTCTTTGACCCAGCCGCGCTGGCGGTGTCCGCGATGCGGACCACATCACCACCGATGTTGCTCGGGAGAAAGTTGTTGAAGAACAGGCTGACCCAGATCGATTCCGTGAGCGCGCGCGACGTGATGTCGATATGCTGCGCGCGCAGCAGCCGATGCCAGCGCCACACCGACACGGCTTGCATGAAGACGAATGACCCCAGCGCCAGCGCGATCCAGGCAGGATTCATCCCCTGTACGCGCTGCCAGAGCGCGGCGAGGTCGATCGATCGCAGCACGAAATACAAGAGCACTGCGCTCACAAGCAGGCGTACGAGAACTTTCGCCAAGGAGTTCATCTGGTCTGATGTCTGAGACCGTGATTGTACCCTAACTACCGTAGGCTCAGTTAGATATAATGACTCGTGCGCATCCTGATGCTCGCGCCCGAGCCGTTTTTCGAGCCACGCGGGACCCCGTTCAGCGAGTACCACCGGATCAAGACCCTGGGCGAGCTCGGCCATCACGTCGATCTGGTGACGTATCCGATTGGCCGGGATGTTGAGCTGCCGAACCTGCGCATTTTTCGATCGTGGCGTCCGCCGTTCGTCCGTAAGGTGCGCATTGGGCCGTCGGCCACCAAGGCCCTGCTCGACACCCTCATGCTGTTCACCGTGTTGCGACGGGTGATTGCCGAGCGGTACGACGCCATTCACTCACACGAAGAGATGGGCCTGCTCGGCGTGTGGCTGGCCAGGTGGCTGGGCATTCCGCATTTGTACGACATGCACTCGAGCCTGCCGCAGCAGCTGAGCAACTTCAAATACAGCCAGTCGGGCGTGCTGCACGCTCTGTTCACTTGGGCCGAAGGCCAGATGGTGCACAAGTCGCAGGTGGTGATCACCATCTGCCAGGAACTGCAGGACACCGTCACCGAGATGGGCGTCGGCGACCGATCACTCCTGATCGAGAACGTGATGGGTGGCGATGTCGAAGAGGCCCCCAGTCGCACGCCAGCTGAAGTGAGGGAGTTCTGGAGCATTGCTCCGGCCACGCCGGTCGCGCTTTACACGGGAACGTTCGAGGCGTACCAGGGTGTCGACATGCTGATCGATGCGGCCGCGATCATCGCCGAGCGGCGGCCCGACGCCAGGGTCTTGGTCGTCGGTGGAGAACCGGCGCAGGTGGAAGCGGCGAAGGCGCATGCGGTGGCACGTGGCGCATCGGGCGTGATGATCTTTACTGGTCAACAGCCCGCGCGTGAGATCCCCGGATTTGTCCAGGCTGCCGATCTACTGGTGTCGCCGCGGATTCGTGGCACCAACACGCCGCTCAAGATCTATTCGTACCTGCGATCGGGCAAGCCCATCGTGGCCACTAACCTGTTGACGCATACGCAGGTGCTGACACCGGAGATTGCGAAACTCGTCGCGCCGGAAGCCGAGCCGTTCGCCGCGGCCGTGCTCGAGTTGATCGAACAGCCCGAGCAGCGGGAGCGACTGTCAGCAGCTGCGCGGCTCGTCGCGCAGGATAAGTACAGCCGCGAGTCGTACGTGCGCCGCACCGCGCAAGCCTACGAGCGTCTGAACAATCGTGGCGACAAACCTTTAGATTTGTCATCGTCATCGGAGCTGGCGCGCCGGTGAAGGTGCTGGTCACCGGGGCAACCGGGTTCACCGGTGGCCACCTGGCGAAGTTGCTTGCGGCGCGCGGCGATGACGTGCGCGCGCTGGTGCGGCCGAAGAGCCGCGCCCGGTTCGCTCGCTCGCCGCTAGCGGCTGCTGGCGTGCAGGCCGCCGAAGGCGACCTGACCAACGCCGCCTCGATGCGCCGCGCCTCGGAAGGCGTGGAGGTCGTGTACCACATTGCCGCGACCTACCGCGAAGCGGGTCAGCCTGATGCTGCGTATCGAGCCATCAACGTCGATGGCACCCGCAACGTGCTCGAGGCCGCGCGCACGGCTGGTGCTCGCCGCGTGGTGCATTGCAGTACCGGCGGAGTACACGGCCACATCGAGAATCCGCCGGCCAACGAAGACGCGCCGTTCAATCCCGGCGATGTCTACCAGAACAGCAAGCTCGAAGCCGAGAAGCTGGCGCACGAGTACGGCCGTACGACCGGCTTTGATGTCGTGGTCGCGCGGCCGATCGGTATCTACGGGCCTGGCGACCTACGCTTGCTGAAGATGTTTCGCGGCCTGGCCCGTGGGAACTTCCCGATGATCGGCGACGGCCAGGTGTTTTATCACCTGACGTTCGTTGAGGACCTGGTTGAAGGCTTTCGCTTGTGTGGCACCGTGCCCGGCGCCGCCGGCCGCACTTACATTCTCGCGGGACCGCGCTACACCACACTCGAGGCGTTGGTCGGGATGGTGGCGAACGACCTCAACGTGGTGCCGCCGAAGCGGCACTGGCCGGTGTGGCCGTTCTGGACCGCGGGTCTGCTGTGCGAGATGGTCTGCGTGCCGCTGCGCATTGAGCCGCCGATCTTCCGCCGGCGCGTGGACTTCTATACGAAGAGCCGCGCCTTCGACACGACGCGCGCGAAGACCGAACTGGGTTTCGCGCCGAAGGTGGGTTTAGAGGAAGGCATTCATCGCACTGCGGCCTGGTATCGCAGTGAGGGATTGCTATGACCCCCCGACCCCGGACCCCGGATCCCGGAACCCGCCGCTTGAACATCGTCCACGTCTGCGACCACCTGGGCTGGGAAGGTTCGCGCATGCACGGCGTGAAGCGGCTGTTCGCGTGGATGATCCCGCGCTTCGATCAGTCGCGCTTCAACGTCTCGCTCGTCAGCCTGCGCAAGAAGGACCTGTCGGCCGACACGCTCGAAGAGTTTGGCATCGACGTCACCTACCTGGCGCGGCATAAGTTCGATCCGGCGACGTTCACGGCGCTATTGCAGGTGTTGCGCGAGAAGCAGGCCGACCTTGTGCACCTGCACGGCTATGGCGCGACGACTTTCGGGCGGCTGTGTGCCTGGCGCATGGGGATTCCCGCGATCTTGCACGAGCATGCGAACCACACCGACACGCCGTGGTTCCAGAAGGTCGCCGACAAGTTCCTGGCGCCGCACACCGACCTTGCGATCGCGGTGTCCGCATCGACTGGCGAGTTCACGACGCGCGCGCGGCTGATGCCAGCCGAGCGCACGAAGGTTGTCTACCTGGGCGCGCCGCTCGACGAGTTTGCGCGGAGCCGCAGTGCTGCCGAGGTCGCCGCGGCCCGGCAGGCGCTCGGCATCGCGCCGGGGACCATCGCAGTTGGAACCATCACGCGATTGATGCCCTCGAAGGGCAATCAGTATCTGATCGCCGCCGCTCCGAAGGTGCTGGCCCGTCATCCCAACGCGCGCGTCTTCATCGTCGGCGAAGGGGAGTTGCAGCCGGAACTGGAAGCACAGGCGACGGCACTGGGCTTGGGCGACCAGCTCGTGTTCTCTGGCTTTACGCGCGACGTCGCCGCCGCGCTCTCGGCCCTCGACATCGTCGTGTTTCCGTCGCTGTGGGAGGGCACGCCGCTCACCATGTTCGAGGCGTTGGCGATGGGGAAGCCTATTGTCGCGACCGATGCCGACGGCTTGCTGGATGTGCTGACCGACGGCCGCGACGCCCTGGTGGTGCCGAAGGCCAATGCGGACCGCCTGGTCGAGGCGATCTGCCGGGTGGTGGAGCACCCGGAGCTCGGCATGGCCCTCGCCGCCGGGGCGCGCAAAACCGGCGCGCGCTACGACATTGCGGCGTTCGTCCGAAAGATGGAGCGCCTCTACCTGATTCTGCATGAAACCTCGCGCGCCACGGGCCGAGCGGGTATTCTGCAGGCAGACTTGAGCTTCCTGACGACTGAGAGATGACACTCGACCACAACGTCGCCACTCGTTTGCAGCGCCGGAGCCTGGCCTGGCGGCTGGGTGCCAGCACCACGGCTGCCATCGGTGTCGCGCTGCTGACGTGGGCACTTACGGTGGACTTCGTGAAGGTCTCGAACGCCGGCTTCTTCGGCGATGCCGCCACGTACTACACGCTGGGCCATAGTCTGGCCACCGATCTCGACTTCGAGTTTCAACGTGACGACCTGGCGCGGGTCTGGAAGGAATACGCGTCCGGTCCCGAGGGACTGTTCCTCAAGCGGGGCAGCGATGGCCGGCTGTTCTACGCGAAGGCCTACATCTATCCACTGGCGGCGGCGCCCTTCATCTGGCTGTTCGGCACGAACGGTTTCCTGGTGCTGCACGCGATCCTGATGACGCTGTGCTTCCTGTGCGCCTATTCGTTCTTGTGCGCGCGCAGTCATCCGGTGAGCGCGCTGGTGTTCGCGTTCGCGTTCTTGTTCATCTCGATCGTGCCGGTCTACGTGGTGCAGATCGCGCCAGACTTCTTCATCTTTGCCATCGTGCTGATGGGGTACTACTTCTGGTGTTACAAGGAAGTGGCCCCGCTGATCTCAGAGCTTCAACTGGCAACATGGCGGACCCGCTGGCTCCTCGGTCCGCGCTCTGACCTCGTTGCGGCGGTGCTGCTCGGGATCGGCGCGTTTGCCAAGCCCACCAACATCCTGCTGATCGCGCCGTTGCTGGTATCGCCGCTGCTGCGCAGCCAGTGGCATCGCGCGGTCAAGATCGGTGCAACCTTCGGTCTCGTGGTGGTTGCGTTGTTCGCGCTCAATACAGCAGTCTCTGGCGAGTGGAACTATCAGGGCGGCGAGCGGAAGACGTTCTACAGCGGCGGCGGCGCGGACTTCAAGGGTGGCTTCCCGTTTCAAGATGACGCCAAGACGTTTGATTCGGTGGGCCTCGCGCGCGTCGGCGGCGGCTCGTTCGACGTGCTATTTACGCGCGACACGCTGCTTGAAGTGTTCCGTCGCAACCTGGCGTACTTCGTCGTTGGCCGGCACACGGGCTTCGCGATTTACCTGTTCCCGGGCCTGATGGCCATCATCCTGTTCCTGGCCGCCACGCGCGATCGCGCGATGTGGCAATGGCTGACACTTGGCGCGGGTGTGGGCACGGCGGTCGCCCTGCTGTTGTACATGCCGTTCACGTGGTCCGGCGGCGGTGGACCGGTCGGCAATCGTTACTTCCTCGGCACGTACGGTGTGTTCCTGTTCCTGGTGCCGCCGCTGCAGACGGCCGTGGGTGGGTTGTTGACGCTGGCGATCAGTGGCCTGTTCGTAATGCGGATTGTCGCCAACCCGTTCTACGCCTCGACCCATCCCTCCGAGCACAGTAAGTTTGGCATCTTCCGCCGGTTGCCGATCGAGTTGACGATGGTCAACGACCTGCCGATCAATCTGCAGCCGGATCGGACGCGGCAACCGCTGGGGGGCACGCCGCCGATCTTTGCGTATTTCATCGACGACAACATCTACAACCGCGAGGGCGATGCGTTCTGGGTGAAGGGGGAGTCAACCGCCGACCTGCTATTGCGCGCGCCGATTTCGCCAGAGACAAAGGCGGCCGGTGTCGAGGAAGCACGCTCGTTGCGGCTTGAGAAGCTGACGGTGATTCTCGAAACCGGAGCACGGCCGAATCGCGTCACCATCAACGCCGGCACTGGCCCGCGGGTCGTCGAGATGGCTGCCAGCTCGCAGCAGAGCTTCGACGTGGAGATGCCACGCGGCGTGCCGTACAAGTACCACCCTGACTACCCGACCAACTACGTCTACAGCCTGTCGATTGCCTCGTCTTCCGGTTTCGTACCGATGTTCGAATCGGGTTCGCCTGATAGTCGCTTCCTCGGTGTGATGGTGCGGCTGATTCCCACCTACGGAGCGTCGCAGTAGTGGCGACCATCGCCGTTGTGACGTCGAGTCCGCCGTTTGCCGAGGGCGGTCACCTGGTGATGGCGCGCGAGCTGGTGCGAGCGCTCAAGGAAGAGGGACATCAGGCCGGGTTGGTCGTCACGCCGCAGAACCGGTTCGGCCGGCAGGCGAGTGCGTATCTTGCGGCGTGGTGCACTGACGTCCAGCTGGCGCACGAGGAGCAGAAGGTCGATCAGGTAATCAGCCTGCGGTTTCCCGGCTACGCCGTGCGGCATCCGCACCATGTGCTGTGGCTGAATCACCGGATGCGCGAGTACTACGACCTGTGGGATCAGTTCAGCTCGCACCTGTCGTGGAAGGGCAAGCTCAAGGAGCGGACGCGCCGCGCGATCATTCATCGCGTCGACAACCACCTGCTGGGCAAGATGCAGCGCCGCTTTGTGATCTCGGGCACGGTGCAGACGCGGCTGCGGCGCTTCGGTGGCATTCAGTCCGACGTGCTGTATCCGCCGCCTCCGCAGCGGGAGTACCGCAACGATCGTTATGGCGATTACCTGTTCGGCGTGTCGCGCCTGTCGCCGTTGAAGCGGTTCGACCTGGTGCTGCGCGCGCTGGCCGAGCCGCGGGCCGCCGGCATCAAGTGCGTGATCGCCGGCGAGGGCGCCGAACTCGATTCGTTGAAGCGCCTGAGCAGGCAGCTTGAGATCGACCACCGGGTGACGTTCGTCGGCCGCATCGACGAGGCGGGCCTGATCGAGCACCTGGCGTGCTGCCGGGCGGTGATCTTTCCGCCGTTCAACGAAGACTACGGCTTCGTCACCGTCGAAGCCTTCATGTGCGGCAAGCCGGTGATCACCTGCACCGACAGCGGCGGCCCCGCCGAGCTCGTCCGCGATGGCGAGAACGGCTACGTCACGGCCCCGACCCCTGAAGCACTCTCCCTGGCGATGCGCCGCGTGATCGACGACAGAAACCTGGCGATCCGACTGGGAGAAGCGGGCCACACCCTGACCGTCGGGATGACTTGGTCCGGCGCCATCCAGAAGTTGCTGGTCTAAACGAAAAACGCGTACGTCATCAGCGCGTCCTGCAGCCACACCATCCATCGCAGTGACCACTTGGTGGCGGCTGCTTCATTGGCGGGCGCCATCAGGCGGCTGTTATTGGTGTAGTGCGTGTCGAGCAGCAGCACCCGTTCCGGATCTACTTTCACCGAGACGGCCGGCACCGGTCGATCGAACGTAAACGTTTGCCAGCGCGCCAGGCCGTCCCACGTCTCGCGGACCTGTTCGCCGTTCGAGAACGTGACGAGCACGTCCACCGGGAACTGCCCGGCCTCCAGCCGCCGTGCCACAACCGTGGTGCGGTAGGTGTCGGCGGAGGTGACGTCCTTGAAGGTTGGTCCAGCTGGGCCGTCGATCATTCCGCGGGAGCTGACGAGCTCGCTGTCGAGCCGCTCGATCGCATAATCGAATCGCATGGAACTGCGATACGCCTGATCAAAGAACCACTGCAGGTCCTTGCCGGATACCTCCGTCGCGACCGCGATGAAATCCTCCGGCGTGGGATGGCGGAAGCGCCAGCGATCGAAATACGTCGCCATCACGCGCCGCATGGTCTCCCACCCAAGCCGCCGCTCGAGCGTGTGGAGCATCAGCGCAGACTTGTTGGCGGACAGCGTCTCGTCGGCGCCCGGCCACATCAACTGCGTCGGCGTCGCCAGCGCGTCGCGATCGCCGTCACGGCGATAACGGTCCATGCCGTTGAGATCGGTCGCACGCATCAGTGCCATCTCACCGACCTGCCATGGTATCAACCCACCAAAGAAGCGCTCGACCAGCAGGTTTGATTCAAACGCCACCGACTGCACGCGCGCTTGCGCATATTGATTCAAGCCCTGGGACAGCCACTCGTGATCTACCTGGTTGGTGGAGACGATGCTCTGCCAGAACTGGCGACCCGCGCCCTGGATGGCCGCGGCCTCGGGTTGGTTGCTGCCCCCCGGCGCTAGCCAGTGCGTGCCGGCGACGAAGAACGTCGGGTAGCTTCCACCAGCCGAGGTGCTCTGAAACGGCGGATCGACGATGGTGATCTGCTGGTAAGGATAACGTCCGAACCACTCGCCGTAGTAACGCAGGGCAGTAGCGGTAGCGGCAAAGTGCCGGTCGGCCTGCTGTGCGTGCTCCGGTTGCAGCAGCAGGCGCATCTCGACGCCCGGGATGCCGGGGTGTTCAAAGCGCTGCTGTCGCTCCACGAACGCCGGACTGGTGGTCCAGGCGAAGTCGTTGACGTCATCCTGCACGTAGCGATGGACGATGTTGGCTCCCGCCGCGGTGCGCGCCTCCTCGGCGCCGGTCGCGCCGACGGTCCAATCCGCTGGCACGGTGATCCGCACGTCGTAACGACCGAAGTCGCTATAGCCGCCGGCGTTGGCGAACGATTGATGCGCCATCCAGCCCCCTGGCTCGAACATGCCGAGTTTGGGGAACCATTGCGCGGCAACGAAGTAGTCGTTGATCGCACCGGTACGATCGAAGTTGCGCGGAAACCGCCCGCGCCAGCGGACGCGCAGGTGCAGCGTCTCGTCTGGCTCCACGGCCTTGGTCATCTGCGCGGCGGCCAGCGATCGGTCGCTGGGATTGCGGTCGCTGGGCGAGATGTAGCGCAACGCCGGCATCAGGTTCTCGACCACCGTGCCATCCGCCGCCACAACTTCCAGTCCGGTGACCTCCATGAATCCGAAGTCGCTCTCGGGACGTTGTTGGAAGGGCGTATCGCCCGACAACGCGCGTTGCTTCAGCCAGGTGGAGTCAGTGGTGCTGAACGCGTTCCAGTACAGGTGCAGCCGGATCGAATAGGCCGCCACTACACCGGTGTTGCGCCACGTGATGGTCTCACTGCCGGTCAGCAGGCGCGCTGCCGGATCGAGGGCCACGTCGATGTAGTAGTTGATGTTCCTGGCTGACCGGGTTGCGGTGACGCCGTCATTCCGAAGGCGCTCGAGCGGCACTTCAGGTTGGGCCCGAGGGTGATCGACGGCGACCAGGGTCAGAAGCGCAAGGCACAGGGCCAGTGTCAGCCTGCCGGGGCGGGTCGCGTGCGTCACGAGAGTCATTCTAACCTGCCGCTTGGTCTGCTAGGCTGAGGGGGCACCATGGCTTACCGTACGCCTCTTGAAACGCGCCTGGCCAAGAAGACCACCAAGGCCATCACTGATTTCAATCTCGTCGAGGACGGCGATCGGATCATGGTCGGCTTGTCGGGTGGCAAGGACAGTTGGGCGTTGATTCAGATCCTGTCCGAACTGCAAAGGCGCGCGCCGATCAAGTTCTCGATCGTTGCCGTGAACGTGGACTCCGGTTACGAGGGCTATCAGCACAAGCAAGTGGGCGAGGCCTGCCGCGAGCGCGGGTGGGAGTTCTACAGCGAGCACACCAATATTGGCGCGATCATCGACGACAAGCTCGACAGCGACGATACGCCGTGCTCGCTCTGTGCCCGGCTGCGCCGGGGCGTGTTGTATCGGATGGCGAAGGAAACCGGAGCCACCAAGATCGCGCTCGGTCACCACCTGGACGACTTCATTGAGACGGCGCTACTGAACCTGTTCTTCGCCGGTGCGTTGAAGGCGATGCCGGCGCGGCTCACCTCGGACAATGGCGCGCACGTGGTGATTCGTCCGCTGGTCTACGTGACGGAAGCCGAGGCGCGGGCCTACTGTAAGGAACGCGAGCTGCCGATCATCGGCTGTTGTTGCCCGGCCTGCGGCGACCTCAGCCTGCAGCGTCAGCGAGTCAAGCGCCTGATCATGGAGCTCGAGCGCGAACATCCGGCGGTGAAGAATTCGATGATCAAGGCGCTTGCCAACGTGATGCCGCGCTGGTTGCTCGATCGGCGGCTCAATCCACCGGGCGAAGTTCGGCAGGCGATCGCGACCCAGCTCGAGGAGTTTGATCACGTGCCGGCGGATGTGCCGCTGATTCCGCTGATGATGTCCAGGCCTCGCACTCCGTGAGAGCCGTCGTCCAGCGCGTAACATCAGCGAAGGTCACGGTCGGAGAGCGCGTCACCGGCGAGATTGGTCCCGGTCTGTTGGTGCTGCTTGGTGTCGAGCAGGGTGACGGTCCAGCCGATCTGCAGTACATCGTGTCCAAAGTGCGTGACTTGCGGATCTTCGCGGATGCCGACGGCAAGATGAACCAGTCGGTGCTCGATGTCCAGGGCGGCGTGCTCGTCGTCTCGCAATTCACGTTGTCCGGCGATGCCCGCAACGGCCGGCGGCCATCGTTCGTGTCAGCAGCTCCGCCGCAGATTGCCCGCGCGCTCTACCAAGAGGTCGTGCGAGAATTGCAATCCAGTGGGCTGCAGGTCGCGACCGGGGAGTTCCAGGCCATGATGCAGGTGTCGCTCGTCAACGACGGCCCCGTGACCATTCTTCTTGATAGCCGAAAGACGTTCTAATCAGATGACCCGCATATTCACCACGTTCATCCTGGTGCTTATCCTGGCGGCGGCCCGGCCGGCCTTGGGGCAACAGCGGCCTTTGAAAACTGAAGATCCGGAGACGGTCGGTTCTGGCCGAGCCCTGATCGAAGCGGGCCTCGACTATAACCGCGACGTCTTTCTCCCGGTCTCGGGATTGCGCGGCAACCACATCACGGTGCCGGCGTTTGGCCTCAGCCTTGGGGTGAGCTCCATTGCTGAGATCCAGCTCGATTGGGGCATCTATCAGAAGCTCAACATCACCGAACAAGTCGCGGGCGCGCCGCTCTCGGACTTGCTGCTGGTCGATGGCGGCCGCACCGACGACTTTGGCGACATCCACATCGGCGCGAAGGTCAGGCTGCTGTCCGAGACCGCGCGCCGGCCCGCCATTGGCAGCTGGTTTTCTACGCGGTTGCCGAACGCCGGCAATGAATCCGGCCTCGGCAAGGATGTTCAGGATTTTGCGTCGGCGGTCACCATCGGCAAGACGGTGCAATCCGTGCGGGTCGTCGCCAACATCGGCATGTTGATGATCGGACGTCCGACCGAAGCCGTCGCGCAGGATGACTTATTGATCTACGGCCTGTCGGTGGCGCGCGCGGTCAGCGCCAATTCGGAGCTGGTTGGCGAGTTCGTCGGTCGTGCCAACTTCGCGAACCTCGTCACGCCGGGCGCAGAGGATCGCGGCCTGCTGCGCTTTGGCGCGCGCTACACCAAGAGTGGCGTGCGCATCGATGGCGGCATCCTGCTCGGCCTGACGTCGTACGATCCTGAGTTCGGCTTGACCACCGGCTTGACGTGGGTCTTTGACGCCTTCAAGGTGCCGTGATGTTGTCGATCGCCAAGGCGCATGCATACGGCAACGACTTTCTGTTCGTGCCGGCCGAGCAGGTTGAGGGGCTCCGCCTCGACGAGCTGACGCGCCGGTTGTGTAATCGGCACACCGGTCTCGGCAGCGACGGCGTGATCTACTACACCATGGCGCCCGACGGCACCGCGCAGATGAAGTTGATCAACACCGATGGCAGCCCGTCGGAGTTGTCCGGCAACGGCCTTCGCTGCCTGGCCGCGCTCGTGATGCACCGGCGCGAAGCGGCGCGCCTGGCGCCCATCTCGGAAGTGCGAGTTGACACCGACGCCGGCTGGAAGACGCTGGTGCTCGTCAGCCGCGCCGGCGGCCGCTACACTTTTCGGGCCGCCCTTGGGCATCCGGAACGGGTGGTCGAAGAATCATTGGAAGCAGCAGGGGAGACGCTGACGGTGACGACACTCGCGATTGGCAACCCGCAGTGCGTCGCGCTGATGACAGAACTTCCAGATATGGCGCGCTTCCATCGACTAGGCCCGGCACTGGCCACGCATCCGCGTTTCGCCGAAGGCAGCAACGTCGAGTTCGCGGTCGTCGAGGCGCCGGACCGCGTGCGGATCTTGATCTGGGAACGCGGCGTCGGGCCGACCCACGCCTCAGGCACCGGCGCCAGCGCGTCAGCGATAGCCGCCATCGCCCACGGTGGCGCGGCGCGCGACCTCCAGGTGATTGCGCCCGGCGGCACGCAACGCGTGGAGTGGACCGCCGACGGCATTTTCCTGACGGGATGGGCTGAAGTGGTGGTGGACGGCCACTGGGTGCCGTCCTGTTCCGACTTGTCATAACGCGACCGAGTCCCGGCCACGCGATCAGAAAACTCGATCCGGATTGATGCTGGCGATGGCAAGAACTGCCATCGCAGGGCAGGCGCCCTAGCGCTTGCGGCGGTTCGGCGCGGCGGCCGGCCGTGCATCGATCTGCGCCATAGCGGCCTCAATGTCAGCCGCCACGCCCTTCAGGGCCGGTTCCACGGCCAGGTAGTCTTCCGTCGCCAACGCTGCGCGTGATTTTTGCAGGGATCCTTCTGCAGCGCGCAGGGCCTGCTGCGGGGCTTTCAGGTTGCGGGCGGGGAGTGGCGACGACTTCAAACGGCCTTCGGCGGTGGTCAGCAAGGTCGCGACTTGAGCGACGGCGCGTTCGGCCTCGCCACGCGCGTTGGCGCGGCTTTCCACGGCCAGCTTCGCCGCGTTTTGTGCCCGTTCGAAGCTGTCGAGCGCATGGCTCAACGCCTGGCGATAGTCGTCGCCCGCCGCGGCGTCATTCGATCGCTTGAGGGCGTCGACGGCAGCGGTCAGTTCGTCGGCGGCAAACCGCTCGGCACCAGCGGCGCGGGCGGTTTCGATGGCGCCTTGCGCCAGGTTCATTTCCTTGTTGGGGGGTTCGGAGCACGCAGCGGAGAAGACGACGATGACTAACGCCAGAAGACGAACGGCACGAACCATGTCTCACGAGTATACGTCAGCCACGCGCCGCAACCGGTCGGCGGCGACGGCAGAACGCGCGTCAATCGGCTACTATGTTGGGTCCGGCCCGATGACCAGCGTGCCGGTGGACGACCGGCCGCGCGAGAAGCTGGCGCGCGTCGGCGTCGATGCCCTCGGCGACAACGAGTTGCTGGCGCTGCTGATTGGTTCCGGGACGCGGGCGAGGAGCGCGCTCACCGTGGCGCAGGACGTGCTTGCGGTTGCCGATGGCCTGGCCGGCCTGGCGCGGTTGGAGATGGACGAACTGGAGCGGGTGTCGGGCATTGGCGCGTCGCGGGCGGCGCGGGTGCTGGCCGCGGTGGAACTGGGGCGGCGCACCTTGACCCGGGACAGCCCGGATCGTCCGCGGTTCCTGACGCCCGCGGACGCCGCCAACTATCTGTTGCCACGGTTCGGCAGCTACGTCGTCGAACGGATGGGCGTGATGTTGCTGGACCAGAAGCATCGGTTGATTCGGATCACCATCGTGTCAACCGGTACGCTCGATGCGACACTGGCGCATCCGCGTGATGTCTTCCGGACTGCGGTCGCAGGCTCGGCCGCGACCGTGGTGGTGTTTCACAACCATCCGTCTGGCGACCCGACGCCGAGTACGCTGGATCGACTGTTGACACGGCGACTGGACGTCGCCGGCGAGATGTTGGGGATCGAACTGGGCGATCACATCATTCTGGGCGATGGGACGTACTTCAGCTTCAAGGAAGAAGCGAAACGGTGAGGATTCTCTACTTCGACTGCTTTGCCGGCGCGGCGGGCGACATGATTCTGGGCGCGTTGCTCGATGCGGGTCTGCCGCTCGACGAGCTGACGCACGCGCTTGGCAGCCTGGCGGTCGACGGAGTGGAGGTGTCGGTCGATCGCGTCATCAAGAAGGGGGTGACCGCGACCAAGTTTCGCGTGCACCCGCCTTCGCCCGCCAGTCACTCCCATGCGGGCTTCGGCGGGGCCAGCGAGGAGCACGGGCACCACTCACTGAAAGAAATCGAAACAGCGATCGACCGCTCGTCGTTATCAACGGCCGGCAAGGCGAAGGCGATCGCGATGTTTCACCGACTGGGCAGCGTGGAGGCAGCCATCCACGGCGTGTCGCTCGAGCAGGTGCACCTGCACGAGGTCGGCGCCCTCGATTCGATTATCGATATTGTCGGCGCCGTGTTCGCCCTGGAATGGTTTGCGGCCGAGCGGGTGGTCGTCTCGCCGTTGAATGTCGGCGGCGGCATGGTGCGGTCCGCGCACGGCATCTTCCCGGTGCCCGCGCCGGCGACGGTAGCGTTGCTGAAGGAGGCGCCCATCTACTCGTCGGGCATTCAGTCCGAGCTGCTGACGCCCACTGGGGCGCTGATCCTGTCCGAGTACGCTTCGTCGTACGGCCCCGTGCCCGCCATGCGCGTGCAGAAAGTGGGCTACGGCGCCGGTGATCGCGAACTGGCCGAGACGCCGAATGTCGTCCGGGTGCTGGTGGGTGAGGGTGTTTCGGCGGCAGAGACCCCGGGTCCCGATCTGCATCACCGCGTGGTCGTCATCGAGTGTGAAATCGACGACATGAACCCGCAAATCTTCGGTCCGCTGATGGACGCCATTTATGCCGCCGGAGCATTCGAAGTGTTCTACGCGTCCGTCCAGATGAAGAAGAATCGTCCGGGCACCCTGATGACGATCGTGGCGCGGCCGGATCATCGTGAGAAACTGACCGCGATCGTCTTTCGCGAATCGACCACCATTGGGGTGCGATACCAGGAGATGTCGCGAGACTGTCTGAACCGTGAGATGGTGACCGTGGACACCGCCCTGGGGCCGGTTCGCTTCAAGGTGGCGAGTCAGCACGGACAGGTTGTCAACGCTCAACCGGAGTTTGATGACCTCGCGAAACTTGCCGCCGAGCGGGGCATCCCAATCAAAGAGATGCAAGCGTTGGCGCAGAAGGCATGGCTCGAGCGATGAAGTATTTCCTGACGACGGCGATTGATTTTGTGAATAGCCGGCCGCACTTGGGCACGGCGTACGAAAAGATCACCGCGGACATCATCGCGCGCTATCGGCGACTGGCGGGGTTCGACACCCATTTCCTGATGGGCAACGACGAACATTCGCAGAACGTCTTTCGCAAGGCGGTGGAGCAGGGGAAAGATCCGCTCGCATATTGCGACGAGATGGAGGGTGTCTTTCGAGACGTGTGGAAGCGGCTCGACGTGTCGTTCGACGATTTCATCCGCACCACTGATCGGAAGCGCCACTTTCCCGCCGTCCAGAAGATGGCGCAAGCCTGCCTGGGCAACGGTGACGTCTACGAAGGTGCCTACGAAGGCTTCTACTGCGTGGGTTGTGAGGCCTTCAAGCAGGAAAAGGACCTGACCGACGGCAACTGTCCGATTCATAACACCAAGCCGCAGTGGATCAAGGAGAAGAACTGGTTCTTCCGTCTCTCGAAGTACCAGCAGCAGTTGCTGAAGCATTACCAGGAATACCCGGGCTTCATCGAGCCCGACATTCGACGCAACGAGATTCTGCGGTTGGTGGAAGGCGGCCTTGAGGACATCTCGATGAGCCGCGCTGGCCAGTCGTGGGGCATCCCCGTGCCGTTCGATCCCACGAGTGTCGTCTATGTCTGGTTCGACGCGCTGATCAACTACGCCGCGGCCGTGGGCTACGGCTGGGACGAGGATCGCTTCAAGGAATGGTGGCCCGCCAGCCTGCATATTGTCGGCAAGGACATCACCCGCTTCCACTGCGTGATCTGGCCGGCCATGCTGATGAGCGCTGGCGTCGCCTTGCCGAAGCAGGTGTTCGGCCACGGCTGGGTCTACTTCAAGGGCGAGCGCATGAGCAAGACGATGGGGAACATCGTTGATCCACTGGATGCGGCGGAGCGCTTCGGTCCCGATCCGTTGAGGCTGTACCTGGCCAAAGAGATCCCGTACGGCGGCGACGGCGACTTCACCTGGGAGCGGTTCGAGGAGAAGTACAACGCCGATCTCGCCAACAACCTGGGCAACCTGGTGAACCGCATCGCGTCGATGACCGAGCGATATCAGCAGGGGGCGATTCGCGCCGCTGGGGGCGGCCCGCTTGCCGCCATTGCCGCTGAGAATGTTGCGTCGTACAAGGCGTCGATGGATGTGCACGCGCTGCACGAGGGTGCCGCGGCCGCGTTCCGGCTAATCAGCGCTGCCAATAACTACATCGCGGAAACGCAGCCGTGGGCACTGGCGAAGGATGCCGCGAATACAGACCGCCTGAACGGCGTGCTGGCGGATACCGCCGAAGCGGTGCGCATTGCCGCCGTGCTGCTGTCGCCGGTGATGCCGGCGTCGGCGACGGAGATTCTCCGTCGTCTCGGCGATTCAGCGCCGGCGTCTGAGCGCCGGTTCGACAAAGACACCGCCTGGCGCACGTCAGGCGAAAAGCAGATTCTAAACGCGGGCGCCCTGTGGCCCCGCATTGAAGCCGACAAGGGAGTTGTGACCGTGACCGACGAAACGCCGAAAGCACCTGAAGCCTCAGCACCTGTGGCACCTGCACCCGTGGTACCCGTGGTAACCCCGGCTTCTGTCGAGGCATCAGCACTTATTACCATCGACGACTTCATGAAGATCCAGCTGAAGGTTGCCAGGGTGCTCGAAGCCGAGCGGATGCCGAAGTCGCAGAAGCTGCTGAAACTGAAAGTGGATGCCGGGGAGGTTGAGCCGCGCACCATTCTCGCCGGTATTGCCGAGTCGTACGAGCCCGAAGCCATGGTCGGCAAGACCATCGTGATCGTCGCCAACCTGGCCCCGCGCAAGATGATGGGGATCGAGTCGAACGGCATGGTGCTGGCGGCCAGTCCCGACGGCGGCGCGGCGATCGTGCTGAACGTCGAACCCGCGACACCCGGAACGCGGGTGAGGTAACAAGAGAGCAGGAGTTCAGGGCATGATGCTCAAGGAGCAGACAAAATGCAAAAGCTGGCCGTCCTCACAACACTCGCTGGCGGGTTGGTCGCGTCGCTGCTTATTGATCGAACGCACAGAATTGAACCGGACACGCTATGAATGGCGACTTGGCGCAGCTGGCAGCGCTTAACGAGGACTACATCGGCGCGGTTCAACATTCGGATGTGAAGCGGTTTGACGAGATGCTGTCTGACGATCACGCCAAGACGACCTTGACAATGGCCGGCGGGCGGGAAGCGTCTGGCGGTGTCGGCACACGTGACGTGCCACTGAAGACAGCACTGCCCTCTTCAGGAGTTCAGGAAAGTTGATCAACAGTCTTCTCGCCTCGTGCGCTTCTGATCTCCGGTCACACCGTGACTGACTCGCATTGCCATATCGCGGGCGAGGAATTCGTCGCCGACCTCGACGCAGTTGTCGAACGGGCGCGAGCAGCCGGTGTGCATCGCGCGCTTGTGATTCTGGCTGCCGAGGACGAAGCGGAGATCGCGCGCGTAGCGGCGGTATCGGCGGCGTGGCCCGAGTGCCGATTCGCAGTGGGCGTGCACCCGCATCACGCGCACTTGTTTGCGACCAATCCCCAGGATGCGGCGGCCGTCGTCGCGGCGCGCCTGGACGCGCTGCCGCTGGCGCGCGCGGTGGGCGAGATCGGCCTCGACTACCACTACGACTTCTCACCCCGCGACGTGCAGCACGCGGTCTTTCGCGCCCAACTCCAGTTGGCCCGCAGCCGCGATTTGCCCATCGTCATTCACACTCGGGAGGCCGAAGACGACACGCTGCGTATCCTCGCGGAGGAGGGCGGAACGGCTCTGCGCGGTGTCTTTCACTGCTTCACGGGTGATGCCGCCGCTGTCGCGCGGGCGCTGGCGACGGGCTTCTATCTGTCGATCCCTGGGGTGGTCAGCTTTCCCAAGGCCGAGTCGCTCCGGGCGGCGCTCGCCCTGATTCCCGCCGATCGGCTTCTGGTCGAAACCGACAGCCCGTACCTGGCGCCAGTACCGCACCGTGGCAAGCGGAACGAACCGGCCTACGTGGCGAAGGTCGTCGACCATGTCGCCGCGGCGCGTGACGTGGCCGCCGGCGTCGTCTCCGCAGATACCGATCGCAGCTTTGACGAACTGTTTCGGCCGTAGGATTCCTGCAAAGCTCACCCCGGCAAGCCTTAACGGGCGTCTCCTTTCGTTGACAGCGCCCTCTGCCTATGGTGAGATTGATGCTACGTGTCCAACGCCGCACCCAGGACTCAGGCGGACCTGATCCAGCTGTTCGAACCCGTCCGTGACGACCTGCTCGCGGTTGAACGTGAGTTCGCCGAACAGGTGCAATCGCAGATTCACATCATTCCTGAAATCGGCAACTACCTGCAGATGAGCGGTGGCAAGCGCGTGCGACCCGCCGTGCTGCTGATGGCCGCGCGGCTCTGTGGCTATTCCGGCTCGCGCGCCATTACCAATGCCGCGGTCGTCGAGTTCATTCACACCGCGACGCTGGTGCACGACGACATCATTGACGATGCCGATGTAAGACGAGGGCGCAAGTCCGCGCACGCGCAATGGGGCAACGACGTCACGGTGCTGGCCGGCGATTTCCTCTACATCAAGTCGATGGCCATGGCGCTGACGCAGGACTCGCTCGACGTGGTGCGCCTGCTGTGTGACGTCACGCTGCGCATGATCGAAGGCGAACTCTACCAGCTCACTAAGAATGGCGTGGTCGATCTCACTGAGAACGAGCACTTCGACATCATCCATCGCAAGACGGCGTACCTGTTCGGCGGCTGCGCGCAGATTGGCGGCATTCTTGGCGAGGTCGGGGCCGAGAAAGAGCAGGCCCTGCGCGAGTACGGCTTCGGGTTGGGCACGATGTTCCAGCTCGTGGACGACCTGCTCGACTTCACTGGCGCCGCCGCAGTCATTGGCAAGCCGGTCGGCGGCGACCTGCGCGAAGGCAAGATCACGCTGCCGATCATTCACCTGCTCGAGCACGGCGGTGCCGAGGCCAGCGACCTGATTCGCAATGCGGTTCGCGACCGCGACGTCAGCGCCGAGAACTGGGCGCGGATCAAGGTGATGCTGGCGGACTACCGTTCGCTGGACTACGCCTACGACCGCGCCGTCGAGTTTGGCGAGACCGCCAAGCGACAGCTGCGCCAGTTCTCGCCTGGCCGCGAACGCGAGGCCCTGATGGGCCTGGCCGACTACGTTCTGCTGCGCGATCGCTAGCTCGCCGGCGCCACCCCGTGGCCTTTCTGTGACCGCCACCAACCGCATTCACCAGCTTCGCGACGAGATTCGCCGGCACGAAGAGCTGTACTACATGCACGCGGCGCCGGAGGTGGCTGACCCCGAGTTCGACGTCTTGATGAACGAGCTCAAGGCTCTCGAAGCCGCTCACCCCGAGTTGCTGACCAGTGATTCGCCGACCCAGCGGGTTGGCGGCCGTCCCGCTGAAGGGTTCGCGACGGTCGAACACCTGCAGCCGATGCTCAGTCTCGACAATGCCTACAACCAAGACGACCTGCGCGCGTTTGACGAACGGGTGCGCAAGGGCCTGGCGATTGAGACCTCTCCTGCCTATGTGGCCGAACTCAAGATCGATGGCCTGAGCATTGCCCTGACCTACGACGAAGGACGCCTGGTCCGCGGCGCGACCCGCGGCGATGGGTCGCGAGGCGAGGACGTGACCGCCAACGTGCGGACTGTGCGCGCCATCCCGCTGTCACTGAAGTGCCGCCCGCCGGGCCGCATCGAGATCCGCGGCGAGATATATCTGCCTAAGAAAGCGTTCGAGCGGATGAACCAGGAGCAAGAGGCTGCAGGCGAGCCGTTGTTCGCCAACCCGAGGAACACCGCCGCGGGGGCAATGCGAAACCTCGACCCGGCGCTGGTCGCAAAGCGAGGACTGTCGGCGTGGAGCTACCAGGTGGTGGGCATCGCGGTGGGCGAGTCTGAAGACTCGCCTCTGCATTCGGGCATGCTGCAGGATCTCAAGGCGTGGGGAATGGCCGTCGAGCCGCACTGGCGGGAATGCGCGGGCATCGATGCCGTGGTCGCCTTCTGTGACGAGTGGCGCGATAAGCGCCATACTCTGGCCTTCGAGACCGACGGCGTCGTCATCAAGCTGAATGACGTAGCCATGCGCGAGCGGCTGGGGGCGACGTCGAAGTTCCCGCGCTGGGCGACGGCGTTCAAGTTCCCGGCCGAACGGAAAATCGCGATGCTGCACCGCATTGAAGTCAACATCGGCCGCACTGGCGCGGCCACGCCGTACGCCGTGCTCGAGCCGACGGTGGTCGCTGGGTCGACCATTTCAATGGCCACGCTCCACAACCCTGACGACATCATCCGCAAGGATATTCGGCCGGGCGAACTGGTGATTATCGAGAAGGCCGGCGACGTGATTCCACGCGTGGTGGGGCCGGCGCATCCCGAGGCGTTGGAGCGGCCGGCGCCGTGGCTGATGCCGACGGCCTGCCCGGTCTGCAGTAGCCCCCTGCACAAGCCGGACGACGAAGCCGTGTGGCGTTGCGAGAACAGCTCATGTCCGTCGAAGCTGCGGCGCGGCCTCGAACACTTCGCCTCGCGCGGCGCCATGAACATCGAGGGTTTGGGCGAATCACTGGTCGCGCAGCTGATCGAATCGGGCCTCGTCAAGAGCGTGGCCGACGTCTATCACCTCTCGGCAGAGGCGCTCGAAGGCCTGGAGCGCATGGGCAGGAAGTCGGCCGCGAAAGTGATGGGCGAGATCGACAAGTCGCGACGCAATCTCGTGTGGCGCCTGCTCTATGGCCTGGGGATTCGGCACGTCGGGGAACGCGGCGCGCAGGTGCTGGCAGATCACTTCGGGTCAGTCGCCGACATTCAGGCAGCGTCGCTCGAGCAACTGCAGCAGGTCCACGAGATTGGCCCGGTGCTCGCCGAGGCGGTGCGCACGTGGTTCGACGAGCCGCGCAATCGCGAGCTGATCGCCCGTCTGCAGGCGGCCGGCCTGACGCTGACCGGCGAACGCAAAGTGGCGCCGGTCGGCCCCCAGCCACTGCTGGGCAAGACCTATGTGATTACCGGCGAGCTGTCCGGCATGTCACGCGACGACGCCCAGGCGAAGCTGGAAGTGCTTGGCGCCAAAGTAACCGGTTCAGTCAGCAAAAAAACGACTGCCTTGATCGTCGGCACCGAACCTGGGACGAGCAAGATCGAGAAGGCCAGCAGACTGGGTATCGCCACATTGGATGAAGCCGGGCTCCTGATCCTCCTGATCTCGCCAACCTCCTGACCTCCTCCTCGTATAATGAAAGCATCATGACGCGGCAGTTCGCGTGGATCACCGCCACGCTCACCGGCATCATCGGCATCCTGGTCGGGATCATTCTGTCGACGCCGCGCATGCCGGCGGGGGACGACTCCGGCTTGAAGCTTTCGCGGCGAACGGCTGGCGTGCCGGTCGCGTTGCTGGCCGAGGCGAGTCCGTTGGCGACAGCGTCGGAGAGGAAATTCAACCCGGCGTCGATTAACTTTGCCGACATCGCCGCCCGGCTGAATCCCGCCGTCGTCAACATCGACGCGAGCGCGCGCGGTCGCCGGGCTCGGCAACTGATTCTGGAGGGCGCGCAGCGTGATGGCGACCCCTTCGACCTGGGCCGTCGTGACGCCGATGTGCCGCGCCGGGGGACGGGTAGCGGATTTTTGATCGACCCATCCGGGTTCATTCTCACCAACCATCATGTGATCGAGGGCGCTGAGCGCCTGACCGTGAAGCTGGCCGACGGCCGCAGCCTGCGAGCCGAGGTGGTCGGGTCAGACCCCGACACCGACATTGCCCTGATCAAGATTTCTGGCCCCACGCCGTTCCCGCACGCCACGCTCGGCGATTCGAATGCGCTGCGGGTGGGCGAATGGGTGTGCGCGATCGGCAATCCACTGGCCTACGAGCATACGGTGACGGTCGGCGTGGTCAGCTTCATTGGCCGCAAGCTGTTCGACTCGAGCCTCGACAACTACATCCAGACCGACGCCGCTATCAGCTTTGGCAACAGCGGCGGGCCGCTGATCAACGGCCGCGGCCAGGTGATTGGCATCAACTCAGCGATCAGCCGCCAGGCCAACAACATCGGGTTTGCGGTGCCGATCAATCAGGCGCGCGGGGTGTTGCCGCAGTTGAGGGCCCTCGGCCGGGTCGAGCGCGGCTACCTCGGCGTGACGCTGCGGGATGTCGACCCGGACATCCAGGCGTCACTCAAGTTACCGCGCGGCGACGGCGCATTGGTGCAGGACGTGACGGCCGGCTCGCCTGGCGCCAGGGCCGGCCTGCGGCCCTATGACGTGATTACCGCCGTCGATGGCCAGCCCGTCCGCACTCACGACAGCCTGAGCCGCGAGATTGCGTCACGCCAGCCAGGGACCAGCGCGCACTTGGAGTTTGTGCGCGATGGCCGCGCCCGTGACGTGACGCTGAAGCTGGCCGAACGCCCGCAACGCGCACCGGACCGGACGGTCTCGCCGGTGGAACGATCGACGCAACGCACCGGTCCTGGCGAGTTGGGCCTGAGCTTGATCGAGATCGACGGCAGCAACGCGCATCGCTTCGATATCCCGTCCGGCATGACCGGATTGCTGGTGCAGCGGATCGAGCCGTGGTCGGTAGCCTACGATGCCGGGATCGAGCGCGGCGCCATTATTCTCGAAGTCAATCGCCAGCCGGTGAACTCGATCGTCGGCTTCCGCCGTGTCATCAATGCCGCCGGCAGCGACGACATCCTCGCAGTATTGCTCTACGACCCGGATGCCGACGTCCGCGCGATCCGCACGGTGCGCACGGAGTCGCGGTGAAACCACGCATCCTCGTGGTTGATGACGACTCGGCGATTCGTGACTCGCTGAAGATGGTCCTCGAATACGAGGGCTACGAAGTGATGCTCGCGGCGACCGGCGACGAAGGCGTCAAGCTGGTTGAACGTGAAGCGCCGGACCTGGTCTTCCTCGACATCAAGATGCCCGGGATGGACGGCCTTGAAGTGCTGCAGAAGCTTGAGCACATGGTCGAGACCACGCCGATCGTGGTGATCTCGGGACACGCCGACATGGCCACGGCCGTGAAGGCGATCAAGCTCGGGGCCTTCGACTTCATCGGCAAGCCGCTCGAACAGGACCGCATTCTGGTCACGGTCCGCAATGCGGTCGACACCCGTCGCATCAAGACCGAGAATAAGGGCCACCGTCGCGACGCTGACAAAAAGTACCAGATCGTCGGTGACTCGCCGACGTTGGCCGCCGTGCGCAGTGCCATCCAGAAGGCCGCGCCGACCAACGCCACGGTCTTGATCTGGGGTGAGAGCGGCGTCGGCAAGGAACTGGTGGCGCGCGGCATTCACCGCGAGAGCCTGCGCCGAGAGGGTGCCTTCGTGCAGGTCAACTGCGCAGCGATTCCCGACGAGCTGATCGAGTCGGAGCTGTTCGGTCACGAGAAGGGGTCATTCACCGGCGCCACCGACCGGCAGATCGGCAAGTTCGAGCTGGCTGATAAGGGCACGATCTTCCTTGACGAGATCGGCGACATGAGCCTGAAGACGCAGGCCAGGGTGCTGCGCGTGTTGCAGGAGCAGGAGCTGGAACGGCTCGGCAGCAACCGCATCATCAAGGTGGACGTCCGGGTGATTGCGGCGACCAACAAGAACCTCGAGGAAGAGATCGACCGTCACACCTTTCGCGAAGATCTGTTTTATCGCCTGAACGTCGTCCCGATCCACGTGCCGGCGCTGCGCGAGCGCCGCGACGACATCCCCGCGTTGGTCCGGCACTTCGCCGACCTGTTCGCGCGCGATAATAACTTCCATCGCAAGACTTTCACGGCGGCCGCCATGGAGCGCCTGAAGCAGCAGCACTGGCGCGGCAACATCCGCGAACTGCGCAATTTCGTCGAGCGCCTGATGATTATGACCGGCGCCGAGGCGATCGATGGGCGCGACATTCCTGAGGGCGGCGCCATTCGGGGCGATGCCCCCATGCTGGCCGGCAGCGAGGGCGTGGCCGCGGCGTCCGGGTCGCCGTCGTGGCTGGACGCGGCGACGTTGCAGGAATTCAAGTCAGGCTCCGAACGTTCGTATTTAGTGGCCAGGCTGAGAGAGAATGGCTGGAACATCTCGAAGACGGCCGAGGTGATTGATACCCCACGCAGCAATCTGTACAAGAAACTTGAGCAGTACCGGATATCGCAGGAGAAGGACGGAAGCTAGATCGTCGCCGCAGTGAGCCGGGTAATCGCTGCCATCAGTAACCTCCGCCGTCGCCCTCATGGGCGATAGCGGGAGAAGTGCTGGCGGGAGAGGAAAGTCCGAACTCCGCAGGGCAGTGCGCCGGGTAATTCCCGGGCGGGGCAACCCGACGGATAGTGGCACAGAAAATATACCGCTCCGCCATCGCCCGAGACCGCAAGGTCGAGGGCGACGGCGAGTAAGGGTGAAATGGTGGGGTAAGAGCCCACCGCGCGCTTGGTAACAAGCGTGGCAGGCCAAACCCCGCACGGAGCAAGACCAAATAGGGAGACGCGGCGGGGTGACCCGTCACAGGCGGCCCGCCTGAGGTCTCCGGGTAGGTTGCTCGATCCCGCCAGCAATGTCGGGGCTAGAGGAATGATTACCCTCGCGGCGCTCGCAAGGGCGTCGTGGGACAGAATTCGGCTTATAGGCTCACTGCGGCACTTACTGAGAGAAACGACCCAGGAAGAACGAACGGAGCATGTCTACATACCTCGTTACCGGTGGCGCCGGCTTCATCGGATCGCACTTGTCGTCGGCCCTGGTCGCGCGCGGACACCGTGTACGCGTCGTTGACAGCCTGATCACCGGCTTCGAACGCAACCTGCAGCCAGGCGTTGAGTTCACGAGCGGTGACCTGGCCGAACCCGAGGTTGCCAATGCGGCGGTCCAGGGCGTCGACTACGTGCTGCACCAGGCGGCGATTCCGTCGGTGCCGCGCTCGGTCAAGAACCCGCGCGAATCGCACCGCGCCAACGTCGATGGCATGCTCAACATCCTGCTCGCCGCGCGCGACGCCGGGGTCAGGCGCGTAGTGTTTGCGGGCTCATCATCGGTCTACGGCGATCAGCCGACCTTGCCCAAGCGCGAGGACATGCCGACCAAGCCCATGACGCCGTACGCGCTGCAGAAGCTGGTCAGCGAGCAGTATGGCCAGATGTTCACGCGCCTCTATGGCCTCGAGGTGGTGACGACCCGCTATTTCAACGTCTTTGGGCCGCGGCAAGATCCGAGCTCGCCGTACTCAGGGGTGATCTCGCTGTTCATTAAGGCGCTGCTCGATGGCACACGCCCAGTGATCTTCGGTGATGGCGGCCAGACGCGCGACTTCACGTTCGTGACCAACGTCGTGGACGGCGTGCTGCGCGCCGCCGAAGCGCCGGCGGTGGGCGGAGAAGTGTTCAACGTCGCGACTGGCGGCCGGGTGTCGTTGAACGAATTACTGGCGACGTTGAAGAAGATCGTCGGCTCGGACGTGGCGCCGATCTACCAGGAAGCGCGCATGGGCGACGTGCGCGATTCGCAGGCTGACATCAGCAAGGCGGAACGCCTGCTCGGTTACCGTCCCGCCGTGATGCTGGAAGAAGGGCTGCGCCAGACGGTCGCCTGGTTCGAGACCGCCAACGGCACCGCCCCATCCTCGTAGATCGCCGTGAGCGCGTCCGCCGAAACGGACGGTGATGCGCGCGACTGTTGCGGCGTTCAGCTGTGGACGACCGGGTTCCTTGCCGGCACCCTTGGCGGCGTCGATCAAGGTGTTGGTGGCCGTCGTCGTCGAGCAGGCCCGGGTGACGGGGCTCTGGGCTGCGACCGTGGTGCTGAGCAGGGCGGCGGCCGCAAAGGCGAGCACGCTGGCGGGGAGGGCGCATGTTCTCCTCATTTTGCAGCCCGCCCGAAGGTGTCGACTGAATTGGAGGGATTGTAGCAGCACCAACCTGAAACGATGGTTGCTTCCGCCGCAACCAGGGTTGTCCTGATGACTCCTCACTATTGCGCCTGCGATTGCGGCTAGCCGCCCCCTCAAGCCAACTGCGGTTGTCATTGTCATGTCGACCTGACGGATGGCGTTCCCTACGGCATTGCGACAAGGCACGACAGATCAACCACTTGCGGCAAATGAGCTCATTGGGTGCGCGCCTTGCTCTGTCGAGGGCGACTGCGCGGGCTTGTTCCTGATGCCTGCCTGACCGCAAGTAGTCCCGGACTCCTCTCGCGCAGTCGCTTGATCACTGGTATGCGAAGTCACCAACTCACGAAACCAACTGGAGGAACCCTCATGAAAATGATCCTGTCGACCACGCTCGCTCTACTTGCTCTGCTCGTTGCCGGCACGTCCGTCGTGGCCTCGCCACTGCAAGCCCCCGCGCAGGTCGCGGAAAAAGCGCCGCTCAACCTCAACGCGGCCACCGTGGAGCAGCTCGAGACGCTGCCCGGCATCGGCCGCAAGGTCGCCGAGCGCATTCTGGAATACCGCGCCAAGAGCGGCGGCTTCAAGAAGATCGAAGAGCTGATGAACGTGAAGGGCATCGGTGAGAAGAGCTTTCTGAAGATCAAGCCGCTTGTGAGCGTGGCCAGGCCTGACAAGGCCGGCGGTGGGGACTAGCGCGCGCGGCGTGGCGCTTGTCGACGTGTTGGCGGCCATGGGTCTCAGCGTAGTCATGGCCGCTGTGGCGGTTCCCATGATTGGCGGGACGCTCGAGCGCGAGCACACCCTGATCGGCGCGCACTACCTGTCGGCTCAGGTACAGCGCGCCCGTCTCGAGTCACTCAAGCGGGCCGTTGCCGTCGCGGTGCGGCTGGAAGAGCTGGACGGCCGGGCATCCGTCCAGCTCTTCGCCGACGGCAACGGCAACGGCGTCCTGCAAAAGGACATCAATCGGCGTATCGATCCGGCGTTGACTACTCGGGAATGGCTGGATGATCACGCGCGCGGCGTGTCGCTGCAGATCAATCAGCCGATTGCCGACGTCGGGGGCGGAGCCGACCTGGCAGCCGGCGACGATCCAGTGCGGATTGGCAACTCGTCGTTGGTGTCGTTCAGCCCGTTGGGCAGTGCGACCAGCGGCACTCTGTACGTGGCGGCTGGGCGAGGACCACAGATGGCGATTCGTATTTACGGAGCAACCGGCCGCGTGCGTGTTCTGAGGTTCGATGCGCAGGCGCGGCAGTGGCGTCCGTAGCAGGTGAGGGGACCGGACGGCGGCACGAACGCCGTCACGAGCGCCGAATCGCAGGCGGCGGACCACGGTATGGCGCGGTGGCAGTCTTGCGCCCGGGCCAAACCGTGGTCCTCGTCAACATCAGCCGGCGCGCCGCGCTGGTCGAGTCGGGTTCGCGCCTTCGGCCCGGATTGCACACCGAACTGCAGATTAGCGGCACCGACGCTCGCACCAGAGTGTCGGGGCGCGTCGATCGCTGCCAGGTCGTGCGTCTCGACCCGCTTCGGTATCACGGCGTGATCGTGTTTGACGAGAGTGTGGATCTGGGAATTGGCGCGGAGGGTAGCGAGTAGTGGCTTCCCTGGTTCGCTAGCCCCGCGTGTCGGTCCGACGGGCAGCGAATACCCACAGCGCCGGAGAGGAGATACGGCATGACGAACGGCTCACGGCCAATGTCGATGAGTAAATGCCGACGAGACTTGGCATCAGTTTTGGTAGCTGTCCCAGCACTTATCACGAGAGGGGCAGCCATGAGCGGTGTCGTCAAGGTCACGACTTCAGCAGGAACGGTTGGTCTGCAGCCACGCGGCGCCGACCGGCGCAGCGGCATCTTGCCAATCATCCAGCAGGTGGCGCGCGATCTGATTGGTACGACTACCCGCCGGAATCTGGCGGTCTTTCTGACCGAACGGCTGGCGCGTCTTGATGGCATTCGCAGCATTCGGTTGAACGAGCTCGCGGCATCCATGCCGGCGAGGTCGCGGCAGCCCATCCGCGCCCGCGACTACGTGGCCTTCATTGTCCCCGTCAAAGAGCCGGGGCGACAGGTCATGCTCGAGGCGGAGTTTGACTCTCGCCGGGGGCCGGACGCGTGGACGTGCCAGGTCATCGAGGCGGCCGCGTACCTGGCGGCACTCTTGATTGAGGCCGAGCGACTGGGGAGTTCGCCGGCCCCACTGTCGGCGGGTGATCGCGATGGCGCGGCCCCGTTGATTGGGTCGAGCGATGTCATGCAGGCCTTGCGCGAGCGCGTGGAGCGCGTGGCGGGCACCGACTTCACGGTGCTGATCGAGGGTGCAATCGATCCACAGCAGTAGCCGAAAGATCGCGGATTCC
>NSIL01000054.1 GCA_002737365.1 Acidobacterium sp. | reverse complement strand
CCATCGATCCACGGCGCGCCGAACTGCTCGAACGGTTGATCGGTGCCGCGACCCACCGACACGTTTGAGTACTCGATGGCGCCAATACCTGGGTAGAGCGCCGCCTGGTTGAGGTTGCGCATGTTCGGCGACGGATTGGTCCACGCCAGGCCGGTCTCGTCGTACCAGTAATCGCGCCGCCAGTTCTCGACCGGGATCACCGTGAGGTCGGCGTTGAGCTTCTTCTCGGCGTTGAACACCCGGGCCAATTCGCCAAGGGTCAGGCCATGGCGCACCGGCATGGGGAAGTAGGCAATGAATTCGCGAATGGGTTCCGACTGGTTCGGCCCTTCGATTTGCCAGCCGTTCACCGGGTTCGGCCGGTCCAGCACCATGACCGCAATCTTGCGTTTCGCGGCTTCTTCCAGCACGTAGCCGGTGGTGGCTGGGTAGGTGTAAAAGCGCGCGCCGATGTCCTGCAGATCGATGACGAGCGTGTCGATGCCGGCCAGCATGGCAGCGGTCGGCCGGCGCGTCTCGCCGTAGAGCGAGTGGATGGTGAGTCCGGTCTTCTGGTCGCGCTCCGCCGGGACGTCGGCATCGAGCACACCGCGAATGCCGTGCTCGGGCGCGAACAACGCGACCAGTTGCACGCCTGGCGCGGTGTGCAGCAAATCGATCGTCGACTTGCCATCGCGCGCCACGCCGGTGTGGTTGGTGATCAATCCCACGCGCTTGCCCTTGAGTTTGGCGAAGCCGTCGCGGGCGAGGACGTCGATGCCCGACAGAACAGAGGGGCTTGGGGCCTGGGGCTTGGGGCTTGACGGGGTGCCGGCCGGGTTCACGCGAAGGTTCGTTGAAACTGGCACGCCGCCACCGATCACCGCAGCAGCCACTGTCGCAATCCGGCTGCGCAGCACGCCGACATCACCCACGCCATCAGGATGAAGACGGCTCGACAGGAAGATCACATACGACTTCGATGCCGGATCGATCCAGAGGCTGGTGCCGGTAAACCCGGTGTGGCCGTAGGAGCCGATCGGAAACAGGTCGCCGCGGTTCGATGAGAACGAGGTGTCGATGTCCCAGCCCAGGCCGCGCGTACCGGCATTCGCCGGCAGTGTCACCGGCGTGATCATGCGCGCCACCGTGGCCGGCGACAGAATGCGCACGCCGTCGAGCTCGCCGCCGTTGATCAACATGCGCGCGAAGCGCTGCAAGTCTTGCGCGGTGCTGAACAGGCCGGCGTGTCCGGCCACGCCGCCCATGCGGCGCGCGGTCGGGTCGTGCACCACGCCGCGCAGCGGCGCCGCGTCAGGTCGCTTGCACGGCCACGCATCCTGTTCCGCGCAGCGCTCGGTCGGCGCAATCCTCGGCAGCAGGGTCTTGGCCGGCAGGAACCCGGTGTCGCGCAGGCCGAGCGGGCCGAACACCACGCGCGTCAGGTATTTATCCAGTGACTCGCCCGTGACGCGCGAGACGATGTCGCCGAGCAGGAAGAAGTTGATGTCGCTGTAGACAAACTGCTCGCCCGGCGCGGCGGTCGGCACTTCATCAATCGCCAGCGCCATCGCCGCGTCGTATCCCGTCCACGGGTGCAGGTCCACGTCGGGTCTCAGCCCCGACACGTGCGTCAGCAGGTGCCGCACCGTGATGCCAGCTTTGCCGTAGCGGTCGAACCCGGGCACCAACGACGCCACCGGGTCGTTGAGCCGCACCCGGCCCTGCTCGACCAGGGTCATCACGGCTGTGGTCGTCGCCACGACCTTGGTCAACGAAGCGAGGTCGAACACCGTATCAAGAGTCATCGGCTCGGTTGAGGGCACCGTGGCGCGGGTGCCGTAGGCCTTTTCGTAGATCGTCTGGTCACCGCGCCCAATCAGGACAACGGCCCCGGGGGCGGCCTTGGCGGCGATGCCCGCTTGGACGATTTCGTCGACCCGTGCGAACGCCGGTGCAGCCTGGCGTCCGAAAACCGCCGGCTGGAAGGAAAGCATGAGCAGGGCCCCAGCCCCAAGTCCCAAGCCCCAAGCCCCTTTTGGCATTAAGCCCATGGCGCTAATATACTTATTCGGTTGTGGTTCTTTACCATGGAGATGCAAGCAATGCGTGACTTGAAGACATTCTTTTCGGCGGCGGCTGTCGTCGTGGCGCTCACGGTCTCGGCCCTGCCGGCCGCGGCGCAGACGGGCCGTGTCGGCGGCACCATCAAGGACCCGCAGGGCGTGCCTCTGAAGGGCGCCACCATTACCGCGGAAAACCCGTCGGCCTCGCCATCGTCGTTCACGGCAACGACCGACGACAAGGGCCGCTACTCGATCATCGGCCTCAAGACCGGTCCCTGGAAGATCACGGCCGTGGCGCCGGGCTTCGCGCCCTCGTCCGGCACGGTGCCCGTCCGCTCGCTGGGCGCGCCCATGCCGCCAGTTGACTTCGTGCTGGCGCCCGGCGCCACCGGCCCGGCCGGCGCGCTGGCCGGCGTCAACACCAAGGAACTGCAGATCGAACTGCAGAAGGCCATGGACATGGCCAGCAGCCAGCAGTACGACCCCGCCATCGCCGCTTACGAGGCCATCCTCGTCAAGACCCCGGCGCTGACGATGATCAACGGGCAGATCGCCCAGGTCAAGCGCATGAAGAAGGACTACGACGGCGCGATCGCGTCGTACCAGAAGGTGCTCGCCGCCGACCCGAACAACGACAAGTCGAAGATCGAAATCGGCATGACCTACCTGGAGAAGGGTGACTTCGCCAACGCCGAGAAGTCACTGCTCGAAGTCGCCACCTCGACCAGCGCGAACCGCGAGGTCTTCTACAATCTGGGCGAGGTCAAGTTCGCCAAGGCCGAAACCGACGAAGCGGTGAAGTACTACCAGCGCGCGGTCGACATGGACCCCACCTGGGGCAAGCCGCTCTTCAAGATCGGCCTGGCCAAGCTGCAGAAGGCCGACATGGCCGGCGCCCTCGAGATCATGGAAAAAGTGATCGCGGTGGATCCGAACTCATCGGAGGCGGCCCAGGCCAAGGGCCTGATTGCGCAGCTCAAAAAAGGCTAAGGCCCTTTACGCTTTTCGGCTTCGCCGATGAGCTGATCGATATTGGGGTAAGAAGGCTCGATGCTTCGGGCCTTCTTCCACATCTCCACCGCGTCGGCAAATCGTCCCTGCCTCGCCGACATCACGCCCTTCACCACCCACGGAAACGCGTAGTTCGGCTCGACCAGCGTCGCCCGGTCGAGCGCTGCCATCGCCTCGCGCGTATTGCCGCGCTCCGCTTCGAGCCAGCCTTTTGACGCGTGGTTCGAGGCGACGTCCGGGAACGTGTCGAGGCTGACAAGGTAATCGTCCTGCGCCTTGCGCAGTGCATCGCCGGCAGCGCCGGGCAACTGGACGACGCCAAAGGTGACCAGGACCTCGGCGGCACGCGCCCGCACGACACGTGAAGAGTCAACCAGCCGTGCCAGCACCGGCGCCAACGCGCGCTCACGATCGCCGATCGTAGCAAGCGCCTTTAACGCGGCCGCACGCACGACGGGCTCCGGATCATCAGCGGCGCCAATCAGCGCGTTGACGATGGCCGGGGTCACCACCGCGGGCGCCGCATCCGCCTTCGCTCGCTGGGGATCTGGCGAGCTACGGCGAGACCCACCGGCAAATGACGTCTGCGTCTGCATCGACCCGCTGCGCGGTGCGCCCTCGGATCGCCTTTCTGAAATCAGCCGCGCGATGTAGTCAGCCGCGCTCGCGCGCACCAGCAGTCCCTGCGAACGATCCACCGCCAGGCGGGCGAGCGCCGGCAACGTCATGACCTCACCTGAACCGGCGCGATACATCGTGTCGGCCAGCGTCACCGACTTGCCGCGGCGGTCGCGGTCACCCCACCACTCGTCCATCTGCCGCGCCGCCCACTCGGGTGAGCGCTCGTCGTGGCAGGTGGTGCACGCGTTGGGGATGCCGAACCTCGCGGTGTTCTCTGGCACCGGCGCCTGGAAGGTGTGATCGCGCTTGCGAATCAGCAGGCGCCAGTTCACGTCGCCCATGTGGCAGTTGATGCAGCGGCTACCCTCCGACTGCGGCGCATGGAAGGTGTGGGCAGTGAGACCTGCTCCGGCAAACGATGGCGGCACTGCCGGGGTCTTCGGATCCCGGCTCCCGGACCCCGGATCCCGGCGTGGCACAGAGTGGCACTGCGTGCACAACTCATCGCCCTTGCGGCCATCGTTGATGTCCACCTTCAGCGAGGCCTCGAACTTCGAGCCATGCGACAGGTGACAACTGGCGCACGAGATCGCGCCTGCCTGGAAGCAGCCGCTCATCGACAGCGCCTGCGGCCGGTTGAAGCGATTGGGCCGGCCGTCGGGCCAGAACTCTCCCTGGTGATCGTTGACCGGGATCGGCTCACTGATTAAGAACGGCATGGCGTAATCGGTGTAGCGGTCGCCGGCCTTGAAGCCCACGAACACGTTGTTCTTGTTGCCGTGACAATACGCGCAGGTATCGAACGTCCGCCTCGGATCCGAACTGCGCGTCGACAGGATCTTGAGCGTGTCGCTCAGGCCCCGGTTCTTGTCGCTGGTGTCGTAGGCCGGCTTCAGCGCCGGGGTCTTCTCCCACACCTCCATCAGCGTGTTGTGGTCGCGGCCGGGACCGTGGCATGCCTCGCAACCAATCCCCATCTCGGTCCACGACGAGTTGTAGCGCTTCGCGCCGACGTCGTATCCCTGCACGATGTTGGTGGCGTGGCAGTTGAAGCAGTTCACGTTCCAGATTTGCCGGATGTCGTGCGCGCCATCGGGGATGGGCGTGATCTCTTTCCAGTCCATCCACCGCTGGTGTTCAACGTGCCAGAAGATCGGCAGCACGAACAGGCGGCCTTCGGGCAGCATCGACAGATAGCCCTGGTAGCGCTTGGCGCCGAGCGTGTAGTCGACCGAAAAGGTCTCGGGTGCGGCCTGGCCGAACGTCACGGTGACGAACGGCTTGCCGTCCTTGCGGCCAAACGTGTACCCGCGACCATGATCCGCGAACGTGGTGCCCTCGCTGAAGTCACCGACGATGGTGGCCTCGGCGATCGGCTTGGTCATCTTGATGTGGAGCGAGTCCTTCCACGCGGCGTGCTCTTTCGCGTGGCACCGTTCACAGGAGGAGGAGCCGACGTACTGGGACTGAATCGCCTGTGCTGCCTGCCCACCATAGCCACGGGAAGCGTCCATCGTGGCGACGGTGGGTTCAGAAGCGCGCAGGGCAACCGTGAGCGCCAAGATTGCGAACGCGCCACACACGAGTCCGTTCCAGCGGGTCATCCAGAAAATAGTATCTAACAGGAGGTGAAGAGTTCAGAAGAATACGATTCCTCCAGATCTCCTGTCTGTCTGGCCAAAAAAAAGGGGCCCTTCATCAAGGGCCCCTGTGAGTCAGTGGCCTAGTCAGCCTGACTCAAACGGTCCGCCGTGGCCGCCTAATCTGGCGGCACAAAAAACCGGCGGGTAAAGCAGATGACTCCTGTGGGGGACGTCAAACTTACACCGGTGAGAAAGCAAACGCCGTGCCGGGCCATGGAACGGGACAACAGTGCAGAAATGGGCCAAATCCAGCTGACCGTCACGCGCTCGGGTGTGACGAATCCAAGGGATTGAAAGACGCGCCTTCGGGTGGATGGATCAGAGGGCCGAGCGGATGGCCATGCCCACAGCAAATCACCAATTCACCAGAACGCCAAGTCGCCAAATAAAAAAAGCGGGAGGACGCCGGCGTAGCGCCCTCCCGCCAAGACGACTCCCCCACAGGAGTCGAGGTCGTCGAACTAGAAGAGGAAGCGGAAGCCAACGCGCGCCGTGCGAGGCGCGAGAATGGCAGCAGGCTTCTGGTAGCTCAAGCCGGTCGCGCGGTTGATCGTTTCCGACGCCGAGCTGTTGGTCAGGTTGAACGCATCGAAGTAGAGACGCAGCCGCATGCGGCTGGTCATCGTGAAGTTCCTCTCCGCGCGGATGTCGAATACCCAGATGTTGTCTTCGCGGTTGGCGTTCATCGGCTCGGCGTAGGCCGTGCCGCCGTTGCCAGCCGAGGTGACGGTCAGCCCGAGCGCCGCCGGAGCGGTGATCGAGAGGGTGCGGGCGTAGTTGGCACCCGACTGGTGACGCACTACCGGCGAGAGGCGGATGCCCCACGGCGCGTCATACGAACCCGACGCCTTGAAGTTCCAGATCATCCGTTCTTCGACACCGGGGTTGTTCGGGTTGCGCTTCGGGCCGTTCGGGAAATCCGAAGTCTGCGTCAAGCCGTATCCCATCGACGCCGACCACTTGCTGCCGTAGCGCTTGTTCATGGAGACCTCGTAGGTCTTGTAGCGCGCGTACTGGTCAACGTTCTGGACGATCTGGGTGTTCGGGAAGCTGGCGGCGTTGGCATTGGGCATGCCATAGAACGTCAGCGTGCGATCGTCGCTCGTGCCGCTCCGGCCATCGACGCCGAGGTCGGTGTACGAGTACGGCACGGTGAACGCCGAGGGGCCACGCAGGGGCTGGTAGGTCGCGATCAGGTCGTCTTCGGTCTTGTAGACAAACCCGGCGCGGATGCCCATCGTGTCGCTCAACTGACGCTCGAGCCACGCGCTGGCTTCGTGCGTGTAGGGCGCCTTGATGTTGGGATCGACACCGATGCTGCCAACGAGCGAAGCCGACGTCTGCGCGCCCTCTTCACCGGCCTGCCAGCGGCGGTCGCCGTTGATGTCGTTCCACTGGTAGGTCGCCTGCTTGCCGGCGGTGTTGGGGTTGCCGCTGCCGCCGACGCCGGCGCCCGGGTTGTGCCAGAAGAGGCCGTAGTTGCCCTTCAGCACGGTCTTACCGTCGCCGCTCAGGTCGAACGTCACGCCGAGGCGCGGCGCCACCTGGTTCCAGGTGAAGAACGTCTGCTCGGCAAACGACCGCGCCACCACCTGGTTAGCGAGGGAGGGGAACTTGGTGGCCCACTGCGCCAGCGAACCCGGCAGCTGTTCCTGCTCGGGGATCCAGCCCTTATAACGATCGTAGCGGATGCCGGCGTTGACGGTCGCGCGGCCGATCGCCCACGTATCGTTGAGGAACATGCCCATGTGATCCAGGTTGGCCTTGGCCGTCAGGGCCTCGTGGGCGCTCAGCTTGCCCGCGTCGGTGGCCGTGGGAAACGTGAAGCTGACCGTGTTCGACACGCCGTTGGTGTAGACGTGGTCGATGTTGCCGCCGTACTGCTGCAGGTAGCCTTCCCACGACCGCTCCTTCAGCAACTCGGCACCCGCCTTGAAGGTGTGGCTGCCCATGCTGGTGTCGAGGAAATACGTGCTGGCCAGGTTGTACTGCTTGCGATCGCGGTCGAGCTGCCAAATCTGGTTGGCGCCCTCAACCACCGAGCGGCCGCTGTCGCGCCACGAGAAGTTGGCGCTCGAGTTGGCGATCAGCGGAAAGTAGTAGCCGAAGTCGCCGTAACGCGCTTCGAGGTAGATCTTGTCGCTGAGCGTGCTGTTCCACTCCGCCTTGTAGACCCAGCTGCCCGAGTTCTGCAGGTTGGTCTGCTCCGGCGAGGTATAGGTGTAGGCACCGAACGGCAGGCGGTTGGGCTGTTCCTTCTGCCCCCACTGGTAGTAGCCGATCAGCTTGTTCTTCTGGTTGACCTGGTAGGTCAGCTTGGCCACCGGGTTCCACAGCTTCGTGTTGAAGGTACTGTCGAACGTGAACTGGGGCTGCGCCACCGCGTTGAACTGCTGGCGGTAGGTGCCGAAGAACCAGACCTTGTCCTTCAGAATCGGGCCGCCCAGGTTGATGTCCTGGTCGTAGTACTTCTGGATCTCATTGCTGCCACGGCGAATCGGGCTGTTGTTGAAGGCCGTCGGCGCGAGGTACTCCTCAGGGATGTTCGAGCCCTGCAGCGAGTTGTTGTACCAGTCAACGTGATACTCACCCTGGAAGTTGTTGCTGCCCGAGCGGGCAATGAACTGGCTCTGCACGCCGGGGTTCGGCATTTCCGCCGACTGGCCTGACGTGCCGATGAACGCCTCTTCGAGCGAGGCGTAGTCGAAGTAGAAGCCGGCGCCGCCGGTACCTTCGGTGGTGTTGATGCCTTCAATCAGCACGCGCACCTGGCCGCTCATGCCGTAGGCCGTGTAACCGGTCTGGGTGCCGGCGCGGTTGCCGCCGACGTCGATGCGGCCCATCTGCACCGACGGGGTGACCGCGAGCAACGCCCACATGTCGCGTCCGTTCGGAAGCGCCTGCAGCTGCTCCATCTTGAAGTTCTGCTGCACGCGCGTCGTGCTGGTGTCGATCACCGGCGAAGCGCCGCTCACGGTGACCGTCTCCTGCAGCGTGGCCAGAGCCAGTTCGACGTTCACCTGTGCGGTGAAGCCCAGACCAATCGCGATGCCGTCACGCTTGAGGGTGTTGAAGCCCGCCAGCTCGTAGCTCACCGCGTAGGTGCCGGGAGGCACCGCCGGGAAGCGATAGTTGCCCGTCTCCGACGTCACCGTCGTCTGGGGCGTGATCAGTGCAGGGCTGGTCGCGGTGACCATCACGCCGGGAAGCACAGCTCCCTGCGCGTCGCTGACGCGACCCTGAATCGTGCCGGTGCTGCTGGCACCGCCGCCCTGAGCAAATGCCGGTGCGCTAATCGCCAGCGTAACCAGCAGGGTCAACAGACCCGTCGTCCAACGCTTCATGCTCGTCCTCCTGAAATCGTGGGGGCTGGGGCAAAGACCAGGTCCCAACGTCTAATACATAACCAACAACCAGAAACGCGCCTCGATGTCACGAACTGCATTCCGAGGGAATCCCCCCCTTACTGCAACCCTGATGTAACTCGAAAGCAACGAACATAATACAAGTGCGGCTGGATGAATTGCAACTGACGAGGTTTGAACGACCGGTCGAAGAGGACGGGCGGCAACCGGCCCGTTACGGGATTTAGCTGCCGAATCGCGTAATCAGCAAGCCCGCGAACACCACCCCGGCACCGGCGACCTGGTTCGCCGAGACCGGCTCCGACAGCCAGATCGCCGCGACCGCCATGGCGACCACGGGCGTCAGGTAGCTGTAGATAGAGGTGCGAGAGCCACCGAGCTTCTTGAGGCCCGTGTACCAGATGAAATACGACAGGTTCAGCGCCAGCAGCGCCGAGGCCAGCATCAAGCCCCAGCTTTGCGGCGAGATCGAACTCCAGTCCACCGTCACCAGGACGGGGATCATCGCGACGCCGTAGATGACCGCACCAAGGGTGAAGGTGAGCCCAATCACGGTCAGCGCCGAATGGCGTTTCAGGATCGGCTGCGAGGCCACGGAGTACACCGCCCAGCACAGCACGCCGGACATCATCAGCGCGTCGCCGTAGAGGGTCTGCGACGACAACTCCGCGCCATGACCGACGATCAGGTACAGCCCGCCGAGCGCGAGGCACACGCCGACCCAGCGCACCGGCTTGATCCGCTCATGCCCGGCCCACGCCGACAGCAGTGCGATCATGATCGGCGAAATACCGACGATCAACGATCCGTTGGCCACGCTCGTCCGGCGCACGCCGCCAACAAAGCACAGTTGGTAGAGAAAGGTACCGACGAGGCCGAGGAACAGCAGTTGCCACCAGTCGGTTCGCGTCAGCGGCGCCTCCTGGCTCTTGGTATCGCGGTTCCACCAGAGCGCGCCCATGAACACGATGCTGCCCACGAGCAGCCGCATGGCGTTGAACGGGACCTCGGGGAAGTCGCGCAATGCCACTTTGACCACTGAAAAGTTGCTGCCCCAGATCAGGACCATCACTAGCAGCGCGGCATCGAGCAGGGTCAAGGCCAAGTGGTGATTGTATCCGTACAGAGAAAACGGGAGCGGCGCCGCATGGCGCGCTCCCGTTGGCAAGAACCCTGAGCTCGAAACTCCGAAGCTGTTACGTTCCGTTAGCCGCCGAAGGGCTTGAGGAAGAACAGGATCAGCGAGATGAGCAGGACGTAAATGACCAGCGACTCGATCAGCACGAGACCGAGAATCAGCGAACCGCGGATTTCGCCGGCGGCGCCGGGGTTGCGCGCGATCGCTTCAGCGGCCGAGGCGACGGCCTTGCCCTGACCGAGCGCCGCGCCGAAGGCAGCGATGGCCAGCGCGAAACCGGCGGTGATGATCGACCACTGGACCAACCCGGGATCGGCCGCGCCTGCGGCGGCTTCCTGGGCATAGACCGGTGAGGCCAGACCGAGGACCACGAACCCGAACATCAACGACAGCACAAACCGACTTGTTCTCACGGAAAACGCCTCCATCTCAGACTTCTCACCGCTTCTACGGCAACGGCGACGCCAAGCGACGTCACACCTGCCAGCATGGCCACCGGGTCGAGCTGCAAACGCACCATCATACCGTAGGCTGCGAGCGCCAGCATAGCATGCCTTGTGAAAAACTTCACTAAGTGGAAACGAGCCCGTTTTCCCGAAGTTTCGCCCCCGGATCGCAGGCCCATGAACGCCTCGACACTGCCCCAGATGGCCCAGAACGACAACCCGATCAGCAGTCCGCCACCGACCACACCAAGAGGCACGGCCAGGTTGCGAAACCACAGCGCGCCAGCCAGCGCCAGCAGCACACACACCACCGCCGTGTCCCGTCCAATCCGCGCAATCACTTCTTGTTCGCGAGCTGCATCACGCGATAGACGTTGAGAATGCCGGCAGCAAGACCCAGAAAGAAACCAAGAAACGACAGCCACGGCTTCGTGCCGAGCAGGCCGTCAAGCCAGTAGCCGCCACCAAAGCCCAGCACCAACGCAAACACGAACGACATGCCGATCGTGCTCATCTGGCCGATGAGCTGCCACGTGGTCGGGGACGTCGGCGTCATGGGTCTAGTGTAAGCTGCCAGTAGCTGCCCGATGCGCCTCGGCCGCAGTTCGGTGAGGATCATGAGTCGACACCCACTCCTTCGTTTCGTTGCCGGGGCTGCTGCTGCCCTGTGTATTTCTGTGGTCCTGGTAGCGCAGACCGTGGCGCGTGTGCTCTACGTCAGTGTCTCGGACAAGCAGACACGGGCCCCCATTACCGGCCTCGGGCCCGATGCGTTCGACGTCCGCGAAGACGGCAACCGGCGCGAAGTGCTGCGCGTGACGCCGGCCACCTCGCCGATGTCGGTCGCCATCATCGTCGACAACTCGCAGGCCACCACGCCGACCATTGCCGACCTGCGCAAGGGCCTCAGTGCCTTCGTCAAGTCGCTCGACGGCATCGGCCCGGTCGCGATCATCACGATCGCCGACCGGCCGACGATCCTGCGGGACTACACCACCGACCACAAGCAACTCCAGGAGGCGGCCAACAGGATCTTCGCGCAGCCCGGCTCAGGCGCCACGCTGCTCGACGCCATCGTTGAGGTCAGCCAGGGCATCGCCAAGCGCGACACCGATCGCGCGGCGATCGTGATTGTGACCGGCGAGCATCGCGAGTTCAGTAACCGCCACTATCGCGACGTGCTCGAGGCGCTGGCCAAAGGCGGGGCGCAGATGCATGCGCTGGTTCTCACCGGCCCGGGCGCTGCGGCGCTTGACGACGAGGCGCGCAATCGTGCCTCGGTGCTCGACCTCGGCCCCAAGGCCAGCGGCGGCACCCGCGAGGACATCCTGACCAGCCAGGCGTTCGACGTGAAACTGCAGGAGATAGCCGCGATTCTCAAGAGCCAGCATCGGGTCGTCTACGGCCGGCCGACCACGCTGATCCCGCCAGAGAAGATCGAGGTGTCGGCGACCAAGCCCGGACAGGCCGCCAGCGGCGGACCGGCCCGGAGACAAGTCGTCAGGTAGCACCATGCGGACCCCGGCCCTAGTCGCGTTCGTGCTGGCGCTAGCCCTCCTGGGCGCAAGGCCGGATCACGCCCGCCTCGAGGCCTCCGCCCGCGAAGTCGGGCAAGCGGCACCCGTTGCGCCTGCCTCACCAGCCCAACCAGCCCCACCTGCCCAAGAGAAGGTCTTTCGCGCCGGTGTCGAACTGGTGTCGCTCAACGTCACCGTCATCGACAGCCAGGGCCGCTACGTCACCGACCTCGCGCAAGAGGACTTC
>NSIL01000053.1 GCA_002737365.1 Acidobacterium sp. | reverse complement strand
ACCCGCGTCCCGGCCCAGTGACGTAGCGGAGCCGCCGGCTGGATCGGCCGGCGAGCGTGATCACGCTGATGTCCAGGCCCCCGCCGCCAGCCGGCACCGGTTTGACGGGGAGCGCGCGGCGGTCGAGGCGCTGGTGCGCGCCTCCGGGTCCGAACCAACCGCCTAGACCGGGACGGTGCTACTTGGCTGGCAGTTGGTCCGGCCCGCTCGCGAACGAGGGCTGACTCGAAGTGGAGGGCTACTGCGGGCCCTGCGTGTCGTTCAATGACCAGTTGTAGGCCAAACAGCGGAGGCCGGGCCGGCCGGTGATGGCGGCGGCCGCCGCCGCGGAGGGCCCAACGCGGCGATCGCGCCCAGCACGCCGCGCTCGCTCGCTGGCCGCGGGCCGGGCACTCGCGAGGCGTAGGCGGCAATGAAGTCGTCGCCATACCACTTGAAAATGCTCGAGACAGACAACGTGCTGCCACTAAGCCGCAGGCCTTCGCCGCTGGCCAGATAGCGCCGTGCCGCCGTGTCGAGCTGCGCGTCGAGGGTCGTGGCACGGCGTCCGGCCACCGGCCACGCCAGGCTGGTCCAGACCCCGCCGATCTGACGAATGCTGTTGCGCGATGACAAGGTCAGCAGGCGCGACTGGATTAGGTAGTGATTCACGATCGCCTGCAAGGTGAGAGCCTGTGGGACTGATCGGGCGACGACCTACGCGGGCCTTGGCGGGGCCGTGGGCCCCGCCTCGGCCAGACGTTCGCGCTCGTTGTGCTTCGCTTGGTTGGCGCGGTAGCGCGCCCATGTGTCCTGCTCCCAGGCCACTGGATCCATCCCTCAACAACCGGTCGAGGAGCTCATGTATCCGCGCCAGATCTCGCGGAGGACGCCTGCGACCTCAGCCAGCGCCTTCGTCACCGGACGTCGTGAGCCTGATTCAGGATTGACCATCAGGCATTGTAATGCCAGCCGGCGCGAACGCCGGCCGGCCGGGCTTCAGCGCGGGTGGCCGCGCAGCCATGAGGTGCGTGGAGCAATCGCCCGGTCGATAAGAGCTATCATCCGCCCGGATGGTACTAGCCACGGCCCTAGCCGAGGCGAAGTCACGGGCGCCGGACATTACAGGCCGTCGCACGCTTTGACAAAGAGGTTGAGCCGATGCGTCTCAGGGTGTTCGCCAGCGCGATGGCAGGGATGGTATTGACTATCGTCGTGGCGGCGCCGGCAGCACGCCAGCCGTCGTCGGTCGATCCCAGGCTGGAACAGGCGATTGCTTGGTACACCGGCACATCTGGCCGCGTCGACGATGACCGCGCCCACGCGTTGTTACAAGAAGCACTGAAGGGCGGCGACGCCGTGTCGCGAATGTGGCTCGCACGGTGCCACTCACGCGGCCGCATGCGGTTCGAGCACGACCCGCTGCGCGCGAACGCGATTGCCGCGACGGTGATTGACGAGATTCGGCGGCTGGCGGATGCCGGCGTTGTGGAAGCGGTGTTTCTCATGGGCACGGCCTACGACGAAGGTCTCGGCGTGGCGGCCAGCGCCGGCGTCGCCGTTGAGTGGTTCGAGCGGGCCGCGAATTCCGGACACGTGCTCGCGCAGCACAATCTTGGCAACGCCTACGCGGATGGGCGGGGTGTCGCGCAGCTTGACGGGCAGGCCGTCTATTGGTGGCGCAAGGCAGCCGAGGCAGGTGACGCGATTCCCCAATTTCGGCTCGCGCAGATGTACGAAGACGGCCGAGGGGTCACCAAGGACGTGCGCCTCGCCATCCGGTGGTATGAGCGGGCAGCCGCGCGCGGCCATGCGCCAGCGGCCGCCGCCCTGAAGCGATTGGTGCCGCCCGCCTGATTTCGCGCCTCACCGCGGCACCCCCGCCGCCTTTAGGAACCGGCCAGTCAATAACACCACTACGTCATCACGGTCGCGGAGCCGCGGCCGCTCACGATTCAACCCTGAGCGCGATCGAGCGGAACACTCGGTACTTGGCCAGTCCGGCCGCTTCTCGCGGGTCGCCGCCGCCTCGTCTCCCCAGGTCGAACGCAGCAAGCGCTGCTCCTCGAGCCGATCCAACGCCGGATAAACCGTGCCGCTGGTCAGGCCGGTGGCGTCGATGATGTCGAATCCGAAGACGTAATCGGAGGCCACCGCATGCAGCACGGCAACCGAGCCCATGCTGAGCGGTGGGGGTGGAAGCGGAGCAGGCGCCATGGCCGGTTAGACGGTGGCACCCTATGTCGAGTTCCACACTAGGGTCGCAATCCGAGCCTCACGAACTGACCCGCAGCGCCGTCGCTTGTTGTGGCAATGTCACTCCACCTGCAGGCGGCCAAAGGGCGGTAGCGACGCCGTTCGCGAGATTCCGGAGCGTTGCTCTATACTCCTGCTCATCTCGGTGAGCCGAAGCGAGGTTTCATGAAGGTGACAAGACGCGACCTGTTGGCTGGCGCCGCCGGCGCAGTGGTGCTGGGTAAGACGACCCGGGCGCAGACCAGGACTCCGGTCGATCCCACCAAGGTTCGCGGCACGCCCACCAGTGCCATGGGCCAGCGCGCCCGCACCGCGACCCCGCAGCGCCTGGTGCGCGGCAACATCTCAAGCACCCCGCATCAGGACCTGATGGGCATCATCACGCCCTCGGACCTGCACTTCGAACGCCACCACGCCGGCGTTCCCGAGATTGACCCGGCCAACTACTCCCTGCTGATCCACGGCATGGTTGACCGGCCGATGGTATTCAGCCTGGCCGATCTGAAGCGCTTCCCCTCGGTGTCGCGCATCCACTTTCTCGAGTGCTCGGGAAATCTCGGTCGCGTCGCCGGCCCCGAGACGACGCCCGGGCTACTCGCCGGGCTGACGAGCACCAGCGAATGGACCGGCGTGAAACTGGCCACGTTGCTCAAGGAAGTGGGCGTCCAGCCCAAGGCGACCTGGCTTCTGGCCGAAGGGTCTGATGCCGCGGTGCTGACACGCAGTGTGCCGATGGCCAAGGCGCTGGACGATGCGCTGATTGCGTATGGACAGAACGGCGAAGCGATTCGGCCCGAGCAGGGCTATCCGGCGCGCCTGTTCCTCCCGGGATGGGAAGGCAACGCCAGCGTGAAGTGGCTGCGGCGCATCGAGGTGTCGGACGCACCGTTCATGACGCGCGAAGAGACCTCCAAGTACACGGAGCCGTTCGCCAACGGCACGGCGCGGATGTTCAGTTTTCAGATGGATGCGCGCTCGCTCATCACCTATCCCGCGTTCCCTAACACGCTCGAACCAGGCTGGGTCGAGATCAAGGGCATTGCGTGGACCGGCGCCGGCAAGATCCGTCGCGTGGAAGTGAGCACCAACGGCGGCGCGACCTGGGCGGCCGCCGAACTGCAGGAGCCGGTGCTGTCGATGGCGCATACCCGCTTCCGGCACCTCTGGAACTGGACCGGTGGCGAGGCCGTGATCATGAGCCGCGCGGTGGATGGAACCGGCTACGTGCAACCGACGCGCGCAGAACTCCTGAAGCTGCGGGGACCCGGCACGGCGATCTACCACATGAATCCGATCACCGGCTGGGTCGTGCAGGCCACTGGCAACGTGATCTACAAGCAGGAGCCGTGGGGATGAGACGCACCGCTACTCTCTGGGGAGCTACGATCTCGGTCACGGTCGCGGTGACCGGCGCCGCCCTCTTCGCGCAAGCGCCGGCCCGATTCGGGTTCGGCCGACCGGCCACGCCGCAGGAGATTGCCGCCATCGACATTGACGTCATGCCCGATGGTCGCGGGCTGCCGCCGGGCCGCGGCACCTCTGCGGAGGGGGCCGTCATCTATGCCGCCAAGTGTGCGCAGTGCCACGGTAAGACCGGCACGGAAGGCCCCAATGACATTCTGGTGGGGCGCGAGCCGCGCACCGGCTTTCAGTTCGCGCAGAATCCCAAACTGCCCCACACCATCGGCAACTACTGGCCGTACGCGACGACGGTGTTTGACTACGTGCGCCGTGCCATGCCGCCCACGGCACCCGGTTCACTGACCGATGACGAGGTCTACGCGCTGACGGCCTTTCTGCTGCATGCCAACGAGCTGATTGCCGTCGATGCGGTGATGGACCAATCGACCCTGGCCCGGGTCGTGATGCCGGCGCGCCAATACTTCGTGCCCGAGTCGCGGCCGGCACCACCCAAACCGCGGCCCTAGCGAGACAGGGCCGCCGCGCGGTCGCTGCTACTCCTGCGACTCGTACTGCTCCTTCAGCTTGGCCACCACGGTGGGGTCGGCCAGCGTCGTCGTGTCGCCGAGCGCCTTGCCTTCGGCAATGTCGCGCAGCAGGCGCCGCATGATCTTGCCGGAGCGCGTCTTGGGCAGATCGGCCGAAAAGATGATGTCGTCGGGACGCGCGATGGCGCCGATCTTGTGCGCGACGTGGCGCTTCAGGTCGTCGGCCAGCGACTCCGATGCCTGCACGCCTTCCTTCACCGTGACGAACGCGGCGATGGCCTGGCCCTTGATCTCGTGGGTGCGGCCGACCACCGCGGCTTCAGCAACCTTGGGATGATCGACGAGCGCGCTCTCCACTTCCATCGTGCCAATGCGATGTCCCGCCACGTTCAGCACATCGTCGACGCGGCCGAGCAGCCAGTGGTAGCCCTCGTCATCCTTCTTGGCACCGTCGCCGGTGAAGTAGACGTCCTTGCCCCAGCGGCTCCAGTACTGCGTCTTGTAGCGCTCATGGTCGCCGTAGATGGTGCGCAACATCGATGGCCACGGCTTGGTGATGGCGAGCAATCCGCCGCCCACCGCCACCTTGTCGCCCTTGTCGGTGAGGATCTCCGCGCTGATGCCAGGGAACGCGTGCGTGGCCGAGCCCGGCTTGGTCCTGGTGATGCCGGGCAGCGGCGTGATCATGATCGAACCGGTTTCAGTCTGCCACCAGGTGTCGACGATCGGGCACTTGCTGCCACCGATGTGGAGGTGATACCAAATCCACGCTTCAGGGTTGATCGGCTCGCCCACTGAACCGAGCAGGCGCAGCGACGACAGGTTGTGACCCGCGGGCCAATCCGTGCCCCACTTCATGAACGCGCGAATGGCGGTGGGCGCAGTGTAGAAGATCGAGACGCCGTAGCGCGCGACGATTTCCCACAGGCGATCTTTTTTCGGCCAGTCGGGCGCGCCCTCATACATAACGACGGTCGCGCCATTGGCGAGCGGACCGTAGACAACATAGCTGTGACCGGTGACCCAGCCAATATCAGCCGTGCACCAATATACGTCGTCTTCCTTGAGGTCGAACACCCACTTGGTGGTGGCGTAGGCGCCGACCAGGTAGCCGCCAGTGGTGTGAACAATGCCCTTCGGCTTCCCGGTCGTCCCAGAGGTGTAGAGGATGTAGAGCATGTCCTCGGCATCCATCGGCTCGGCCGGGCAGTCGTACGACGCGTCCTGCATTAGGCGGTGATACCAATGGTCGCGGCCTTCCTTGATGTGCACCGGGATGTCGCCGAAGCCGCGCTTGACGACGACCACATGCTGGATGCTTGGAGTGCCCTCGAGCGCTTCGTCCGCCACCTGCTTGAGCGGCACAATGCCGCCGCGCCGGTAGCCGCCGTCGGCAGTGACCAACACCGTGCAGGCTGAGTCGTTGATGCGATCGCGCAGCGACTCGGCGCTGAAGCCGCCGAACACCACGGAGTGCACGGCGCCAATGCGCGCGCACGACAGCATGGCGATCGCCAGTTCGGGAATCAGCGGCATATAGAGCGCGACCCGATCGCCCTTCTTCACGCCCAGCTTCTTCAACACGTTCGCAAACTGGCAGACCTGGCGATAGAGATCGAAGTACGTCAGCGTGCGCCGATCACCTGGCTCGCCTTCCCAGATGAACGCGGCCTTGTTGCGACGCCACGATCGCGCGTGGCGATCCAGGCAGTTGGCGGCGACGTTGAGCTTGCCGTCAACGAACCACTTGGCGTCGGGCGGATTCCAGTCAAGCACCTTCGACCAGGGCTGGATCCAGTCGAGCTCTTTCGCGAACCCTGCCCAGAACGCCTCCGGATCCCGCGCCGCGCGGGTGTAGACCTCCGGGTCATTCATCACCGCCGAGGCGGCAAAAGCCTCCGGCGGCGGGAAGCTGCGATCCTCTTTGAGAAGAGCTTCGATCTCTGGGGCAACCGGGTCCGGCATCCCCGCAGTATATGACGGGAGCACAAGCCTGCCCGACGATGTGCGATGCGCGCAGGCGAGTGCTATCTGGCGTTTATGCCAAACCAGCGGAAGCGTTTCGGTCGCAGCCGCAACAGTTGCAGCGCCGACGCCGCCGACTCGATCATGCCCGGTTCGATCGTGCGCGAGCCAAGAGTTGCGGCCTCTTGCAGGGCCCGCTCGCCGAGCAGGTTGACCAATCGCGCGACCCCGCCAGACAGACCGTCGATCACGTCCATCGCTCGCGGGGAGAACGTGACGCCGGCGCCGCCGGCAATGGTGAGGTGATGGTGCACATAGCGACCGCACTCGTCGCGGCAGCACCTTCTCGCCATTCGACTGGAGTGCGGCCAACTGCACTATCTGGTCGACCGCTGGCGCATCAGGAACTCGTCGAGCATCTGCCGCAACTCGACGCGCGTGGCGCCCACCAGCCGGCCGTGCAGCACCTCGTCCCTGGCGATCGCGCCCAGGTCCTGCAGCAGCAGCCGCAGCAGGTCTTCCGGCGAGAGCAACGCGTTGCCCACCAGCGCCGCGCGGGTCTTGCGTTCGAGCAACGCCATGAACGTCCGGCACAGCGTGGTCTTGCCGACGCCAAGGTCGCCAGTCAGCAGCAGCAGGCTCTCCCGCCGGGCGATTCCTGCGGGCAGGGCATCGAAGGCGCGGCCGTGCGAGCGGCTCCTGAAGTTGTACTTCGGGTCTGGGGTGAGGCTGAACGGCCGCTCAACGAAGCCGAAGAAGGCTTCGTAGGGCTGCTCGGTCGGGTCCATGGCAATCCGTGCTTGTCGGCTTGCCACCGGGAAAACGTTACTGTTAGTCGTAATCCTCGACCAGGTGGGTGACCATCTCTTCACCCATGATGTAACGCAGGGTGTTCTTGAGCTTCATCAACTGGATGAACAGGTCGTGCTCGGGATAGAGGTCCTTCGCGTGCATCGGCGCCTTGTAGTAGAACGACAGCCATTCCTGGATGCCGCCACGGCCGGCGCGCTTCGCCAGGTCGAGGAACAGGGCCGAGTCGAGGACGATCGGCGCCGCGAGAATGGAGTCGCGGCACAGGAAGTTGATCTTCAACTGCATCGGGTAGCCGAGCCAGCCGACGATGTCGATGTTGTCCCAGCCCTCTTTGTTGTCGCCGCGGGGCGGGTAGTAGTTGATGCGGACCACGTGCGAGATGTCCTTGTAGAGATCGGGATAAAGGTGCGGCTGGAAGATGTAGTCGAGCGCCGACTTCTTGCTTTCTTCCTTGGTCTTGAACGATTCCGGATCGTCCAGCACCTCGCCGTCGCGGTTGCCGAGGATGTTGGTGGAGTACCAACCCTTGACGCCAATCAGGCGAGCCTTCAGGCCGGGGGCGATGATCGTCTTGATCAGCGTCTGGCCGGTCTTCATGTCGTTGCCGCAAATCGGCGCTTTGGTCTGCGCGGCCAGTTCCAGCATGGCCGGAATGTCAGCGGTCAGGTTCGGCGCGGCGTTGGCAAACGGAATGCCTTCCTTGAGCGCGGCGTAGGCATAGACCATGCTCGACGGAATCGTGTCGTCGCTCAGCTCGAGGCCCTTCTCGAATGCCGCGAGCGACTGGTGCGCGGGGCCTTCCTTCATGAACACTTCGGTGCTGCCGGCCCACACCATGACGAGGCGCGCGCAGTCGTTCTTGGCCTTGAAGGCGCGGATGTCGGCGATCAGTTGGTCGGCGAGATCCTTCTTGTTCTTGCCCTTCTTGACGTTGGGGCCCGACAGGCGCTTGACGTAGCGCTGATCGAACACCGCCGACATGGGCTTGATCGCCTCGAGCTCGGGACGAATCGAGTCGAGCAGTTGCCGATCGAGCACGCCGGCCGTGCAGGCTGCGGCGTAGCAGTCTTCTTCGAAGATGTCCCAGCCGCCAAAGACGATGTCGTCAAGGCTGGCCAGCGGCACAAACTCGTTGATCTTGGGGGCGCGGCCGTCGCCGCGCTTGCCGAGGCGGATGGTGCCCATCTGCGTGAGCGACCCGATGGGCTTGGCCAGACCCTTACGGATGGCGACGACGCCGGCAATCGTGGTCGTGCTGACCGCGCCGAGCCCAACGAGCAGGATGCCCAGCTTGCCTTGGGCAGGGGCGATTTCCAAGGGTTGTTTCACCTTGGGAATATATCACTACCCTCGGTGGCTCCCCACTCGGGCGCAGGCCCATCAGCAGGAGATCAGGAGGCGAAGAGCACGCCTTTCTTGAAGATATGGTCTCGTGACCTCCTGGCCTCCTGTAATCTGAGGGGGCATGATCGGTCTCTTTCTCCGGCTCCTCAAAGGCGGCCGGACACGCTCGATGGATCCGCTGCAGGTGTCGATGACCGGCGTGCGCATGGGCGAGCGCTTCCTGCTGATCGGCTGTCACGATCGCGCGCTGCTGTCGGGACTGGCGGCCAAAGTTGGCCTGAGCGGGGCGGCCGCCGTCGCGACCAACGACGAGGCGTCGGCCAAGCGTGCCGCCGCGGTGGGCACGAAAGCCGGCGCGCTGATCGAGGTGCGGCCGATGGCGGGACGCGCGCTGCCCTTCGACAGCGGTGACTTCGACATGATCGTCATCGACGACACCAACGGCAGCTTCGCGGCCATCGAATCGACAGCGCGGCTCGATTACCTGCGGGACACGCTGCGAGTCGTCCGCCAGGGCGGGCGCATTGAAGTGGTTGAAGGACTCGGTGGCGGTGGGCTGTTACGAGGCGCGGTGGTGCGGCCCCAAGGCTACGACCTGCTGCGCGATCTTGCGACCGCCGGCTTCAAGCCGTCGCGGTTGCTCGCTGAAAAAGACGGCTTTCGCTTTCTCGAAGGACTCCGCCCGAACATCTAGCTGGTTGAGCGCTCGGGAGCAGGCGATGACTTCAATCGAAGACAGGGCCGTCCCCTAACCACCACAATCAGTTGGGACAGAAACGCAAAGTTTTGGTGAATTCAGGCCGAAAAGACTGATCGGGTGACCCGAGCTGCCGACGGCGGCGACGGCAAGACTTTTGCCATTACATCGACCGCAGCCATGCTTGGAAACCTTCCTCCGGACGTCTACACGGCCCGCGATATCGCAGCGGCGGCTGGGGTGTCTCGGTCGCGCGTGCTGGACCTGCTGGGCCGGGGCGAGATTCGCTCGGTGGCCGCGCAGTCGGCGATCGGCGGGCAGGCGGAACTCTCGGACTTCATCGCACACGACGAGGCGGTGCGCGCGGTGCGGGCGATCAGGGCCGGCACCACCGTCGGCATCGCCGGCGAACTCGGCCTGGGCCGCGAGCTGTTCGGGCAGGCCGCGCGCCCGCGACGCTCCACCACGGTGCCGTTGGTTGTCTCCACCAGCCTGCACGGCGTGGCGGTCGTGTCGATCCTGTTCATTGCCAGCCTGGGGCTGGCGGTGGCCGACGAACGCACCGAACCGATCAAGAACGAACCGATCCGCATGGTGTTTCTCGTCTCGCCCGGACCGGGTGGCGGTGGCGGCGGTGGCGGGTTGCTGCAGAAGGCGCCGCCACCCAGGGCGATGCGCAAAGGCGTGGAGAAGATCAGCAGTCCGTTGCCCGCGCGCAAGCTGCCGCCGCCCATGCGACCGACGCCGAGGCCACCGGAACCACCGCCTCCGCCCCTCGAGGCCAAAGCGTTGCCGCCGGTGATGGCGCCGATCCTGACCAAGCCCGCGGATGCCCAGACGCGCGAGGGCGTGCTCGCGAAAGCACCCGAGGCGCCGCCCAGCCAGGGACCCGGTGCCGGTGGCGGCGCTGGCACCGGCCGCGGCACGGGCCTTGGCGAAGGTGATGGCAGCGGCATTGGCGATGGCTCGGGTGGCGGCACCGGTGGCGGACCGTATCGCCCTGGAAGCGGCGTCGAGCCGCCGCGGCTGTTGCGTGAAGTCAAAGCCAACTACACCGACGATGCCCGGCGCGCGAACATTGAGGGTGAAGTGGAACTGGAGATCGTTGTGCGGCGCGACGGCACGGTTGGCGAGGTGAAAGTGTTGCGAGGCCTGCGCGGCGGGCTGAGCGAGCGCGCGGTCGAGGCCGTGAAGCAGTGGCGCTTCTCGGCGGGTCGCATGAAGGGTGTGCCGGTGGACGTGGTCGTGCAGGTCGGCGTCGAGTTCAAGTTGCGCTAGCGCGGCTTGGGGCTTGAGGCTTGGGGCTTGATATGGAAATGGTCTTACTCGGCGTTACGGCGATCTCGCTGGTGGTCGCGCTCGTCATGAGCGTGGCGACGTGGCGACTCGGGCGTGAAGAGAAGCGGCGCTCAGCAGCACGGGTCGCAGCGCTCTCAATCGCTTCTTCGGTCGATAGCGCACCGACACGGGCGCCTTGGGCGCCGGTCGTCGCCGAGCTGCCGCTCCACGCGCCGCCTGCACCCCGCGAGATCTCGTACTCGTCGGGCTTTCTCAGTGCCGCGTCGGAGCCGGCGCCGAGCGGTGGTCGTCAGCGAACACTCGCCATCGCCGCAGCCCTGCTATTTGTCGTCCTGCTCGGCGGGCTGGTGTTCATGATGTCGGAACCGCGCGGCACCAGTGCCGCGGCGGTGGGGCCGAATAGCCCGCTGGAATTGATGTCGCTGCGTCACGAACGGAAGAACCAGAAGTTGGCCGTGTCGGGACTGGTTCGCAATCCCTCTAGCGGCAAGCCCGTGGAGCGCCTGTCGGCCGTGGTGTTCCTGTTCGACCAGCAAGGCGCGTTCGTGACCAGTGCCAAGATCGAGGTCGATTTCCTGAAACTCGGCGCCGGCGACGAGTCGCCCTTCGTCGTGTCGCTGGACGCGCCGACCTCGGTGACGCGCTATCGGGTCAGCTTCCGCACGGACGAAGGCGTGTTGCCGCACATTGATCGCCGCGGGGCGGTCCCATTGGCGAACGAGGGCGACCAGCCCGTCAGCGTGAAGTTGAAGTAATGGAGACGGATATGAAGACAGACCTACGGGGTCCGGGATCCGGGAGCCGGGATCAAAAGCAAGGTCCGCGTTCCCTGGCGGTCGGCGCCACGCTGCTCGCCATTGCGAGCGTCAGTCCGCTCGCGCAGGGTCAGGATGGCTTCCGCTTCAAGAGCGGCGTCGAGCTGATCAATGTGACCGCCACCGTGACTGATCGCAGTGGCCGTTTTGCCGGGCGCCTGACCAAGGACGACTTCGTCATCTACGAGGACAACAAGCTGGTGGAGGTCACGCACTTTAATGCCGACCGCACCCCGGTCAGCCTGGGCATTGTCGTCGACACCAGCGGCAGCATGGTCGGCGAGAAGTGGTCAGCGGCAGTCAGTTCGATCGATCGCTTCTTCCGCATAATGAACGACGAGCTCGACGAGTTCTTTCTCTACCGTTTCAGCGCCAACGCCGACCTCGTCCTTGACTGGACCACCGATCGCGATCGGCTGGCGACCATGGTCGGCCGCATCCATCCCAATGGCGGCACGGCGATGTACGACGCGGTGGTGGAGGCGGTGCCGATGGCACAGAGCGGCCAGAACCGCAAGAAAGCCATCGTGATCATTTCCGACGGCAACGACACCAGCAGCCGGAGCGACGTGGCTGACGCGAAGCGGGTGATTCGCGAGACTGAAGTGCTGGTCTACGCCGTCGGCATCGACGGCCAGGGCCAGGCCACGTTTCAGCGATCGACGCCGCCCATTCAACAGCCGCAACCGCGCATGCCTATTCCGTTCCCGTTCCCGGGCGGTGGTGGGCGCGGTGGTGGTGGGCGGCCCATGCCGGCGCCGCCACCGATCGGTAGTGGCGGCGGTGGCGGCGGTCGCGGCGGCTCGTATTCCGTGGGCGGTGGCGCCGACGATCGCCTGAACGTGCTGGCGTTACGAGAGATGACTGACGACAGCGGCGGCCGCACCGAGATCGTGCGCGATCCGCGCGACCTGGATCCGGCGGTCGCAAGCATCGCCGACGAGCTCAGCCAGCAGTACTATCTCGGCTATCCAAGTCCGGGCTTGCGCGACGGCCGGTGGCACACCATTCGAGTCGAGGTGAAGGACCCTACGCTCCAAGTGCGCGCGCGCAAGGGTTACGTCGCGACGCCATGATTCTCAGGTCGTGGACATAATCCGCTGGCATGCCCTTCGCATTAGCAAAGGGCATGTGGGGAGGGTCCACCATGAAGTCACTGATCGCATTCACGTTCGTCGCACTGTTCGTCCTCGGCGGAGCGCCAGCATTCGCCCAATCCGAACGCAAAGACCTCCAAGTGTTCAACGACATCGCCAACCAGGTTAACCGCTACACGCAACTCACCGTCTTCGACAGCATCTCGGCGGAAGTGAACGACGGCAAGGTGCAACTCACAGGCTGGGTCACCATGCCGTACAAGCGCGACGACCTCGAGAAGCGCGTGCGCAAAGTCGAGGGCATCGTCTCACTCGACAACAAGATCGGCGTGCTGCCGGTCTCGCAGTTCGATGACGAGCTGCGGTTCCGCATTGCGCGGGCCATCTACGGCCACTCGTTGTTCTGGAACTACGCGATGATGGCCAACCCGCCGATCCGCGTGGTGGTCAACCGCGGCCACGTCACGCTCGAGGGCGTGGTGCAGAGTAACGTGGAACGGATGCTGGCACGGTCGTTGGCCTCCGGCTTCGGGGAGTTCGACGTGAAGAACCTGCTGAAGACCGATGCCGAGGTCAGGGCGGCAATGGAACCGAGAAAGACGAACTAACCGGATGGACCCCCGTAAAGGGGGGCCCTACGTGGCCTTTCGAGATTTCAC
>NSIL01000052.1 GCA_002737365.1 Acidobacterium sp. | reverse complement strand
CGGCCGGTCGACACGGCGTTTCTTCAGGGCGATCACAGCCGGCTCACGGCTGACACGGGGTGGACCCCGACGATCCCGTTCGAGCGGACGGTTGAGGACCTGCTGGCCTACTGGCGCGACCAGAGGGTCTGACCCTACGCAGTGAGGCGCGCGATCAAACCGGCGATCACTGCGGCACGGGGTACGAGCGCGTCGATCTCGATGTGCTCGTGAAGCGCGTGGGCGCCGTCACCGACGGCGCCGAACCCATCCAGCGTCGGCACGCCCAGCGCGGCAGTGAAATTACCGTCTGAGCCGCCACCCGCGCTGCCCTCTTCCAGCGTCAGTCCCAGGTTCTTTGCCACGGCTTGCGCCGCGGCGAATAGGCCGGCAACGGCAGCGGTGCGCTCGAGCGGTGGACGGTCGAAACCACCGGTGACAGTAATCTGCGCTCCGGCGATCTGAGGCACGAGCGCTGTCATGGCTCGCTCGACCCGATCGGCGTCGGCGCGCGTGACCGCCCTGGCGTCGATGATGGCGCGCGCCTCGGCGGGCACAACATTGGCGCGCGTGCCGCCTTCGATCACGCCGACGGTGACCGTGACGCCACTCGCCGGATCCTGCAGGTCATCGATCGCAATGATCTGCCGCGCCAGCTCTCGGACCGCGCTGATGCCCTTGCCAGGGTCAAGGCCGGCATGCGCCGAGACACCGCGGACGCGCATCTCGAACTGCCCCACACCTTTGCGGCTGGTCTTGAGGCCACCGCCCGGCAGCGACGGCTCGAACACCAGCACGGCCTCACTGCGTTGCGCCTCAGCCTCGATCAACGCGCGCGAGGTGGTGCTGCCAATCTCCTCGTCAGTGGTCCACAGCATCACGACCTGGCACTGGTCGAGTCCGTCCTCGGCCATGACGGCGCGCGTGGCAAGGGTCGCGAGCGCGATGCCCGCCTTCATGTCGAAGATGCCGGGGCCGTAGAGCCGGCCGTTCTCGCGCTTGAGCGGCATGGTCTTCAACTGGCCGATCGGCCACACGGTGTCGAAATGACCGAGGAGCAGGATCTGCCGCGGTCCCTGCCCGAAGCTGGCGCGCAAGTGATCGCCCGCCTTCGCCAAGGCTACGGTGGGCAAGCCGGGAGTTGAAGGCGGCAGGCGCGTCACCTCGGCTCCAAGCGCGCTCAGCCGCGCCGCCAGCTCAGCGCCACAACGATTCACGGCGATGGGATCATCACTGGGGGATTCGATCGCAACCAGGGCTGCAATGAAGTCCAGCAGCCAATCACGCTGTCCGGCGCAGTAGTCGAGGAATTGGCGGGGCACGGTTCTATAATAGTGCGGTGAACCGACTGGCCCGGATCGTCGTGATGAGCATGGTCGTGACGGCAGCCTCGACGCTGTCGGCGCAAACACCGCAGCCGTTCCCGCGGCCGACGACGTCGTCGAGACAGCAGCCGGCCGCACCGAACACCCCCCCGGCACCCTCCGCAGCGGCGGCACCGGCACCAACCTCGGCACCTTCAGCACCCCAGGCACCGGCAAGTGGCGCGCCCACTGAAGCCATGCTCGGTGCGCCGATCTATCCGTCAGCCGTGTTTCTCACGTCATACGAGGCGGGACGCGGGCAGCGTTTCTACCTGTTTGCGGTCAGCGTCCCGTACGCCGAGCTGGTGACGTATTACAAAACGGTGTTGAAGCAGAAAGGCGACGAGCTGTTCGAGTCGCCGCCGACGCACCAGTTCGAGACCGGCCGCTACCGCGACGAGGCGATGGCGTTTGTGCCCAGCCTGACGATCAAGGATTACACCTACGGCGGGTCAGCTGGCTTCCCGAACCCCAGGCCAGGCGAGAAACCGGAACGATTCCCGACGATCATCCAAATCGTCCCGGCGCCGAAGCCCTAACCCTTGACGTAGATCTCGGCGCCGCTCTTCCGGAATTCCTCGGACTTCTCTGCCATCCCCTTTGCCGCCTCGGCGCGCACCTGCTGCGTCAGCTCCATGCTGCAGAACTTCGGTCCGCACATCGAGCAGAAGTGCGCCACCTTGGCGCCGTCGGCGGGAAGCGTTTCGTCGTGATACGCGCGCGCGGTCACCGGATCGAGTGCCAGGTTGAACTGATCTTCCCACCGGAAATCAAACCGTGCCTTCGACAGCGCATCGTCCCATACCTGGGCATGCGGGTGGCCCTTCGCTAGGTCGGCGGCATGCGCCGCGATCTTGTAAGCAATCACGCCAGCCTTGACGTCATCGCGATTCGGCAAGCCCAGATGTTCTTTCGGCGTGACGTAGCAGAGCATGGCGGTGCCGTACCAGCCGATCATGGCGGCGCCAATCGCCGACGTGATGTGGTCGTAGCCGGGGGCGACGTCCGTGGTCAGCGGGCCCAAGGTGTAGAAGGGTGCTTCGGCGCACCACTCCAACTGCTTCTCCATGTTCTCCTTGATGAGATGCATGGGTACGTGGCCGGGGCCTTCGTTCATCACCTGGACGTCGTACTCCCACGCGATCTTCGTCAACTCGCCTTGCGTCTTCAGTTCGGCGAACTGGGGCTCGTCGTTGGCATCGGCGATCGAGCCAGGGCGCAGGCCGTCTCCGAGCGAGAACGACACGTCGTAGGCCTTCATGATTTCGCAAATCTCGCGGAAGTGCGTGTAGGTGAAGTTCTCCTGGTGATGCGCGAGGCACCACTTGGCGAGAATCGAGCCCCCGCGCGAGACGATGCCGGTCAGGCGCTTGGCGGTCATCGGGATGTAGCGCAGCAGCACGCCGGCGTGGACGGTGAAGTAATCCACGCCCTGTTCGGCCTGCTCGATCAGCGTGTCGCGGTAGACCTCCCACGTCAGGTCCTCCGGACGGCCGCCGACTTTTTCCAGCGCCTGGTAGATCGGCACGGTACCAATGGGCACCGGCGAGTTGCGCATGATCCACTCGCGGGTCTCGTGGATGTTCTTGCCAGTGGATAGATCCATCACCGTGTCGGCGCCCCACAGCGTCGACCAGCGCAGCTTCTCCACTTCCTCTTCAATGGACGAGGAGACGGCAGAGTTGCCGATGTTGGCGTTAATCTTCACCAGGAAGTTGCGGCCGATGATCATCGGCTCGAGTTCGGGGTGATTGATGTTGGCGGGGATGATGGCGCGGCCGCGCGCCACTTCATCGCGTACGAACTCGACCGGCAGCCCTTCGCGCGACGCGATGTAGGCCATCTCGGGTGTGATCTCACCCTTGCGGGCGTAGTGCAATTGAGTCACGGGCTGCCCAGCCTTCGCCGCGGCACGGCGCGGCGCCACCCAGGACTCTCGTAACTTCGGCAGGCCGGCACGCGGGTCGTGTCCCTGCGGACCACTGGTGTCGTACAGACGGACCGGCTTCTCGCCGCCGCCGAGCGTCACCTGACGGAACGGCACGCGTAACTGCGTCGGGCCCGCCGGTGTCTCGACCACCTGCTCGTCGTAGACCTTGGTGGAATTAGGGTAAGCCTGTTCGTAGGTCGAGGCCGTTGGTGCTGGTGTGGACTTGCTCATTCCGCTCTCCCTCTGGATCTTACTTCACGAGGCGGGCGGCAGGTCTCTTGAGCCACAATGTGGTCACCGTGTCCGGCCTCCGCCGCATCGCCACCCTTCTGCTGCTCTCGGTACTTGCCATGACGTCCGATCCCACCGCACAGACCCGCACGATCTACTGGGGCGACGAGGTGCCCGCCGGCTGGACCGGCAAGTGGCCCGCCGACCTGCTCACCGTGCCCGAGCGCACGCGCTGGACACGCACCCTGTCGACGCTGCAGCTCCACGAGTGGATCGCGGCCCTCAAGCTCAAGACCGAGTTCCTGCACGTCGAGACGATGTTCCTGAGCCCGCTGCGCAAGGCCGCGCCAGTCATGATCTTCGCCAACCCGCGGGTGACGACACCGGCGCAGGCGAAGGCCTCCGGCAAGCCGGTGGTCTTCCTGCTCGGTAACATTCACCCGCCGGAACCCGAAGCGGCCGAGGCGATGGTGCTGCTGGCGCGCGACCTCGGCGCCGGCTCGCGCCAGGCGCTGCTCGACAAGGTGATCGTGATGATCGCGCCGGTCTACAACGTCGATGGCACCGACACCTTCGTCACCCAGGACGGCGGCTACGGCAGCGAGACGCCGCACATCCAGGGCGTGCGCGAGAACTCGCAGGGCCTCGACCTGAACCGCGAAGGCGCTAAGCTCACCTCGGTCGAATCGCAGGGCCTCATCCGCACGCTGAACGCCTGGGATCCGCTGCTCTTTCTCGACGGGCACCTGATGAGTCGCGTCAACCACGGCTACGCGAACACCTATGGCACCGCCACCATCCCGGCCGCGGCGCCAAGACCGCGCGCCTACATGACCGACACGCTCTTCCCGGCCGTGCGTGAGGCTGTGCGCACCGGCTTCGGCCTCGAGGTCTTCACGCACGCACTCGCCACCCCCGATACCTGGCCACCGAAGGTGTGGAGCCACGACCGCGCGGCGTGGACGGTGGAGGCCAAGACGCTGGTCAACGCGTACGGGCTCCGCAACCGCTTCGCCATCATCACCGAAACGCCCGGCCAGCCCACGTTCGAGCGGCGCATCTACGCGCAGTACGCCTACCTGGCCGCACTGCTCGACTACGTGAAGGCGCACGACACTGAGATGCAGGCCGTGGCCAAGAAGGCCGACGACGACACCGTGGCCGCCGTGCTCGCCGGCGCCGAGCAGGGCACACTCACCAACTTCCTCGACGGCGAGTATCAGTCGGCCGGCACGATCGACCTGCTGGCCTACCGCACCAACGAGCCGATGTACCAGCCCGGCACGAGCATGCTCGGCACGAAACCGGGCACCGCGTCCGGCCCGCCGGAACTGGTGCGCGGCGTCGACGATCTGACGAAGCCGGTGGGCACGCGCACCGCCACCGTGCCCCGGGCCTACGTGCTGCCGCCGACGTTGAGCGCGGTGGCGGCGAAGCTGCGCCTGCAGAACATCCAGGTCACCACCCTCACTTCGCCGACAAGGGTGCTGGGCGAACAATTCACGATCGACCGGATCTACCCAGTGCGCCGCGCCGGCTACGACATGACGACACTCGACGGATCGTTCTCACCGGTGCTGATGAAGGAGTTCCCGGCTGGGTCGTTCGTGGTGGACATGGCGCAGCCGATGGCCAACGCCGCGTTCTACTTCCTCGAGCCGCAGGCACGCGACGGCTTCGTCGGCTGGGGCCTGCTGGACGACGCGCTCAGAACGCTCGGCGCCGCCGAACGGTCGGTGGTCTATCCGGTGTTCAAGGCGCGACGGTTGCCCGGCTCGTAGCCCGCCCGGCCGTGCTGAGCCGCATCACCGCAGGGCCTGCCGCAAGCGACGCCAGAGCCTGGGTGCCGAAGACGACAAAGTCGTTGAGCCCCTGCGCGCGGTACCGCTCGGACGGCGCGTAACTCGTCGTGAGACGATAAAACCTGCTCGTGGCCTCACTTGTTAACGGAACGCCCGTTCCCAGACCCAGCAATGTCGAGACCACGACGCCCGACGACATGGACCGCCTGTACCGGGTCAACGTCAAGGGCATCTACCACACGCTGCACGTCGTCGTGCAGCGCGTGGTTGCGCAGGGTGGGGGCGTCATCCTAAACATGGCGTCCATCGCGTCGAAGGTGGGCATTGAGGATCGTTTCCCCTACCAATGACTAAGGGAGCGGTTCTGACGATGACGTTGTCGGTCGCGCGCGACTACGTGCACAAGGGCATCCGGTGCAACTGCATCTGCCCCGCACGTGTCCACACGCTGTTCGTGGACGGGTTCCCGGCCGCGCATCATCCCAACCGGGAACAGGAGGTCTTCGGGCAACTGAGCACGTACCAACCCATCGACGGCAGCGGCACTGCCGGCGATCCGCACGGTCCGCCGCACGGATCTGCCGGCGGTGTTGCGCTAAAAGCCCAGCGTGTAAACGACCTTGAAGCTGCGACCGGCTTCGAGCAACTCGTCCTTCAGGTAGTTCAGGTGGTTGCGGTACGACTCGTTCGCGGCGTTGTCGAGTCGCGCCGTAAAGGTGTGCAGCGCTCCGGCGCGGGCAATCGAATACGAACTGTAGAAGCGCGCCGTCAGGTAGCCGTCGGCCGGCGTCTCGTCGCCGTAAACCCGGGTCTGGTCAGAGGCCGCCGTGAAGCTGCCACCCAACTGGAACGCGTTCTTCTGGTACTTCAGGCCGGTGGTGACGCGAAACGGCGGAATGCGCGGCAGGGGCTCGCCGGTATCCGACAGCTCACCAGTGACCCAGTCAGCGGTCGATTCGAGAGTCAGCAGGTTGGACAGCTTGAGGTCGAGGTGCGCTTCCATGCCCATCAGCACGCTGTCGCGACCGACGAACTCGACGAACGGAAACTCGCCGTGGTCGTGACCACCTTCTGCGGCGTCCAGGACACCGAAACGCTCGTCTAGTTCCTCTTCGCGCTCCTCGAACTCGTCCTCGCTCAGCGGATTACGGAACACGTAGTTCTTGATGTCGTTACGGAAGAAGGTGAGCTCCGCCTCGAAGCGGTCTGACCGGCCACGCAGCGACAGGTCAAACCCAAGACCGTGCTCCGCCTCGAGGTTGGGATTGCCAATCTCGAACGAGAAGTTGCCCGGGTGCGGACCGAAGAAATATAGCTCCTCGAGGGCCGGCGCGCGGGCCGCGCGCGCCAGACTCGCGGCAATCACGAAATTGTCGCTGGCGGCCTCAGGCTGAATCAACAGGCCGAGCGATCCCGACCACTCCGTGAAGTCACGATCCGGGAGCACGCCTCCGGGTTCGTAGTTCGTCTGATCGAGACGACCGCCAAACTGCAGCGTGGCATGCGACCACTTGACTTCTTCGTACACAAACGCCGCGAGGCTCTGCTGGTCAACCGGGGGCGACAGCGCCTCTGCGCCCGTGGCCGCGAAGGCGCGATCGAGGAACCACCCGCCGATGCTGCCCACCAGGCGGCCGGTCGGACGATGCGACAGCAAGACCTCGCCCTCGAGCGAGTCGTTGTTGAAGGTGGTGCCGACCTCGTCACCTTCCATCTCGGCATGCTCGTAGCGACGTACGCCCAGCGTGGCTCGGTACGACTGCAGCCATCCACCCATCTCGCTGGCACCGGCACGCGCGCTGAACGCATGGCGCTTCGGGGTCAGGCTGATCGTGCCTTCTTCCACGACCGGAATGCCGTAGCTGGTGTCGTCGTAGCCGTAACTGGCACCGACATACGACTTGTCGCCGGTCCACGCGCCACCAACCTGGCCCATGGCCATGCGCGACTGCGAGTTGTCGACTTCTCCTTCCGGCGTCGTCATGTTGCCCGAGCGGCGGCTGGCGCCGCCGAAGTGGAAGGCAAACGTGCCGTTGCCCACGTGGACGTCGCCGGCGCCGCCGGCTTGTCCGCTACTGCCCAAGTCCAACGTGAAGTTGCCCGCAGGCGTCGTGGTCTTCTCGGTCGGAATCTGATCCGTGATCACGTTGACGAGACCGCCAAGGGCATTGGCGCCGTACAGCAGGGTGGCGGGACCGCGTACCACTTCGATCCGCTTGGCTGCGGCGGGATTGATCGGCACGGCGTGATCGGCCGACTGGCTCGACAGGTCGCCCATGCGCTGGCCGTCTTCCATTACGACGACCCGATCGCCATCGAGACCGCGAATCACCGGACGCGCCGGGCCGGGACCGAGGGAACGCATGGCGACACCTGGCAATTCAGCCAGCGTGGCGCCAATCGTGGATTCGAGTTGCTTCGCCAGGTCCTGGCCGGCCAACACCGAGGTCGGCTGATATGACTCGAACTGCGGGCGCGCCTGGGGACTGACCGACAGGACTTCAGCGAAGTGCAGGTCGAACTTGATCGACAGGTCCAGGCTCGCCAGCGCGGTGCCGATTGTCACCTCGGTGCGACGGGTGGTGTAGCCATCGGCCCGCACGCCCACGTGATACCGCCCCGGCGGCACCGCGTCAAAAACGTAGTTGCCGCCCTGGTCAGCGCGCACTTCGCGGCGCAACTCATCGATGATGACCAGCGCGCCGGACATGGGCAGGTTGGTCTCGCCCTGTGTCACCTTGCCGCGCAGGGTGGTGCCGGTTTGGGCGGCCACCGGCGCAGCCAGGCCGAGGACCAACGAACAGGCGAACACAAGGGAGGCGAAAAATCTGGGAATCATAATGTTTCCAAGCGTATCGACCGGGGCGTCACCGCACAACGCAAAGGCTCCTGCCAGCAACTCCTGGCCCACGAGTAGTCGTTTTGATCCAGTGAGTAGGCGTCTGGCGGCGGCTGGCGACCGGCCGTCAGCCGATCACTGGAAACCACCGCAGCCGTCGCAGTCCCCAGAACGCGAGGATCACCGCCGGTACGAACAGGCCGGCGACGCCGCGGCCGACCCGCGCCGCTACTTCGCCGGTGGACTCTTCTTGGTATTGGAACCGCGGCACGCTCTCGAAGTCGGCGATCTGCGCCTTGGCGAAAATCTTCGGAACGAAGTAGTCGCGCCACTCGCGGTGGTAGGCATCCACTTGTGCAAGGTAGTCACGGTGCCGGTCGGTGCCGGTGCCGGCGATGTCATTCAGAGCGCCCTGCATCAGGATCGCCGGCGACAGGAATCGCAGCGAATCAATCACGCTCTGTTGCTTGCTGATCTGCTCTTCGAAGCGGCTCACCAGCGGCCTCACCCGCCGCTCGACATCGTCGTTGACCGCGACCCGGACCACGTTGAAGTCGTTCATCGCCTGCGCCGGGTCGCCGGTGGCGAGCTCGGGATGGTCCTCGTAGAAACGCGCCAGCGCCTGGCTGCCGCCCTTGTTGGCTTCGTCCTGGGCCTCGCGCATGGCCTGCACCATCTCCACGCGAGAAGGCACCGGGTAGAAGGACGTCGCCGCCATGTTAAACAGCGACGGAGTCATCACGATCAACACGAGCCAGGCACTGGCGAGAATGGTGGCGTTGGTGGTGGAGTTGCGGCCAAGTGACGCGACCGCCACGGCCAGCGCAAACCAAAACGCGCCGTAGGACGCGACCACCGCGAACCACAGCATCACCCGGGCAACCGCTCCTGGCGCCGACAAGTCGGCGCGACTGACAAGCAACGCCACCGCCAGGAACGCGACGACCACCGCCAGCAACAGCAGTGCGCGCAGCAGCACCTTGCCTGACACCAGCGTTACCAGCGACACCGGCTGAGACAACGCGAGCGGCAGCGTGCCCTGCTCCTGTTCCAACGACAGCATGTTGTAGGTCAAGGCCAGAATCAGCAGCGGATACAAGAAGATGATCACGAACGCGAGATCGAAGCGGCCGGCCAACAACCGATTGGGATTTTCGATTTCCGTCGTCGCGACGATGTTCTCGCGGGCGTCGGTTGAGACCTTGAAATAGTACGGCAGCAGATCGCTCTGGCCGATCGCCAGCGGGGCCAGCGGGCCCGGTGGCAGCACCGCGTAGCGCGGACCGAGGCGGCCGCCAACATTGCTGGCGCTGCGGGGATCGGCAAAGGGCGACACCTTGGCACCCGGCTGCTGCAGGGCCGTCACTTGCGCCTGCAGCCCCTCGTAGCGCGTCGCCTCCTCCGTCGCGGCTGATCCGAGCGCATCAGTTTGAAACGCGACCCACCGGGCACCGTTCCAGACGCCGTAGCCGATGGCGATTCCGAAGATCGCGGCCACCACCCACACGGTGGCATCGGACGCCAGTGCCCGCCATTCGTGGTGAACGATGCGACGGATCATTCGGCGCTCGCGGTCGAAGCGCTGCGCACCATCAACGCCAGCGCAGCGATCGTCCAGAAGGCAAGTACCCCGAAGCTGGCGGTGTGGTTGCCCACCGCCCACGCGGTTGACGGCGCGGTGTAGTCGAAGTCAGGCATCTGCGACCACAGGCTCTGGTCGGCGAGGTAGACCTGGCCCTTCTTCTGGTTAGCGGCAATGTCGCCATTCATCAGCCGCTGGATGTCGCGACGGTAGTCTTCAGCGGCGATCGCGAAGTGACGATGCTGGGCGAAGTCGGTGCCCGAAAGCCCCATCGAGATGGCGCGGACCGACAGCATGGGGGCGACGACACCACCTAGTTGATAGACCCGGTTCTGCTGCTCGTAACGATCGAACAGACGGCCGTAGTGTTCGTCGAACACCTCATTGGCATGCTCTTCGCCTTCCTGCATTGAGATGCCGGAGAACGCAATCGGTAGGGCATCGACGTTGTCGACGCCGTACTTGCTGAACAATTCGGTCCGGCGCCGCTCCAACCGCTCGTTGATGGGAGTCTGATCACTCAGGTCTGCATCCATCGCCTTCTGGAACTCGATGGCTGACGGCGTGGGATAGAGCCAGCCAGCCACGTCAGAGGCGGCGCGGCTCGCGACCAGGCTGTTAGCGAACCAGAAGGTGAGCAGCACGATCAACGCGAGTCGCGACGACTTCACCGTGGCCGAGACCGCCAGTGACACCGCGATCAACATTGCGAAGTAGGTCAGGTAGACGGCGGCCAGAAGCACGCCGCGCGCCGGGTCGCCAGACACCAAGCCGCCTTCTGCCGTCCAGGCCAAGGCCAGCACAGCGAACACGGTAGCGGGCAGCAAGACGAGGCCAAGCCCCAGGGCCACTCCGAGCGCCTTGCCAAGCGCCAGGTCGCGCCGGCTGACCCCGAGGCTCAGCACCTGCCGCAGCGTTCCCTGTTCGCGCTCTCCGGCGAACGCCGAGAAGGTCATCAACACGATGAAGAGCGGCAAGAACACCTGTAACACTTCGGCGCCCGTCATTTCGCCAAAACGCTGCACCGCGGTGCGGTCTTGGGCGGGACGGAACTTGAAGTCGTTCTGCTTGTGCGCCTCGAGCCACACCGCCACACCCATATACGGGTCGACGCCGGTGTCGATCATGGCGAGCTGGCTCTTGGGCTTGAACGCGTAGACGCCGTAGTGCGCGGCCGAGTGCGGGTTCTTCTTCTCCTGCCCCAGCCACTGGGCACGCGTCGCCTCTTTGGCCATCGTATGTTGGCGGCTGAGCTCGCTGTAGTTCTTCCAGCCCGCGGCCAGGGAGAGCAGCGAGATCGCCAGCACCATTCCCGCAAGCAGCCGAAAGCGGCCGTCGCGGAACATCTCGGTCAGTTCCTTCTTTGCAATCCTGATGATCATGATTTCACCTCCGCACCCGCGCACCCAGGCACATCAGCACCAAAGCACCCGTTAGTCATGCATGTGCTCTAGGTAGATGCGCTCGAGGTCGGCGTGGCTGAACTCGCGGGTGCCGTGCACGGCGACCAGCTTGCCGTGCCGCATGATCCCGACTCGAGTGCCAGATTCCTTGGCGCGGAACAGATCGTGCGTAGCCATCAACACCGCCACGCCCGCGCCGCTCAATTGCCGTAGCAGGTCCGAGAATTCGTTCGAGGCCTTGGGGTCGAGTCCGGAGGTCGGTTCGTCGAGCAGCAGCGCCTTCGCTCCCTTCGCCAGGGCAATCGCGATGCCGACCTTCTGGCGCATGCCCTTGGAGTAGGTCCCGACCCGGCGATCAGGGGCATCGTCGGGCAGGCCCACGCGCTTGAAGAAGTTCAGCAGGTCAGCGCGAAGGTAGTCCGGCCGCCCGGCCAGAGCGGCGAAGTACTCCAGGTTCTCGATGCCCGTGAGGTTGCGATAAAGCATCACCGTCTCGGGAATATAGGCGACGTATTTCTTGGTCTCGAGCGGCGCCTTGGTGACGTCAAGACCGTTAATGGTCGCCGTCCCTGAGGTTGGGTCGATGAAGTTCAGAAACAGGTTGATGGTCGTGGTCTTGCCGGCTCCGTTGGCACCGAGCAGACAGAAGACCTCGCCGGGCTGAACGGTGAGGTTCAGCGAATCAAGAGCCGTGACGTCGTTATAGCGCTTCGAGAGTTCTTTGGCGACCAGCATAGTGGCGCCATTAAAGCCCAGTCAGCCGGTTCCGGCCTCCGCCAATCAATGAGTGGATGGATCACACCATTGAGTGGTTCGCAGTGACAATGCACACCCCAGCTCTCGTTGGACAACCCCCGGGGAGTGGGGTTCCCAGGATTCAGTGGACACCCCTTCGCCGAAGCCTGACATGATCGGCTTCGAACTGTTCTGGGCTCACGCCGCCTAGCTAGATGACTGCGCCGGCGCGTGGATTTAAACTCGCGATGTCCACTTAACCTGCCCGGTCTTTTTCGGACTACCCGAAGCCTGAGAGCATGGCCCCTCGGATCACGAGGGAGCCATGAAGAAGACCCGAGTTACCGAAGAGCAGATGGTCACGACCCTCCGGGATGCGGCTGCCACGCCGATCCCGGCGGTGGCGAAGCAGCATGGGGTCGCGCCGGCCACGATCTACGCGTGGCGGAAGCACTGCGGCGGTTTGGAGCCGACCGATGTGAAGCGCCTCCGGCAGCTTGAGCAGGAGCATGGTCGGCTCAAGAACCTCGTCGCCGACCTCACGCTGAACATCGATGTCTTGAAAGAGGTGTCCCGGAAAAACTGGTGAGCGCACGCGTGCGCCGGAAGCAGGTCGCGTGTGCCCAAACGCGCGGCCGGTCGCGCCGCCGCGCGTGCACATTGTTATCGGTGGCCCGATCCACGCTGGGCTACCAGTCTCGGCTCATCGCCAAGGACGCCCCGGTGGTGAAGGCGATGCAGACGCTCGCGGGGCAGTATCCGCGCGCGGGCTACCGGACCGTGATGATCTTCCTGGCGCGCCACGACAACGCAGTCCGACCGCACTCGAGTTTCGCGTATCGCACGCCACACGAGTTCAAAGCGATCACGGAGACGACCACCACGACGGGGCGCGCCCTACTTGACGGGCCTTCCGTCGGCGTCGAGGATCGCGACGTTCACGTAGAAGAGCTCGGTGGCCACCTCCAGCGCCTTGCCGAGCTTATTCGACATCGTCTGCCATTCCGCCGTCGGCCTGATCACCTGCCACGCGCCCTTGGTGCCCACCTTGATCGGCATCGCGAAGCGGCGTTCGTCGGCATTCCAGCGATACGACACCGTGCCGGCCTTCTCATCGAA
>NSIL01000051.1 GCA_002737365.1 Acidobacterium sp. | reverse complement strand
AGCAGCATTTGGCTGCGCCCGTAGTAGGCCCGGTTGGTAATCGGAAAACAGACCTTGCGCTTGGTCGCGGTCACAGGCGCTCCGGGTTGTGGTTAATAACCACCGTCTTCAACTCGGTGTAGACGTCGAGCGATTCCGTGCCGGGCTCGCGGAAGCCGTTGCCGGAATTCTTGACGCCGCCAAACGGCATGTGCGGCCCGGCGCCGAAGGTGGCGCCGTTCACCGACACGAGCCCGCCACGGTAACGGGCGACAAAGGCCTGCGCCCGATGGTGGCTGGAGGTGTGAATCGCGCCGGTCAGGCCGTAGCTGGTGCCATTCGCCAGTCGCACCGCATCATCGAAATCGCGGCAGCGATACAGGCAGGTCACGGGTCCGAACAGCTCGTGCTGCGATACTTCATCACTCGGCTTGGCGCCTTCGAGCACGGTCGGCGCCATGTAGTAACCGGGTGCAAGTGCCGCGATGGCACTACCACCCGCGAGCAACGTCGCCCCGCGCGACACCGCGCCGGCCACCTGCGCCACGAGACGATCGAGGCTCGCCCGCGAGATCACCGGACCGCACTCATCGTCGGGACCCGAGCCGACGCGCATGCGAGCCACACGATCAAGCAGCGCCTGACGGAATACGTCGTACACCGAGTCGAACACGATCAGCCGGCTACCCGACGCGCATCGCTGCCCTGCGTCGATGAACGCCGACGCGACGGCCAAGTCAGCCGCTAATTCCAAATCCGCATCGTCACAAACCACGAACGGGTTCTTGCCGCCGAGTTCCAGACACACCTTGGCGAGCACGGATCGCTCGCTGACCATCTTCTGAATCAGCTTGCCGGTCGCGGACGAGCCCGTGAAGCTGACGACGCCCACACGATTGTCCTGGACCAACGGCGCACCGGCATCAGGACCGGAGCCCTGCACCGCTGAGTAGAGGCCAACCGGCAAGCCGGCGTCCTTCAGCAGCCGGCCGAACGCCACCGCCGTGTGCGGCGTCAGTTCGTGCGACTTGACGACCACGGCGTTGCCGCAGAGCAGGGCGGGAAACACTTTCCAGGCCACCCCGGCGAGCGGACTGTTGAACGGCATGATCGCGGCGCAAATGCCGATCGGCGACCGCACCGTCTGCACCGTACGGTTAGGGATCGGACTCGGCATGGTCTTGCCATAGAAGCGGCTGCCCTCGCCCTCCATGAAGGTCGCAAGGTCGGCAGACGAGCCCACTTCGGCGACGGCGTTCTTCCACGGCTTGCCGGTCTCAGCCTGGATGATCTCGCCGAACTCCTGCTCACGCTCGCGCAGCAGTTGCGCCGCCCGGCCAAGAATAGCGCCTCGGCGCGGCGCCGGTGTTTGTGCCCACGCCTCGGCAGCACCATCGGCCGACGACAGCGCGTGCGCAACTTCGGCCGCACCACCGCGCGCCACTTGCGCGACTACGCGGTCGTCGATCGGGCAACGCTTGTCGAATGTGGCGCCGCCCATCGACGGCACTTCCGCGTCGGCAATCCAGTGTGGGACAAAGGACGGGTAACTCACGGCTATTGGGCTTGGGGCTTGAGGCTTGGGGCTTGCAGAACAGTGCGAGCGATCGACGCGCTATCGAGGCCGTGGTACGCCATGACTTCGGCGTTGGTGCCGCAGGCAGGAATCTCGGTGAGGCCGATCTGGGTCACCCCGGCGCGCACGCCGGTCCGCGCCAGCGCCGCCTGCACCATCACGCCCTGGCCAAACTCCAGGTAGTGATTATCGAGTGTCACGATGTGCTTGAAGCGACCAAGCACGTCGCGCACCCATGAGTCGTCGATGCGATTGAGCCACGGCAAGTCAATCACTGCGGCCGATACGCCCTTGGCCGCCAACTCGTCAGCCGCCCGCCACGCATTGGTGAGCAGCATGGGGCCGTAGCCGACGAGCGCCACGTCGGTGCCGGGCCTCAACACCACGCCGCGCCCCACCTGCAATGCGTAGTCAGAAGGAACGGCGTACGGCAAGTCGAGCGGCACATTCACGAATCGCAGGTAGGTGCTGTCGGGATTCTGCTCAACCGCCCAGCGAATGGCGAGCCGGGCTTCGCGCTCGCTGCACGGCTCGAACGCCACGAGTCCGGGCACCGCGCCAATCGCCGAGATGTCGCGCACCGATTGATGCGAGTGACCGGGACCGCCAGGGACCAAGCCCGCGAGCGTCGCCGTGTAGATGATCTTCCGCTTCTCGGTGGCGTTGTTGTAGATCTGCTCGTTGGCGCGTGTTGATAGGAAACACGCAAACGAGTGCACCACCGGCAGCATGCCGCGCAGCGCCATGCCGCCCGCGGCCGAGACCATGTGCATCTCGGCAATGCCGCACTCGATGAACCGCTCGGGCAGTTCCGCCTTGAAGGCTTCGATGCCGCAATCCGACAACAGGTCGGCGTCCATCACCACGATCTCGGGGCGGTGACGCGCCATCTCGAGCAACTCGTCGCCGTAGGCGAGCACGATCTTCTCGGGCTTCGCCGGCGACACGCGCACCGGCAGCGGCGCCGAGGTCAGCACTGCCGCTGGTAAGCCGAGTCCATCGAGCTGTTCGTTGACGCGCTCGATCATCTCGCGGGTCGCCGCTACGTAGTCTTTGAGCGACGGCGCACCGGCATGAAAGTGATAGGTCTGGTCGCCGCACGCCAGCCCTTCCATGAACGACACGCCCTTGCCCTTGATGGTGTCGGCGATAAACACCTTGGGCTTGTCAGTGACGGTGGCGAAGTGCGCCAGCGAATCGCGCAACACGGCGAAGTCGTGTCCGTCGCCGCGCCGCACTTCCCACCCAAACGCGCGGAACTTCTCTTCGATCGGGCCGAGGTCGCTGACCGCCGAGACGGCGGAATCGGACTGCAGCTTGTTGTGATCGACGATCACCGTGATCTCGGCGAGACCCTCATTGGCCACCGGCTGCAGCGATTCCCAGATCTGGCCTTCCTGCAACTCGCCGTCGCCGGTCATCACGACGATGCGACCGGTGCGGCCGGTGTAACGGTTGGCGCGGGCCATGCCGTAGGCCTTCGAGATGCCCATGCCGAGGGAGCCGGTGTTGGTGGCGATAAACGGGGTGCTGACGTCGGGATGCCCCGGCAGGCCGTTGAGGCGGCGCAACTGCGGCAACAGGTCGAAGCCGAGTTTCTCCATCGCGATCAGCAGCGAATACAGCGCCGGCGCGTCGTGCCCTTTCGACGAGAAATACACATCGGCATCGTCTGAGTCACCGTTGGGATCGCGCAAGTACTCGGTCCACAGCCAGGTGATGATGTCGGTGGAGCTGAAGCTCGAGCCAATGTGGCCGGAGCCGGCCTGCATGATCATGAACAGCGTGTTGATGCGGCAGAGGTCCGCCATCAGCCCGGCGCGCACCACCGGATCGCTGACGCCCTCGCGCACCGCGCGAAACACCTCGCGCGAGACGTACGACAGCGAGTCGTCACCTACCAGCGCGCGATCAGAAAAGTCTTTCTCACCCATGCTCTACCTCGCCGTCCAGCCGCCGTCAACGACCACCGTCGCCCCGGTCATGTACGCCGATGCGCTCGAGGCTAGGAACAGGACGGCGCCGTTGTAGTCGTCCTCACCCGCCATCCGCCCGAGCGGCGTGCGGCGCTCGTATTCACGGACGAAGTCAGCGTGATGCTCGGCCTCGCGCACGCCTCCTGGCACGAGGGTGTTGGCGCGAATACCGAGCGGCGCGCCGTACTCGGCCAGCCAGCGCGTGAAGTTCAAGACACCCGACTTAGCGACGCTGTAGCCGACTGGCTTGAAGAAGGTCGCACCGGTGGTGCGCTTAAATTCGTAGATCGCCTGGTCGGGCGAGACCACGCCGTAGGTCGACGAGACGTTGACGATGCTGCCGGCCGCGTGGCCGGCGGCGCGGAAGTGGCGGACGAACGCCTGCGAGGCGAACAGCGTGCTCTTGAGGTGGGAGTCGATCATGGTGTCCCACGCTTCTTCGGGATAGTCCTCGAACGGACCGGTCTCGAGGGCCGCCGAGGCCGGTGACGAGCCCATGCCGGCGTTATTCACGAGGATGGTGGCCGCGCCAAGCGTCGCACTGAGGCGCGCGAAGGCAGCGTCGACATCGGCCTTCCTGGTGAGGTCAACCTGCTCGGTGTGGATCGGCATGCCGCCGCCGGCGAGGCCGCTGAAGATCGCCGGGGAGTCGGCGAGGTCGAGAGCCGCGACGCGCGCACCGGCCTCGGCGAGGGTCCGGACGTACTCGCGGCCGAGCCGGCCCATGGCTCCGGTGACGACCGCCACCTGGCCGGAGAGGCCGAATAGCCGTCGTAACAGCTGGTCTTGTATCTCTTTGTTTAACAATGGCTTAGTGGATTCTGGCCCGGCGACGACCAAACCTTTGAGATAAGCCGCTGGCATTCCCAGTCACAGGGCAGGCCTGCAAATGGGCGCCACGTTCAGGAACTGAACGACCAATTATACACATCTCGTTCACGAAGTGAACGAGAGATTAGCGGATGGTGCGATTGGCGCTGGCGTAGGTGCGCTTCTCGGCGACCACGCGCGCGATGATCTCATCGAGCTGGACCTTGGGTTCATAGCCAATCGCCTTGTGGATCTTGGTCAGATCCGGCACGCGGCGCGGCATGTCCTCGAAGCCTTCTTCGTAGGCCTGGTCGTAGGGAATCGTGACAATCTCCGACGAACTGCCGGTGGCCTTCTTGATGCGCTCGGCGAGCGCGCGGATGCTCACTTCCTCGGAGTTGCCGACGTTGAAGACCTGGCCGATCGCCGAGGGCGTCACCATCAGCTTGAGCAGGGCGCCGACGACATCGCCAACGTAGGTGAAGCTGCGCTGCTGGGTGCCGTCGCCGAACACGGTGATCGGCTCGTTCTGCAGCGCCTGGCGGACGAACGTCGGCACCACCATTCCGTACTGGCCGGTCTGGCGCGGCCCGACGGTGTTGAAGAAGCGCATCACGATCACCGGCTGCCGGGTTTCTTTCCAGTAGGCCAACGCCAGGAACTCGTCGAGCGCCTTGCTGCAGGCATAGGCCCAGCGATGCTTGGTGGTGGCGCCCATCACCAGGTCGGCGTCCTCGCGGAACGGCACGTGCACGCTCTTGCCGTAGACCTCCGAGGTCGAGGCGATGAAGACCAGCTTCTTCTTCTTGGCGGCGTGCTTGAGCACGACCTCGGTGCCGTGCACGTTGGTCTCGATCGTGTGCACCGGCCGCTCGACGATCAGCTTGACGCCGACCGCCGCCGCCAGGTGGAACACGACATCGGCGCGGTCGACCATTTCGGCGACCAGCGAATCATTGAAGACCGTATCAATGGTGTAGTGAAAGCCGGGCCGCCCCTTGAGGTGGGCAATGTTGTCGATCGAGCCGGTGGAGAGGTCGTCGATCACGGCCACCTCGTGGTTGGCGTCGAGCAGCGCCTCCGCCAGATGCGAGCCGATAAAACCGGCGCCCCCAGTAATCAAAACGCGCATGTCTGTCGCACTGTCCTCTCTCGCCGGGCTGGCCGACGGTGCCTTGATCGTATCCGCTTTCGGTCAGTTTCTCGAAACAATGTCCACCGGCGCTACCGCTTCGTCTCGTCGCGCAGACCAATCAGATACCGGCCGTAGTCACTGGCCTTGCCAAACGCCGCCGCGAGTTGCTCCAGTTGCGCGGCGGTGATGAACCCCTGGCGGTAGGCAATCTCCTCGGGACAGGCAATCTTCAGGCCCTGGCGCCGTTCAATGGTCTCGATGAACTGGCTCGCTTCGAGCAACGAGGCGTGCGTGCCGGTATCGAGCCACGCATTGCCGCGGCCCATCACTTCAACCGACAGTGTGCCCCGTTCAAGGTAGACGCGATTCAAGTCCGTGATCTCCAACTCGCCGCGTGGCGACGGCTTCAGGCCCTCGGCAAACTCCGGCGCCTGCGCGTCATAAAAATACAAGCCCGTCACGGCGAAGTTCGACTTCGGGTATGCCGGTTTCTCTTCGATCGAGGTGGCGCGGCCCTCGGCATCAAACGCCACCACGCCGTACCGTTCGGGATCACCCACGTGGTACGCAAACACGGTGGCGCCGTCGCGCCGGGTCGCGGCCGCCAACCGCTCGGGCAGATCGTGACCGTAAAAGAGGTTGTCACCCAGGATCAGGACGGACGGTGCACCGGCGAGAAACTCGCGGCCGATGATCAGCGCCTGCGCCAGTCCGCCCGGATTGGGCTGCACCGCGTACTGCAATTGCAATCCCCACTGGCTGCCATCGCCCAGCAGGTGCTCGAAGGTCGGCGTGTCGCGTGGCGTGGAGATCACCAGAATCTCGCGCACCCCCGCCAGCATCAAGGTGCTGAGCGGGTAGTAAATCATCGGCTTGTCGTAGATCGGCAGCAGTTGCTTCGAGACCGCCTTGGTGGCGGGATAGAGGCGCGTGCCCGAGCCACCCGCGAGAATGATGCCGCGCCGGACGTTGCCGCTGGTCGTCTGTGTCATGGCCGTGCTTCCTGCTGCCCCATGGCGGGGTGGTTGGGTCCTAACAGTTGTGCGTGTTCAAGCCCGGCGATGGCCGCGCGTCCCATGGCGAGTTGTGCCTCGGCGGTGCTGCCACCAATGTGCGGCGTACCGAGGAACGCCGGCAGCGCCAGCAGATCCGGATTGGCCTCGGGCTCCATTTGGAAGACATCGCACGCCGCGCCCGCCAGGTGGCCGCTCGACAGGGCGTCAATCAGCGCCGCTTCGTCCACCAGTCCGCCACGGGCGGCATTGATCAGGCACGCGCCCTTCTGCATGCGCGCCAGTTGCGCCGCGCCGATCATCCCGCGCGTCGAATCATCCAGCGGCACGTGCAGTGTAACGACGTCGGCTTCGGACAGCAGCCGATCGAGACTCACCGCCTCGACCCCATGAGCCGCGTAGAACTCCGCGTAATCGCGGATGTCATGCGCCAACAGGCGGCAACCAAATGGCGCCAGCAACGAGACCAAGTCCTTGCCGACGAAACCGCACCCGATGATGCCAACGACCCGACCGGTCAACTGGCGGCCGACGAGTTTCGGAAAGTCACCGCCGCGCAGGGCCACGCTGGTCTCGGGTACGCGATGCAGCAGCGCGATCGCGAACGCCAGTGTCAGTTCGGCGACCGAACGCTTGTTGACGCCCCCGGTCCAGGCCAGCTTGACCCCGTGACGGGCTAGCGCCACCAGGTCCAGGCCGTCGAGTCCGACGCCGTACTTGCTGATGATCTCAAGTTCCGGCAACTCGGCCAGCACGCCCTCGTCGATGCGTTCCAATCCGACGATGGCGCGATCGTGACCGCCGAGGAACCGCACCAGCGCCTCACCCTGAAGTAAGTTAGACGACTCGCTGAAAGTCGTCTCGGCATAGCGGGCCGTCAGTTCGGCGCGCAGCGTGACGTTTCGACAAAAAGAGCGGGCGGCAACGGCAACATGGGTCATGAGGGAGCACCAGTATGAAGATGACGAGCAATGGCGTCTTGCCACGTCGGCATCGTGAATCCGGCGGCCGCCAGTTTCTGGTTGCTGAGTGCGGCAAAGCGCGGTCGCGGCGCTCGCATTTTCACCTCGTCCACTGAGACTGGTTTGAGCGAGGCGTCGGAGCGGCCGAGCACGCGGGCAATTTCCTGGCCCAGTTCCAACCAGGTGGCGTGTCCCGAGTTAACGCAGTGATACAGCCCGAAGCTCGCGCTGCCGCCCAACAAGTGCGCCGCCGCCCCCGCCACATCGTCGATGTAACTGGGCGACGCGACGCGATCGAAAAACACCGGCGCCTCGACCCCCTGGCGCACGGCGTCGATGATCCGATCGACACTGCTGCGCGCCTGGCGGCCACCGAACAGGCTCTCGACACGGACGACGAAATGCCGCCGACAGTCGGCGGCCATCCACTCGCCCACCAGCTTCGACTGGGCGTAGACGCTTTGCGGTTCGGGCAGGTCGGTCTCGGCATACGGCTGCCGCGCCGTGCCGGAGAAGACGAAATCGGTGCTGTAGTGAATGAAGACGGCGTCGAGCGCTTCGGCGGCATGCGCCAGGGTCCGCGGTACGAACGCGTTGACGGCAAACGCCAGGCGCTGGTTATCCTCGGCGCCGTCCACATTGTTGTACGACGCGCAGTTCACGATCGCGTTCGGCGCGACCCGCTGCACGAACTCGAGGACCGCCGCATGGGCGGTGAGATCGACGTCGGCCCGGGTTGCGGCCACGACCTCGTGCTCACCGGCGAGGTGCGCCGAAATAGCGTGGCCAAGCTGGCCGGCGGCGCCCACCACCAACACCTTCATCGGCGGACGCGCTCCTTCACGGCCGCGCGCGTTTCGCGATCGGCTTCGCGCTTGCGCATCGCTTCTCGCTTGTCGTGGTCCTGCTTGCCGCGCGCCAGCCCGATAGCGACCTTGACCTTGCCGTTCTTGAAATACAGGCGCGTCGGGATCAGCGTCAGCCCCTTCTCCACGGTCTTGCCGATTAGTTTGCGGATCTCGTAGCGGTGCAGCAGCAGCCGGCGCTTCCGCCGCGGATCGTGGTCGACGTAGCCGCGATGGCTGTAGGGGTTGATGTGCACGTTGTGCAGCCACACCTCGCCCCGGTCGACGCGCGCGAACGCGTCGCGGAGGTTGGCTTGTCCCTCGCGGATGCCCTTCACTTCCGTGCCGAGCAGCGCGATGCCGGCCTCGAACGTCTCGAGGATGTGGAAGTCGTGGTACGCCTTTCGGTTTTCGGCGATCAGCGTGTCTTTCTCGCTGGCGGCCTCTTTTTTCGCGGCCTTCCGCTCGATCTTGGCTTTCATGGCTTTCTTGCCATCTGCGCCGCCAGCTTCACGGCTGCGATCATGCTGCCCGCGTCGGCCACGCCCTTGCCGGCGATGTCGAACGCGGTGCCGTGATCGACGGAGGTCCTGATGATCGGCAGGCCGATGGTCACGTTCACCGCTTGGCCAAACGCCAGCAGCTTCACCGGGATCAATCCTTGATCGTGATAGCAGGCGAGCACGCAGTCAAATTCACCGCGCGACGCCCGCACAAAGACCGTGTCGGCCGGAAACGGTCCCGCGATGTCGATGCCCTCGGCGCGGGCCGCCGCCACAGCCGGCGCCAGCACGGCGCCATCCTCGAGTCCCAGTAGCCCGGATTCGCCGGCGTGCGGGTTGAGGCCGGCCAGCGCGAGACGCGGGTTGGCGAGGCCGAACTGCGGCAGCGAGGCGGCGGTGAGGCGAATCGTCTTGGCGACTAACTCCGGCGTGAGCAGCGTCGCGACCTCCCGAAGCGGGACGTGCACGGTGATCAGCACCACCTTGAGCTGGGGGGCATGAAACAGCATGGCCACGTGAGCCACACCGCACAAGTGCGCGAGCAGGTCGGTATGGCCCTTCCAGTGAAGTCCCGCCTGCGAAAACGCCAACTTGTTGATGGGCGCGGTGGCAATGGCGTCAATCTCGCCGCGCCGGGCCGCGGCAACGGCGGTCACGATGGTGTCGTAGGCCGCCTGGCCGGCCACGGCGGAGACTTCGCCGACCCGAATGGCAGCGGACGACGGCCCGGCAAAGATCACCGGCTCGCACACGGCGCGCACGGCGGGATCGGCCGCCGCCTTGGCGACGATCTCGGGACCAATGCCGGCCGGATCGCCGGCGGTCAGCCCAACACGGGGCAAGCTCACAGTTGAACCGCGAGCCATTCGGCCACGACCTTGGTGCCGGCGTTGCGTTCGAGCGCGGTCAGGGCACGGTCGACCGCGCCGAACGCCGTGCGCGCGCGATCGCCGGCGAACGAGCGCGCCAGTGTCGACAGGTCGTCGGTCAGCAAGGGATTGGCCAGCACGCGCTGGTCGGCGCCTGAATTGAGCACCTCGATGTCGCGGAGCATCGAGGCCGCGAGCCGCAGCACGGCGGCGAGATCTGTGCGCTCTTCTTTCTTCGAGAGTCCCGCCACCACCGAGGTCGCGGCCTGCAGGCGCGACTGCGTGTCGGCGCGGCCGGCGGTCTGCTGCAACAGCCGCATGGCCAGGTCGCGCAATCCGCCGATGTCGAGATCCGAAAGTGCGAGGGCCTGGCCGATGCTGCCGTCTGACAGCGGAGCGGCCTCCCTGGCGTCGCGTTCGCTCTGGCCGTGATCGCGCACCAGGGCCGACGCCACTTCGGCCGCCGTCAGCCGGCCAAAGCGCAGGCGCATGCAGCGCGAACGCACCGTCGACAGCAACACGCCCGGGACGGCGGTCGTGAGAATGAAGACGGTGCCCGGCGGCGGCTCTTCGAGGTTCTTCAGCAGGGAGTTCTGAGCCGCGGACTCCAGCGTGTCGGCCTCCCGGATCAGCACGACCCGGCGCTTGCCCTCGAACGGGCGATAGCCGGTGCTGCTCAGGACGTCGCGAACCACATCGATCTTGATCGACGCGCGATCGTCGGGCTCGATGGCCAGGACGTCGACGTGCACGCCGCGGGTGATGCGGTCGCACGCGCGGCACCGGCCGCAGGCGTCAAATGGCAGCCCATCGGCATCGCGAACGGGCTCCAGGCAATTGAGTGCCTGCGCCGCGGCCACCGCGACGCGCCACTTGCCCACCCCAGATGGCCCGGCAAACAGCAGCGTCGGCGGCAGCGATTCACGATCGACGGCCCTGGAAATCAGGGCCGTGAGTCGCCGATGACCGATGACGTCGCGGAGGGACATGAGCACCTAGATAATAGCGCCTGTGGCCTGGGCATTGACCTACTGGCGCCTGGCTGGCTACAATCGGACGTTTGCCGGGTGTCGGGCGGTTAGCTCAGTTGGTAGAGCACCGGCTTTACACGCCGGCTGTCAGGGGTTCGAGTCCCTTACCGCCCACCAAATTATCAGATTGACCTTGGTGATCTGCGGAGTTGGCGACTTGGCGATTCAGGTTATGTGACGTTTGAACGTATGATCGGTTGATCGAAGTTCAGACATTCCCCGTTCGGGGTGGTAGTTCAGTTGGTTAGAACGCTAGCCTGTCACGCTAGAGGCCGCGGGTTCGAGTCCCGTCCACCCCGCCAATCTCACATCGCTCCGCTCTAGCTAGCGCCAGTCCGGCGGGGGCGACGCCGGTTCCACTTCCTCGTCATACGTCGCTTTGAAGATAAGGGCGAGCTCCAACAACTCGGTGCGCGTATCGACGAGCAGGTCGACCAAGGGGCCTCCCTGGCTCGGGATGGACGGAGAGGGCCCCGTTCGCATCTGCTTCGCGTCGAGCGAGGCAGCCGTCGACGAAGCCCTCTCCCGTCCGGGCGCTTACTGAGCGAAGCAGTAGAACAGTCCGTTACCGCCCGTCTTCACCAGCGCCGGCTGGCTGCAGCCGGCCGAGGCGTGCACCGAGTTCCACGACGCGTTGGCGCCGCCGAGACGATCGTGGTGACCGACGATGGTGCGGTCGGGGTCGAGATTGCTCGTCCAGTTGTTGCAGGTAAGCGTGCCGGCGGCGCCGATCGGCAGGCGGCCGTGCGAGTCGGTTCCGGTCAGGATGTCGTGCTGGTTCGGCTGGTCGCCCACGCCCTTGACCTCTGCACCCTTCTCGTCCAACGCCGTTGGCTTGCGAATGTTGTTACGGTCGCGCTCAACGTCGCCGTGCAGGTCGGCGACGTTGGCGGCCATCAGCGCGCCCTTGGCGTTGTGCCAGGGGCCGCTGCCGATGCGGTCGCGCGCGTTGACCGGCAACTGGCCGGCCGCACCGGCTGCGCTCAGGTACGCCCGCCATGTCCGGTTGCCGGCGCCCGCGGCCGCCGCCAGCGACTGGCAATGCTTGTCGGCGCCCGCCAGGCCGCCGAGGTTGCCGCCGCTGCCAGAACCGACGCTAGTGACAAAGAATCCCATCGGCTGAGGTGGCGGCGCCGGCGCCTGTCCGCTCACCGTCGTCGGCGACCACAGGGCCGACACCAGCAAGGTCATCGCGACCGTCGTAACACCTGCAATACTCCACTTTTTCATGCTGTTCTCCTCTGCGCGAGACGACGGCACCAGCCGCCGACCGCAGTGCGCGCGACTATAGTCGAGGCGGGCGACCGCGACAAGCACCACGACGGACCGTGGTTATTCCAGCCACATCTTCATCGCCAGCATCACCAATCCTGCGGCCAGGCCCAGCATCGTGTGATGCTCGCGGTTGCCGATGGCGCGCGGCCAGCTGAATGGGCGATCCATCGGCGCGGCGCGCTTCTCGGCGTAGGCGTCGTAGGCATCGCCGAACTTCTCGCGCAGGTGGGCTTCTTCACTGCGCATGGCCGCCGTCAGCGTCAGCGCCATGTAGGTCACGACCACCGCCACCACGATCCAGTTATGCGAGGTCACCGCAATGCCCGCGCCGATGGTGGCCGAGCCGAGATAGAGCGGATGGCGCGTGTAGCGATACGGCCCCGAGCGCGTGACTTCCTTGCTCTTCTCGAGATGCCCGGCCGCCCACAGCCGCAGGCACTCGCCCGCCACGGCGATTGCCGCACCGATCAGCAACGAAGTGCGCGTCGGTGATGCGAGCCACAGCACGAGTACCGCGAACACGAATCCGAGAAACACGCGCCAGCGCGCGAGCAGGCGCGTCATGCCTTGCGCCTCGCCGCTGACAACCGGCGCTCAGCCGCCGCCAGCACCTCGGACACGGCAATCTCGTTGATGCAGGGCGCGCCACGCAAGCACTGGCGCTTGTGGTGACATACGCACCCGCCCGCTCGCGAAATCACCTCATCGTCCGGATTCCACGGTCCGTTGCGCTCGGGCCAGGTCGGTCCGTAGAGCCCGACCAGCGGTGTGCCCATCGCGGCGGCAATGTGCAGCGGTCCAGTGTCGCCCGACACCACGAGCGCGGCGTCGCGCATGATCACGGCCAGGTCGGCGATGGCCGTCGGCGGCGCGAGACCGGCGGCACCGTCAGAAGCACTGACCACAGCCTCGGCCAACGCTTTTTCGTTCGGTCCCCAGGTGACGAGTGACCGCAGCCGGGTGTGCGCGTGCAGTTCGGCGGCGAGCGCGCCAAAGCGATCGGCCGGCCAGCGCTTGTTCGGCCACGCCGCACCGGGATTGAGCACGACGTACTGCCTGGCACCCCCGACGGCCGCGAGCGCTGTGGTGGTGGCCATGGCCGCCTCGGGATGCAGCGGCAGTTCGAGGGGGCCCGGCGCAAGGTCGAACGCCTTCAGGATCGACAGGTTCTTCTGGATGACGTGCGGCGCGTCGAGCGGCAGCACCGTCTCACTGTAGAACGACGCGGCCATCGGCTCGCGCAGGTGCGCGCGGTCGAACCCAATGACGCGAGCCGCGCCCGACAGCTTCGCCCACACCGCCGACTTGATCAGCCCTTGCAGGTCGAGCGCGGCATCGTACTTCT
>NSIL01000050.1 GCA_002737365.1 Acidobacterium sp. | reverse complement strand
AAGAGTGGTTCATTTTAATTCACATTGAGATTGAGAAGAAGGCGGGAAAGGCGTTAAAAGCGATTGAGGATGCTCAGGCTGCAGTTGTTGGGAATGATGCCGATCAAGTTGAGAGCGCTCTGAAAAATCTGCGCACATCACTAGCTGCCATGTATGCAGTATTGGATCGAATGCCAGAGAGATGCGATCCATATATCTATTTCCACCGAGTACGCCCATATATCTTCGGTTGGCGCAACAATCCCTCACTTCCAGATGGAGTGATATATGAGGGCGTTGATGAGTACAAAGGCATCGGCCAGAAATTTCGTGGAGAGACAGGGGCCCAGAGCGCGATTATCCCTGCGATGGATGGGGTCCTGGGAATCGAACATGAGCGAGATGAGTTACGTGAGTATTTGATGGAGATGCGCACATACATGCCGCCTAAGCATGTGGCATTCATCGAAGCAGTTGAGGCTGGTCCATCGGTGAGAAATTTTGTAACCTCTGCTCAGCGTAGCTCTTTGACATCGGTATTTAATGAGTGTGTTGAGCTCGTTGCGAACTTCAGAGCGATGCACCTTGAATATGCGGGGCGGTATATCCATGCCCAAGCACAAGCCACCCCAGGTAATCCATCTGCAGTGGGCACTGGTGGAACCCCGTTCATGACCTATCTGCGCAAACACCAAGATGAGACGAAGAAACAGACTCTCTAGAAGACAATAAGCGATGTTAGCGGCCTCCCGAGTCAACATCAGGCCCGTTCTCAGACCCAGTTGGACTACGAGCAAGTGTCGTATGACGGGTTGGTGGCGGTCCGGCCAACCGAAAAGCGAATCGCCCTGCGCGTGCTGGTTAATTTCTAACCGGGCTACCACCGCACCAGCAAACCCAATCCGACAACCCGGCCGAGCAGAATGGTGTTCGGTACCAGGTAGGTGCCAGCGGTCGTCGCGTAGTTTCCACTCTGGTAGTTGAAGATCTTGTCGGAGTTGAACGCGTTGTAGACGTCCAGCGTCGGCCCCAGCGTCATGCCGCGATAGCGAACGGTCTTCGACAGCTTGAAGTCGAATTGCTGCAGCCGCTCGCGACGGACGGTGCCGGGAGGCGTCAACGTGACGGTGAGCGAGGTGGCTCCCGTTGGCAGGATGAAGTTTGGCAGCACCAGCGCCCCCGGCACGCAGCCATCCTGCGTCGGACACGGCGGTGCCGGTCGCCCCGCCACTTTCCGCGTCGAGTTTGGGGCGCCATCGGGATACCGCGTCGCCGTGGCGTCGGTGCCTGGAACAATCGCGTAGGTTGTGGTCAGTGCTCCTTCGTCGTTGTTGCGATAAGTGAGCCCCAGCCTCACGTTCCACTTCAGTGGCAACGACGCGCCAATTCGGAAGTCGTTCGACCACGGCCGGTCATAGGCGGTGGTGTCGCAGAAGCGCTCGTCGTTCGGGTTGACGACCAGATCGCTACGCGACGTACCACAGTTGATGCTGTCGCCGCGGGACGAGACGAACCCGCCGAAGACCTGCGCACCGGCGTAGGGTCGCGCCTGGAACTCCAACGAGAACAAGTGATACGGAGTGGACCGATTCGCTTCCAGGTACTCTACGTTCGCCTGGCTCTGCGCCAACCGCGCGCGCGTGGCGGCGTCCTTGATGCTGTAGACGGTGATCGGCGTCCCATCCATTGGGTTGAAGATGGTCATCGGCGTGTAGTCGCCTTGCTGTCGATACTTGTTGATGGTCTTGCGAAGGTTGTAATCGTCGCTGGACACCCAACCAGCGGTCACGGTCAGGCGCGGGAGCAACTGGTGCTGGACCTCCAGGTTGGACTCGACGGTCCAGCCCCGCGGATAGCCGGAGTAGGGCGTCGCGTCAGCCGGCGTCCCGAACCACGTCCCGTTCGTACTGCGGAGGGCCGCCATGTCGATCTCGCACGCGGCACTCGGGTAGCCGACGCACGGTGTGTAGGTTCCGTCGGCGTTGACGGTCGGTGAGCCTTGCGCAATGAGGTCGCCGTTGACGTCGGTCCACGGCAGCGTGCGGGTGGTCAGGGTCAGCGTATTGAACGAGAAGGCCAGCGAGGTCGCGGCCGCTGCGTTGTAGCGGTTCAACGAGTACTTGACCGCCGTCTTGCCGTTGCCGAACAGGTCGTATGCCATGCTGAACCGCGGCGCCCAGTCCGACCAGTTCGGCACGTTCTTCACCGTCGGAATCGATCGGGCTGGCGTGAAGCGCCCGCCGGGCACGTCATACGCATCGTTTTGCGCGTTGACGTTCTCCCAGCGCAGCCCGTAGTTCAGCGTCAGGCGCTTCATTCGCCACGAGTCCATCGCGTAGATCCCCACGTCGCGGTTCAACCGATCAACCGACGCCACCGGCAGGTTGCCGACGATGACGTCGACTGGATTCGAGAACACCCATTCGGTGTTGACCCGCGTGACATTGGCGTAGCGCTGCGTCAGGTCAGCATTGGCGTCGGTCGAGTGATAGAAGCGCCCCCACTGATACTGGAATCCTGCTTTGAAGTTGTGCGAGCCCGTGACATAGGCCAGCGACGCCTGCACGTTGTCGCGTGCCGGCCAGTCCTGATCGAGGGTCAGGCCGGGTGCCGTCGAGCGGGCCGCGCCGCCGGTTTGTAGCGTCCGCGAGGCCGACGCGAACCATTCCGGCGTCCCGCGCTGCTTGAGGACCCCCTCCTGCGCCTCGACGTTGCGGTACTCCCGGTTGAACGAATAGCCGCCTTCGAGCAGCAGCTTGTTGGTGAGCACCGCGGAGTACTTGAAGTTGCCGGTCGAGTAGTTCGGCGAGGTCCAGCGGGTCGACGCCGTCTCCGGATCCATTTGCGCCCCCATGTCATGGCTGCGGGTCTTGTTGGTGAACTCCACGTAGCCGGCGACTTTGTGCCGGTCTGTCACCTGATAGGTGAGCCGAGCCATCGGTTGTTGAATGGCCTGCGCGTCAGCGCCCTGGGTACCATCATCGAGCAGTGTGTCGGGTACGATGTTGCTGGTATTGAACTGATGGTACGAGGCGAAGAACCAGAGCCGGTTGCGCTTCACCGGCCCGCCCTGTGACACCGTGACGTCTGACAGGTATTCGAGTCCCCCCGAGTACACCATGCCCATGTCCCGCAAGCGCTGGGTGAAGTTGTCGCCGAGCCACTGGCCGGGGCGGTAGTTGACCCGGAAGTTGCCGCTCGGACGGTTGCCGCCGTCGCGCGGAATCATGTTCACGGTGACGCCGCCCCCGGACCGGTCGGCCGTGCTGCCGCTCGTCTGGTAACTGACTTCCTGGGTCATGTCCTGGTTGAAATAGCCCTGCACCGAACCATTGGCCTCGAGGCCGCTGACGGTCATCCCGTCGACCATCACGACGTTCTGCGCGGCGGTCATGCCGCGTACCGACATGTAGGTTTGCGTCGCACCGCCTGAGCCGCCAACCGTGCCGGCGTTCTGGCCGGCGGCGTTGAACATGTTGATGGAGGGGATGAGCTCGGCCATCTCCCAGATGTTCTGGCCGGTCGGGACCGAGTCGAGCACCTCGCGATCGAGCCGTGTCACTTGCGCCGCGTTCTGCACATCCACGCCGATCGCCGCGCCCGAGACGATGACCGTCTCTTCCAGGGGGCCCACTTTCAGTTCGGCGTTCACGGTGGCCGTGAACTCGGCGCGCAGGGCCACCCGTTCCTGTCTGACGGTTGAGAACCCCGGCAATGAAAAGGTCACGGTATAGAGGCCTGGCCGGAGGTCGGCGATGCGATAGGTACCAGAGCGGTCGGTGATGGCGCTGCGGACCTTCTCGATCAAGGCGTCGCTGGCCGCCTCGACGGTGACGCCGGGGAGCATGCCGCCCGAGACGTCACGGACGTCGCCGGCGATAGTGCTTTGGGCCGCGACCATGGTTGGCGTGACCAGCAAGCAGGCGACCGCCGTTGCCAATTGCGCCAGGGATCGTGACATGCCGTGCCTCCCCGAGTGGTGAACGCGAGTTGCGGCCTCACGATACCAGATGTTCCGACCGTCCCGCCCTCGAAAGGAAGGACCCGCGGCCGCGATCTCGGAAATCGTTGATACCCTCCACTAGACTACAGACCACTGTGGGTGACGGCCACGCCGTGGCCGAGGAGAGAGAATGAAGAACGAACGTCAACCACCTGGGTCGGCCGCCGCGCCGAGCCTCCGAACTGCCACCTTGATGGCGCTGGTGCTCAGCTCGGCGGTGCTGCTGCATGGCCAGGGCGCGGCGCCGTTCCAGGACGACTTTCCCGCCGACGAATTCGTGGCCCGTCGAAACCAGGTGTTCGACGCCATCGGCCTGCAGGCCGTTGCGCTCATCCAGGGCGCGCCCGGCGTCGACGGCTTCAAGGTCTTCCGCCAGTCCAACGAGTTCTACTACCTGAGCGGACTCGAGAGCCCGCATGCGTACCTCGTGCTCGACGGCAGAACGCGTCGGACGACCCTGTATTTGTCGCATCGCAACGAAGCGCTCGAGCGCAGCACCGGCACCGTCTGGTCCGCCGAGGATCACGCCGAGGTGAAGCGACTCACCGGCGTGGACGAGGTCGCGCCGGTGGAGCTGCTTTCGCGCCAGACGTTCAACGCCATGCTGCGCGCGCCGCGCCCGGCGCTGTATGTGCCGTTCAGTCCCGCCGAAGGCGAAGCGCAGAGCCGCGACGAACTGCTCGCCCACCAGGCCGGAGTGGCGGCCGATCCCTGGGACGGACGGCCGTCACGCGAGGCGCACTTTCTCCGCCTGCTCGACGAGCGCTTTCCCTCGCTCGAGCGTCGCAACCTGACGCCGATTCTCGACACGCTCAGAAAGACCAAGAGCCCGCGTGAGATCGCGCTCATCCGCCAGGCTTCGGTGCTGGCCGGACTGGGATTGCTGGAGGCCATGAAGAGCACGCGTCCCGGTGTATTCGAGTATCAGGTGGCGGCAGCCGCGCGCTTCACGTTTCTCGCCAACGCCGCGCGATTCGACGGCTACAACCCGATCGCCGGCGGCGGCACCAATGCGTGGATGGGCCACTACTCGCGCAACCTCGATCGGCTGAAGGCCGGCGACCTGGTGCTCGTGGACTATGCCCCGGACCTGCGCTACTACACGAGCGACGTCACGCGCATATGGCCGGTCAACGGGACCTTTACCGACGCGCAGCGCACGCTCGTCACCTTCATTCTCGAATACCGGGCGGCGTTCTTCCGCCACATCGCACCTGGTGTGACGCCGGAAGAGGTGCTGGTCCTCGCGCGCCGTGACATGGAGCCGGTGCTGGCTCGGACCCAGTTCGCCAGGCCCGGTCATCGCAAGGCCGCGGAGGACATGCTGACCTTTCGCGGCCATCTGCAGCATCCGGTGGGCATGACCGTGCACGATCCGGGCACCATCTGGGGCCAGCCGTTTCGCGAGGGCATGGTCTTCACGGTCGACCCGATGATGTGGATACCGGACGAGAAACTCTACGTCCGGATGGAAGACACCATCGTCATCACCAAGAGCGGCATGGAGAACTTCACCGCGTCACTCGCCAGCACGCCGCAGGAGATTGAGGCGGTGATGAAACAGGAAGGGCTGCTGACGCGCGTGGCGCGGCTGCCGTAAGCGCCGGGTCGCCTCCCAACAGCGCATCAATTTTGTGGGATAAAAAGAGGGAGACTGAGCTAAATCACAACGTTAAGTCTTTTATTATCATACGTTTAGCGTTGCGTGATGGCGGAGAGAAAGGGATTCGAACCCTTGGTACAATTTCTTGTACACACGCTTTCCAAGCGTGCTCCTTCAACCACTCGGACACCTCTCCGTTCAAGTGGGAGAGCAACAGCTTACCGTGAGGCAGTGAATCTACTCAATGATGAAAGCGGGTGGTGCAACGCCTCATGCGTGTGCTGTTCGGTCAACCTGAGCGGAGCTTCTATGCCTCCGAGCTAATCCGCGACGCGGGCACCGGCTCTGGAGCGGCACAGCGCGAGCTGGCGAGAATGGAACGAAGCGGGCTGATCGTCGCGTGGCGGATTGGTCATCAGAAGCACTACCAGGCCAACGCGGCGTCTCCGCTCTATTCGGAATTGCGGAGTATCGTGCTGAAAACGGTGGGTCTCGCGGAACCGCTGCGCGGTGCCTTGCAACCCCTGTCATCGGCCATTCGCGCGGCCTTCGTCTACGGTTCAGTGGCCAAGGCGACCGATCAATCGGCAAGCGACATCGACCTGATGATCATCAGCGACAGTCTCACCTACGGCGAAGTCTTCGGCGCCCTCGAAAAGGTCACGCGCAGTGTGGGTCGGAAGGTGAACCCCACGGTCTACACGGCCGCCGAGTTTTCAGAGCGCACCCGGATGGAAAACGCGTTCGTCACGCGAGTGCTCGAACAACCGAAACTCTGGGTGATTGGCGCGGAACATGACCTCCCCATCGCCGCTTGAACGCCTCGCAGGTCCGGGCAATGTCCTCGCAAAAGAACCTCCCGATGCCAGGGAGCAAAAAACTTCTAAATATAAAGTTCTTCAACTCTCGCTTAGCCTTTGCGCGTGGCGCGAATAATCGCGGCCATGTGATCGAGGTACTTCTCGAGCGCGCGGCGCCCGGCCACCGTGCCTTGGCGAAGGTGGGAGCCTTGGCCGGGACGTCCGTGAGCTTGCGTGCCGAACTGCTTCTAGCCACCGTGAGGCCTCGCTATGTCAACCCCAAAGCCAATCAACAGGCCCGCGCCGTCGAGCAGCAGCCACGCCGGCGCCATCACCGTGAAGTTGCGCACCGCCCACAGTTGGTAGGTGATCGCCGCACCGGTGACGAACGGCACCGCCGTGAACGTGCTGCTGCGCGCCATGGTCTGGCGGATGAAGGTCAGGTTGTCGGCCGCATGTCCGCTGCTCGGGGTCGGGGCATCTGGACGTGAAGTGGGACTTTGTGTTTGAGAGTTTAGTTCTCCTGATCTCCTGTTGTATACTGCCCGGGCAATGACGTTCACCTCCAGGCGCCAGTACACCGGTGCTAAGCGGGCCAACACTCGCTCTGGGGGCGGACGCTCGTAGGCAGGATCTGAACAGGTTTCTGTTCAGAAGGTTCGACAGCCACCCGCCGCGGTTATCCGCTGGCGGGTTTTTGTTTTTGGGGATTCAGTGATGAGCGAAATCGAAGTTGGCGTCCTTGGCGCGACCGGCGTCGTCGGGCAGCAGTTCGTGTCGCGGCTGGCGCGCCACCCGTGGTTTCGCCTGACCTGGCTGGCTGCCAGTGAGCGGTCCGAAGGCCAAGCCTACAAGTCAGTGGCGCCGTGGCGCCTCGCCACGCCGATTCCGGCTGATTCGGCCGATCGCGTCGTTGACGGGTGTGTGCCGGGCCGCGGCCCCAGGGTCGTGTTCTCGGGACTCGATGCCGCGGTCGCCGGCGACATCGAAGGCGCCTTTGCCGCCGCCGGCCACATCGTGGTCAGCAACGCCCGCAACTTCCGCATGGACCCGCTGGTCCCGCTGCTCATCCCCGAGGTCAATGCCGACCATCTGTCGCTGTTGAAAGAACAGCGCGCCGCCAAAGGCTGGTCCGGCGCCATTGTCACCAACCCCAACTGCTCGACCGTGGTGCTCGCCATGGCACTGGCGCCGCTCTGCCAGTTCGGCATCAAGTCGGTGATTGTCTCGACCATGCAGGCGGTCTCTGGCGCGGGCTACCCCGGTGTGCCGTCGCTCGACATTCTCGGCAACGTCGTCCCGTTCATCGACGGCGAAGAAGAAAAGATGGAGACCGAGACGCAGAAGATTCTCGGCCGTGATGGCGGCCGCGTGCCGCATGCCGTGGCGATCAGCGCACACACCAACCGCGTCCCCGTGATCGACGGCCACACCATGACGGTGTCGGTAGCGTTCCAGAACCAGCCGTCGCTGGCGGACCTCGCCAATGCGATCCGGACGTTCAAGGGTCGGCCGCAGGAATTGAAGCTGCCGACGGCGCCGCAGCCGGCACTGATCCTGATGGCCGAACCCAACCGTCCGCAGCCGCGGCTGGATGCCGACCTGGGCGGCGGCATGGCCGTCAGCATCGGCCGCCTGCGCGCGTGTCCGGTGTTGCATGCGAAGTTCGTGGCACTCGGCCACAATACGGTGCGCGGCGCGGCCGGCGCCGCGATTCTCAACGCGGAGTTGATGAGGGCTGAAGGTGTTTTCTGAACCAAGCCCCAAGCCAACGTGGTGAGCTGACATGAAGGTGATGAAATTCGGGGGCACGTCGGTGGCCGACCGGGCCGCCATCGAGCGGCTGGTCGCGCTGGTCCGCGCCGAGCGGCAGGCCGAGGCGCACCAGCACGGCGGCGACGCGCGCGGCCCGGTCGTGGTGGTGTCGGCGCTTTCCGGTGTGACCGATCGCCTGCTTGGTGTGGCGGCGCTCGCCCGCGAGGGTGACGTCGAAGGCGCGCGCGCCAGCCTGCAGGATCTGCGCAAGCGACACATCACGGTGTCGGAGGTGATCTCCGACGAGGCGTTGCGGACGCCCGTGGTCGAGTCACTGAACCGCGAGTTCGATGAACTGGAGCGCCTCGTCTCGGCCCTGGCGGTGTTGCAGGAAGTGTCGCCACGCTGGCTCGACACGCTGGCCGCCACCGGCGAGGTCCTGAGCAGTCAGATCGTGGCCGCAGCGCTTGGTGCCCACAAGCTGCAGGGCGCCTTCGTCGATGCCCGCAAGGCCGTGGTCACCGATGGCGAGCACACGGCGGCGGCGCCGATGTTCAAAGAAACCACGGCCGCGCTCATGACGCACGTCGATCCGCCACTCGCGGCCGGCCGCATACCGGTGCTCGGCGGATTTGTCGGCGCGACCACCAGCGGCGTCACCACCACGCTCGGCCGAGGCGGTTCAGATTTCTCGGCGGCTATTGTCGGCGCCTGTCTCGGCGCCGCCGAGATTCAGATCTGGACCGACGTCGACGGCATGCTCACCGCCGATCCCCGTATTGTCAAAGCGCCGCAGGTGGTGCCGCACCTGTCGTTTGCCGAAGCGTCGGAGTTGGCGTACTTCGGCGCCAAGGTGCTGCATCCGGCCACCATCCAGCCGGCCGTGGCGCGCAACATCCCGGTTCGCATTCTCAATTCACAACGCGCACAGGCGCGCGGCACGTTGATCACCGCCGAACGCCCCAAGAGCGAGCGGCCGCTGACCGCCGTCGCGTCCAAGAAGGGCGTCACGGTCGTCGACATCACCTCGACGCGCATGTTGATGGCGCACGGCTTTCTCCGCCGGCTGTTCGAGGTGTTCGAACGCCACCAGACACCGGTCGACGTCGTCACGACCTCGGAAGTGAGCGTCTCGGTGACCATCGACGATGCCCGGCGGCTGCCGGCGATTATCGAAGGCCTGTCCGGCTTCGCCGGCGTCGAGCAGCAGGATCAGATGGCCATCATCTGCGTAGTGGGCGACGGCCTGCACGACGACCCGACGCTGGCGTCGCAGGTGCTCGCCTCGGTCGGCGACGTGCCGTTGCGGATGGTGTCGCAGGCGGCGTCGCGACGTAACATCACCTTCGTGATTAGTGAGGCGGAATTGCCGACGGCGCTCTGTCGCCTGCACGATCGCTTCTTCTCGTCGCCGGGTGCGGCCTGATGCGCATTCTGCTGGTTGGCCATGGCCGGATGGGGCAGTTGGTGGCATCGTTGGCCCCGTCCTACGGCGCCACCATTATCGGGATCATCGACGATCGCTCCGGTCAGCGGGCCATCGCCGATGGCGATTTCGGCCAGGTTGATGTGGCGATCGACTTCACGCTGCCCGATGCCGTGACCACGAACCTGCCACAGTTGGCGGCGCGCAAGATCAACGTCGTCATCGGCACCACGGGGTGGCAGGCGCACGAAGCCGCGATGCGAGAGATCGCGTCGAAGGCTGGCATCGGGGTGCTGGCGGCGTCCAATTTCTCGCTGGGCATGAACGTCTTCCAGATGGCCGTGGAAGAAGCGAGCCGTCGCTTCGCGAAGCACGAGGAGTTCGGCGCTTGGCTGCACGAGTCGCATCACATCATGAAGAAAGACGCGCCTTCGGGCACGGCGCTGACGCTGAAGGCCGGAATGGAGAGCGCGGGTTACACCAGGCCGATCGCCGTGTCGTCCACGCGTGCCGGCTCGGTGCCGGGCACACACACGGTGGGCTTCGACGGACCATCCGAGACCATTGAGCTCACACACACGGTGCGCGACCGGGCCGTCTTCGCCCGCGGAGCCCTCACGGCCGCCACCTGGCTGGTTGGTAAACGCGGCTGGTTCTCGATTGGCGACATGCTTAAGGACTAACCCGGGAGCCGGGACCCGGCAGCAAGGAATGCGATGCGAACAACGTTTACTGGAGTAGGCACGGCGCTCGTCACGCCATTTACCACGAGCGGTGCGCTGGACGAACCGGCGATCAAGCGGTTGGCCCGGCGGCAGATCGATGCCGGCATTCACTTCCTGGTCCCGTGCGGCACCACGGGCGAGACGCCGACGCTGTCGGCGGCAGAACGGCGGCGCGTCGTGGAACTGGTGCTCGAAGAGGCCAACGGGCAGGTGCCGGTGATGGCCGGCGCCGGCGACAACGACACCACGGCGGCGGTGCAGTTGTCGAAAGACATGCACAGCATTGGCGTGCAGGGCCTGCTGCAGGTGACGCCCTGGTACAACAAGCCGACGCCCGAAGGACTGTTCGCCCACTTCTCGGCTGTGGCCGAAGCGACGCCGCTGCCGGTGATGCTCTACAACGTGCCCGGTCGCACCGGCTGCAACATCGACGCGGCCACACTGGCGCGTCTGGCGACCATCCCGCATGTCATCGGCGTGAAAGAGGCCTCGGGCAACATCACGCAGATGATCGAGATCTGCCGCGCCGTGCCGGATGATTTCCTGGTGCTGTCCGGAGACGATGCGATGACGCTGTCGTTGATGGCGATTGGCGGCCGCGGACTGATTTCGGTGGCGTCGAACTCCATTCCCGCCGAGATGACGCAGTTGGTGGAGGCGGCCGAGCGCGGCGACTACGCCACGGCTCGTCGCCGGCATCACCGGCTGGTGCCGATCATGCTCGGTAACTTCATCGAGTCGAACCCCGGTCCCGTGAAGTACGCCATGGCGGCCATGGGCCTGTGTGAAGAAGTGTTCCGTCTGCCGATGGTGCCGCCGCGCCAGGCATCGAAAGAGAAGATGAACGGCTGGTTGAAGGAGCTCGGGTTCCTGTGACACTGCAAGAGAACATTGCCTCGCTCGTGGCCGCCGGAACGGGCGCCAACAAGGCTGCGGCGAGGGCGGCGTTCGAGGAATTGAAGGCGGGGCTCGAAGCGGGCACCATTCGCTCGGCGCAGCCCGACTTCTCGACGCCGTCCGGGTGGCGCGTCAATACCTGGGTGAAGCAGGGCATCTTGCTGGGTTTTCGATTCGGCGACATCGTCGAGATGTCGGCCGGCCTGCCGTTCTACGACAAGGACACGCAGACCGTGCAGCGTCCCGGCGTGGCCGCGGGGATTCGCATTGTCCCCGGCGGGTCGGCCATTCGCGGCGGCGCCTTCGTCGCCCGCGGCGTGATTTGCATGCCGCCCATGTACATCAACATCGGTGCCTACATCGGCGAGGGCACCCTGGTCGATTCACATGCGCTGATCGGGTCGTGTGCCCAGATCGGCGCGCGCGTGCATGTCAGCGCCGCCGCGCAGATTGGCGGCGTCCTTGAACCCGTCGGCGCGCTGCCGGTGATCGTCGAAGACGATGTGCTGGTCGGCGGCAACACTGGCATCTACGAAGGTGCGGTGATCAAGCAGCGTGCGGTGATTGCCGCGGGTACCGTGCTCACCGGGTCGACGCCGGTGTACGACCTGGTCAACGGCGTCATCATCAAGCCCACGCCCGGACAGCCGCTCGTCATTCCCGAAGGCGCGGTGGTCGTGCCCGGGGCGCGCGCCGTCACCCATGGCGCCGGCAAGGACTGGGGACTGTCGCTCGCCACACCTGTCATCGTCAAGTACCGCGACGACAAGACCGACGCGAGAACGGAACTCGAACAGTGGATCCGGTGAATCCGGGATTCGGGATCGATGTCGTCGCGCTGGCGCGACAGCTGATCGACATTGAATCGACTACCGGTAACGAAGGTGAGGTCGGCGCCTGGCTGGCATCCTACCTGCGGGCACTCGGCTATTCGGTCCTGGAACAGCCGTTGGCCCCGAGCCCGGACCCCGGATCCCGGATCCCGCGAGTCAACGTGATCGCCGCGGTCGGCGAGCCCGAAGTCGTGTTCTCGACGCACTTCGACTGCGTGCCGCCGTTCTTTCCGAGTCGCGTCGAAGGTGGTCTGCTCTACGGCCGCGGCGCGTGCGATGCCAAGGGCATTCTCGCGGCGCAGGTGGCGGCCGCCGAGCGGCTGCGCGCCGCCGGCGAGACGCGGATTGGCCTGGTGTTCGTGGCCGGCGAAGAGCGCGGCAGCGACGGCGCCAAAGCCGCGAACAAGATTGGGTCGACGTCGCGTTTCCTGATCAACGGCGAACCGACCGACCTGCGCCTGGGGTCGGCGACGCGCGGCTGCTTCCGGGTCCGCCTGACGGCAGCGGGCAAGGCAGCGCACTCGGGCTATCCCGAGCTCGGTGAGTCAGCGATCGAGAAGTTGCTCGATTGCCTGATGGCGCTGCGCGCGGCCGTGTGGCCGTCGGACCCGCTGCTTGGCACGACGCACTACACCGTGGGCCTGATCAACGGCGGCGTCGCGCCGAACGTGATCCCGCCCCATGCCGAAGCCGAGGTCTTCTTCCGCACCGTCGGCGCGCACGATGCCATTCGCGCGACGCTGGCCGCGGCTCTCGCCAACCGCGTGACGGTGGAGGAGATACTGGAACTGCCGGCAGTCAAGCTGCACACCGTGCCCGGCTTCGCGACCGCCGTCTTCTCGTATTTCAGCGACATCCCGTTCCTGTCGAGCTGGGGCACGCCGCTGCTGGTCGGCCCGGGTTCCATCCATGTCGCACACACGGATCGCGAACATGTGGCGATTGCGGAGCTGGATCAGGCCGTAGATGTCTATGCCCGTCTGGCGGCGACCCTGCTCGCCACGCCTTAGGCCGCAGATTTACGCAGATGGTAGGGAGGGCGACGGCTAAAGCCATCGCCCGCCGTTAGCCGCCGGTGCTACACTACAGGCTCGGCTCGGAACCTCGGCAATCTCAGGGCGGCGAATCGCGTCAGGGCCGGAAGGCAGCAGCGCTAAGTCGTTTCCGTGATGTGTTGAGGACCTCCGGGCCGAGTTTCCCTGCCAATGGCCTACCAAGTTCTCGCCCGCAAGTGGCGTCCGCAGAAGTTCGAGGATGTGCTCGGGCAGCAGGCGGTCACACGCACCCTGAAGAACGCGCTCAAGAGCAAACGGATTGCCCAGGCATTCGTGTTGTCGGGCCCCCGCGGTTGCGGCAAGACGACGACGGCGCGCATCCTGGCGCGGGCGCTCAGTTGCGCCAAGGGGCCGACGCCCGACCCGTGCGGCGTGTGCGACGCCTGCATCGAGATTGCCGAGGGCCGCGACATCGACGTCCTCGAAATTGACGCCGCCACGCATACCGGTGTCGACAACGTTCGCGAGGTGATTGTCGAAGGCCTGGCCATCGCGCCGGTCCGCAATCGCTACAAGATCTTCATCATCGACGAAGTCCACATGCTGTCGGCGTCGTCGTTCAATGCCTTGTTGAAGTCGATCGAAGAACCGCCGCCGCATGTCATTTTC